>CAZPQQ010000005.1:46212-92375 GCA_964588665.1 uncultured Dehalococcoidia bacterium | reverse complement strand
GGATGTCGTCGAAGTCCACGGGGCCGTGCTCGCCTTCGATCAGGACCGAGTCGAAGCCGAGGGGGCCGAGGGCGTCGACGAGGTTCGGTGAGCTGTTGTCGCCCATGAGCAAGGTCGCGACCTCGCCTCGTGCCAGCTTTTCTTTGACTCGGTTTGCTCGGATCGAGGCCACTATGTCCTCCTTTGGGTGATGTTTTTGGATTTGCTTGTGAGTTGCTTCAGCGCTTGTATGCGGACATGACTTCCCGGAGGCGGTCCGGAGGCAGGGCGTGGGCTGTGCCTCGGAACCCATCTGTGGTCTCGGCCGCGGTCAGGGCGTTGAGTATCGACTCCTCGACAGCCTCCGCAGTGGCGTCGAACAGCGGGTCGATCAGGTTGTTCGGCAGCATCTTCAAGTCCACGAGCTCGGACGACTCGGGCGTCCTGTCGTCGTTTGGGTCGTGGGACGGGTGGTTGCCCGTGGCGAAGGCCAGGAAGATGTCGCCGCTGCCGTTGTAGCCCGTGCCGCCAACCCTCGCCAGTCCAATAGTCGCTCGTTGCGCCAGACGCCGGCACTGGACCGGCACGAGCGGCGCGTCGGTTGCGACGACGATGATGATCGACCCGTCGCCGCTATCTGTTCTTTGTGGTAGCGGTACAACGTCAGGGGCGATCTCGCGTCCGACCGGGACGCCGTCTACCCGCAAATGCTTGCGGCTGCCGTAGTTGGCTTGAACCAGTACGCCGACCGCGTACGGGCCGCCCGGAGCCTCGGCGACGCGTGACGACGTGCCGATGCCGCCCTTGAAACCATGGCACATCATGCCGGTCCCGCCGCCCACATTGCCCTCGGCGACATGACCGTCCGATGCGGAGTCGAGCGCTTCGAATACGTGCTGTTTTGTGACGTGGAAGGCGTCGATGTCGTTGAGAAAGCCGTCGTAGGTCTCGGCCACGACCGGCAAGATCCAACCGGCCATTCCACGATCCACGGCGTGTTCGACCAGGGCGTCTCGTACGACGCCGACCTGGTTTGTGTTCGTGATCGCGACCGGCGACCCGAGCAGCCCGGTCTCGTCGATCCAGGGCAGGCCGGTCATCTCGCCGTTGCCGTTGAGCACGTGGTACGCGGCGAAAACGTTGTCCTCGTGCATCCGGCCATCGCGGGGCACGATGACGGTGACGCCGGTTCGGGCCACCCGCGGCTCGTCGTAGGAGAGCGTGGTGTGGCCGACGAGGACGCCGGGCACGTCGGTGATGGCGTTGTTGGGGCCGGTCGGCAGATCGCCGATGACGATGCCCAGGTCACGGAGTCGGGAACGGGTCATAATGGCGCCTCAAATGCTCCTGAATTGTTGCTAGCACATGTGTCGGGGGCCGATTGCAAACTTGGCGCATTACGGCCCTTCGACAGGCTCAGGGCGAACGGATGGGTGGCGCTAACCGGTCCCGAACGCGTCGTTCTTTGTTCTGTTCGGACCGTACTCGCGTCCGGTGCGCTCGCAGAAAGCCCCGACACATCGGGATCCCGGCCCTGTCGGGATCTGTCTAGCTGCGCCCGATCACTCTGACTACGCCGTGTCGGGCAGCCAGCCCCAGGGGCGGGGGCCCCAGTCGACGGTGAACACCTCTCCGTCCTTCACCGTGGCGACGGGCGCAAGCGCTTTGTCGCCGCGGAGCGTGCCGCCTTCGGTGTCGTGAAACAGCCAGTCGCCGGTGGCCTCTTCCAGCACGGTGATGTCCGCGCCCCGGCCGACGGCCAGGCTCCCGAGAGTGTCGCCCATGCCCAGGGCCTCGGCGGGGTTGGCGGTGGACATCCGGATGACGTCCTCCAGAGAGAACCCGAGCGCCAGGAACCTCGACAGCATCTCGGTCATGCTGTGCACGGCGTGCAGGCGTCCGGGAATCGTCAAGTCGGTGCTGATGCCGCGTGGCACGACGCCACGGTCCAGAGCGCGGCGAGCGATGTCGAAGCTGAAGTTCTGCCTGCCGTGGGCTGTATCGAGGAAGACTCCTCGTCCCTGCGCTTCCATGAGCTCGGGAAGGACTGAGCCGTCGTCGTCAAAGATCGTGCCGGGGTTGCCGGTGAACAGGTGGGTGATGATGTCGCCTGGCTCCAGCAGCGGAAGCAGCGCTCGGGTGATGGTCGGGCCGTCGCCCGCGAGCCGGTCTCCGATGTGGACCATGAGCCGTACGCCCGCTTCGTTGGCCGCCTGCTTTGCGAGCTGGACGATCTCGACGCCCATCACGGGCACCGCCGGTCCGACCGCCCTGATCTTGATGCCCTGGATCAGCGGCCGATTCTCCCGGACGACGCGTACGGTGTCCTCCAGGTCGATGTCCTCCCGCCGGGAGAGGTCGGGCTGATAGGCGAGGCCGGTCCGGGAGATGTGGAGCATGCAGATGATGCGGGTTTTGGCTTTGGGCACGACGTGCTCGGGGAAGCCGCCGAAGGTGTAGCAACCGGCGCTCCCGGCGTCGACGAGGGTCGTGACACCGGAGTAGACGCCGGCGAGATCGGGGTTGACGCCTGTCTGGTTGACGCCGTGGTAGATGTGGCAATGAAGGTCGATGAGGCCCGGCACGACCAGTTTGCCGGATACGTCGATGACCCGGGTGTCGGGGCCGGGCGCTATATCGGGCGCCAGTTGCGATATAGCGCCGTCGGTCACGGCAATGTCGAGCTTGTCCCGGATGCCTTGGGAAGGGTCGACTGCTTCGCCGCCCTTCAGCAACAGGTCGGTCATGGCGGGTCTGCCTCCAGTCGCGACGGGACTCGTGCCGCTGCGTCGTCAGCCTACCGCACTCGTCGCATGACCGATGTTAACCGGCGCGCTCAGTCGGCGCAAGAGCCTTCTGAGTTCACACCCAGCGCCGCCTGAAGGCCGCCAGTATCAGGGCGAAACTCACCGGGGCGATGCCGGCCATCCAGTCCCAGTGGACGTATCGTCCGAACAGCGGGTTGATCGTCGCGCTGGCGAGGATCGATATCCCGACGATTGCTGTCGCCCACATCAGCGAAATGACCCATCCCCTGGGCATGAGTTGCGCGCTGCTCTTGCCTGCTTGCTTTGCCATCTGTTGCTCCTCACGTCTGACTCACACTCGAATGACTCAAGCGTGGACTTTCTATTTCGACGAACTCGGCCAGATTCGAACTCGTTCGCGAATTAGGTGCAGGCAGGCGCTGGGAGATGCAGATGATGTCCGATCATGACGGAGCGTTAGAACGCCGCGTAGCCGCCGTCGACTGGGATCGCCGTGCCGGTCACGTAGTCCGAGGCGGCGCTGGCCAGGAAGACGGCGCATCCGCTCATCTCATCGGGCTCGGCCCAGCGTCCGTGGGGGATGCGGGCGGTGATGGAGGCGTAGCGTTCGGGGTTGTCTGTACGAATCGGCGTTGTCAGGTCGGTGTGGATCCAGCCGGGCAGGATCGAGTTGACCTGTATATTGTCCTTGGCCCATGACAAAGCCAGGCTCTTGGTGAGCTGCACGACTCCGCCTTTGCTGGACGAGTACGAAGCCACCCAGTCGCTGCCGAAGATCGAGGTCATCGAGCCGATGTTGATGATCTTGCCGCCGCCGGCATCCTTCATGAGGGGATAGACCTGGCGAGCGCACAGAAACGTCCCGGTCAGGTTTATGTCGACGACCTGATTCCATTCGTCGAGAGTGTAATCCTGAGGCGCCTTGCGGAGCGCTATACCCGCGTTGTTCACAAGGATGTCGACGCCGCCGAACTCGCTGGTAGCGGCTTCGGCCATGGCGGACACGGAATCCTCGCTCGTCACGTCGGTCTCGACGCCGATGGCCTGCACTCCCAGGCCGCGGATGTCTTCGAGCGCCGCCTCGGTCTTCGCAGCGTTGCGCGCCGCGACCACGATGTTGGCGCCGGCCTGCGCCAAGCCCCTGGCGATCCCGAGGCCGATGCCTCCGTTGCCGCCGGTGACGATTGCTGTCTTGCCGCTAAGGTCGAACATGTTCATGTTTGGTTGTCTCCTTGACAGGTTTTTGGGAGGAACTGATCAGAGCACGGAGATTTGTGACTCATCGGACGGCCAGGATCAGTGATAAAAATAGAGGCCACCGTGAGGTGGCCTCGGCCCTGCCAGCGAAGTGACAGGGGAAGTTCGTACATCATATTCTGTCGAATCGAGTCGGTCAATGAGCGTGAATCCCGCCACTCCAGGCGGGGTGGATTGTGCGCGGCAGAGAAGAGGACTCGTCTGTGTCGCACATCCTAGGCACCCGTCGCCGCTGGGCGCATGGGGCCGTTGGGGCGGAGCCGGTCCAGGATGGCGGTTGTCTCGCCGGACAGTTGACCGCTGTTTCGGTGCCCGGCCAAAACGTCGAGGGCGTGGTCGGATAGGGCGGGTTTGATTCGCAGCGATTCGGGCATATATCGCATGCAACGGCGCATCAACACCTGGGACGGACGCGGAGTCTGCTCGCTGCACCCGTGGGCGTAGGTGCACATGTAGGCGTAGCACTTCGTGGTCTCGCGATATATGGACGGCACGCGGCTCGTCGACGGCGGAAGATGCGTTCCGAGGTACGACTCAAACTGGCTGTCGAATTGCTGGGGGGCGGTCTGAGGCGCCGGGCGACGATTTCGCATGCGGGCATGACCCTCCTGAGAACACGTGTGCTGGCACAAGTCTAATACGTGTCTTAGAAAAAGGCAATGCTTGAGGCGGTGAGTTTTGATCGTAAACTGCGTGTCGTTTAACGGCATGCAATTCGCGCGATTTTGGGCCGCCTTACCGGTTTTGGCGCGGCGTGTTCAGCGGGAGCCGAGCCGGTCTAGTCGCGGTATCGGTGGCCGAGGTCCGTGGCGTCGGAGAGTTTGCCGTCGCGTATCTCTTTGACCTCGTCAGCCATGGCCAGAAGCGTGGAGTCGTGGGTGGCGGACAGGACGCTTATGCCCTGCTCTTTGACCATGTCCTTGAAGAGGCCGAATATCGCTCGCGCGTTGGTCGAGTCCAGTTCACCGGTGGGTTCGTCAGCCAGTATCAGCGGCGGGTTGTTCACGATGGCCCTGGCGATGGCGACGCGCTGTTGCTCGCCGCCGGACAGCTCGTACGGGCGGTGCTTGGCGCGGTTCCACAGCCCGACTATCTCGAGCGTCTCCCTGGTGCGCGCCTCGCGTTCGCGAGTCCGGACGCCCGCAATGCGCAGGGGCAGCTCTACGTTCTCGAAAGCGGACAGGAGCGGCAGCAGACCAAAGGACTGGAACACGAACCCGATCTTGTGGCGTCGGATTTCGGTTAGCTCTTTTTCGTTCATCGCGCCCAGGTCCCTATCCTGAAAGAGCACTTGGCCGTCGGAAGGCTTGTCCAATCCGGCGAGAATATTCAATAGCGTGGTCTTGCCGGAACCCGATCGGCCGACGACAGCTATGAACTGGCCGGGCGAAACGGTCATGTCGATGCCGCGGAGGGCGTTGATCGTCTCGGAGCCCACCTGGTAGCTTCGCGTGAGGTTGTGGGTCGATATCAGAGGTACGACTCGGCTCATCCGGTTACTCCTCGGGCCGCAACGTTACGGTGCCGTTTTCGATTGTGACCCGCGCCTTGTCCTTGATCTTCAGGCTGTCGAGCAGATCCCTCGGTATCTGGACTCTTCCGCTGGCGTCGACAAGGGTAAATTCTTCCAACGGCTCTTCGGTGTCCAGGTCACCGGTTATGCGCTGGAACGTCACCTTTCGCCGGATCTCGGTGGACATCTTGCCGTCGCGGATCATGACGACCCTGCCGACTTTGTAGGCGATGTCCGGATCGTGTGTGACGATGAGGATCGTTGTTCCCAGCTCCTTGTTGACGGCGCCGAACAGGTCCAGGATCTCAGCCGCGGTCGCGTCATCCAACTCCCCGGTGGGTTCGTCGGCGAGCAGCAGAGGAGGGTCGTTGGCCAGAGCCACCGCGATCGCGACTCGTTGCTGTTCGCCGCCTGAAAGCTTCTCCGGCGTGTGGTCCAGTCTGTGCCCCAATCCGACGATCTCCAGCAGCTCTTTGGCGCGCTCTTGTCTCTCCTTGCCCGGCTTGTTGGTCAGCATCATGGGCAGCGCGACGTTTTCTATCGAAGTTAGATACGGGAACATGTTGCGGCTGGTTTGCTGCCAGATGAATCCGACGTCGTTTCGCCGATAGTCCTCGACGTCCTTGCCGCCCATTTGGAGCAGGTCTTTGCCCCCGACAGTGACGCGGCCGGCTGAAGGCGCGTCGTATCCCGCCAGAATGTTCAGCAGCGTGCTTTTGCCGCTTCCGCTGGCGCCAACGATGGCAACGACCTCGCCGCGTCTGACGTCAAGGTCCAGCCCCCGGAGGGCAACGACCTCGAGGTCGGCAATCTTGTAGATCTTGAACAGGTCCTCGCACAGGACGTAAGCATTTTCATTGGCTATGGTCATCAGTCACCTCTGGCGTCCGAGACGCCGCCTGTCGCCGAACCTATCATATATCATCCTACGCTTCGCCGAGCCGCAGGATGCGCTGGAGCGAAATCCGACGGACGGAAAGAATCACGCCCGCGATTATGAACGCGAAAAGCAAAGCCATCGCTCCATAGGTGACGGCCAACGTTCCCCAGTTTACGTCGATGATGAAAGGCGGAAGCACCTGCACCCCCAGATCGTCGTGGCTCAGGTAGGGCATCATGATCTCGCCCAGTCTGCCGCCCATCCACGTTCCCAACGCCAGTCCCGCGCCGATGACGAGCACTTGCTCCAAGAACACGAGCGCCATGAGCTGTCTCATGGTGAAGCCGATAGTGCGCATCAAAGCGAACTGGACTTCCCTGCTCTTGAACGACACGTATGCGTGCACCAAGAATCCCAGACCGCTCAGGATGAAGACAGCCGCGAACGCCACGAAAAGGAGAGCGTTCCACCCGGCGTCCACCAGCGGGTCGACCCTGGACTCGTCGAATTCGCGGACGCGGTCGTGAACGACGCGAGAGATGAACGGCTCGTCCTGGCTCAATATGTCGATGAGTTGCACTCGTTGGGCGGGGTCATCGGTGGCGAGCCAGATCTCGTTCGCCTTGACCTCGCTGCTGTTCGCTTCCAAGTTCACGTAGCTGGCCACCGAATCGAGATCGCCGATCAGGTAAGACTTGCTGTTTATATCAAGAGTTGGGAAGTACTCGATCTCGTCCACCAGCGTGACGTTGAGGCGGTGTCCCTGCACGGACACTTCGAATACGTCTCCGATTTCGTGTTTGTTATGTTTCAGGAACGATTTCGTCGCTACGACGTCCAGCGGCGCCATCGGGGGGCCGTGGAACACGCCTCGGCTCATGAGGGGTCCGCCCTCGGCCCAGATGAACGAGGCGATGCCGTCGGCGGTCGTCGGGTCCTCGAAGGGTCGCCAGATGTCAGATTCGGACTGGGGCACGGCTTCCAGGATATTCCACTGTTCCACTGAATCGAACGGTTCGACTACTTGGACTTCGCCGTTCGCGAATCTCGCGTATACATCAGTAATCGCGACCGAGCCCGCGCGCAGCCTGTTCCTGCTGCTTGTTTCATGCACGGTCAAAGACACCAGCGTGAGCGGCGCGACCGGTTGAAGCAATTCGACGCGCCTGAACTGGCTCACACGCTCGAATTCGCTCTCCAGATCGAGCCATTGGTTCGAGTCCAATCTTCCGAGGAGGTATGTAAAGTACCGACCGTTGGCGTCCTTCAACCTCGCGGCGACCACGACCGTTGGATGGGCTCTGTCTGCTTTGATCGACACGCCAACGGCTGTGGCCTCAATCGGCAGCAGGACGCCCTGGGGCGGAGTCGGGTTCGCCAGCGTTGTCACCTTCGGCCTCATTGGCCCGTCCGAAAAATCTCCGCGAAACCAGCCGATGTCCATGATCGCCTCTCCGTCGATGGCGAACATTGTGTACGACTCTCCGAGCAGTTTCGACAGGTCTGAACCGAACCCCCTAAACGCGAGACCTACGTTGCTTACGGACGGCAAAGCCTCGAGCGTGCTCACCAACGGCTCCGACGACCCGCGGGTGTTGAGGAGAACCCCGCTCATCCGAATGTCGGCGCCCGTGGAGTAAAGCGCCCGTTCCTCGAAGCTGCGTTCCAGGGTGCCTCCGAAGCTGGCGGCGAATATGCCCAGTCCGGCCATCAGTATCAGCAGCAACGAGAGCCGGGCGTAGTGCGTCGGATTTCGCGCCATCTGCCATAGGCCGATGACCAAACCGGCCGGAAGCACCGGCGCGAGCAACCGGCTGGCGATCCTCATGGTCAGCGGAAACAGCCTGAGCAGCACTAGGGCTGACGCAACCAGTATCGCAGCCGGCACGGCCAAGAGGACCTGGTTCACCGCAACCGCTCCGAAAATGCTGACCGCCACGACCGAGCCCTGTTGGGAGAGTTGTCGAAACAGCAGGATTCCGATCGCTAGCAGCAGCACGTCGAGGTAGTAACGTTGATAGATGGGCTGACTGGTTGGCCGTGCGGATTCCTGACGATGCGTCGTGACGCTGATGCGGGAAGCCTGGATGGCCGGCGCCAACAACGCCGCGAAGCTGAACAATCCTCCGACGGCGCTCATCAGGAACGCCCCACGCGGCAAGCTGACGGCCAACCTGCTGGCGCCGCTCAAGTCCGAGAACGCCGGCGTATACCCCAGCAGACTTATGACGACCGCGGCCAGAATCGGCGCGATGGCCACGGCGAGCAGCGCTATGGTCGCGCCTTCGAGCACGAAAACGGCAAGGATTTGCGCGGAAGTCGCCCCCCGGCTTCGCAGCAGGACGATGTCCGACCGCTGTTGTTCCACCAGGAGCGAGGACATGGTGACGACGTAGTACAGGATCACGACCGAAATCAGGACGAGGATGATGAACATCGGCAGTTTTGAGAAGAACAGTCGTTTGTCGTACTCCTCCAAAGTGTCGTCGAGGGACGTGATCTGCCTGTAGCTGAACAGGGAGGCGGAAAGGCGTCGCCTCATCGCTTCAATGCTGGCCCTCGCGAACGTGGCGTTTCCGGCGTTGAGCTTGTCCGGATCGACGACTAGCAGCCAACCGTAGGTGCTGTCCATCTGCTTGAAACCAGCGCCCAAAACGTCGAAGTAAACCTCTTCGGGCACCTGGAAGGGAATCGTAGTGAAATTGCCCGATGTGGAAGCGCGCAGGATCCGGTCTTCGAGATACCAGAACTGGTCGGTCGGATCGTTCCTGGTGTACACCCCAACAATCTTCACACGGACATGAGGAAGAGCGTCGCTCCAATACGGCACCGTCGAGAGTTGGCTTTCAATGCCGACGCCAAACGACTCCGCTGCTTCGACAGGCGCGAGCACCTCTAGTGTTAGAGGCTCACCCGGGGAGTTGACGGGTTGAGTTGTCGGGACGCGTCCTCCGGGAAGGATCGTGATGTGTTCGTAGAACGTGGGGACGTGGAAGAAGTAGGCCCGGTTGTTGTCGACTCCGGCCGCGGCCTCCTCACCGAGTTCGGACACGAAGAACGTCGCGGACTTCATGCCGGAGATACGTTCTTCGAGGATCCATGCGGCGCGACGGTCGATCTCCTCGTTCATAACCCGAGCGACGCCGGCAGCTTCCGTTCGAGTGGTCGGGCCTCTGTCGGATTTGACCACAATGTTCTTGTCGTTGGTGTTCAACTGGTCCAGGGCGCTCTTCAGGGCCAGCTCTTTGAGGGCGTCGAAGTAGATGACTGTGCCCGCCATGATGGCGCAAGCTAGAAGCACCCCGATGACGACCGTCGACAGCAAACGCCAACCGGCGATTGCGCGTCTGATCACGAGGGGCCAGGCCTTTGCAAGCCTGATCGCAATCCTTATCAGGTTCATCGGGCCGATTTCCTACTCATCTTCCATCCTGGAGATTTCGTGCAGGTCCACGTTGGTTACCATGCGAGCCAGCCAATACAATGCGGCGCCAAACACCGCCAGCATGATCACGAATATCGGTCCCAGAAGCGACCACTGAGTTGTCAGAATGAATGGGGGCAAAATCCGTTCCCCGGTTTCCGTAACCGCGACGCCGGACACCATGATATTGCTCATCGCGAACCCCGTGGCGGTTCCGATGAGCAATCCTATGGCCACGATTACCAGGTGCTCCGCCCCCAGGAGCCAGCCCATCTGGCGTTTGGTGACGCCCAGCGCCTGCAAGAAGCCCATCTCGGAGCGGCTCTGACTCGAAAAAGATAAGAGGTAAGTGATGTAACCCATGGAGGCGGAGAACACGACAATGCCCGCTGCCAGCAACACCATGGCCTTCCAACCGGCGGTGATAAGCGGGTCGAGCTCAAGGTCTTCGAGCAGCCTGGCCCGATCGTGGACAAGGTCTCGGGCGCCGGCCAACCGCAACGCAGTCTGGTAAACCGTTTCAGCGGCGCCTGGAACTTCAGCGAGGAACAGCTCGTTTGGGCGAATGATCGTTGTGGGGCTCAGGAGATTGAGATGTCCCAGCATGTTGTCGAGGTCGGCCAGCAGGAAGCCCGATTGCGCCGGGTCCAACGTCGGGAAGAAGTCGACCGTGTCCATGATCTTGATCGGGACCATGCGACCGAATATGTTCACGATGAGCTCGTCGCCAACCCGTGCCCCGGAGATCTTGCTGAACGTTGAGCTGGTCACCACCGGCACCGAACCGCCGGAAGGGCTGCGATAGAACCCGCGGATGCCCGCGTCGGTGTCTTTCCCGAAGGAGAAAATGCCTGCCCGCTGGCCGTTGCGTGGAGCTTCTCGGGTTGTGCCCACCGAGTCGGACGAAAGCAATGACGTCGCCAGGGTGATCCACTTGTTGGGACCTTCGAAGTCGTCGAGGATCGCGGCTTCCGTGCCGTCGTCGAACACGGCTTGGATGTCGTCCAACAGGATCGAGCCGACCGTGCCCGTCGGTCCGAAGACCGGCTCGTAGAGCTGCACCGACACCAGTGACAGAGGCCTGGCAAGGGCCGTGGGTATGTCCACTTCCATCACGTGCCACTCGGCCTGTCCGACCGATCCCAGCGACAGTGTGTCCAGAACGCCCTCGCGGTCCCGCACGACCATCCACAGGAACATGTTTGCGTAAGCCTCTTCAGGCTGTGCCCACACTCGGAGTCTTGTGGCGGCTTCCGGTATATCGATCGGCAGTGACCGAGCGCTGCCCTGGAGCGAACGCATTATTCCAGACAGCGGCTGGCGAGAGAAATCGTCGCGGTACCAAGAGATGTACGGGAAGTCCTCCGATTCCAAGGCAAGCATCGTGAAGCTTGAACCGGCATAGTTCGTCCCGACGGAGCCGCCGCCCCTCAGCGCGACTGAGATCGCGGTCACACCCTGTATTTCCAGGTACATTTCCTTGAAGTCGTCAATCGTACGTGTGAAGTACGAGGGCACTCCAGTCACCCTCAAGTCAGCGCCCACCTCATAGAGGACTCGTTCCTCGTAGCTGCGGTCCAGTGTCCCGCCGACCGTGGTCGCCAGGACGGCAAGCCCGGTCACCATCACCAACAGCAGCACGAGCCAACTGTACTGCAACGGGTTTCGGGCCATGTGCCATATCGCCATGGACGTCCAGACCGGGTAGATGCGCGCAAGATTGTGCGTCGCCAAGAACATGAGCTGGGCGGGGACTAAGAGCGCCAAGGCTATGGTTGGGATGAACAGGACGTCATCGCGCTCCGGCGCCCCGCCGTATATTAGCAGCGCTACGAGCCCCGTCTGCACGACCAATCCCGCCGCGCGATTCCACACCGATGGATTCCTGTTCGCCCCCAGATACGCGACGCTGACACCAACCACGAGAGCGAAGTCCCACAACCAATCGTATCCGGCGTCCGCCCGAAAGCCTCGCACGCCGATGACGGAGGCCATGGCGACGAATATGGCGACGGCAAGCATGTGCATCAAAGCTGGGGAGTCGCCGCTCAAGTATCGGACCATGAGCGGGAAAAAACGCATGAACAGCAGCGCCACCACGGTCAGCAACAGCACCGGCGCGAAAAGCAGCGCCTCGTTGACGGTTGCGTCGGAGAACAATCCCCTGGAGACCACCTGCCCTCGAGAGTACAGTTCCCAGAAGATGAGGCCGCCGAAAACAAGTAGGCCGATGTCCAAATGGTATCGCTGGAAGATTGGAGTTGACGGCGGCCGGGAAGACCGGAGCTTGTGCACGACCAGACCGGTGCGGGCGACGATCACACCCGGCGCCACGAATATCGCCAGGCACAGCAGTCCGGTGCCCGCCGCGACGGCAAACGGGGCCCAAGTGAACGCAACAGGCAGCCTGGCCCCCAGGGTGATCGTTTCGAAGTAACTCAGCTTTCCGGCCATCGATATTGTACCCATTGCGATGAAAGGCGCAACAATCGCGGCCACCGAGGTCAACAAAAGCCCTTCGTAGGCGTAAAGTCTGGTAAGTTGCCACGTGCTGACGCCGCGACTTCGGAGCAAGGCCACATCGCCGTCGCGATTGCTGACCAGATACGAGACCATCATCGAGATGTAGTACAGCACGGTGACGACCATCACGACCAGCAACAGCAGCAGCGGCACACTGGTGAAGAAGCTTCGCCGTTCGAGCCTGGTCAATAGCCGGTCGATCCCGGTAAAGACCGCGGACCCTCGAAATTGCTCCGATACGTCGGCCTCCAATTGATCCAGCCTGGACCTCGCTTCGTCTTTGGACCAGACCTTCAACGCGTTCTTGTCGATGAACGTGAACCAGGTCGAGTTGACCATGCTTCCCGGGTACGACTTGCCGACGCCTTCGATCATCGCTTCGTACGAAGTGAAGAGGGACAGCGGTATCTCTTCGGGGTCGATGTCCACGCCGACGTCCGGCGTTTCGGTCAAGGGCTCAGGCGCGAAGAAGATGTTTGGGTTGAGGTGCCAATACTCTTCCTCGGGATCGGTGACTTCAAGTATCCCCACGATGCGGACCGTAACTTTGATCGAATCGGCGATTGAGGGCGTCAGCACGGCGAGGTCGCCAATGCGAAGGTCGAATGCGCTGCTGGCGATCGCGCTGAGTATGCCTTCGACCACGGGACCGTCGGGGCCTTGTTCGACCGCGTCGGAGGCCATGCGACCTTCCAAGAACGTAACGTGGTCGGCGAGATTGGAGAGGTACTGGAAATATCCGCGGGAAACCAAGCCGTCTGGACTCAAGGTGATGTTCCGTCCTTGTGTCCCGACTAGGAACGTGGCGGTTTTGATGTAGCGTTCACGATCCCTGTAGATTTCGCTGATGTTGTCGCTCAACGCCCGGCCGATGACCGCCTCGGACTCCTCCAGCCCTGAGCGGGACAGCGTGGTGTACGGCGCGACGGTGTAGACGTTGAGGAACCGTTGCTCGGCCCGATCGATGGCCGTGTCGAGCCCCTGGCGCTCCAGCGTCCTGATGTAGATGGGCGCCCCGGCTACCAAGCTGGTCGCGATCACGATGCCCACGAAGATGCTTAGGAGCAGCTTCCAGTCGTCAACCAGCCGTTTGAGTACGAGCTTGTTGGTCGTTAAAGGGCGCATTCAGAACCTTGGCCGTTTGCAGACACCGCCCCTCCGATATGCTTCCGCCCGAGTCGCACAGACCCCGCTCTGCATCGAGCCTCGACCCTGTGCGTGATGATTTGCAAGTGAATATAGCACAGCCTAGCCGGCTGCGCGCGCCACCCCCACCTGTTCTCCGCCCGGCCTGAATGGACTTCGTTCGAAATCCCCGTACAACGCCTCGATCTCGAAACCGCAAAGCTCCAAGAGATGCACCATCTCGTAGCGATAGATCCACCGCAGCTCCAGAGGCGTGTAGGTCTTTTTCGCGACAACGCCCTGATCGTCCAACTCCTCGAAGATACGGTACTCGGTCAACACCTGTCGCAGCAGGTCGTACTTGCGGGTCTCCCACACCATCGCCTTGCGCCCCGATTCAGGTATGTCGAAATCCGTCAATCGAGTCAAGGCTGCTCCGATGTGCGACGAGTGCGCCACGATCATCTCTAAGTCGGGGTCGAAGATGTCGAACACCAACCGGCCCCCGTCCTCCAGATGTTCGTGGATGCTGGTGAGGGCGGCCCGCTGATCCTCCACGGTCATCAGGTGCAGAAACGCTCGATATGGGATCAGGACCAGCTTGAACCGCCGATTCAGGGAGATGTCGCGCATGTCCCCATAGACAATCTGCACGCGGTTTCTGACCTTTTCCGGCAATGCCGCAACCTTGGCTTTGGCGATGTCCAGCATGGCAGGCGCCCGGTCGAGTCCCACGACGTCGACGCCTTCGAGAGCGATCGGAATCAGCATCCTGCCGGTTCCACAACCTAAATCAAGTACGGGAGAACCTGCTCGGCGGATTTCGCTCAGGTAGAAAGCCACGTCTCCGGGCAGACCCGTGGCGATCAAATCGTAATAGGCGGCGTCAGCGCCGTCGAACTGTTGCATGGGCCGCTCCTTCCCGCTCAGATCGGGCGATGGCGTGCTCGCATATGACGGTCCGAGCCTGGCGCCGATGATGTGAGAGCCGGACAGGCAACGTTCCGCTCGGTAGTGGCGGCACGGCCGCTCAAGGCCCGACGGACCGGATCGAGGCACAGGCCGCCGCCGTAGGCGCCGCGCCCGAGCCCGACTGCTACAACCCGATGGCGTCGGCCACGGCTTCCAGGTGAACGTCGCTGTCGCCGAACATGAGCTCCGCGGCTTTCGCCCGACGCGAGTAGAGTTGCATGTTGTGCTCTTTCGTGAAACCGATGGCTCCATGGCACTGGTGGCCCAACGCGCACACCCGGCGATACGAGTCGCTGACCCAAGCCTTGGCCATGGCGACCTCTCGTGTGGCGTCGAGGCCGTCGTTCAGACGCGCCGCCGCCTGGAAGGTTATGTGGCGCGATGCATCGACCTCGGTGGCTATGTCCGCACAGTGGTGTTGTATCGCCTGGAAGCTGCCGATCGGCCTGCCGAACTGCACGCGCTCTTTGGCGTAGTCGACGGTCATGTCCAACACCCGCGAGCCGCCCCCAACCATTTCGGCGCACTTGCCGGTCGCCCCCCATTGCAGGATGCTCTTGACGGTGTCCCAGCCCCCGTTGAGCTCGCCGAGAAGGGCCGACGCCGGCACGGCCGCGTTCTCGAAAACCACCTCCGATTGCCGGTCGGACGCGATCGTCTTGAGGAGTGTCTGGCTGACGCCCGAGGCCGAGCGCGCCAAGATGAAGAGGCTGATGTCCGTTTTCGCTTCGCCGGTCCGCGCGGCGACCACCAGATAGTCGGACACATGGGCGTTGGGCACGTACAACTTGGCGCCGTTGATGACGAAACCGTCTGCCGAGGGCGATGCCGTGACTTCGACTCCCGCGGCGTCCCAACGGCCGCTGGGCTCGGTCAGTGCCAGCGTAACGATGATCTGTCCTTCTGCGATGCGGGGCAGGAATTCGGCTTTTTGCTCGTCGGAACCCGCGAGTTGGATGGCCTGGCCGCCCATGACGACGGTCGAGAAGAACGGGCCGGGCAACAAGGCGCCGCCCATCTCTTCCAGCAGGACGGTCAAGTCCATGAAGCCGAGGCCGACCCCGCCGTATTGCTCGGGAATCGTCAGGCCCAGCCAGCCTTGTTCCGCCATCTTCGCCCACATCTCGGGCGTGTAGCCTCGCTCATCCTCCTCCATGGCACGTACGTATGTGTCCGGGCACTCTGCCTCGAGGAACTCCCGTGCGCTGTTCTGCAACATCTGCTGTGCTTCGTTCAGGCCGAGGTCCATCGTGTCTCCTCCGAGGCCGCTCGCGGCGTTCAGTGTTTTCGGTTTCGTCCATGTACGCGTTCCGATGATGCATCGTCGCATTGAGGCGTATGACAGGCGTCTAACGCGGCGGCTTCGAGATCGTTGCGCGGTCCGATCACGGCGACGGGTCGGGCCGTAAATTGTGGATATCTGCGAATCAGGAGTAGAGGTTAGCATGGGCCAGTGTGACGGACAAGTCCCACGGTCGAGCCCGCATGTCCGTCAATACTCAAGCCTTGTGTATATAATGTTGCGATGCTCCACGTCCTGTCATGGTTGATCACGGTCGAAGCCCTTGGGCTGGCGGCGTTTCCGCTGGCCTATTACCTGTTTAGGCGGTTGCCGGACAAGGGCTTCAGCCTAAGCAAGACCCTTGGCATCTTGATCGTCGGATACGTGTCGTGGATGCTCGCCGCCCTGGGCATCGTGCCCAGCGTTCAGGTGTCGCTCATCGTGATCCTCGTCGTATTGGCAGGCGTCGGAGGATGGATCGCCTGGCGAGAGCGCGTCGAGCTCCGAGCCTTCGTCGTCAGCGAGCGACGGGCGTTGATCACCGCCGAGGCCATCTTCCTCGTCTTTTTCGTCGCTTGGACGATATTCCGCGCCTACGACCCGGCCATCGACCACACCGAACAGCCCATGGACCACGCGTTCCTGAATGCTTCGGTGCTGGCGACGACGGGGCAACCCGAAGACCCGTGGCTGAGGGGCGAGACGATCAGCTACTATTACTTCGGATACTGGACTATGGGGGTCGTCACCGAGATCTCGGGCGTGCCAACGAACTACGCTTACAATCTGGCGCTGGCGCTCATCCCCGCGCTGGCCGCGATGAGCATATTCGGAT
Organism: uncultured Dehalococcoidia bacterium; assembly: GCA_964588665.1. Lineage (GTDB taxonomy): Bacteria > Chloroflexota > Dehalococcoidia > Lucifugimonadales > UBA1123 > UBA2160. The sequence continues at coordinate 75,817 of CAZPQQ010000005.1, read as the reverse complement.
TGGTTTCCGCGATGGTGCGGTCGGAGTCGCGCCGTTGGGGCCATGCTGTGATCGCAGGCGTGGCGGCCGGCGTTGTGTTGGGTGTGGTCGGCAACCTCGAGGGCGTGCTGGAATTCTTGAAGGCCAACGCGATAGGCGGGCAAGGATTCTACGATTGGATTGGGATCGACGGTCTCGACGGGCCTGCCGCGACGCCCACGGACAGTTGGGCGCCCACCGACTTCTGGTGGTGGTTCCGCGCCACGCGGGTAATCAACACCTTCGACCTTGGAAACGGACTCGACTACACGATCGAGGAGTTTCCCTTCTTCAGCTTCATATTGGGGGACCTCCATCCCCATGTCTCCGCCATCCCGTTCGCGCTGCTGTTCCTCGGGTTCGTTTGGCAACTGTTCCGGATGGGGTCGCCGTTCCTCGACTGGCGGCGCTCCCATTCGTACGCGCTGGTCGGCGCCGCCGGATTGTCGCTGGGTGGGTTGGCTTTCGTGAACATGTGGGACCTGCCAACCTACGCGATCCTTTTGACGGGCGCCGTCGTGCTTAAAACGTATGCGGCGTGCGGCGGCAGAAGCCTGCCGATGCTGCGTGGGTTGGCTGAACAAGCACTGCCTGTGGCATTGCTGGCGGGCGCGCTGTACTTGCCCTACTACACCTCGTTCGCGGCTTCGGTCGAGGGAATCGGCGCCGTGACAACGACAACCCGATACCCGCACATTTTCATAGTGTGGGGGTTGCCGTTGATGTTGGTGGGGCCGTTCATTCTCGCGGCGTTCTGGCGGACGAGGGTCGGCGCCGACTGGCGTCGGGCAACGCTGTATTCCCTTGTGGCGGCGTTCCTGCCGTACGCGGTCTGGCTGGTCACCAGGTCGCCGTCCATAGCCGTCGACGAAGGGCCAGCCGGCCGGCTGGTGCACGTGGCGCCATTTGCGGCGCTGATCGCCTTAGGGGTGTGGTCGGCAATTGCGTTCACGAGAGACCGGGGCCCGAACGGCGTTTCATTCGCTTTGATGGCGGCAACGGTGGGGCTTGGCCTGATCATGGGAGCGGAACTGCTGTACGTCGACGACTCGTTCGGCCCGCCCAGCGAACGGATGAACACCGTGTTCAAGCTGTACTACCAGGCGTGGATTCTGCTTGCCGCCGCTTCGGGCTTCGCAATATACTACTGGCTGGTCATTCGAGGCGCTCTGAGAGCATGGAAGCGCGCGGCATCCACGGTGTGGGCCGCCGGAGCGATCATTCTTCTTCTGGGCTCGTTGTACTACACGGCCGCCGCCGCCGCGAGCAAGTCCGGGTTCCCCGACCGCGAGACCACACTCGACGGGCTGGCTTTCGTCCAGCAGCGATCGAAAGCGGAGTACAACGCGATCCTCTACGTTCGAGACGAGATCGAATCCGGCGCCGCGATCCTCGAAGCGGTCGGCGAATGGTTCGACGCGGGCCTCATCTCCCGAAGCACGGGTGTGCCGACCGTGTTCAACTGGCCGGGCCACGAGATCCAGTGGCGCGGTTCGCACGAGTCCATGGACGGGCGTGAAGCGGACGTCGCTCGGATCTACGAGAGCCTGGACTTGCGCGAAGCCGTAAACTTGTTAGCCAAGTATGACGTAGATTACGTGTACATCGGATCACGCGAGCGCTCCAAGTACGGCGAGCAGGGGATGGATAAGTTCTCCGAGTTCACGTCCGTATTCAACCAGGGCGACGTCAAAATCTACAAGCTGCGAAAGTAGAGCTCTTATCGAATTGGAAGGTCCACCGCAGGCCGGCGAAGCTCTCGGGGCGCCGGAAGAAACGACAAAATCAGCGCCGACGGGGTGGCTCGACCGCGTGAAGGGCCTGGCGCCCGGCGCTCGAAGCCGCGCCGGGCGCCAGGCCGCCAGCCCTGCGACGAAATGGTGGGAGCTGGCGAGCTACGGGGCACTGCTTGTCACGGCGTTGGCAATGCGCTTATGGGACCTGGGCGCGCGGGCCATGCACCACGACGAAAGCCTTCACGCCCTGTACTCCTGGAACCTCTTTGACGGCCGCGGGTACGAGCACAGCCCGATGATGCACGGTCCCTTCCAGTTCGAAGCCAACGCGGCAATATTCATGGCATTTGGCGACAGCGATCTCACGGCAAGGCTGCTCTATGCGGTCGCGGGCACGTTGCTGATCGCGATGCCGATACTGTTCAGACGACGCCTGGGGCGACTCGGCGCCCTGTTCGTCGCCGCGTTCCTTGCGGCGTCGCCGTCAATGCTCTACTTCAGCAGATTCGCGCGCAACGACATCCTCATGGCGGTCTGGACCATCGGCCTCGTCATCTCGATGTGGCGCTATCTGGACGAGGGGCGTCCCCGATATCTGTACTTCGCGGCGGGGCTGTTGGCCCTGGCGTTTGCCACTAAAGAGACGGCGTTCATCGTGACCGCGACCCTGGGACTGTACCTGGGCGTTAGGGTCGCACTGCCGTTCCTCGTCCGGGTAATGAGGCCGATAGAGGTTGAAGGCGTCTCCCCGCCTGTGGCGATAGGCCGGGTGTTCGGGGCGCTATGGGGAGCGTACCAGGACGGCGTAAGCTTCTCGAGGCTCTCACGTCCGGCCGCGTTCCTGGCGGTTATGATGACGCTGACGCTGCCTCAGTGGTCCGCCTTTGTCAGCATCCTCCAGGATTCACCGTTGCTGAGCTGGACGGGATTGGTGCTGGCGGCGGGAGAAGGCAGCGTCGCCATAGGCTCCCCAGTTGGAGGCGGACAGGTGATCGCGTTCCTGATCGTCGTTTCGCTGCTGGCGGGCTCCGGCATTGTCGGCTACAAATGGTGTTGGCCCGTCTGGTGGCGCTGCGCAGTCGTGTTCTACGCGATCTGGGTTCCCTTGTACACCACTATGTTCACGAACATGGGTGGCGTCAGCAGCGGTATATGGCGGTCGCTGGGATACTGGGTGGTCCAGCAGGGCGAGGCTCGGGGCGGACAGCCGTGGTACTACTACGTCGCGATAGGCTCTGTGTACGAGTTCCTGCCGCTGTTGGTCGGCGGTGCGGCGTTCGTGTACTACTTGCGAAAGCGCGATCAATTCAGCCTGTTCTTGGTCTACTGGCCGATCATGACCTTCATCTTCTACACAATCGCGAGCGAGAAGATGCCGTGGCTGCTGGTCAACATCGCACTCCCGTTCATCGTGCTGATCGGCAAATTCCTCTCCGACGTGCTCGGGCAATTGGGCTGGCGGCGATTGCTCAATTCAGAAGTATTGCTGGTCGCCGCCGGCGTGCCCGTCTTCATGGTGTTGTTATGGCAGCTCGCACTCTACAACGCGGCCGACGCCGATCTGACCGATGTTCTGCTTCTTGCGGCGCTGGCGGTGGTGCTCGTCGCGATGTTTGCTTCGGGCTGGCTGCTCATGAGACGGGTCGGAAAGCCGGAGTTCCGCGCCGCGGTCCTGCTTGGCGCCGTGGGAGTTCTGCTGACGTTGACCGTTCGAGCGGGTTGGATCGCGAGTTACCGCAACAGCGACATCCCGGTCGAGATGATCGTCTACACCCAGACCTCGCCGGACGTCGTGAGGTTGATGGACACGATCAATGCGACCGGTTTGGGCGTCGACGAGCCCGCGGACATAGATCAGACCGCGGGGTTCACTTGGCCGTGGGCGTGGTACTTTCGCGACAGCGACAACGTCAATTTTCCCACCTACAACGAAAACTCGTTCGAGACGGCGCCGAGTTCGCCCATGGTGGTCGTTCACTCGCAGAACAAATCCGCTGCTGACGAGCGCCTTGGCGCCGAATTCACCGAGGGCGAGCGGATGAGGCATCGCTGGTGGTTCCCGGAGAGCACGTACCGGAATGTGACGCCGGGCAAAGTGCTGAGCGGTGCATTCGACCGTCAGACGTGGCGGAAAGTCATGGACTACTGGCTATACCGGCGCGGAGTCGAGGATCGCATAGGCAGCGAGGATGCTTACGTCTACTTCGACTCGGACTTCGAGCAGGACTTCACGACGCCGTAGCGGCGCCAGCCTTCCACACCTTGTGGACGTACTGCTCGTCCCGAATGGTGGCCGAAGCTGCGCTTTCGATGTCTATCCGGAACAGATGGAACTCAGGCTCCTCGGGCTTGAAGCCGATCTTCTCGAACAGGGCATCGCCATAACGTTGTCGAGTCGTGGCGTCGTGAACGTCCACCGCGCGGCCGTAGAGCTTGAACTCACCCTCTGTTCCGTCGCGGTTTGAGACTGTGCTGTGTACGGTGCACCGCGGGTCGCGCAACAGGTCCAGCGCTTTGCGGGACTGCCACATCATCCCGAGCCAGAGGCAGCCGAAAGCGATCAACGGCTCGACGGGGCTGATTCGAGGCCACCCTGATTGCCGCAGCGTTCCCAACAGTACGAGGCCGGTGCGCTCGAATCGCTCCTCACCGAAATCGGCCAGTTCCGGGGCCCCGCGTTTGAAATCCGCCCAGTCCATGTGCCGCCTCCCTTGTGCATGCGCTGCACGCCAATATTCCGTCGGTGCGTCCTTGTTGCTGTCGGATTGAGCCCTTCAGTCTACCATCGAGGAAGAAGCCTCTTCGGGCGCCAGTTCGACAGGAGTCGGGCGCGCCCGCAGGCAACCCGACACCACGCGTGTCGATCGGATTTATAAGCGACAGCCCCCTGTGCTAACGTTGTGCAGAGGTTTGTTGTTGGTTGGATCGGCGAAATTTTGGATAGGCATCGCCACCAGCGCCGTGCTGCTGGTGTTGTTCCTGTTTACCGTCAATTTCCGCGACATGCTGGATGCACTGGCTGACGCGAATTACTGGTATGTGATACCCGCCGTGGGTTTGTACCTGGTGTCGACGTGGTTCCGGACTTTGAGGTGGACGGTGCTGATTCACCACATGAAGCCAGTGCAGACGCGAAGGCTCTTCCCGGTGGTCGTTGTAGGGTACATGGCCAACAACTTGCTCCCCATGCGCCTGGGCGAGCTCGTTCGCAGCTACTACGTCAGCGAGCGGGAGGGAATCAGCAAGGCTTCGGCGCTGGTCACAATCGTCATCGAGCGGGTGTTCGACGCGCTGGTGTTGCTCGCATTCATCGCCGTCATTGCCGCATTCGTTCCGTTGACCGGGCTGACGCGGTCGTTCGCGGACCAAACCGGGATTCCGGCGCCGGTTCTGGTCGCGGCTGGCAGCCTGCCGTTTCTCGGGACGTTTGGCATGCTGGTGCTGTTCGCCGCGGCGCCCACGCGAACCCAGGCGCTGCTGGTCCGGCTCGCCGCGCCATTGCCGCATCGGTTGCAAGAAGTGTTAGCTGGTCTCGTCGCGATGTTCTTGCACGGACTTGCCCCCCTTCGGAGCCCTCAGATGTTGGCCAAGTTATTCGTAATGTCCGTGCCGATCTGGCTGGCCGAAGCGGCGGTGTTCTTCCTGATGGGGTACCCGTTCGGCTTTCACCATGTCTTCGGTGGCGCCTGGGACATGGGCGTGACCATGGTGCTCGTAACGGCCGTCACCAATATCGGGAGCTCAGTTCCCGCGGCGCCCGGCGGCTTGGGCCTGTTCGAGATCATTACCCGCGAAACGTTGGTCTTGGGGCCGCTGGGAGCGGTGGACAGATCCGTGGCGGCAGGGTATGCGGTTGTGCTTCACGCCGTGATCCTGGCGCCGATGATCATCCTGGGTCAGGTGTTCCTGTGGTGTGGCAACGTCTCGTTGGGCAAGCTGTCGAGCAAAGGACAGGCCGGAGAGGTCGTTTCCACCGGCCGGACTGAGCCGGCGGGCGATGCCTAGATTGATATGAGCAACGACATGAGGGTTGGAATCATCGGGGCAGGGGCCACCGGCCTGGCGGCCGCCTACGAGTTGACCCAGCAGGGCCACGCCGTGGAGGTTTACGAACGGTCGCCGTTTCTCGGCGGCCACGCCTCGACATTCGATGTCGGCAGCACGAGGCTCGAGCGCGGGTATCACCACTGGTTCACCCATGACAGCGACATCGTCGATCTCGTTACGGAGATCGGTCTGGGGGACACGGTCCGCTGGATTGCCTCGACCGTCGGTACGCTGTACGACGGGACGATCTACGATTTCGTCACACCAATGGACCTGCTGAGGTTCAAACCGCTGAGCCTCGTCGACCGGATGCGGCTGGGACTGACGACCGTCTACCTGCAGAGGCAAAAGGACTGGCGCAAGTACGAGAGCGTGACGGCGGACGACTGGCTGCGAAGGCATGGCGGCGGGCGACCTTACGAAGTCTTCTGGGGGCCGATGCTTCGGGGTAAGTTCGGCGACGACAACTACGACCGAGTGTCCATGGCATGGGTTTGGGGGAAGATCAACACCCGCGTGAAGTCCCGCGGCAAGAACATGGTTCGCGAGATGCTGGGCTACCCCATGGGCAGCTTTGGCCAGGTCTTCGACGTGCTGGCGGAGCGCATACGGGCCATTGGCGGCGCCATCCACACTTCAACCTCGGTCGAGCAAGTTGTCGTCCGGGACGGTCGCGTAGCGGGATTGCGGACAGCGTCGCGTGACGCCGATGCCAGGTTCGAGGAGTTCGACGCTGTCATCGCCACGACGCCGTCTCCGGTGCTCCCGGCCATCTTGCCGGAACTTCCCGAAGACTATGTGTCTCGATTGTCGGCTGCGCGCTACATGTCGGCCATCCTGATCGTCCTGGTGCTCAAGAATCCGTTGTCGGACGTATACTGGCTGAACGTGGCGGACCGGTCCATTCCGTTCGTCGGCGTCATCGAGCACACGAATCTGATCGGACCGGAGCACTACGGCGGGAAACACGTGGTGTACCTGTCCAATTACGTGACCACCGAAGACCCACTGTACCGGATGGGCCACGATGAGTTGCTCGACGCATATCTGCCGCATCTTCGAAATGTGAACCCGTCTTTCGAACGATCCTGGATCGAAGCCAGTTATCACCATCGGGTGGACTACGCACAACCGATAATAGGCACGGATTACTCCAGGCGTATGCCGGCTCACCGGACCCCGGTGAAAGGCGCTTACTTGGCGAACACGACTCAGATCTACCCCGAGGACCGAGGCACCAACTACAGCGTTCGCATGGGCAGGCAGGTCGCGCGAATTGCAATCGAGGACATGGCGTAGGGCATGGACACCTTGCCCGACTACTTGGCCGATGGCCTGAGCGTTGTGTTCGTCGGGCTGAACCCGGGACTCGAGTCAGTCAGGGCCGGCCACTACTTCGCGTCGCCCCGCAATCGATTCTGGACGGCGGCGAACCGGGCGGGCATGTTCGATCCGCCCCTGGGCGCCATGACAGACCGTCTCGCGCTGGAACAAGGCATCGGGTTCACCGACGTGGTCAAGCGTCCGACATCCGGGTCGTCCGGGCTTCGGGCGGCGGACTATAAGCGCTGGGCGCCGGTGTTGAAGCGAAACTTGCTGCGATGCTCGCCGCGCATCGTGTGCTTCCACGGAAACGTCGCCTACCGCAACTACCTGAAGCAGGCCGAAGGCGTCGATGAAAAACCGGAACTGGGCCTCCAACCGAGAAGCATCGGCCGATCGCGCGTGTTCCTGGTCCCGAACTCCAGCCCGGCTAATGCGGTGTATTCGATGGCAGACCTCGTAGGTTGGTACAGACAGCTCGGGGCGTTCAGAGATGAATTGGAGTCGGCGCCATGACCGAGACGATCCGAACCTTTATCGCGATCCGGATGCCTGACGCGATCAAAGTCGCTCTCGGCGAAGCGGTTCACACGATCAACGCAGCGGGCTTCCGCGGGGTGCGGACGGTGAGACCGGACGGCATCCACCTGACGCTGAAGTTTCTCGGCGATATTGGGCGCGAGCGGGTCGCCGATGTGTCGGAAGCGATTGGCCGCGCGGCGTCCGTCCTGGATCCGTTCGAGCTGCAGATCGGCGACGTGGGCGTGTTTCCGAACTGGCGGGCACCCCGCGTGTTCTGGATCGGGCTTGAAGGCGATTTGGAGGCTTTGGGCAGGCTTCACCAAGCAGTCGAGAGGGAGATCGCAGCGTTGGGGTTCGAGCCGGACACTAGGGTCTACAAACCCCACCTGACGCTGGCGCGCATCCGCGACAGTGCGTCCCCCGAAGATCGACGTAAAGCCGCCGACGTTCTTTCGAGCTTGGCGCTAGCGCCCGAGTCGCATGTTGACGGGGACCACGCAAGCCTGATGCGAACGACGTTCACGCCTCAGGGAGCGGTCCATGACGCGTTGTTTACCGCTCCGTTAAGTTCGGAAAGAGGATAACCATCGGGCGATTTGACGCCGTTCGGAGTCTCGAAATATCAATGGTAGTTTATGGCATCGCAATGCAATTTATCGGCGAAATTCTCGTGTCATAATTCCCTCACAGCCTCGCCGTTCGTTCTGTTGTTATAATGTCAGATACGGTGATATACTTGCCGCGGTTTCGCGACGTAGGCGGGTTTTCAAGAGGAGGATAGCGTGGACAACAACGGGTGGCCTGATTGTGTGAAATGTACGCCAGGCAAGCTTTTGCCTCTGTCCGATTTCGGAAGCCAAGGGGCGCCGATTCACTACAAGGCATGGGTTTGTTCCAACCCTGACTGTGGATTTAACATCAAGATCCGTAACGGTGACGTATATCTGAACGAACCCATTGCGAGCGGCGCCATGCATGCACCTCGCATGCGGTAAACCCCCCTGGAATAACCTAGACGGGAAAGCCCTCTCGCGAGGGCTTTTTCTTTTGGGGCTTAGCGCGAATAAACGGGCTGACCGCGCGGCTGATGTTATACTGAGCTATCTTCCCGGCGGCAGCCGGGTGTGGGTCCTGGCAAGAAGTGCGGCGGTGGTGAATGCAGTCCGAGGAATCGATGTCGACGATCAAACGTAGGCGTTGGCCGGTGCTGGTCGGCGGTGTGGGGACAATCATCGTAGGCGTGGCCGTGTTGGCCGCGGTTGGCTGGTACTACGGCTTTGGCCTGTACGCCTCATCGCGCCTGGACGAGCTCAACGCCACGATCGACGGCCCTGTCGCCCTTCCCGTCCTCCCGACCGATGCACTCCAGGTGCACGGCGCGATTCTCCCCGACGGCAGCTTCCAGCCTATCAGGACGGTTGCCGCGGATACGCGTTCGTTTGTCGAATCCGGCGGCGTGCTTATCGCTCCAACAGAACTCCCTGCCGCATCTCCCGGGCCTATCATAGCCGTGCAACGGCCCACGCCCCTGTCTTCGCCCACCGGTGTTCCAGCGGCGCAGGCTGACGCCCGTGAGGCAGCGTTGGCCCCGCCTGACGGTGGAGCGCTGGTTTCCAGCTACAACGCGATATACCCTGGCATCAACGTTCATCCGAAATATTGGGGCGAGCCGCTGTGGGCCGGTACGGACGACTACACCTTCGGGGAAATTCGGAGACCCGACGGCTTCACGCAACTCTCTGCATCCGACGCGTTGCACCGTGGCGAGGGCTCCATTGCCACACGAATCACGATCCCGACGATAGGGGTCGATTCGACTGTCTCGGACCTAGCTATCATCGACCTGGGAGACAGCAGCGCCTACGAAACCCCAAACAAGGTGGTGGGGCGCATCCCCGAAAGCGCCAATCCGGGTGAGGTCGGGAACTCCTGGTACTTCGGCCACCTGGAGAGCCCCATCAAGGGTGAAGGCAACGTTTTCCATCGGCTGCCTGAGATTCCGGAGCTGCTGAGAAATGGCGACCCCGTCTACGTGAGCTTGGTGTCGGACGGCGAAGAGTTCCTCTATCAGGTGACAGCTACACGGGTCGTGCATCAGGACGACTTGAAACTCTACGAGTCAGACGACGCGACGATAACGCTCGTCGCTTGCGTCCCGAGGCTTGTCTACGATCACCGCATCGTGGTGACCGGCAAGTTGGTTGGAGTCAAACGAGGGTAGCGACCGATCCCGCCCGACGCATCTATCGGCGTCCGGCGGCGGTTGGACTGGTCGCGGCCAACGTGTCGCGCATAACCGTCGCGAACTTGCCCGCGGCCGTCGACAGCCGTTTCCCGCGTACTGTGACAATCCCGCCCTGCTCCACCGGCAGAAGGTGGGTCAGGCTGACAACTCCCAATTCCTCTTTATCCTGCGGGTCAATCGCCAGCATGGGCCCGACCGACACTCCCATGCCCAGGGCGACGTAGCGCTTGATCACGTCCAAGCTGTCGAGCTCGACGATGATCTCGTAGCTAGCCCCGCGGCGGCGTAGCTCCGCCTCCAGTATCTCGCGCGTGTGAGTCCCCGGCCCCATCAGGATCAACGGCCACTTCGCCATCTGCGCCAAAGACTCCAGCGGCTCGGTGAGCAGCGGATGGTCGAGCGGCGTAATGAGCACGCGGTCGTAGACGAACAGACCCTCGAAGTCGAGCTGATCGTCCCTGTCGTCATGCGCCACGATTCCCATGGCGGCCTCGCCGTTGACCACTCTTTGCAGCACCTCTCGACGAGTGGCCGAGTTGATTCGCAGATGTATGTGAGGGTGCCGAGCCAGGAACACGCGAACCACTCGGAGCAGCGTATGAGGGATGATGTCCGGGGTGGACGCGACCACGACAGGCCCGCGTTCCTCGGCGTCGGCAGCCGTCTGAGCAAGCGCGTCGATCCCCTCGACCAGCGGCGTCGCGACCTCTGCCAGCGTCTTGCCCGCGGGTGTGAGCTGGATCGGGCGTCTGAATCGGTCGAACAACGTAGCGCCCAACTCGGTTTCCAGCTTCTTGATGTGAGTGGTGACGGTCGGCTGTCCCATGCCAAGGATGTCCGCCGCTTTGGAGATGCTGAGCACCCTGGCCGCGGTGCAGAAGCTGCGCAACTCTCTGAGTTCCATGTCGCCTCCATTATCATGTGATCGAATGAAGTATATCATGAAGTATGGCTTGCACCAATTGAGGTCGCATACGATACTAGAAATATATTACATGAATCGCTAACGCAGTTGGTGATTGGCAACAGAGGAGAGAGACAACAATGTTCAACAAGATTTCCCGCGTATTCAGGATCGGCGGCGTCACCACCGGATTCGAAGCATATCTGAACAACGTCCGCCGGCAGACCGGCCAATACGGCCCAACGATGGACGAGGCCAAGAAAGACTACAAGAGCATGTCGTCCCAGCGCTTCGGCAACTTGAGCTAAAGGTCAGCGGGCTGGCGCAAAAGGGCGTGCGCACCCAAACGCCAGGAAAACAGACCAGACATTTCCCCCCAGTAGAGACGCGACGCCTTACCGCTGCCCCGCGGGATCCGATAATCGGGCGTCGCGTCACACTTTCCATCCGGCAGGTTTCGTTTCTCGCGCGTCGCGTATAATTACGGGATGCGAAGCCTCCCGCTCATCGCCCTTGTGGCGCTGGTTGCGATCTCATGCGCTAACCCCGACGACCCGACGCGTGCGTCACCGCCACTCGCCCCGACCGCTAACGTGCAACAACCTCTGCCGACAGCGATCCGCCCGATTTCCGCCCCACCAGCGGCTTTAGCTCCATCGATTGCGACGCCGACCGCCGTCCCTGCATCCGTCCCACGACCGTTGTCAGACTCGTTCCGCGTCGAGCAGGTCTACCCGAAAATCTCCTTCGCCCGCATGGTCGCCCTGGCATTCGCCGATGACGGCTCGAGCCGGGCATTCTTGGTGCTCCAGCCTGGCCGAGTAATGGAATTCGATGCGAGCGACGAGGCGAGTGAGGCCCAGGACTTTCTCGATATCAGGGATCGGGTGAACGACCGGGGCAACGAGGAAGGACTGCTCGGACTGGCGCTCGACCCAGAATTTCAGCGCAACGGCCATTTCTATGTGTACTACACCGCGTCCGATCCCAGAAGAGGCGTGCTGTCGCGGTTCACGGCCACTCCCGGCGGCGCTGGCGCGGACGCCGGAAGCGAGTTGGTGGTGCTGGAAGTCGCTCAGCCTTACCAGAACCACAATGGCGGGCAGGTGCTCTTTGGGCCGGATGGACACCTCTATCTCGGACTGGGAGACGGAGGGAGCCGGGGCGATCCACGGGGGAATGGTCAGGACCCGTCTACGCTGTTGGGTACGATCTTGAGATTGGACGTCCGCGATCCGGACTCGCCCGGCGCTTACTCGATACCGTCCGACAATCCGTTCGTCGAGCGCAGCAGCGCCAGGGGCGAAATCTGGGCGTACGGGCTGCGGAATCCCTGGCGATTCACTTTAGATCGGCTCAACGGAGACCTTTGGGCCGCGGACGTGGGCCAGAACCGGCTCGAAGAGATCGACATCATCCAACCGGGCCGGAACTACGGCTGGAGCGTGATGGAGGGCGGCGATTGTCACCCGCGCCCTCAAGAGACCTGTAACCGCGCCGGCCTCGAGCCGCCCGTCGGCGAATACGGCCGCGACGACGGGTGCTCGATCACGGGCGGATACGTCTACCGAGGCGCGCGGCTGACGGACCTGTACGGCGCGTACATCTACGGCGACTTCTGCTCCGGCAAGATCTGGGCGCTCACACTCGACGTCGAGGCGCCGGCGACGCAGACCGAGCTCGTCGACACGGACCTCGGCATCTCGTCGTTTGCCGAAGATCCTGCGGGCGAGTTGTACATACTCTCATTCGACAAGAAAATATATCGCCTCGCCCGGTAGCGTCGCGCCCCTGACTGCTGACTGCTGACTGCTGACCCCGCGGTTTCAGCGGCGGCGTGTGCTATCCTGGACTCGTTTCGCCCGTCGCGGGCGTATGACATGCGAGACAACCAGACCAGGAGGTGAGTCGTGCTGACAGCCACAGATGTATGGCGAGAGGCGTTCCCAGGCGCGTCGGTCGGCGTCCTGGCGATGCGCGGCGTGTCGAACCCGCGCAGCCACCCCGATCTGGATGCTCGAATGACTGACGTCGAGGCCGATCTGCGCCGACGATTCTCGGACGGCGGCAGACCGGCGATTCGGGCGCTGGCGACTGTCCAGGCGTACACGACGTACTACCGAAAGTTCAAGAAGACTTACCACGTTCAGCTACAACTGGAGTCCGTTGCGGTCAAGGGCAGGAGCATTCCCCGCCCGTCGGCCCTGGTCAGTGCGATGTTCGCGGCGGAACTCGACAACCAACTCCTCACCGCCGGGCACGATCTGGCGTCGGTGCACGACCCCGTCGTCGTCGACGTGGCCACGGGCGAAGAGACATACACCATGCTGAACGGCAAGGCGCAGACGTTGACCGCGGGCGACATGTTCATTGCCGACGCGGAAGGGGTCATGTCCAGCATCATCTACGGACCGGATGACCGGACTCCGATCTCTCGCGACACCCGCGACGTGCTGTTCACGATCTACGGGCCGAACGGAATCACAGCAGACCAGATCTCCGGCCACCTCGATCAGATCAGGGAATACGTGACTTTGACATCAACCGATGCCGAAGTAGAAATCATGAATGTCTTGGTAAACTAAACTTCCAATCGCGTTTGATCTCGACATCCCTAAACCACTCTGCCGTATTTGACCTAACCCGCCATCTCCGAAATTCTTTCTCGTCTCAACTTGTGGAACAAATCTGTAACTGTGCACGTCATAAGTTATAGAAATCACAAATTAAGGCAGCAGAGGAGAATTCGAAATGACACCCAGGATCGTAACGGCAATAATCTTGAGCTTGATAGTCGGGGCGTTGATCGCATGCTCAGGCGCTCCCGCAAGTCCAGCGCCTTCAAACCCGACACCGATCGCCGAACCCACGACCTCAGTCGCGCCAGTGACGCCCACGGCGCCGGTCAACCCCGCAGCGCCGAGTGAGCCCGCGGCCCCGGTCGAGCCCACCACGCCAGCCAAGCCAACAGACCCCGTCGAGCCGGATGCTCCATTGACCGCCACAGTCACCGGTACGGTCGCCTACAGAGAGCGCATCGCCCTGACGCCGGATGCGGTCGTCGAGGTCAAGCTGCTCGACATCTCCCGGATGGACGCGCCAGCAGTGACCATCGGAGAACACATCATCGACAACCCCGGTCAAGTGCCGATCGCGTTCATGATCGAGTACGATCCCGCGACGATAGACGAGCGGTTCAGCTACGCGGTACAGGCGAGGATCACCGAAAGTGGCAAGCTCGCGTTCATTAATGACACAACGTACAGCGTCATCACGCGCGGCAGCCCGGCCAACGTCGATATGGCACTGATCAAGATCGCAACATCACCGACCGACCCCGCGGCCTCATTGACCGCCACGGTCACCGGCACGGTTGCCTACAGGGAGCGCATCGCCCTGACGCCGGACGCAATCGTAGAAGTGAAGCTGGTTGACGTCTCACGGGCGGATGCGCCTTCGATCACCCTCGGAGAGCACGTCATCGACAACCCCGGCCAAGTTCTGGTCGCCTTCGAGATCAAATACGACCCCACGGAAATCGACGACAGGTTCAGTTACGCGATCCAGGCGAGGATCACCCAGGGCGGCAAACTGACGTTCATCAACGATACGAGGTACAGTGTCATCACGCGCGGCAGCCCGACAAACGTCGATCTGGTGCTGACCATGGTGACGGCAGCGCCAACCGAGACTCCAACGCCAAACGCACCCGCCATGACTGAAACGCCCGCCCCGATCGAGAGCGTGAAGCTGACGCACTCAGACTCGACCCCCCGTGAGTACACGCTGCACATCGTCTCGGGTCTGCCAGGCGGATGCGTCGAATTTGACGGCTACGCCGTGACCCGTGAAGGCGCAGCGCTCAATGTCACGGTCACGAATCTAGCTCCTACGGCGCCCGTGCCTTGCACGATGATCTATGGGCGGCACGAGGGCGAGGTCGCGCTTGGCAGCGACTTCACGCCCGGCGAGACCTACACGGTCGCGGTAAACGGTACGCTGACGAACGCCTTTACAGCCGTGGACTCCGCGAGTCCGAAAGCGACCATCGCTGATTCGCCCATCGAGCGAGTAGACGTGGCAGTCTCGCAGACGAACCCAGCTGAGTACACGTTGCAGGTCGTCTCACGGCTGCCGATGGGCAGTAGCTGCTCGTGGTTCAACGGCTACGACATCACTCGCCCGTACGCCGGGGTCATCGTCGTGACGGTCACCCACTTCGAAGTGACAGAGATGATGCCCTGCACCGCCGACCTGCCCGTTGTGCTGACCGACACTCCCTTGGGCATGGATTTCACACCAGGTGAGGCGGTCCAAGTTACTGTCAACGGAATCGCGACCAGTTCTTTCACCGTCGGCGACCCCGAAGGCCCGCAAGCGGTAATCGCGACCTCGCCGATGGAGCACATCGCGGTGATCGCATCCGACTCCAAGCCTGCCGATTACACGCTGAAGGTGGTCTCCCGGTTGCCGAAAGGGAGTAGCTGCTCCTGGTTCAACGGCTACAACATCTCCCGCCGATTCGCGGGCGTAATCGAAATAACGGTCACGCACTTTGAAGTGACGGGGATGATGCCGTGCACCACCGATCTGCCGGTTGTGGAGACAGAGATCCCGCTGGGCACGGACTTCGCGTCGGGAGAGACGTACACCGTCAACGTTAACGACGAGCTGTCTGAGACCTTCATCGCACAGTAGAAACGTTCGAAGTCACGTCCGCCGGAACGGTCGGGGGAGGTGACCGTTCCGGCATTTTTGTTCCCGAAAGCCGCCTGCGCCGACCCCGCCGACCCCTGTTCTTGACACGGTATCCGGTCGATTCTAGACTACGGGCGTCGCCGACAATTCCCAAGATGAACGTTCAATGCCAGGGAGGAACCCCTATGGTCGACCGCACGATGCGAGGCGTCTTTCCGATCCTAGCCATGCCGTTCGATGACGATTCGCGCATCGATGTCGAGGACCTCCAGCGAGAGGTCGAGTACCTTATCGATGCCGGTGTTCACGGCGTCGGCGTGGCCATGGCAAGCGAGGTGACCAAGCTCTCGGAGTCCGAGCGCGATCTCGCCACGACCACGGTGGTCGAGCAAGCCAGAGGACGCGCGAAGGTGGTCATCAACACCGGCGGACCGGGCACGGACCTCGCCATCCAGTACAGCAAGAGCGCGCAGGAGCTCGGGGCCGATGCGGTGATGGCGATCCCACCGGTAGGCGCAGCGTCTGTCGCGGTCAGAGAGTACTTCAAGCGCATATCCGACGCGATCAACGTGCCGATCTTCATCCAGGACATCGCCTCCGGTCCCGTGCCGCCCGCGTTGGCGGTGCAGATCGCGCGTGAGTCGGAGAATGCGTGTTACGCGAAGGTCGAGGTCTCGCCAACAGCGCCCCGAGTGACCCAGGCCAAAGAGTTGGGGGGGTGACAATCTCGTCATCTTTGGCGGCGCCGGCGGTAATTTCTTCGTCGAGGAGCTGCGCCGAGGGTCGGTGGGAACAATGCCCGCCGCCGCCATACCCGAGGTGTTTCGCGACGTCTGGGACCTTTACCAGGACGGCCGAGACGAAGAAGCGACGCGCAAGTTCCAGCGGTACAGTCCGCTGCTGCAGACACTGGGGCAAGGGCAGGGCATCGCCAACTACCTGACGAAAGAGGTGTTGCGATTGCGAGGCGTGTTCAAAGCTGCCAACGTTCGGCATCCGGGGGTTAAGCCGGACGAGCTTACCTATCGCGAACTTGCCAGTCAGGTCGAGGAGCTTGGGCTGTCGGCTTACCGGGGGACGTAGGCGGATCGCTCCGGCGCAGACGCTCCGTCTCGCTCACAGCGTGCGCTGCGGATTTTCCGCTCGCCGGCTGTCAGGGTTCCTGACGTAGGCCGATGCAGCTTGTGCGGTCGCCTACTGGCTCCC
Source organism: uncultured Dehalococcoidia bacterium (assembly GCA_964588665.1). GTDB lineage: Bacteria > Chloroflexota > Dehalococcoidia > Lucifugimonadales > UBA1123 > UBA2160. Next base: position 59,118 of record CAZPQQ010000005.1, on the reverse strand, counting down.
CACCGAAAGACACGTGATGGTGCGGGCGATGCCGGGGATCATGTGAATCTCTTTGGTGACGGTCTCGCCCACGGAGATAAGGTCGTCGGCAGCGACAATCGCGATTATGTCGTACGGCCCGGTGACCGCGTCAACGATCTCGGTGCTGGACAAATCTTTGAGGGCCTGGGTCACCTCCGCGGATTTGCCGACCGCCGTTTCAATCAGAACGTAAGCCTTTGTGGTCATTGGCAACCTCCGGCAAGACGGCTCTGGAAGCCAGCTAAATAAGGGTGTGAGAGGCGTGGTTGAGTGACTGCATTCTAGGCGTGGCCTCTTGAGATGTCAATCGAAGCGGGTTGACGTGCGGCCAGGCACTGTAATTCGATTGAGAAACGCTACAAATGCGAACTTCGGAATCCACATGCCTCCGTTGTTCGGATCGCAGTTCGAAGCGCCAATCGTGGTTAAGCCGTAACAGGTTCGTGTCCGGGACCGAAGTTGAATACAGGGATCCCCCACAGTTCAGCCTGCGGGGTGTCGAGTTCATCTTCCTCATAGGCCTCCAGGCATGCCTGTATCGCCTCTGTGATGTTGTGCATGAGCACTTCTCTGGTTTCGCCCTGGCTGACGCAACCGGGGAGCTCAACTACTTCCGCCCAATAACCGCCTTCCTCCGCTGGCCGGACGATTACGTTGTAGACTGACCTCGCTGCGGCCATGAAAGCCTCCTCAAAGATTCTTCAGGAACTCTTCTTCGGTGATTCCAGCAAGCTTGAGCTGGCTTCTGAGCAAGTTTCTTTTCAATATCCCCGCCGGAAACGAAAGAATGTGGGGCCCGAACTTGACCAACAGATGGCTGCCTTTTCCTTGCCGAGGCGCCCCGCCTAGCCGCACGAATGCACGTACAGCCTCCTGTTGCCTGATGTTGCTCAACGATGGCATTGACGGTGCGGCGCCTCCGGCGATATCGAACGTTCCCATTGTCAGCCTCGGGGCGCTACATCGTCAAGCACCGCGTGGTCCCGAGCGCTGACCAGGCAGCGTATCCTGAGGCGCCCCCAAAAGACGCCGTTCCAGTGAGATCTCAAACGGCGGACGCGAGGACAGACATGACAGGGGTTTTCAAACGGCGCCGTCATTCATATAATCCAGCCGTGGGGAGGAGACCGATCTCGTCTCCGGACACATTCTTGGACAACGAGTTCAAAGGGGGCGACATGGCAGCCGAGTTGATGGCCGATTATCGATGTCACACGGGAGAAGGTCCGCTCTGGAATCCGATGGAAGGCAGGCTCTACTGGGGCGACATTCCCCAGGGACGTCTGTTCCGCCTCAATCCCCAGACGCGCGCCCACGAGCAGTTCTACGATGGCCGGCAGGTCGGAGGCTTCACGATTCAGAGTGACGGTTCTCTGCTGCTGTTCATGGACCGCTGCTCGGTCGCGATCTTGCGCGACGGAGCAGTCGAGTTCCTGGTGGACGAGTTGCCGGACCAGCTCAACAACCGATTCAACGACGTGATCGCCGACCCGGCGGGTCGAGTCTTCTGCGGGACGATGCCCACCGCGACGCGAAAGGCCACGCTCTATCGGATGGACACGGATGGATCGTTGACGACCCTCCTGGAGGGCGTTGGACTGTGCAACGGTCTGGGTTTCACGCCGGACCTGAGGCAGATGTACTTCACCGACACCGTCGAAAGGAAGATCTACATATTCGACTACGCGATCGAGACCGGGGAGGTCACGAACCAGCGGGTGTTCGTCGAGACGCGAGAGGGCGAGGGCGGGCCCGACGGCATGACCGTCGACGCCGAGGGCTGCGTCTGGTCGGCGCGGTGGGACGGCTCGGCGCTCTATCGATACTCGACGAGCGGCGAGGAGATCGCTCGTGTGCCGATTCCGGCCAAGAAGGTGTCCGCCGTCGCGTTCGGAGGCCCGGACCTGACGGACATGTACGTCACGACCGCGGGAGGCGACAATCGCGAGGAGGAGGGTCCCGGCGCGGGCGGCCTGTATCGCCTGAATCTGGGCATCCGCGGCAAGCCCGAGTTCCTGTCGCGGGTGGGGTTGGGCTAGACGTCAGCACCCTCGGTGCCGAGCACCGGGCAGCTAGCAACTAGTGTCGGAAATTGCCGTTAGGATAATCCGTTCGCCCTGAGCCTGTCGAAGGGCCCGCGGGCGGTGGTTCGACAAGCTCACCACGAACGGCATAATTAACGCCGATTATCGCAATCAAGCAATCAGTGTCCCTCGGAAACCTCGGTGATCTCGTCGGCGACGAGGCCATGGGCTTCACGGTGCACTGCTTCGGCGGCTTCCTTGCTTGGCGCATCGACCAGGCAGAAAACGGTTCCTTCTTCCTGATTGAACCAGTACTGCAAGTAGTTGACGCCGTGGCCGCCCTGGACCTCGAGGTCGCGCGCGTGAGCTCCCGCCACAGCCTCGGCGGTGAGCCCTTCAACGTTTTTGTGCGAGTCCATGTACATTGGCATGTTCTGTCTCCCCAAATCATCCGCAAATCCGTTGTTCAACCGGCGCCATCGAACGTCGGTGGCATTGCCGTCCACTGGCAACATGCTACGCTTCAACAACGTGGATTGCCAACAATGCAGCGAACGAGGCCGCCGACGTGTTGCACGGCCAATCGGTGCCCAGCGCGACGGCTCGCACGAGGTCTTGCGGCCTGCCTGGAATCTTGACAACGGAGCTTGGGCGTTGCTACGATGCTTCTGCCAAAAACCCCTGCCTGCACAGGGTCCGTCGCTGTGCACCCCCGGCATTCCTCCGCGCGATAGCTGAGGGTTTTGCTATTGGGCACGGGAACACGTTGGCCATGGAGGCTCAAGAGTTGTCCCACGTCAAGTGTCTGCGCTGCCGAGGGTGCGAACGAGAGTACCCCGTCGAGCCCCTGAATGCTTGCGACTTCTGCTTCGGGCCGCTCGAAGTCGAGTACGACTACGAGGCCATCGCCGAAGCTGTCAGCCGCGAGAGCATCTCCCAGGGCCCGAACACCATGTGGCGGTACCACGACTTCCTTCCGGTGGACGCTGAACTCGCTCTCGACATGGGCACCGGGTTCACCCCGCTCATCAAGGCCGAAAACCTAGGCCGAAAGCTGGGTCTCGAGAACCTCTACGTCAAGAACGACAGCGTCAACCCGACGTTTTCGTTCAAGGACAGGGTCGTGTCCGTCGCTTCGGCAAAGGCGTTGGAGTTCGAATTCGAGACGCTGGCGTGCGCTTCGACGGGCAACCTGATGGGCGCGGTCGCGGCCCACGGCGCCAAGGCCGGCATGGACACGATGGTTTTCTTCCCGGCCGACGTGGAGAAGGGCAAGATCGTGGGGGCTGGCATCTACGGCGCCACCCTCATCGCGGTCGACGGGACGTACGACCAGGTAAACAGGCTGTGCAGCGAATTGGCGGACAATCACCGCTGGGCGTTCGTGAACGTGAACATGCGGCCGTTCTACGCCGAGGGCAGCAAGACCCTCGGGTACGAGGTGGCCGAGCAACTGGGCTGGACCGCTCCCCAACACTGCGTCGTGCCCGGCGCGTCCGGAGCTCTGTTTTGCAAGATCTACAAAGGCTTGAACGAGATGGTCGGCGCAGGATTGATCGACCCGATTTCGACAGAGATGCACATCGCGCAAGCCGAGGGCTGCTCCCCGATAGTGGAAGCATACAACCTGGGCGAGACCGAGGTCCGGCCCGTCCGGCCAAACACTCTGGCCAAGTCGCTGGCGATAGGCAACCCCGCGGACGGTCCTTACGCGCTGCGAACGATCGCCGCCTCAAAGGGATCCGCGGTGATGGCCATGGAGGACGAGATCGTCGAAGGCATCCAGTTGCTGGCTGAGACCGAGGGGATATTCACGGAGACGGCCGGCGGCGTGGTGATTTCCGGTTTGCGGCGGCTGGTCAAGAACGGCCTCATCAAGCCCGACGAGCTGACCGTGGCGTACATCACCGGAAACGGCCTGAAGACCCAAGAGGTTGTGGAAAGCGCCATCAACCCCATCCACATCTCCTCAAGCTACGACGCCTTCGAAGAGGCTATGGCGGGGCGGTAGCCCCGCGTCATCTCGGCAAAGGACGGCTTGACATGGTCAAAAGACGAGTCAAATTCACATTCCCGACCGACCACATCACCGACCCGGTGATCTACGAGCTCGGCCATCGGTTCAAGCTCGTGACCAACATTCGCAGGGCGGACGTGCGGGAAGACATGGGCTGGGTGGTGTTGGAACTGGAAGGGTCCGAAGACGAGATCGCCAACGGACTCGCTTGGGTCGCCGAGACCGGCGTCAGGATCGACCCCGTGAGCGGCGACGTGATCGAGGGCTGAATCCGGCGACGGATCGGGACATCAAATAGGCGGCAGGGTCAACTCCTGCTTGAAATCATATGCTGCGGAGGATTCGGATATGAGCATTACGGTGAGGATTCCCACGCCTCTCCGCCGCGTGACGGACGGTCAGGACAAAGTCGACGTCGAAGGGTCCACGATCAAAGAGATCATCGACTCGCTCGACGGCCAGTTCCCGGCGATCAAAGAGCGGCTCTGCGACGAGCAGGGGCAGCTTCGAAACTTTGTGAACATCTACGTCAACGGCGAAGATCTGCGGTTCTTGGACGGAATCGACTCCGCGGTCAAAGAAGGCGACGAGATCAGCATCGTCCCCGCCGTCGCCGGAGGCTAGGCGCCCGGTCTTCCTTGGGACCGCAGCCACTTCGTTTTCTGTTCGTGCCTCGCCGTCTGATCGGGCGGGACGAACCGCGCGTGGAAAGCCGTCCGATACTCATCGAATACGCCGTTCGCGATAGCCTCGCGCATCTCCTCCATCAACCTGAGCACGAACCTCAGGTTGTGTATCGTCGCCAGTCTGAAGGCCAGCAACTCCCCCGACTTGAACATGTGGTGCACGTAAGCCGCCGAGAAGGTTTGGCACGTATAGCAGTCGCACCCCTCTTCCAGCGGCTCGTCCCGCCTCCTGTGGGGAGCGCTGACGACGTTGATTCGGCCGTCGCGAGAGAACAGCGCCCCATTGCGGGCGATGCGGGTCGGCAGGACGCAGTCGAACATGTCGATGCCTCTGGCAACGCACTCGACCAGGTCTTCCGGCGAGCCCACTCCCATCAGGTATCGGGGCGTTTCGGAAGGCAGCAGCTCGACGGCGGCGGCGACGCCCTCGTACATGTCCTTTTTCGATTCACCGACGCTGAGCCCGCCGATAGAGTAACCTGGGAAGCCCAACGATGTCAGGAATTCGGCTGAACGCTGTCTGAGCTCCGGGAACAGTCCGCCCTGGACGATGCCGAACAGGAGCTGGTCTTTCCGAGTGTGGGCTTCTTTGCAGCGCTCCGCCCACCGGTTGGTCTGCTCTACGGCGGCCGCAACCCCGTCTTTGTCCGAATCCGCCGCGACGCACACGTCGAGAGGCATGATGACGTCCGCGCCCAACCTCTCCTGGTGCTCGATGGCGCTCTCGGGCGTCAGCTTGTGCAGGCTTCCGTCGACGTGGGATTTGAACAGGATGCCGTCCTCGTCGATCTTCCTCAGGTGTTCCAGGCTGAACCCCTGAAAGCCGCCGCTGTCGGTGAGGATCGGTCCGTCCCACGCCATGAAGCGGTGCAGCCCGCCGTGCAGCTCGATGATATCGACTCCGGGACGCAGATACAGGTGGTACGTGTTGCCGAGGACGATGCGCGCGCCGATGGCCCGAAGATCGGCCGGGTCGAGCGACTTGACCGATCCCTGAGTCGCGACGGGCATGAACGCGGGCGTGGCCACATCTCCGTGAGCCGTGCTCAACACGCCCACGCGAGCGGCGTCGTCTGAGTGCTTGACCGTGAATGCTGACATGCCCGGTTCAGTGGCCTCCTGCCGTGCAGTGTACCGAGCATTCTACTTCGCCGGACCAGCCTTTGTGAATCGAGCCAGAGTGTTGGTCCGCGTTCCGCGGCGTACAGATCGGTGTCAGGATGGTACGCGGACCAGCCGTACCACTCGGAGATGAAGGACGGGACGAACTCCAGCGCATGTCCGCTGAGTTCGCCGGCGGTGGCTCGTCCTTGAGCGTCCCATGTGGAGCCGGTTTGGCGGTCGGTTACGGAGAAACTGCCGTTCTCGGCGATGTCGAATTCCAAGGGAGAGCCTTCGACCAGGGTGGAGTAGGCCAGCCCCGTCTGTGACGCATCATCGTAGACGACGAGAATCGGCTGGCCCGCGAGGATGTCGTTGACCAAGCCTCCGGTCCAAGCCAATTCCGCTGTCGGATAGCCTTTGAATTCACCGCCCACCTCGACGCCGACCACCAGCGCGTTCGCGTCGAGCCTGTTATCGCCGTATATCGCTTCGCCGGGATTGAATGTACCGATGTTAACGGCGCGATAGCGGTCGCTGAAAGGTGTGTTGGGCGAGAGCACAAGCGTGTCGGGGTGAGAGCTCTTCCAGTCGCCCCATGTCATCTGAGGCATCGGCATCATCTTGAGTCTCTCACCCTGCAAAGCCCCGTCGGTCGATTTGCCGTCGAGTTGAGTCCATATCGAGCCCGTCTCGCGGTCACGCATGGACATGACAGCCTGGCTCAAGCCGAACGTCTCGAAGGTGAGGGCGCTGCCTCGGACCACGGGGTCGAACCCGACCCCCGAACTGCACTTGATTCAATACGTGACAAGGACAGGATGGCCTGCAACCGTGTCATTGACCACGTGGTGATAGTAAACCATGCCGACGGGGTATGCCCGCGCCTCTCCGTCCACGTCCAACCCCAACACCAGGTTCTCGTCGCCCAGGTAGGTCGCCTGCTCGACAGCCAGAAACTCAGGGTTGTCCAGGGGAACGAACGGAGATCTGCGTCCCTGACCGGAGAGCGTCGGCGTCGCTGGTCGCTGCGCCGGAGCGGGTTCGGAGGTCGTGGGTCGGACGGCGGGAATCACAGCGGACTCAGATGCGGGAGGCGGCTGTGGCGCTGCATCGACAACCGCCGTCGGAGCGTCCACGTCTGCGCCGGCGCCACAGGTTGTCGCGACGGCGACCGACATCGCCAACGCGGCGCCGAGCCATCCGAGACGTCTGAGCTTGAGTCCAGGCCTATTCATGTGAGGTGTCCGCAAATTGTCTCCGACGGCGGGCCCATGACCAGAGGGTTTCAATCGCTACAACGGTCGGAGTCGCATAAAGGTTATCGATGTGATGTCCGGCGTCATCTGGCAGCCACCCCTCGACCAATGGCCAGACGCCGTCGCCGTCGACCGTTGCTCGCATCTTCAGCCGTACTCGACGCTGAGACTCAGGCTATCACTGACTGATCGGCGCTGCATTCGGAGTGATTCTTGACACGGATTGTGTGCCGCCGTAAACTTGCCCCAGATTCAGATTGGCTCCGCGGCGACCGTCGTTGCGTATGCCCGAGTAGGAGAGTAACCATGACCCAAGAATCGGCGATATCGGATGAGATGCGGGCCGCAATCAACGTCGAGTCGGAACCTTACACTAATGCCGTCGAGCAGGGCGCGATCGAGAAATTCGCCCGGGCGATCGGCGACACCAATCCGCTGTTCAACGACGAGGCGGCCGCTCGGAAGTCGCGATACGGCGGCATAATCGCTCCGCCCACGTTCTTCCGGTCGTTGAGGTCCGGACCGTCGAAGGTGGACGTGCAGAGTCCGTATCCGGCGAACTTGGACGGCGGCAGCGAATGGGAGTATTTCGAGCCCGTTCGACCCGGCGACCGGATAACCGTAACCACCTACCTCGCAAACGCATTCGAACGAGCGGGGCGGCTCGGGAACATGCTCTTCATGGTGCGAGAGACCAAGTACGTCAACCAGTTCGACACGGTGGTCGCGTTGCAGCGGAGCACCGGAATCAGCTACCAGCCGCCCGAGGGCGAGTGACGCTGAGGCAACCTCACCCATCACTCACCCCGGAACCACTTTGGAGGAACCGACAATGGCAGACCAGGTATATTTCGATGATGTCAAAGAGGGATTGGAGCTTCCCGAGGTCCGCAAGGATCCGACGACCCAACAACTCGTGATGTACGCCGGTGCGTCCGGCGACTACTACCAGATCCACTACGACCTCGAGTTCGCCAAAAGCAACGGCCTTCCCGACGTGATCCTGCACGGCGCGCTGAAGAACGCGTTCCTGGGCCAAATCATGACGAATTGGATCGGCGAAGAGGGAACGCTCAAGAAGCTCAGCGTCCAGTATCGAGGCATGGACGTGCCCGGAACCCCCGCCTTCGTCAAGGGCGTCGTCAAGAAGACATACGAGGAAGACGGCGAGAACCTTGTCGAGTGCGAGATCTGGCTCGAGAACCACGAAGGCGCACGCACAACGCCAGGCTCGGCGGTGGTGTCTCTGCCCAAGCGGGGCTAATCGGCAGGTCGCGGTCGAGCGGCGGCGCTCTTTCCGGTTCGATTTCGAAAGGTTCCGTCGCAGTGCGACTTGTCGTAGGGGAGGGTTTCAAACCCTCCCGCCAGTCGTTTGTGACGACTCCGGCGCCTATCGAACATAATGCCGTGCAGTGAAGCCTGCTATCAACGTTGTCAGTAGGCGAAATCCACGGGCGGGTTTGAAACCCGCCCCTACGTGAGCGTGATTCTTTGACTTCGGTATCTGTGCGTCAGCATCGACGACGCCGTGGTCGAGCGCAGATCGCAAATGCTTCGCAGACAACAAAAGGGGCAGGTCGTGATGACCTGCCCCTTTTGTTCGTTCGTTATCGAGTGTCGGCAGTACGGGCTAGTCGGCCTCTACCCCCTCGGCCAGTCCCGAGCGGACGCCGGTTGCTATGTGGCGGAACTCTTCGAGCACGGCGTTGCTGTTGAGGACTGTTGGCTTCGAGGTGTCGAGGTAGTCGGCCTTCATGCGGAGCCTGCCCAAGAACTCGAGGCCCATGCTTTCCGCCAGCTCCTCACCGGAGCCTTCGCCGAAGATCTCACCGCAGAAGTTCTCCACGATGCCGAGGACGTTGACGTTCAGCTTGCGGATCATGTTGATGGAGCGCTTGGCGTCGATCTGCGCCAGCTCCTGTGGCGTCGCAACGACGACGAAGCCGTCTAGGTCCAAAGCCTGCATGATCGTCAGCGGGGCATCGGACGTGCCGGGCGGAAGGTCGATGACCAGGTAGTCGAGTTCTCCCCATTCGGTGGACTGCAGGAACTGGTTGATGGCGTTGTGGACCATCGGTCCTCGCCAGATGATGGCCTCTTCTTCGTCTTGTTGGAAGAAGGCCATCGACATGACCTTGACGCCAAACCGTTCCGGTGGAATCATCTGCCGGTCTTCCCCGACCACGGGCTGTTCGGCGATCTTGAGGGCGCGGACCACGTTGGGACAGTCGATGTCCACGTCCAAGATGCCGACGCGGGCACCCTCCAGGGCCAGGGAGACGGCCAGGTTGACGGCGATGGTGGTCTTGCCGACCCCGCCTTTGCCCGAGTAGACGCCGATCTTGTGCTTGATCGACGAGAGGGCGTCGGAAATGGCGCGCTTCTGCTCGAACTGCTGCTTCATCGATTCGATGCGAGCGCGGGCCTGCGCCTGTTGTTGCGGGTTCATCTGGGGGTTCATTGTGGGCACTCCTTCAGCCGTCGTCGACGCGACACCGGCGGATGGCCGGCACGGGTCCATGCTAGCAGCTTCGGGAGCGGGGCGCCGAGCCCTTCCGGCGAGAGTCGGAATGTAGGTCGAGTGGGCGGGTCAGTCCAGACCGAGAAGCTTCTTGCCGTCCTCGGTTATCAGATCGGGCGTCCAAGGCGGGTCGAAGGTTAACTCCACGTTGACGTCCACGACGCCCTCGATCTCCGCGATGCGCCATTCGGCTTGTTGGGCGATGTAGGGGCCCAGGCCGCAGCCCGCAAAAGTGAGGGTCATCTTCACGTCCACGTTGCCGTTGTCTACTTCCACACCGTAGATCAACCCGAGATCGACGATGTTGACCGGAATCTCGGGATCGTAAACATCCTGCAGAGCGTCAAAGACTGTCTCTTTCGTCACAGCAACCGTGGTCATCGAAGCTTCCTCCCGTATCGGAGATAGTAATGGCTAAAGCAAACTAATTGTACCCGCGCAAGGACCAGGTGTCAAAAACAGTTTCGTAGCAAAATATGCATTAAAAGGTTAATCCGACAGAACGCCGAGAATCAGCCGTTCGGCATAAGGCCGGCCGGCGGCGACCGCCACGTACAAAAGGGCGCCTCTGTTTTTGAGCACCACGTGTAGGTTGTCGCGTTGACGATAGCGGGCGTTCGTGTCGCCGATCTCGATGGTCTCAAGGCCGATCCGGTTGGCCACCGACCGCAATAGGTAGGATACGAGGAATCCCGGGTAGCCCGACTTGCTGACGAATACGACTCCGACTCCCGCCTCCTGAAAGAACTCGTCGCTGATGGACGCCGGAACCGTCAGATCTGAGTCGGCGTATGCTCCGAAGGCGACGTTGTCGACTTTGATGAGGCTGAACACGGTGTTGAGACCGAACAGCCGGATGCCTCCCTGGCTGGCCAGTGCTTGGATGAGTTCGTCTTCCAGCGTCATGACTCCGACGGCTAGTGGCCTGGAATCCGATTTCGGCAGGTTGGTGATCAGGTTCCAGGCGATCGGATCGTGGTCTTTGAACGGGACAAGTTGTCCGGATTCAAGCTGGCTCCTGACGGCCGCTCCCCACGGCGTGTCGCCTCGAACCACATGGACCTTAGACTGATCCTGAAGCCCCCAGAACTCGTCGCGCGCGCCAGCGGACTGATAGAGCTCCCACGCCACCTCGGTGTCGGCTTCACTCGTGAACTCGAGCGTACCGCCGAACTCCTCGGGCGACGACGAAACCGCAATTGTGGCACGCTTAAGTCTGAGCGTCGCGGGCACGCCGGCACGCAGAACATCAGCCAAGTCGGACGTGAGGAAACGCTCGGTGGCGACTTCGACGGTCCGGTTGGTGTTGAAGTACATGTACCCGCCTAATTCTGCGTTCGGCAAAAGGGCGGACTCTATTCCTTCGGGCAGGGTCGCGGTCCCTTCTTCGACCTCGCTGGCGCAAGCCACTGTCGCGAGGGCCAAGAAGACGAATAGGGTGACGATTGCAGACCGTTTGCGCACTGCGGACTCCCGAAAGGCTGCTCGAACGAGTAGACGGTTCCGTCTACTCGACGATCACTTTCCTCAGGTCTGATATCTGGTCGCGAAGGAGAGCGGCTCTTTCGAACTCGAGGTTTCGGGAGGCAGACTTCATCTGTGACTCGAGGTCTTTCACCAGTCGGAGGACGTCGTCCTTGGGCATGTCTCTCTGGTCGACCGCGTAGCTGGCGCGGGTCTCGGCTATCGCTTTGACGCGCTCGTTGATGTCGTGGATGGTTTTCTGGATGCTCTGAGGAGTGATGCCGTGTTCCCGGTTGTACGCCACCTGGATGTCCCGGCGCCGCTCGGTCTCGTCTATGGCCCGCTTCATCGAGTCGGTGACCCTGTCGGCGTACATGATCACGGAGCCCGAAACGTGCCTGGAAGCCCGCCCGATCGTCTGGATGAGGGCGGTCGTCGAGCGCAGATAGCCCTCTTTGTCGGCGTCCAAAATGGCGACAAGACTGACCTCGGGCAGGTCCAAGCCTTCCCGCAGCAGGTTGATGCCGACGATCACGTCGTACACCCCGAGGCGCAGGTCCCGCAGTATTTCGCTTCTTTCAAGTGTGCCGATCTCGGAGTGTAGGTAGTGGGTTCGGGTGCCGGTTTCGCGCAGGTAGTCGGCCAACTCCTCGGCCATGCGCTTCGTCAGCGTCGTCACCAGGCATCGCTCGCCCCGATCGACTCGGGCGCGAACCTGATGCAGCAGGTCGTCGATCTGACCCGTTGTGGGCTTGACCTCGATGATGGGGTCGATGAGTCCGGTGGGCCTGATGACCTGCTCGACCATCTGCTGGGAGTGCTCGTACTCGTACGGCCCAGGGGTGGCCGAGACGTAGACGGCTTGGTTGACGCGTTCCTCGAACTCACCGAAGTTCAGCGGCCGGTTGTCGAGCGCCGACGGAAGTCTGAAGCCGTATTCCACCAGCACCTCTTTGCGAGAGCGGTCGCCAAAGTACATGCCTCGGATCTGGGGCAGCGTCATGTGCGACTCGTCGATGAACAGCAGGAAGTCTTCAGGGAAGTAGTCGAGCAGCGTGTACGGGGCGCTGCCCTCTGCTCGCTCTGACAGGTGTCGGGAGTAGTTCTCCACGCCCGAGCAATATCCAGTTTCACGCATCATCTCCATGTCGTAATTGGTGCGGGACTCCAGGCGTTGCGCCTCTAGCAGCTTGCCCCCGTTGTTTAGGATGGCAACCTGCTCGACCTTCTCATTCTCGATGCGTTCTAGGGCGATCTGCAGCTTCTCTTCAGAAGTTACGAAGTGTTTCGCCGGGTAGATTTCGATGTCCTCGCATTCGGTAAGCACCTCGCCGGTCAGCGGGTCGAGTTGGATGATGCGTTCGACTTCGTCGCCCCAGAACTCGATCCGCACGCCGACGTCCTCGTATGCGGGCAAGATCTCCATCGTGTCGCCCCGGATCCTGAACCGGCCTCGGGAGAGGTCGAAGTCGTTGCGCTCATACTGCATGTCGATGAGCTGGTGGGCGAGCCTGGACGGGCTGCGAATCTCACCTCGTCGGACGTGGGCGACGAAGCCCTGGTACTCCTCCGGAGAGCCCAGGCCGAAGATGCAGGACACCGACGCCACGATCAGAGTGTCGCGGCGTGTGAGGATCGCGCGTGTGGCCGCATGTCGGAGCTTGTCCAGTTGCTCGTTGATGTCGGCGTCTTTTTCGATGTAGAGGTCGGAGCGCGGGACGTACGCCTCGGGCTGGTAGTAATCGTAGTAGCTGACGAAGTACTCGATGGCGTTCTTGGGGAAGAACTCCTTGAACTCGGTGGCCAACTGGGC
>CAZPQQ010000005.1:8792-46202 GCA_964588665.1 uncultured Dehalococcoidia bacterium | reverse complement strand
GGCCGCCAGGGTCTTGTTGTGGGCGATGACGAGCGTCGGCCGCTGAACTTTCTCGATGACGCAGGCCATCGTGAAGGTCTTACCGCTGCCGGTGACCCCCATCAGGCTCTGGTGCGTCTCGCCGCGCTCGACGCCTTTGACCAGCTTGTCGACCGCACGGGGCTGGTCGCCTGTGGCCCCAAAATCGGAGATTACTTCAAAGTCGGGCAATGCTCACCTCTCCACCATCCATTGTACAACGGCAGGCGGACGGCGTGGCGACGGAGTTTGGGGTGAGTTGGTGACAATAGGCTTGGCCGTGAACGGCCAGAGCACCATAGGGCCATTACGCCGATTGCGCCTTGCGCGCCACCCACACCATCTCGTTGCTGAACTCGTCGAACGGCAGTCGGTCGAAGTCGCCGTAGAGGTCGACTATCTCGAATCCGCATGAAGTCAAAAGATGGTGGAGCTCCCAGCGGTGTGCGTAGCGGAGTTGGAAGTCGCGATACATCTTGCGGACCACGGCCATGTCGTCGCCGAGCTCCTCGATGGTCAGGCGCGTCGCTAAGACCTGGTTGTGGTTGTCGTAACCGGTTTGCTGCCATAGCACGAAGCTCTTCCCCGTTTCAGGGTCGGTCACGTCTCGCAAGTGGTATGATCTGTCGCCGTCCTGGAGCAGCATGTCTATGTCGGGAACGAAGACGTTGAACACCAGCCTGCCGTCCGGAGTCAGGTGTTCGCGGATTCGGGCCAGCGCGCGGATCTGGTCCTCGACGGACAAAAGCGCCAGGAAACCGCGAAACGGTATGGTCACGAGGTCAAATTGCTGGTCCAACGCGAAGTCCCGCATGTCGGCGTGCACCAGTTCGACTGACGTGGAGTCGAATCCGAGTTGCTGGCATTTGCGACGGGCGACGGCAAGCATCGCTTCGGAGTAGTCGAGTCCCACGACCTGAACTCCGGCCTGCGCCATGGGCATCGACACGCGACCGGTTCCGCAGCCGAGCTCGAGGACCGGGCTTCCAGTGGCGACGGCCTCTTCGACGTAGAAGGGGATGTCGTCGCGGACGTATGCGTAGACCGCGTCGTAGATCTCCGCCCAAGGGTCGTATGGAGTGTTCGTTATGCTTGTCATAGTGGCGCGTAGGATAGGCCTCCGCGTCTCATTCGACAAGTTTTTCCTCGTTGGCTGCCATCGCGTCGGTGTGCTTCGGCGCGGCAGGCCTGGGCGTAAACGCCCAGAGAATCGGTGGCCTCGGTTTTAGGCCGAGCCTTGCGGCTTCACCCGATCCCAACGACCTCATGTGTCGCATGGGGTATGATTGGCCGCGTGATCGGGGTTGCGTTCGGGCATCGCGGAGGGATCTGATGACATGGCGAGATGAGTACAGGGGGAAACTGACGTCGTCGGCTGAAGCGGTGGACATCATCGAAAACGGCGACCGAGTCATCGTTCCGTTGACCGAGCAGCCCATGGGCCTGGTCAACTCGTTGGCGGCCCGGTCCGACCTGGACGGCGTCATGGTGACGATATCGACGGCTGGATTCGACCCGGGCGGCCTGTTGGACGCCGGCCACGCGGTCGAGTTCGAGAACTTCATCGGTCCTTTCGCGCGGCCCTACGAACACGATGGCCGGGCGCCGTACCTGCCGCTCGCATTCTCGCTCAGCTTCAAGGCGGTCGACGAGCGGCCATCGGAGGCCAAGCCCATCGACGTCGCGATGGTGACCGTCACGCCGCCCAACGAGGACGGGATGGTCTCCTTCGGACCGCAGCCGTGGTTCAAACGGGCATACGCCCGGCGCGCCCGCAAGGTGATCGCCGAGGTCAACCCAAAACTCGCGCGCACTTTCGGCGACTGCTTCCTGCCTGTGTCGGCCTTCGACAGGCTGGTGGAGATCGATCCGTCCACCGTGACGCGAGAAGGGCTCAGGAATGCGATCTCCGGATTCGAGGATGGCTACCGGAGCGAACTCGAAGAGATGATCGACGCGGTCGATCCTGACCGGTTCGCGCCTCTGATGTCACGGCTGGAATCGCTGGACCTCAAGCGTCTGAAGACGGGATGGGGCATCGACGACCCGACCCCGGAGACCAGGGCAATCGCCGAACACGTCGAGAAGCTGATACCGGATGGCGCCTCGATCCAGATAGGGGTGGGCAAGCCGTCTTTTTACCTGGCGCGGCTGGGCGTGCTCGACAACAAGTTGGACTTGGGG
Source organism: uncultured Dehalococcoidia bacterium (assembly GCA_964588665.1). Lineage (GTDB taxonomy): Bacteria > Chloroflexota > Dehalococcoidia > Lucifugimonadales > UBA1123 > UBA2160. The sequence goes on along the minus strand of CAZPQQ010000005.1, from coordinate 44,000 downwards.
CTGCACACGGAGCTCGTGGTTCCCGGGGTGGCGAAACTTGTCGAGGCAGGAGTCATAAACGGCAGCAGGAAGACGCTGCACAAGGGCAAGGCAGTTGCGGTCGCCTGGTCCGGGTCCGACGACGCGGACTACAAGGTCATCGACGGCAATCCGGCGTTCGAACTGTACGAGCCGAGTTATGTGCTGAACCCCATGGTGATGGCGCGAAACAGCCGCCAGATCGGGATGAACAACGCTCTGAGCGTCGATCTGCTGGGCCAGATCAATTCCGAGAGCATATTCGGCGGGCAGATGGTGAACGGCATAGGCGGCCAGCCCGACGCTCACATGGGCGCCCTGTACTCGCAGGGTGGACGGGCGATCACGCTGCTGTACTCGACGGCGGTGAACGGCAGCGTGTCCAGGATCGTGCCGAGACTGGCCGAAGGGGAGATCGTGACGATACCGAGGTTCTGGGCGGACACCATCGTGACCGAATACGGGGTCGCGAAGCTCGTCGGCAAGAACCACGCCGAGCGGGCCGAGGCTCTGATCGCGATCGCGCACCCGGATTTCCGCCGGGAGCTGCGGCGTGACGCCGCGAAATGGCTCGGGGGCTAGCGGACAGATCTGCCGCGCTTAGACGTTTCGGCGTCAACTGGGCTTGCGCAAAGTCTGCCTCACCCTTGTGTCCCTTCGGTCCCTGCCGCGTCCCTCGAGCGGTTTGACCGGTCGGTGGTCCGCACGTATGATGCGGTGTACCGTGGTCGAATCGTTGGGCGGCAATACTTTACTGGAGCCTGGGAATGTCCGGAGCCGTGCGTGTCGGACGAGTGTTCGGCATCGATCTGAAGGTTCATTTCTCCTGGGTCTTCATCTTCGTCCTCGTCTCGTGGACGCTCGCGACATCGTACCTGCCGGACGGCTACCCCGGATGGTCAGAAAAACAGTATTGGGCCATCGGCATCATCGGCAGCCTCCTTCTTTTCGCATGCGTCTTCGTGCACGAGCTCAGTCATTCGCTGGAAGCGATCCGGCGAGGTCGCCAAGCCGAGAGCATCACCCTGTTCTTTCTCGGCGGCGTTTCGCAGATGCAGGAGGAGGCGGAGACCGCCGGAGACGAGTTCTGGGTGTCGGTGGTCGGACCGCTCACCAGCCTGGGACTGGCCGTCGCGTTCTGGCTTGTCTACCTGATTATCAGGGGCGGACCTTCTCAAGCAACGGCGCTGGTCTGGTATCTGGCCTATGTGAACTTGGCCATCGGACTCTTTAACCTGATGCCCGCCCTTCCCCTGGATGGCGGGCGGGTCCTAAGAGCCATTCTGTGGAAGCTCACGGGAGACCAGGCCAAGGCGACAGCGACCGCGAGTCGCGCGGGAACCGGGCTGGGATTCGGGCTCGTCGCGCTCGGGATCACGCTGGTCTTCGTCACGCGCAACATCGCCGGCGTGTGGCTGGCGCTGATCGGCTGGTTCATCCAGTCCGCCGCGACATCCATCCGCGAGCAACAGGTCGCCGAACAGCTCCTGTCCGGCCGGCTCGTTCGCGAGGCCATGCGGACGGATTTTCCGACCGTCGATCCCGGGGCCACGATCCAGAGGCTGCTGGACGAGCGAATCGTGCGAGACTTCGAGCGGGCGTACGTCGTCGTGCTGGGCGACACGTTCCGAGGGTTGATCACGACCACGGACGTGCGGGATGTTGCGCCCAACGCGCGTGAACGAAGGTGGGTTTCGGAAGTGATGATCAGGGCGGAAGATGTCGTGACGTTGCCGCCGGACGCTCCACTGGAGGATGCTCTCGAGTTGATCGTGCAGCGTGGCTTTCACCAACTCGTGGTCGTAGCGGGTCATCGGGCGGTTGGGCTCGTCACGAGAGGGGACGTCCTGCGTGTGATCGAGGTCTCACGTTTGCTCTCGGGCCAGCGCCCGGACGACCCGAAAGGGTCACTTGGCGATTCGTAGCAGCCGCATTTCGTCTCTGGGCAACCCGAATCGGTTCGTCAGATCTTCCAGCGCATGGCCCAACAGCCACGAGTAGAGTATCCGGTCCATGTACTGCATCAGCGGCGACGTCAGTACGAACCGCACGTCGCCCGCGTGGACCAGCTCGTCAAGCGTGTCGATATCGGTTACGCGAGTGTCCTGGTACTCGGAGTAGAGCGGCAACACAGGCTCGCCGGTCAACAGAGCGACTCTGGCCGCCGTGTTGTACGAATCGGCCGCGAGCACGTAGCGGCTGTCTCCCCTGTTTTGCTGGATGTATTCCAGCGCCGCATCCAGGTTTGCCGGCTCGACTCTGACTATGGCCGTGATGACCGCTCCCCGAAGCCGGGGCCGCGAGGTCTGGATGGGGGGCGCGGGCTCTGAAGACGGTACGGTGATCATGTCGAACCCGATTCTGCCCAAAGTGTCCGTCCTAGGCGCGAGGATGTTGACGGCCGCCACTTGAGCGTTGAGCAGGACGACCACGACCCAGATCGCCACCGGCACAAACAACGACGGCGCTTCTCGTTTGCCGATGAGGCCAGGAAACACGGTCTGAATCACGACGGTTCCCGCGAACACGACGAACCCCAAGGCCAGCAACAAACCCAGAACTTCGGAGAGTGCAAACGGTCCTTTTGTCGTCCGCGCCAAGCCGAACGCGTACGCGTAATACACGAACCCCAAGGCGGCGACCAGCAACAAGAACGGCCATAGCCATTTCATGCGGGACCGGTCTTCGGCCATGAAAGCGAAGCCGATCCCGGACAGCGCCGCGACGGCGGGCGTCACCGACGCCCAATAACTTGCCAGTTTGACGGACGTGCCGCCGAATCCAACCACGGCAACCCCGAGCCAGGCGAGCCACAACACGGCCTGGCCGAGGGCTCGGCGTCGAGCGAGCATCACGAACCCGATCAGCGCCCCGGGTATCAGCGCAATGCCGAAGAACACGCCCAGCGGTCCCGTGACGAACCACAACGGGTCCTCTCTGTAGCTGGTTCCACCGTACTCGAGTCCTCCGAAGCGGTCCCTGAGGTTCCACCCGAATATCATGTCCCAGACGCTGGAGGAGTGCATGACAGCGGGGTACGAGCTGGATGTCAGCCACACCAGGGTTGGCCACCACAGACCTGACGCCAGGGCGATTGCGGTGCAGACGGCGGCTGTCCTGACGAACCGTGGCCACGGGGTCCATCGGTAGAACAGCGCCATGAGCGCGAAGGCCGGAACCGGCAAGAGGCCCTGCCAAAGCTTCGCCATGAACGCCAGGCCAACGACTGCGGATGCGACGTAGAAGAAGCCTTCGCGCTTCTCCTGCACGGCCCTGACCACGTAGTACGCCGCCACGAGCATCGTCAACGTCGTGACGGGCTCGAGGAAGACGCCGCGCGAGAAATTCACGTCCATGGGCATCGTCGCCATCACCAAAGCCGAGGCGAGAGCCGCTCGGTTTCCGTGAAGCCTTCGCACGATGACGTAGAGCAATATCACCGACGCGATTCCGGTCAGGGCGGCGGGAAGCCGGAAGACGATGTTGGAGGGACCGAGCACGGCGATGAAGGCGCCTTGGATCCAGAAGAAGACGGGCGGCTTGTCGGCCAGGAACGACCCGTCGACGAAGACGCTGGGGTACAGCCAGTTGTCGAAGGAGGTGTACGCGTTCTTCGAGATGGCCGAGTAGATTGCGAGCCCTGGGTGGCCGTGGCCGAGATCGTATAGCCGCATCGCGGAGGCGAGGGCGATAATCGCCGCCAACGCCGCGTGGGAGCGTCGGACGACCGCTAACCGAGCGGCGAGCCATGGCGTTCTATCTGCGAGCTTGGCGGCTACCTGCATGTTCGATGCGCCGTGACTGGACCCTGCGGCCATGGAAGGTCGCGAGATCGCGTGATAGACTTGAGCCGAATGAGCATTTTCGGGAGTATATTTGATCGGGCGCGACGATGTACAGGGTTCGTCGCCATAGTCATCGCGATGGCAACGCTGGCGGCGTCTTGCGGGGAGGAGCCGGCGCGATCTGACGACCCGTCGCCGACCAGCGGTCCGAATGCCAGCCTCCCGCTTGCGACGCCCACGTCACAGCCGACCGTACAGCCTCCGGCGCCTGCTGCGTTCGGCAGGCCGCTGCCGGTGCGGACCGTCCCGCCGACGGCGCAACCCACGGCGGCGGCGAGTCCATCGCCCGAGCCGGCTCCCGCTCCCGCTCCTTCGATCGCGACGCCCAATCCCACCGCGGCGCCCCCCCCGATTGCGCGTCCAACCCCGACCGCGGCGCCCAGCCCAGCGCCGCCGACGCCGAGGCCCGTGGAAACACCGAGCAGCGTGTCGGCGCCACCCGTTCGGGACCTGTACGATCTCGCCCTGCGGTTCAGGTCACCCGGCGAGGTTGCCCCCTCCAGGCTAGTTGCCTCGTCAGCGACGCCGTTGGAGGTTGGCGCCAAGGACGATTTCTTCGTCACCAAACTAGCCGATGGCACGGCGCACACGATCACGGCCAGGCTCCAGCTAGTCAGTGAGCACGCCTACTGGTGGGTCGATGACGCGGTCAGCGTGCCAACTCGGGCGCTCCAAGAATCGGCTGACGCGTACGAAGAGATCATCCATCCAGCGGTGATTGGCGCGTTCGGCGACATCTGGAACCCCGGAGTCGATGGCGACCCCCACCTGTCGGTTATGCACACCGTGTTGTCGGGCGCGGTTGGCTACTATGGGTCCAAGGACGAATTCCCCCGGTTCGTGCATCCGCACAGCAACCAGCGGGAGATCATTTACGTGGACACCAGGAACCTGCAGGCCGGCAGCGACAGCTATCTCGGCGTGCTCGCACACGAGCTCCAGCACGCGATTCACTGGAACCAGGACACGGGCGAAGACTCGTGGGTGAATGAAGGACTGTCGGAGGCGGCAACCTCTCTGGCTGGCTACAATCCCGTGTCGGCGGATGCGTTCCTGCGCAAACCCGGCACTCAACTCAACTGGTGGCCCGACCAACTCCAGAACAGCTACCCGCACTACGGGGCGTCCAATCTGTTCTTCAACTACCTGGCTCAACGACTGGGCAGCTACGATGTTCTCGGCGAGTTGGTGGCAGAACAGTCAGACGGTTTGGAGGGCGTAAACGACTTCCTGGCCGGGTTCGGAATGTCGTTCACCGATGTATTTTCGGATTGGGTCGTGGCGAACCATGTGGACGCGGCCGAAGGTCCATACGCATACCCTGGCGAGGATGTCGGCGTCAAGAAAGTCTACCCGATGGCCGAGGGGTCGAGTCTGCCCGGATTGCTGCCCCAGTTCTCCGCGCGATACTACGGTTTGCCTGCCGGGGCTGACAGGATCGTGGTGCGCTTTACGGGGGACACAATGGCCCGGTTGATGGACGCCGTGTGCGCCAGCGGAAAAAACTGCTGGTGGGGCGGCGCCGGCGACGCCATCGACACCACGATGACTCGGGCGTTCGACCTGAGGGGTCTGACGAAGGCGACCTTGGAGTTCAACATCTGGCACAAGATCGAACAAGGATGGGACTACGCGTACGTCGAGGCGTCGGGAGACGGCGGAGAGACCTGGGACATCCTCGCCGGCTCGTCGACGACCGAGGACAACCCGAGTGGCAACAGTTACGGCCACGGCTACACCGGCGCCAGCGACGGTTGGCTTACGGAGAGCATCGACCTGACCGCGTACGTCGGCGGCGAGGTGCTGGTACGCTTCGAGTACGTCACCGACGACGCGGTGTATCTGGACGGGCTGCTCCTGGACGACATCGGCATCCTTGAACTGGCCTTCTTGGACGACGCCGAGGATGACGCCGGGTGGGACGTTCGAGGATTCTCGCGCGTGGACGGCGACTTGGCGCAACGATTCGTCGTGCAGCTCGTGGAGCGGTACGCCGACGGCGGCGTCAGAGTCTCGCGTATGACGCTCGACGAAGACAACGTCGGCGAGATTACCGCCGAGGGCGCAAGCGGGGGTTTCGAAAGCGCGGTGGTCATCGTGTCGCCGGTCACTGAAGGGACGCGACAACCCGCATCTTTTGAGCTGTCGATATCGGCGGCTAGCGAGGGCTAGCCAGGATTCTGGGACTGATCGTACGCCACGGGAACGCAAATGCTCTGGATGCTGGGATACGTTGTCGTAATCTGGGCGGTCGAGGCGGTCAACACTGCTGTCGGCCACCGGTTGGACGAATACGGGATCGTGCCTCGGGCGACGCTGGGTCTGAGAGGCCTCGCCCTGGGTCCGTTTCTGCACTCCGGCTTCGGCCACACGATGTCGAACACCGCTCCGCTTGTCGTTCTCGGGGGGTTGGTAGCCGCCCGAGGACGGAACGTGTTTTTGGGCGTGTCGGGAGCCGCCGCGCTGTTCGGCGGTCTCGGGGTTTGGCTGTTCGCGCGGCCAGGGGTGCACATCGGCGCCAGCGGGGTCGTGTTCGGCTACTTCGGCTTCCTGCTGGCCAGAGGTTGGTACGAGCGCAGTTTCGTCTCGATACTGATCTCAGCATTGGTGCTCATCTTCTACGGCGGATTGTTCTTCACGGCTTTGCCGTTTGCGACGAGCGTGTCGTGGGAGGGTCACCTGTTCGGCCTGATTTCAGGCGTGGCATACGCTCGGGCCACACGTCGACCCAGACGTCAGCGCGTGACGGACGGAGCGGCCGGATAACGGGCGTTCGAGCTCGAGTGGAAAGCTCCGCGCGAAGTCAATATGATGGGTGGTCGCGGTTTCCGTTCCAGATGGTATAATACACGCGAAATCCGGTTGGACGCCGCTCGAACCCTTTGCGGCTCGACGCAACATTTGTGCAGCGCCGGCGGCAATCCGGACTCAACGGGGATGGGACTCCGCACCCAAGGAGGGCGCATTGGCCTCTAAAGATTACTCGTTCTCCACATTTTCAAAGAATGAATTCTACGGTAAGTTGAATGCCCGATTGGTCGACATGACCGATCTGGGCTCCGGACAGCGCATTGTCGATCTTGCCTGCGGCACCGGCGGAGTCACCCGGCTGATTCTGGAACGAATCCGTGACGCGCGCGATTCGGCCATCATCGCCATGGACCACTCTGCCCTGGCGCTGAAGCAGGCCATGGAAGACCTGAAGGACATCCGCGACAACGCGGTGCAGTTCGTGCAAAGCCAGGTCGAGCAGGTCTCCGAGGCGCTCAAGGAGAAGGCCGACACGATCATCTTCTGCAATGCGATCCACTACGTTTCTGACAAGGACGCGCTCGTCGACGAAATCTCGAGAGCGCTGAAGCCCGGTGGGAAGTTCGCATTCAACACATCGTTCTTCGACGGCGGCCAGCCGCCGGAGTCGTTGCAGTTCTACCGTAAATGGATGTTCAAGGCAGCCCGTGACCTCCGCAAGGAGTACGGACTGAAGCCCGATCGAGCGAACAAGGTCGAGTCGAGAATACAACTGACGGCGGACGACTACAAGGACCTGGTCGAACGTCACGGATTCACCATCCTCAAGCAGGAGATCGACACGGTCAACGTGCCCATCGGCGGTTGGCTCGACATCTGCACCTTCGAGGACTTCATCTCGGGCACCTTCCCCGGCGTGCCGCTGCCGAAGGCGAGCGCCAGCCTCCAGCGTGGAATCGAGCAAGCGTTCGAGGAATTGAACCTGACCTACGTTCCCCGCAACTGGTTGGACGTAGTCGCCGTGCGGGCCTGATCTCCTCCGTCTGACGGAACATCGGCATCCCTTCCCTGTACATCACCGAACGGGAGGTCGAGCGGCTGCTGTCCATCGACGACGCCATCGTCGCCGTGGACGAGTCGCTCATGCATCGGGCGCATGCTCTTGCGGCCAACAATCCCAGGGAACGGGCCGTCGGGGGCCCTGACGTATTCGTCAACACCATGCTTGGCACCGACTACGCGTTGGGCGTCCACGGATTCAAGACCTACACTGTCGCTTCGGGCATCATGCGTTTTTTCGTCTACCTCTACGATTCCGCGACATCCGGTCTGCTGGCGATCGTCGAGGCCAACAAGCTTGGCCAGCTCCGCACCGGCGCCGCAACGGGCATCGCGACGCGTGCGATGGCTAACACGGACGCCAGCGAGGTCGGGGTCATCGGCAGCGGATTCCAAGCTCGGACTCAACTGGAGGCCGTGACGAAGGTGCGCCCCGTTCTGCGGGCGCGGGTGTATAGCCCCACGCGAGAACATCGGGTTGCGTACGCCCACGAGATGTCGAACGAACTTGGCATCGACGTCGTCCCCGTTGACTCGGCGAGACACGCAGTCGAAGGCGCGGAGATCGTCATCACGATTACGAGCTCGCGCGAGCCGGTCTTGGATGGGCAGTGGATCGACTCCGGCACGCATATCGTTGCAGCGGGAGGGGCCGACCCATACGTCCGGGAGATCGACGACCTGACCGTGCAGCGCGCGGACCTGATCGTCGTCGATGACAAGGCGCAGGCGCGAATCGAGGCGGGAGAGTTGATGATGCCCGCCGAGCGAGGTCTGATCCTGTGGGAACAGATGCCTGAGCTGTGGCAGGTCGTGAGCGGCGAGATCGAGGCGAGAACCGCGCACGGCGACATCACGGTGTTCAAGTCCCTCGGCATGGCATTGTGGGACATCGCCGCAGCCAAGATTGTGTACGAGAGGGCTGTCGAGTCCGGGGCTGGTCGTTCGCTTCCGGGGTAACAATCGAGGCTGTCATACCTCCGCTAACGGGCTTCGACGCTAGCGCGTCAGCCCCACAGTGCGGGGCTGACGGTCATGATGTAGACGACGAAGACCACAACTACGACCAACACCGCCGCGATCGAGTTCGCCAATCGATCGACTTTCCGGTACTCGCCGGAGTCTTCTCCGCCCGCCTCGGCCAACCGGATCTGACGCCGCATCAACGGAGCGTACACTGCGATGCCCAGCGCCATCATCAGCAGGTACATCACTATGGACACCACCACCCACGGAGTGGTGAAATCCCAGTGGCTCTCCTGAATCAACCATAAGCCTGTGACACCGGCCACGGCGTACGACGGGTTCACGTACGCGCGCTCCATCAACCTGATGGTTCGCAGGGTGTATGTCCGTGCCTCAGGGTTGTTGACGGCACGCCTGAACCAGACGAAGTAGGAGATATTGGCGCCGAAAGCAGCGATGGCGGCCAGGACGTGTACGGTTTTCAGGATTTCGAATAGCATCGGTTTCCTTGACGTCGGGGAAGCGTTGCGGTCAGCAGTCAGCGTTCAGTAGGCGGGATGGCCGTGATGTTGGCGCTGGTCAACGATCGACAACGGTCCGGGAAAAGAGAAGGGCGCACAAACGTGCGCCCGGCATTTCGGTTGTCTTAGGCGGGTTCGTGTGAGGCTACATGCCCCCGGCGCAGCCGCAGCCGTTGGGTCCGCATCCGGCGCAACCGCCGCCGCCCCCGACGGGGGCGTATTCGCCGTCGCCGGTGCTCGTGAACGCGGCGAAGACGGATAGCTGGCGCTTCGATTCGCTGTCGCACTTGGGGCAGGGCGTCTCGTCGTCCATGCGGCTGATGGGCCGAAGGCGCTCGAAACCATGCTCACACACCGTGCACGCGTATTCGTATATTGGCATTGGCTCTCCCTCGATGCGAAACTTGACGGACCTTTCCGCTTTTGAACATTCTAGTATCGACGTTGCTCCCGGTCAACCGGCAGGTATAATACCAAGGCTGATGCGGCTGCTCGCACCAGCTTTGGCAACCAACGCCGTTCGTCCGAGCAAGGGAACGAACGCCAGGAAGTATACGACAGATGACGAATCCGACATTGCCAGACGATAAGGGACGCTTCGGACAGTTCGGCGGGCGTTTCGTTCCCGAGACACTCATGAGCGCCGTTCATGAGCTGGAGCGCGAATACCGGGCGGCTCAGGCCGACGAGGAGTTCCAGGCGGAGCTGGCCGACCTGTCTCAACACTTTTCGGGAAGGCCGACGGCGCTCTACTACGCTGAGAACCTGACCCGCGAACTCGGCGGCGCTCGAATATACCTCAAGCGCGAGGACCTAGCGCATACGGGCGCGCACAAGATCAACAATGCGCTGGGGCAAGGTTTGCTGGCGCGTCGCATGGGCAAGAACCGGATCATCGCCGAGACAGGCGCGGGTCAGCACGGCGTCGCCACGGCCACTGTCTGCGCCATGCTCAAGCAAGAGTGCATCGTGTACATGGGCGAGGAAGACATCCGGCGACAGGCGCTCAACGTCTTCCGCATGCGCCTGCTGGGTGCCGAGGTCCGGCCTGTCACGTCCGGCAGCCGCACCCTGAAGGACGCCATAAACGAGGCCATCCGGGACTGGGTGACCAACGTCGAGACAACTCACTATCTGATCGGCAGCGTCGTGGGCCCGCACCCGTACCCGATGATGGTCAGGGACTTCCAGTCGATCATCGGCAGAGAGGCTCGCGAGCAAATACTTGCCGCCGCGGGCCGGCTACCCGACTACGCCGTCGCCTGTGTCGGCGGAGGCAGCAACGCGATCGGGCTGTTCTACGAATTCATCGGCGACCCGGAGGTCAAACTGGTGGGCGTCGAGGCCGCGGGTCTCGGTGTGGACACAGGTAAGCATGCGGCCACGCTGACCGCGGGGAAGGTGGGCGTGCTTCACGGCAGCATGTCCTACCTGCTACAGGACGAAGACGGTCAAATCCACGAAGCCCACTCCATTTCGGCGGGGCTGGACTACCCGGGCGTCGGTCCGGAGCATAGCTGGCTCAGAGACGAAGGCAGGGCAAAGTACGTCAACGTTACCGACTCCGAGGCGCTTGAAGGTTTCGAGCTCCTGTGTCGCTCCGAAGGCATCATCCCTGCCTTGGAGCCCGCCCATGCCGTTTACTACCTGTCGAAACTGGCGCCGACCCTGTCCAGCGATCAGATCATCCTGATGGGTCTGAGCGGCAGAGGCGACAAGGACATCGACACGGTCGCCGAGGCGCTGGGGGTCAGCATCGGGGACAGTTAAAAGCCCACGCGTAGCGGAATCGGCGTCGGTGCTATAATGTTTTTGAAATGTTGTCAGTTGTTGCTCGTTTATCGGTTCTTTTCCTCGCCGTGGCCATCGTATTTCCGTCGATCGGGCCGGTGATCGACCACCACTTCGCCGAGCGGGACCCCTCCCACCGGCACGTTGGCGTGGCGCCGTCTCACCATCATGAGATGGGACGGCTGCACGCCCATGACGGCGAGTCTTCAGCCAACCCGACCGCTGTGTTCAGCCTCGACGGCGGCGCAGTCGCGCCGGCTGCCGGAGTGCTTGACGACACGCATTTTGCTTACTCGCTTCGGTTCGAGCCATCTTCGGTCTGGTCGCAAATGACCTGGGACCGAGTCTCGTTCCGGGACCATTACACTTCTCCTCCGAAAAGACCGCCGCAACCCCTTGCGTAGGTCTTTGCCCGCAGAGCGTGCTTTCCTCGCCTAGACTGTCTCGTCATGCGTCGAAGGCAATCCCCATGGCGATTCACCGTCAGGGAGTTCGTCTGCCATTGTTTCTTATGAGGTGTGCATAGTGGTCGTAAAATCCATGGTTTCCGGTCTGATCAGCGTTGCAATTATCGTTGCGTTGGTCGCGATCGTGCCGTCGACCGTTCAGTCTCACGGCGAAGGCATGGAGTTTACGAACCGCGAGTTCGCGGGTCCGTACGAGGTTGCCATCGGAACCGCCCCGGACCCGCTCGCGGTCGGCAAGGTTCTCATCTCGTTCGTGGTCATAGATATGTCGAGCCGCACGGTCGTGCTTGGCGCCGACATATCCGTGACCGGCCGCGGTCCCGACGCACGGATACCGGACATCGGACCGACTCCTGCGTTGGAGGACCCCACCGACCCGAGCTTCTACGACCTCAACACATCCATCGACCGGAAAGGCGAATGGACGTTCGACGTGTCCGTAAGCGCAGACCCCGGAGACGGCGATGCAGTGTTCGTGCTCGAGGTCGCCGAGTCCAGTGCGATAACCGGCATAATCACGCTGGTCGCCGTGTTGGTCGTGGTCGCCGCTATTGGCATCGCATTGCGAATGTTCCTCAAAGAAAAGGGCAAAGGACGAAGAGTGAAACGTCGCAAGAAAACCGCCTGAATTGGGCGGGATTGTTACTCTTTGGAGGTCCAATCGGATGAAGGTAATCACAGATAATTGGAACGCCTCGGGGTTGGCCCCGGGCGACGACAGAAGCAACGCCGAAGACATAAATCGAGCGCCCCCAGTGAGATGTCGTCGGGGCTTCAACGCGGGCCGTTTCAAGATCATAGCAACATTGGGGCTTGCCCTACTTGCATTACTGGCGCTGGCCGCCTGCAGCGACGACTCTGAGCCGGAAGACCGCGAGTTCAGTTTAACGATCGAGGATGGGAAGCTGACCAACGAGTCATCTACGTTCGAGGTCAAACAGGGCGATACAGTGACCCTCCTCTTGGACTCTGACGAAGAGGGGTCGCTCCATCTGCACGGTTACGATGTCGACGTCGCCGTGATGCCGGGTATGGCGGCGAAATTGGATTTTGTCGCGAGCGCCACCGGCCGGTTCAACTTCGAATTCCATCACGGCGAAATGGAAGAGCACGAGCATGGCGAGGAAGAGGCATGCCAGGCGGAGATCCCTGCCGGCTTGCCAACTCCCGAGATCAGCGTATCGGCGTCTCCGGGAGCCGAAGCCGGCGAGATCGAAGTTGCTGTCGAACTGACAAATTTCGTTCTACAGCCCGCTCCGGAAGATACGACGTTGGCACGAGGCCATTGGCACTTGTCGATTGACGGCGGACCGGAGAGCATGTTCGGCGTGACCGAAGTAACTGTGCCCGTGGATACCGCGGGCGAGCACCAGTTGATGGTCAGCCTTTCGGATGACGCTCACTGCTCCCTAGGCATCACCGCGATGACGAAGATCACTGTGGCGGAGGGCTCAGATCACGAAACAGAGTCCCCCGAAGCAAGTGAGGAAGAACACGACGAAGAGGAATCGGACGGCGTTCTCCTCGGAGCCATTGAAGTGTACCCCAGGTAGGAGCGTTTGATGACCAACATCCGAACGGCATCGGCTTTCGGTCTGTTGGCATTGGTCCTGGCCATGAGCGTGCGCACCGCGTACGCTCATGGCTTCGGCCAGCGCTACGACCTGCCGGTTCCCTTGAACTTTTTCCTGTTGGGCGCCGCGGCCACGGTGGCGTTCTCATTCGTCGTCATCGGCATATTCGTGCGGGTGAGACCTGGCGAGACAAGCTACCCGCGTCTGAATCTTTTGCGGATTCCAGTGCTTGGCGCGGCGGTAACGCGTCCTGCGTTCACGATCCCCCTGCGGCTCGCCGCCCTCGCGATATTCGTACTCGTGACAGCGACCGGATTTTTTGGGACCAGCCAACCCATAGCCAACATGTCACCGACGTTCGTGTGGATCATCTGGTGGGTGGGCATGGGCTACGTTGCGGCGCTGGTCGGAAATGTCTGGTACGTTTTGAATCCTTGGAAGATATCGTACGAGTGGGTTCGAGCGATCGTCTCCCGAGGCGATGAACGTGACCCGCCCTTTGCTTATCCTGAGGAGTGGGGCTCGTGGCCCGCGGTCGCGCTGTTCGTGGCGTTCGCGTGGGTCGAGAACGTGTACGCGGGAGCGGCCCAGCCGTTCCGGTTGGCGATCCTGATCTCGCTGTACTCGGCTGTGACCTGGGCGGGGATGGCGGCATTCGGCAAACACGTCTGGCTCAGGCACGGAGAGGCGTTCACCGTGCTGTTCGGGTTCTTCGCGCGCTTCTCGCCGACCGAGGTGCGCGTGGCCGACGACTACCGGTGTCAATCGTGCAGCCTGGAATGTGGACTGGGATCCGAGGGGTGCATCGACTGCTACGAGTGCTTCGAGCACGCCGATCCAGGCGACCGTGAGCTGAATCTGCGACCCTTCGCGGTTGGACTCGCCCTTCCGCAGCGCGCATCGACTTCCGTGGCTGCGTTCGTGGTGCTGGCTCTGGCCACCGTGACCTTCGACGGCTTCCAGGACACCTCGACCTGGGTCACGATCCAACAAAACTTGGGCGACTGGATCTCGGAACTCGGCGGAGATCCCGAGGGATTGATCGACACCATAGGTCTCGTGGCTGTGCCGCTGCTCTTCATGGCCGTCTACCTCGGGTTCTCGTGGGCGATCGGCCGGTTGTCCGGGGCGGAGTCCACAGCGGGCGAGACCGCTAAGATCTTCGTGTTCTCGCTGGTGCCGATAGCATTGGCTTACAACCTGGCTCACTTCATCTCACTGCTGGCGATTCAGGGGCAACTGATAATTCCACTGGCCTCGGATCCGTTCGGTTCCGGGTGGGACATTTTCGGCACGGTCGATTACACGACCAAGCTGAACGTAGTGAACGCCAAGTTCATCTGGTACATCTCGGTGATCGCGATTGTGTTTGGCCACATCGTCTCAGTGTATATCGCCCATCTGATCGCAATGCGCACCACGCCCGACCACTCGAAAGCGTTGAAAGGTCAGTACCCGATGCTTGCGTTGATGGTCACCTACACCGCGTCGAGCCTGTGGATAATCGGACAACCGATTGTGGAATGAACGAGCGGACCGCGTTCCGGAGGCCAGCCACTGGGGGCGATAGCCGAAGTCATTAACGGCGCCATCCGGAATCCGAATGATGGCGCCCGAAGACGGCGAGAGAGCGTCCGAAAACCTCGCTGACGACGTTGACCGTGGCGCCGCGCCGCCCGTATAATGCGACTGTGCCGTCTGCAAGGACGGTGCTCTGGACGTGCTAGCGAACGCCAAAGCTTCGGGCGCGGGCCGTAGCAACGGTCACTCGGAGGTAGGCTGAGGCCACGGGGCTGCACTCTCGGCGATAGCTGAGGGAGAGGGATCCGATCAGTCAAACGAGCTCGCACCGGGACAGTGAGGCGGAAGCCTTGATGGCTGCAGAGGGCCCGCATGAGGCCTGCGGCGTCGTCGGGGTGTACGCCCGCGGCGAGGACGTAGCCAGGATCGCTTTCTTCGGTCTCTACGCTCTCCAGCATCGCGGGCAGGAGAGTTCTGGGATCTCAGCTGCGGACGGCGATCGAATCCGCACCCGAACGTCCATGGGCCTAATCAGCCAGGCCTTCCACGAAGACCACCTCACCGACCTCCCCGGCCACATCGCGATTGGCCATACTCGCTACTCCACCACCGGCTCGACCCGCATCGACAACGCTCAACCGGTCTTGGCCAAGGGGCCGTCTGTCGAGCTTGCGCTCGCACACAACGGCAACGTCATCAACGCTGTTCAGCTCCGCGAGGAGCTGGAAGCGATGGATTACCGTCTGACCGGCACATCGGATTCCGAGATCGTCGCCTACGTTCTGGCAACGGCGCCATCCGACAACTGGACCGGCCGGATCTCCCATGCGATGCGCAAGCTACGGGGCGCATACTCGCTGACCGTGCTTAGCAAGGACGCCTTGATCGGGATCAGAGACCCCCTGGGCGTGCGTCCCCTGTGCATTGGCAGGGTCAACGGCGGTTGGGTCATCGCCTCCGAATCGTGCGCTCTGGACCACGTCGGCGCGACGTATGTCAGGGAGATCGAGCCGGGCGAAGCGGTGGTAATCGACGGCGATGGCATGAGGACCGTGTATCGAAGCAGCCAAAACGGTCGGCGTGCGAACTGCATCTTCGAGAACATCTATTTTGCCCGCCCTGACAGCCTGATAAACGGCCGATTGCTGTACAAAGACAGGATGCGAATGGGCGCGGAATTGGCAAGGGAACATGCGGTCGACGCAGACATGGTAATTGGCGTGCCCGACTCCGCCACCGCTTCCGCTGTCGGGTACTCTCAAGAGTCCGGAATCCCATTCGGCGAAGGGTTGGTCAAGAATCGCTACGTTGGTCGAACGTTCATCCAACCGGACCAACGATTCAGGGAACTGGGCGTCCGAAGAAAGCTCAATCCGCTGCCCGAGTTGATCAAGGGCAAACGGGTGGTTGTCGTTGACGACAGCATAGTGCGAGGGACGACCACGCCCCACGTCGTAAACCTGCTGCGTCGAGGGGGCGCCGCGGAGATACACCTCAGAATCTGCGCGCCGCCGATCGTGTCCACGTGTCACTTTGGCGTCGACATGGCAACGAAACAGGAGCTCATCGCCTCGGACAAAACAGTCGAGGAGATCCGCCAATTCGTCGGCTCGGACTCTTTAGGTTACTTGAGCATCAAAGGCCTGACGAACGCCGTGGGCCTTCCCCGTGAGAACTTCTGCATGGGTTGCTTCACCGGCCAGTATCCCATCCCCGTCCAGCTTGAGATGGACAAGCTCGTGATGGAGGCGCAGGCCACGGCCGACTGATGGCTTGGCGCGGGCTCCCGAGGCAAACGCCGAGGCGCCCCGAATCCAATGTGGCTCGGTCCCACCGGATGGCTGCCAGAGCATGGCGTGAATTGTCGCCCTTTACTGTTGCTACGTTCTTGGGACCGTCCTGTCCGGTGGTGTGACATTGGCAGCGAAGAAACTTTCCATCGGCGTCCTGACCTCCCACGGGGGGACCAACCTCCAGTCCATCATCGACGCGAGCAAGGAAGGTCGGCTTGACGCCGAAATCCGAGTGGTCATCTGCAACAACTCCCGAGCGATTGCGCTGGACCGCGCCCGACGGGAAGGCATCCCTGTGCGCCATCTGAGCGGCAAGACTCACTCGGGCGAGGCCGAGCTCGACGATGCGATTGCAGCCACGCTGACGGAGTACGGCTCGGAGGTGGTGGTGCTGGCCGGATACATGAAGAAACTGGGACCGGTGACGCTTGGGCGGTTCGCTGGGCGCATTCTCAACGTTCATCCGGCCCTCTTGCCGAAGTTCGGCGGACAGGGCATGTACGGGCTTATCGTGCATCGGGCAGTGTTGGATGCGGGAGAGTCCGTGTCCGGGGTCAGCGTCCACGTCGTCGACGAGCATTACGACCATGGTCCGGTCATCGCGCAACGGCAGGTCGATGTTTTGGACGGAGACACGCCCGAAGATCTCGCCAAAAGGGTCTTAGAGCAGGAACACGCCCTTTACCCGGAGACACTGCAGAAGATCGCATCAGGCGAGATTGACCTGCTCAAAACTGCCGGCGGTTAGTATCCGAGAGACCAGGCGACGCGGGGTGATGTCGTTCGGGCAGCGTTGAGCGCCGTGCGTACCCTGATCTCATTGACAACATGAAGGCAATCATTCCATGACAGATCGAACATACAAAGAAGCCGGCGTCGACCTTGAAGCGTCGCAAGACATCAAGCGCCGGATCAGGGACATCGTCACCCCCACGCACGGCCCCGAGGTGCTGGCAGGCGTCGGCGCTTTCGGCGCGATGTACCGATTCGGCGGATATCGCGATCCGGTGCTGGTGTCGAGCACCGATCCGGTGGGCACCAAGCTGAAGATCGCCGTGATGATGGACCGCTTCGACGGGATCGGCGAAGACCTGGTGAATGCCTGCGTCAATGACGTGATCGTATGCGGCGCGGCGCCGATCTTCTTCTTGGACTACATCAACATGAGTACGTTGCGGCCGGCGGTCGTCGAAACGCTGGTTTCGGGGATGGCTAGGGCGTGCAGCCACGTGAACTGCGCCTTGATCGGGGGCGAAACGGCCGAAATGCCTGGCGTGTTCGCTGACGACAACTTCGACGTGTCGGGGTTCGTCGTGGGCGTGGTCGAGCGGTCCGAGATGATCGACCCTTCGACAGTGCGCGAAGGCGACGTCCTGATCGGGCTCCCGTCCAACGGCCTCCACACGAACGGCTACTCGTTGGTCCGGCGCGTGTACGACCTCGAACATGACGCCTCTCCCCTCACCGAGCACCGGTCCGAACTCGGCGAGACGCTCGGAGAGGCGCTGCTGCGGCCTCATCCGTCTTACCACGGCGCCCTCGAACCCGTTTACTCGCACGTAAAAGGCATCGCCCATATCACCGGCGGCGGACTGATCGAGAACGTCCCTAGAATGCTGCCGGACGGGGTGACCGCGCATTTCGACGCCGCTTCCTGGCCCTCCCTCCCGATCTTCAACCTGATCCAAGAAGACGGCGGCATCCACCGCGACGAGATGTACCGAGTGTTCAACATGGGCCTCGGCATGGTGCTCGTCTGCGACCCCGCGGAAGCCGATGCCGTGCTCGCCGCCACACCGGACTCGATCGTCGTCGGCGAGATCGCGACGGCTGGGGATGGCGATGACGGTGTTATCCTTTCATAGCTTCGCCCGTGTTGTTCGAAGGGAGGCTCGTCGTGGGAATTGAGGCGTGGGCGCCGATTCAACCGCTCGCACCGGCAGATTTGCAAGTAGACTTCGCCGAGATCGATGCTTTGCATTCCGAGTGGTTGGAAATCAAGAATAGGGCGGATGAGTCCACCCCTGCCCTTTATCAAGAGTTTATCAATCGTCTCGATCGCGAGTGGGCAATCGAGACAGGGATAATCGAAGGGTTGTACCAGCTTGATCGTGGTGTGACCGCTACTCTGGTTGAAAAGGGGCTTCTCAGCGAACTCATCGAACGGAATTCGACTGACAGAGATCCTCAGGAACTGATCGTCGTTTTGAAGGACCACGTAAACGCCATCGAGCAAGTAAACTCTTGGATTCGGCAATCACGGCCGTTGACGAAGTGGTTTATGCAAAGCCTTCATCAAACGCTTACGAAGCACCAACCGACGTACAGGGCGATTGACCAGTTTTGGAACGAATTCCAGGCACGACTAGACCACGGCGAACTCAAGAAACTACCCAATAACCCGACTCGCTCAGACGGGAGGCTTCATCACGATTGCCCGCCGGAGCAAGTGGACAGCGAACTCGATAACCTTGTCGCCTGGTACGGCGACCGCGGATCAGTGGATGCTCATCCTCTGGCCGTTGGGGCGTGGCTGCATCACAGATTCGCACAGATCCACCCGTTTCAGGACGGGAACGGTCGGCTCGCCCGAGCATTGCTCGCATGGCATCTGGTCAAGGAACGGTTCTTGCCCGTGGTCGTTACCAGGGACGTCAGGAGCAGGTATATCGACGCCTTGGAGCAAGCAGACGACGGAGAGCTTTCAGCACTAACCGAATTGTTGATCGAACTGGAAAAAACGACGATCCTCAAAGCGCTCAGCGTCAGCGAAGGTTTCGACTCGGCGGCAATCGACAGCGTCGTCGACCAAATCGCAGATAAGATTGAAGTTCGTCGAACGGAAGAAACTACCCAACTGCGATCTGCCAACGACGCAGCGCTCGATCTGAGGCGGTCGGCGGCGACGATCATCGAAGCGTTGACTGACAACGTAGCGTCTCGCCTTTCGGCCAGGATCGACCTCGACATTTCCAAGATCGTTCAAGTCGGTGGTCAAGATGAAGGCAATGGGCATTGGTATCGGTCTCAGGTCATTCAATCAGCATTGCAAACGAACCACTGGGCGAACGTTCACGAGTCCAGGTGCTTCGTCCGGCTTTCGATGACCATACCGGGAGACGAACGTGCGCCCCGAATGGTGTTTGTAACGTCCATTCATCACGTGGGACGACAACCAACCGGCGTAATGGCCAGCACCGCCTTCGTCGAGTTGACTTATCCGTCGACGAGTGAGTACAACCAAAGCGAGTCATCGCAGGATCGAACGGGCGACACTGAATTCGAAGTGTGCAGTCTCGAGGCGTTTACATTTACCTGGAAAGACACGGTCCAAGATCTGATGCCTCGATACTCGAAATGGGTAGAGCAATGCTTTGGCATCGCTCTCAAAAAATGGGGAGAAGCGCTCGTATGACGTGCGCGAGTCTAACCGAGAAGAAGAAAACCTGACATGAAAGCACTCCTTAGCACTTACGACAAGACCGGACTGGCTCACCTGGGGCGGCTTCTGAGCGATGCCGGGTACGAGCTGGTCAGCACCGGCGGCACGGCGCGGGACCTCAGAGACGCAGGGCTGCAGGTGCAAGAAGTGTCGGAGCTGACTGGGTCACCGGAGATTCTGGGCGGTCGTGTGAAGACTTTGCATCCGGTGGTCCATGGCGGGATACTCGCGCTCCGCGGCGAGCCCGGCCATGAGGCCGAATTGGCCAAGCACAACATCGACACGATAGATGTCGTCGTCGGAAACCTGTACCCGTTCGTCGAGACGGTAAGCCGCTCCGGCGTGACGCTCGCGGACGCTTTGGAGAACATCGACATCGGCGGGCCGACGATGATCCGAGCCGCGGCGAAGAATCATCCGCACGTGCTGGTAGTCGTCGATCCCGGGGATTACGACTGGATCGGGGAACGGGTGGCCGCCAAAGGCGCCGTTCCGGACGCTTTCACGCCACTGGAGCGCAAAGAACTGGCCCGCAAGGCGTTCCAACATGTCGCCCTCTACGACACGGCCATATCGAGCTATCTGGACGAAGGCGACTCAGGTGCATCGCGGGCCGAACTCACGATCGGCCTGAATCGGGTGGCTGACTTGCGCTACGGCGAGAATCCGCATCAAGCCGCGACCCTGTACTCGTCGGCGTTGTCGTCAGGCGGCATCGTGGACGCCGAACGGTTGCACGGGTTGGAGATGTCGTTCACGAATATCCTGGACGCCGCCGCCGCTTGGCGGGTCGTCTCCGATTTCGATGAAGACGCGGTCGCGGTCGTCAAGCATACGAACCCGTGCGGTCTTGCACTGCACCCCGACCAACCCACGGCCTATCGGCGCGCCTTCGAGGGCGATTCCGTGTCTGCGTATGGGGGCATCGTCGGCTTCAACCGGCCGGTCACGGCAGCGACAGCCGAAGCCATGCGGGGCGTGCTGTACGACATCATCGTCGCGCCCGGTTACGATCCAGATGCTCTGGCGCTGCTCAAGAAACGGCGAAGAACCCGCGTCCTCCGTATCGATTCGGCGTCCGGACCCATGGAGGGACTGGACATGCGAACTGTTTCCGGCGGGGTGCTCGTGCAAACCGGCGATGTGCTCGAAGAGGACCCGTCGAGCTGGGCAGTGGTCACCGAGCGGCCTCCCACCGGCGACGAGCTCAGAGATCTGGCGTTTGCGTGGAAAGCCTGCAAGCACATCAAGTCAAACACAATCGTGCTGGCCAGCGACAGGGCTCTGGTGGGCATGGGCGCGGGTCAACCCAACCGAGTGACAAGCGTCCATTTGGCTCTTCGAATCGGGGGCGACGGCGCGATCGGCAGTGTGATGGCGTCCGACGCGTTCTTCCCATTCGCCGACAGTGTCGAGATGGCGGCCGAGGGAGGCGTTACGGCCATCGTGCAACCCGGCGGCTCCATTCGCGACGAGGAGTCGGTCGAGGCGGCCAACCGGCTCGGCCTGGCGATGGTCCTGACCGGCATCCGCCACTTCCGCCACTGAGGGCCCCATAGGGGCTTTCATTCGTTTCGTTCGATACTATGACGATTAAGAGAGCAGTCACATTGATCCGCAAGATTGCCCTGACCGATACGGGGAACCGGTAGCGATGGCAGCTTCACTGGACATCGTGCTGCCTGTGTTGAACGAAGAGCGCGGCCTGGCCGGCAGCGTGGGGATCCTAGAGGCGTTTCTCTCGCGTTACATGGACTCATACGACTGGCGGATCGTCATCGCCGACAACGGGTCGACTGACGCCACTCCGGACATCTGTAGAGAGTTGTCGGACCAACGCGAGCATGTGGAATTTGTCAGGCTGGAGCAACGCGGCCGAGGGCGCGCGCTCAAGAGGGCGTGGGCCGAGAGCGAGGCCGACATCCTGGCGTACATGGACCTGGATCTGTCCACGGACCTCGCCGCGTTGCCGCTGCTGGTCGATTCGATCGCATCCGAGGGTTACGACATCGCCATCGGCTCACGGCTCAAACGCGGCGCCGAGGTAATTGGCCGCTCTGCCCGACGGGAAGTGATCTCGCGCTGCTATAGCCTCATCTTTCGCGTGATGTTCCGAACCGGCTTTCTGGACGCTCAGTGCGGCTTCAAAGTGTTGAGCCGTCGAGCCGTGACCGATGTAGTGCCGCTTGTGCGGGACACCGGCTGGTTTTTCGACACGGAGCTGCTTATCCTGGCCGAGAAGATCGGTTATCGCGTCAAAGAGACGCCCGTGAAGTGGACGGATGATCCCGACAGTCGAGTCAAGATCGTCGGCACTGCAGTCGAGGACATGAAAGGGCTGTTACGGCTCAGATTCGGCGGACTGCGGAATGCGAGCCGCGCCCTGTCGTCTCGGACAACCAACCCGCCCGTGGAGTGACAGGCGTGGAGTGCGCGCCGCGGGACTGAGACCGGCGCTGGCCGGCGAGACCTGCTTGCGCCTTGCGGTTTCAACGGGCCCACGGTAACATATCGAATCCGAAGGGCGAACGGATTGGAACGAAAACCCTGCGTTGACGAGGGGATTATGGCCAACCTGGTCCTGGTAGTGGACGTGGTCGTGGGCTTTATGGAGCCGGGCCGGAATCTGTACGCCGGCGACAAGGCGCGTCAGATCATCCCGAATATCAGGCGGTTGATCGAGAGTGAACAGGCCAACAGGTCCAGCGTCATCTTTGTTTGTGACACCCACGATCCCGACGATCTTGAGTTCGAGATGTTCCCCGTGCATTGCGTGAAGGGAACCGACGAGTGCGAGGTTGTTCCCGAGCTCACGCGATATCGGGGCGACACGCTACGCAAACGCAGGTACAGCGCTTTTTTCGAGACCGATTTGGAACATCGGTTGACGGAATTGAATCCGGAAAAGATCGTCATCTGTGGCGTGTGCACCGACATCTGCGTGATGCACACCGCCGCCGATGCCCGCAATCGGGATTATGCAGTGGAAGTGCCAGTCGATTGTGTGGCATCCTTTGATGACGATGCCCATCGGTATGCGCTGCAGCACATGGAACGCATCTTGGGCGTGAATATTGTCGAACCCGCATCGACAGAAGGGGCATAAAGCCTCCCTGTCTCTTACATCGTTGCCAGCGTGCCCCGGACACCGGCCCGGCGCGCCGGAGAATGCTTGTCAGGTAACAATTAATGGTTAACACACCGTTTGACATCCGACCTTCGATTCTCGTTGGCGACACCGCCGACGTGTATCTGCAGCGCACCCTCACGATCCTGAGGAACGAAAGCATCAACCCCACGGTCACCATGGAGTTCTTTCCGAGGAGCTCCGGGGTCTACTGCGGGATCTGGGAGGTGCGGTCGCTCCTGACTAAAGTTCTGCCCGAGTCGAGGAGCGAGGTCTGGTCGCTGCAAGAAGGCGAGACGATCCAGTCCGGCGAGGTAGTGCTGCGTATCAAAGCGCCGTACAGCTCGTTCGGACTGTACGAAACGACGATATGCGGCGTTTTGGCGTCGTGCACGGGTTGGGCCACGGCGGCCAGCGAGTGCGTCGAGGCAGCGGACGGCATACCAGTGGTCGCCTCCGCGGCACGTCACGTGCATCCCAACGTCGCGGCCAACATCGACTACGCGGCGGTTGTCGGCGGGTGCGTTTCGTGCTCGACCGTGATGGGGGCACGGCTGGCGGGCATCACGCCCAGCGGCAACATGCCCCACGCGCTGCCGCTCATCATGGGCGACGCGGTGAAGGCCATCCAGTCGTTCGACCGCCACATGCCGCAGGAAGTGCCGCGCATCGCGCTTGTGGACACGTTCAACGACGAGGCGCAGGAATCACTCGAGGTGGCGCAAGCGCTGCGAGAGCGACTCAGGGGCGTCCGGTTGGACACTCCGCCGGAACGAGGCGGCGTCACGCCCGATCTGGCGAAAGAGGTCCGAGCTCGGCTGGATCAGGCCGGTTTCAGGCACGTTGAGATTTTCGTGAGCGGCGGGTTTACGCGCGATCGCATCCGACAGTTCGTGGAGGCGGGAGCGCCGATCAACGGGTTCGCCGTCGGAAGCTACATCTCGTCGAAGCCGCCCAACGACTTCACAGCCGATATCCACGAGATCGACGGCCGACCCATCGCCAAGAGGGGCCGGACGCCAGGCGTGACTCAGAGTCCTAGGTTGGACCGGGTCATGTAGCGTCGCCGGCTTGCTCGGGGCGAGACCCGTGCTCGTCTGTCATCGTGAATTCGATGCGCAACGCTCTGCGTGTGTCTTCGCGAACGCGCGCCCACTCGGCGATTCGGCTGCCGGCCACCCACGCGATTCCTCGTTCAGCAATGACCAGCGGGACCCGGTCTCGCGACTCTCGCGGGATGCGGGAGTCAACCATGAAGTCCTGAAGCTTCTTCGATCCTTCCATTCCCAACGGCTGGAACCTGTCCCCGGCACGCCGCGGCCTGATGGTCAACGGGCCTGCCAGCGCGGCCGCGTCGAAATGCCCCGCGAAGCTGCTCGGCGATTCTGGCCCGAGATCGGAGAAGGCGCTAGACCCCGAACTCGACGGTGTCGTTGTCGTCACCGTGACGCGCCATCCGCCAACCGACGTCTGTCCTGGGACGGCCAACCGGGTCTCCCCGTGCAACTCCGGGAGTGGCGATCGGCCCCGGTCTCTGTCACCGATGGCTGCCTCTTCGTACGATACGGAGAAGCATAAACCCGAGGGCAGATCCAGCGACTTGCCTGCCGGACCCGAGATGAGACGGATCATGGCCTGCACATGCGCCTCCGTGAGGTCGGCGATCTCGGGCATCGCCATGAGAACCGCGCGCCGAAGCAAGTGATGCTGAACCGACGGATCGAGCCGGGCAAATCCCTGCCGGTCGAGCTTCACGTCTCGGTCGTCTTGACTGACCACGATCTCGGCCGCTCGGTCGACCTCGCGTTCAATCAGGGCAAGATCGAGAGCCACGTTCCGCGACAACCTGACCAAAGCATCTTTGACGCCTGGGTTGATGCTCGTCATGAGCGGCAACAGCTCGAGCCTGACCCGGTTGCGCGTCATCTGCAAGGACAGGTTTGACTCGTCCAGACGAGGCGCCACGTCAATTGCTCGGCAGAACTCCTCAGTCTCTCGGCGGGTAATATCGAGGAGCGGACGGACCAGCGTGACGGTCGCATCCGCGATTCGCAAGGTCGATTTGGTCTGCATTCCTCTGATGCCCGTCAGACCGGAGCCGCGAATCAGATGGAGCAGCACCGTTTCGGCTTGATCGTCGTGGGTGTGTCCGACGGCCACGGCATCGGCGTTTTGCTCAGCCATGACCCGGGCGAAGAATCCGAGGCGCATCTGACGGGCGGCCTCCTCGAGTGAAAGCCGGCGCATGCGTTGTAGCGCCGCAACATCGACCGTATCGACAGTCAACGGAACCTCGAGCGTGTCGAATGTCTCGGAGACGAACTCGGCGTCCGCGTCGGACGCCTGGCCGCGAAGCGCGTGGTTTAGGTGTGCTCCATGCAGGCTGATGCCGAGGTCGGGAGCGACCCGGTAGAGTGCGTGGAGTAGGGCCAGCGAATCGGGTCCTCCTGAGACGGCCACGACCAGGCGCGACCCACGCACGAGACCGGCCTGATGGAGCGCGCCCCGAATCGTTTGGCAGAACTTCAAGATGAGCTTGTCTGTGTCCATCGCAGTCCACTTTAAGGGTGGCGCCAAATCTCTCTGTCTCGCCCAGCTCACACGGGGCTGAACCGAGGGCAATCGAGACGGGCTGCTTTCAGGCGGTTAGCCAGCCGGATTCTTGGGCGGCAGATGCCAGGTTTCGTTCAGAGAGGTAACCGTGAAGCCCGAGGAGGCGGTCTGCAGCCGGGTGATCGAACCCAGATCGACCTTCACCCTTCTGAAGTCTTTCAAGTTCATGCCCAGCGCCGAGCACACGATGGTTTGTATCGGGAAGTTATGCGAGACGGCGACTGCCGTCCCGTCTGGATGTGCGTCCACGATCTCGGCGATAGCCTTCCACGCCCTATCCTGAACTTCACCCAGCGTCTCTCCTCCTGGCATGCGAGCTGTAGCCGGGTCCGACCGCCAGACCGCCATAACGTCAGGGAACAGTTCGCCCAGCTTTCGCCCCTCGATGCCCTCCATCTCGCCTGCATCGAGTTCGGCCAACCCCGGCTTCGGTGTGATCGGCGCGCCGGTCAGTCTGGAAATTGCTTCGGCAGTCTGCATCGTTCGGTTGACCGGACTGGAGTACAGCGTGAACGAGTCTACATGGGCCAGCGCCCGCGCAACGGCCCCGACCTGAGCCAGTCCGGTTTCGTTCAGCGGTTCAGGGCCATGCCCCAAAACGCGTCCATCTCGATTCAGGTTGGTCTGGCCGTGTCTGACGATGATCAGATTCAATGAGTTACTCGCCTTCGGTCTGTTCCGTCTTCGTAATTCTGATCTGCTCGATCTTGAGGTACTCCATTCTAACGATTTCGAGCTTGAGATTGCCTTGCTCGAAACTTTCGCCTTCGGAAGGTATATGCCCGAGCACGTCGAGGGCGAACCCGGCGATCGTCTCGAACTCGCCCTCGGGCAGTGCGATTTCCAGCTCGTCGCTGGCCTCCTGGATGCTCATGCCGCCATCGACCAGGAACGTGTTCTCGTCGATTTCGCGGTACTCTTCTTCAAGCAACTCACCCTCTTCGCCCACGGGACCGACCACGACCTCCAGGAGCCTCTTCAAGGTCACGAGCCCCGCCATGCCGCCGAACTCGTCGATGATCATCGCCATCTGGTTGCCCGAGTGGCGGAGTTCGTCGAACAGCTCAGAGATGCGTTTGGTCTCGGGCACGAACAACGCCTCTCGGATGTCGTCGGTCGCCGTTTGATCGATTTCTATGTCTCCGGAGGCCAGTCGTTTCAGAATGTCCTTGGCGCTGATAATGCCGACGATGTTGTCCGGGGATTCGTCGTAGATGGGGAACCGCGTGTGGGCGTTCTCTGCATATACCTCGAGGAACTCCTGAAAAGTGCTGCCCCGCTGGAGGAATTGGATCTCGGTGCGCGGCGTCATGACCTCGCGAACTTGCTGATCGCCGAACTGGAAGACATTTTCGAGCATCTCCGCTTCGGAGGCCTCGAACGTTCCCTCCGCCTCGCCGATGTCGATGAGCGTGCGCAACTCTCCTTCAGTAATGGAACCGCGCGAGGTCGTGTCGCCCAGCATCGCGTTCAAGCGCCTGGTGATCCATTGGAGGATCAGGACGAACGGCAGCAGCAGGTACTCGGTCCACTTCAATGGCGCGGCGTAGACGAACGCCACGCGCTCGGATTTCTTAACCGCGATAGTCTTGGGTATGACCTCGCCGATCAGCAGCAGAATCGCGGTGGCCGCGAACGTCGCGATTGCGACACCCTGTCCTTCGTTTCCTTCGCCAACGTACTTCACCACGGTCACCGTGATAACCGACGTAAATGCGACGTTCACGAGATTGTTGCCCAAGAGTATCGTCGAGAGCAGCCGTTCGGGTTGGCTGATCATGTTTGCCACACGCTTAGCGCCCGGCGCGCCAATGCTGACTAGATGTGTAATCCTGGTCCTCTGCAGCGACAGATAAGCCGCTTCCGAGCTGGAGAAGAAAGCGGAAAACACCAGGAACACGGCGACCAGAGCCAGGTTTACCGATTGTCCCTCTAACATGGAGGTCCCTC
The DNA here is from genome assembly GCA_964588665.1 of uncultured Dehalococcoidia bacterium. Lineage (GTDB taxonomy): Bacteria > Chloroflexota > Dehalococcoidia > Lucifugimonadales > UBA1123 > UBA2160. The sequence continues at coordinate 16,562 of CAZPQQ010000005.1, read as the reverse complement.
CTGGGAACTGTGGATGGGCCGCGAGCGTGTGGCTTGGCGGAGTCGATGTTGGGCAGGATGGCGAGTCCCGGCGTGAGGCGGCCGGAGGCGTTTACGCCCAGAGTCGTGCTTGTTCAGCGCGGAGCGGCAGGAAAAAGTGACGGCGACATGAATGCGGGCAGCGCTCTCCGACGGGCCGGCAGTGTCGTGAATATGGCAGACGGTGCGCATGAATCTGAGCAACCTGTTCCGGGCGTCGCGATCGAACGCACGCCCGACGGGTCTCTCAGTCGATGTCCGCCGAATCCGACGAATCGAGGTCGCCATTCTTCTCGGCCCAGAGCGTCGACACGGTGCGGCGAGTCAGCGCTGACCCGTAACCTCGCCTCTGGAGGTGCGCCCACAGTTTTCGACGGAAGGAGTCGTGATCGGCGTCCGCAAGCCGCCGGGCGAACTTGGCGCCCGCGCGGTATGCGCTGTCTTCGTCGTCGACTGCACCGACGGCGTCGTCGGCAAGAGTTGGCTCGATCCCGTGTGAGAGCAACTCGCGACGAATCGCGGTTGCGCTACGAGGCCGTTGACGGTCGCGGCTCTCCGTCCAGAGCCTGGCGAACTCCGCATCGTCGACGAGTGACTGTTCGCGAAGCCTGCTCAAGACGTGGTCGATTGTTTCGGGAGTAAAGTCGCGGCTGAGGCGAGAACGGAGTCCCGATTCGCTGCGAGGCCGGTGCGTGAGTAGGCGCAACGCCCGTTCTCGGGCTTTCTGAGGGGACGAATCGTTGTTGATGGCCACCGCGGTAGCGTACCTGTGTCCTCGTGCCGAATTTGAGCGCAGCAAGCAAATCAGGCGCCCATGTTGGCACAGTCTATATTATCGAGAACGAAGTGCGCAAAGCGGACCGGAGGTCGCGTTTCCGTGCAACTTATGCTGCTCGGAGGGTGTGTTCAACGGAGAGCCTGCCTGACACCGGTGGTTCGATATGGTTGCATTGTCCCGTCTAGGAGCCGTGAGCCAACCTGTCTCCAAACCAACGGAACGCATGATGTCAACGTCGGCTGGATCGCGCCCTATTGCACGGCGACCGCGACCGGCTCAGATGTCTGATCTCGCGGCACTCGTGTTTGACCGCTCAGGGAGCACAGGTGGAAGCCTGCATGAGCATCGTTTGAGGACCCATGCAGGCTTCCAGTCAGATCATTCGGTTTCGACCGCCTCGGCCGGGTCGTGGTGTCCGTTGCTTGGCTGAGGCTCCTCGGCGACCGCTTCATCGTGGCCGACGACCATGCTTTCGATTCGTTGGGCGATGTCGGGATTCTCCTTCAAGAACTCCTTGACGTTCTCTCTGCCCTGGCCCAGCTTGACCTCGCCGAAGGAGTAGAATGCTCCGCTCTTTTTGACGACGCCTTTTTCAGTGCCGATTTCGACGAGTTCGCCTTCTTTGCTGATGCCCTGGTTGAACATGATGTCGAACTCAGCAACCTTGAAGGGAGGAGCGACCTTGTTCTTGACCACCCGAGCGCGAACCCGACTGCCTACGATCTCGCCCGCTTGCTTGAGGGATTCCAGCCTGCGAAGGTCGATGCGGACCGAGCTGTAGAACTTGAGGGCGCGCCCGCCGGGGGTGACTTCCGGGCTGCCCCAGATTACTCCCACCTTCTCGCGGATCTGGTTGATGAACACGACCGAGGTGTTGGAGCGGCTGATGGCGGCGGTCAGCTTGCGGAGCGCTTGAGACATGAGGCGCGCCTGAAGGCCGATGTGAGTGTCGCCCATGTCGCCGTCGATCTCGGCTTTGGGCACGAGGGCGGCCACGCTGTCCACGACGACGACGTCGACGGCGCTGCTCCTGACAAGGTATTCGCAGATCTCCAACGCCTGCTCGGCGCTGTCGGGCTGCGACACGAGGAGATCGTCCAGGTCGATCCCGCACTTGGCGGAGTAGCCTGGGTCCAGGGCGTGCTCGGCGTCGATGTACGCGGCGCTCCCGCCCCCTCGCTGAGCTTCGGCCATGATGTGATAGGCCAGGGTGGACTTGCCGGAAGACTCAGTGCCGAACACCTCAATGACCCGGCCCTTGGGGATGCCTCCGACGCCCAGCGCCATGTCCAGGGACAGCGAACCGGTGGAAATGGATTCAATGGACGCGTGCCCGCTGCTTTCACCCAGCCTCATGATTGTGCCAGTGCCGAACTGGCGGTCTATCTGGCCGATGGCGACTTCCAGGGCCTCTTTTTTCTTGTCGATCGTCTTCTTGTCGGTCATGGTTCACTCCAGAGGGGCCTGTCGGCAGTTGTATCGAGTCGGCAATTCGTTTCGTCTCAGGACGAGATCCCATGTGTGGTTGTGCCTGAGCGAAACGATTGTACCACGGCAAACGCCGCAAGTAAAGACATATGTTCTACGATTTGAAAAACTGGGAAACGCGTCAACGGAGAGGTGGAGTTGTGTCGAATCGGACACGTCGCCACCGGACCGAAAAACGATGGCCGATTCGGGTTTTGGCGTTGTGATATCATCCTGACGGCTTCACGAATATTGCAAATTCCGCCGTAAGAGGCGCCGCCTGCCGTGGCGTTCCGGGGTATGGCGATTGTGCATCGCCGACACTGGCGGCAGCCGCTATTCGTTCAACCAGCGACGGCCGACGTGGCCGCTGCGCAACCAGTTCTCGGTTCACGCCGTCTTTAGGAGGAGAACATGAAGATCACCAATATCGAGACGTTCATAGTCGATGCAGGGTGGAGGCCGTGGACGTTCACCAAGGTGGAGACCGACGAAGGCATCACCGGGTGGGGCGAGTGCAGCGACGGACGGTCGCCGCACGGCGTTGTCGGCACGGTGGAAGACCTGAAACCGGTCCTGATCGGCAAAGACCCCCGAGCGTTCGAAATGCTCTGGTGGGACATGTTCCGGGCGACTCGGCAAAGCCCGGGCGGCATCGCGGCAAAGGCCATTGCCGGGATCGACTGCGCCCTGGTCGACATCAAGGCCAAAGCGTTGGGCATTTCGGTTACCGAGTTGTTCGGCGGCCCGACCCGAGAGAAGGTCCGCGTGTACTGGTCCCATTGCGGGACGTCCAGGGCCCGAGTCCCCGAGATTTTGGGCACGCCGCCGATCAGGACTTGGGATGACATCACCAACCTGGGCAAGGAAGTTGTCGAACGCGGATTCACAGCCTTCAAGACCAACATCGTTCAACCGGGAGACCCCGCCAGCGTGTACGGCGGCGGTTTCGCGCGAGGCCTCGGCACGACCGACCAGGTGGCGACGACCGAAGTGCTGACGCACGTCGAGAAGCTGATCGGCACCTTCCGAGACGCGGTCGGACCGAATATCGACATCAACCTGGACTTGAACTTCAACTTCAAGACCGAAGGCGCGATACGCATTGCGAAAGTGCTGGAGCAATTCAACATGCTCTGGCTGGAAGTGGACATGTACTCGCCCACGGCTTTGCGTCAAGTCAAAGAATCGACCGATACGAAGATCTGCACCGGTGAGAACCTGTACTACATGCGGGAGTATCTGCCCTACTTCCAACTTCATGCGGCAGACATATTCATGATCGACGTGCCATGGAACGGATTCATCCAGTCGAAGAAGGTGGCCGATCTGGCCGAGGTGTTCCAGCTCAACGTGGCGCCCCACAACTACTACAGCCACATGTCGTCGTACATCAGCGCCTCACTTTGCGCCGTGCTCCCAAACATTCGCATCATGGAGATCGACATCGACGACGTGCCCTGGAAAGACGACTTGGTCACCGTCGCGCCTGAAATCGTGGACGGCTACATGACCGTGCCGACCGCGCCAGGCTGGGGCGCCGACGTCAACGAGGAAGTCGCCAGAGCGCACCCCTGGGTCGCTCCAGGGGCATGACCCCGACAAGATCGGACAGGAAGCAAGAAGGAGAACACGATGTCTGATTACAAGTCGATTCTTTACGAAGAGAAGGGACCGGTTCGGCTTATCACGTTGAACAGGCCCGAGGCCTTGAACGCGATCGGCGAGGGCATGGAAGAAGAGCTTCACCATGCGCTCGACGTGGCCGAGGCCGACGAAACGGCCAGGGTCATCATCCTCACCGGCGCCGGACGCGCGTTCTCGGCCGGCTATGACATGGCCTCCGTTCGGGAAGCCGCGGACACGGACCCGGATTCCATGATGGCCAAAGGCGCAAGCGCCGCTGAGCACATCAACCGGTGGTTCTACAACGACCGCAAAATGCTCAAGAACCAGACGCACATCTTCGAGCTCAGCAAACCCGTGATCGCGTGCGTCCACGGCTGGTGCATGGGCGGCGGTACGTGGCTGTCGCTGACCTGCGACATGACTTTCTGCTCAGAGGACGCGGTGTTCGGCCAACCGGAGGTCCGCCATATCTCGAACTCCAGCTTCCTGTGGGTGCTGATGGCCGGATACAAGAACGCGTTGCGATACTCGCTGACCGGCGACCACATCGACGCCCAAGAGGCGTTTCGCATCGGCCTGGTCAACGAGGTCTTCCCGGACCGGGAAGCCATGATGGCTGAGGTGTTCAGGCTGGCTGAGCGCATCTCGATGACCACGCCGGAAACGGTTGCCGCCAACAAGTACATCGCGACGCTGGGACTGGAGATGATGGGACTCAGGAACGCGATCACCACCAACTGGCTGCTCTCGTCAATCGCCCACTCCTCGCAACGCCCCGACTACAACCGGCGCGAGATGATGGAGGCGGCGATGGAAAACGGCATGCGCGGCTTCTTAGGTGTACGCGACGGCCCCTTCCAGCCGGAGCCATTTGGGCCTAGGTCGAAGCCCAAGGAGGAGTGATTCGGTCTGGATGTCGCCGGTGGGCGAACGCCGGCGCCGGATTTTCATCTTCGGTGCTGGTCTGAAACCTGCCGCATTCCGGCCCAGACCGGGCGTAAAAAGGAGATGACATGATCTATACACGATCCGAATATGTCAGCGCGGTCGTTGGAGCCGTGGACGCTCTGCGCGACGAACTCGTCGAGATCAGCCTGGACATTCACTCGCACCCCCAGGTGAACTACGAAGAGCAACACGCCGCGAAACTTCTCGCTGACAACCTCGAAAGTCACGGGTTTGACGTCGAACGCGGGGTTGGCGGTGTCGAGACGGCGTTCCGAGGAACGTTGAACGGAGGAGGCGGCGACGGGCCGACCGTGGGGCTGCTCGCCGAATACGATGCGCTTCCGGAGATCGGCCACGGATGCGGGCACAACCTGATCGCCATATCCAACCTCGGGGCGGGCCTGGCCGCTCAGGCTGCGCTGAGGTCGCTTCCGGGCCACATCGTGGTTCTGGGGACCCCTGCCGAAGAGGGCGGCGGCGGCAAGATTCGGATGCTGGACGCTGGCGTATTCGACGGCGTGGACATAGCGCTTTCCTCCCACCCGTCGTCGAACCTCACGAGCTTCAACACCGACGCCCCTCCGGGAACGACGTGGAGCCTGGCCATGGCGTCACGGATATTCGAGTTCCACGGCAAGGCGGCCCACGCGGCGGCGAGACCGGAGGCGGGGATCAATGCGCTCAATGCGGTCATCCACCTGTTCACGGGCATCGACGCCATGCGCCAACACCTTCGGGACGACACCCGCATACACGGAGTCATTACGTATGGAGGCACGGCTGCCAACGTCGTGCCCGAGTATGCGGCTGCCGATATCATGATGCGCTCACGCGATCGCGTGTACCTGGCCGAGGTCCTGGAAAAAGTGATGAACATCGCCCAAGGCGCAGCGACCATGACGGGCGCCCGGCTGGAGCCGCCAACAGCCAACCCAATGTACGAGGATGTTCGGCCCAATACAACCCTTGCAGGAGCCGCCGAGGCCGTCGCAAGGGAAGTCGGCATGGATGTCGATCCGCCGCCTGCCGGAAGCGGCGGCAGCGGCGCGTCGACCGATTTCGGCAACGTCAGCCACGCCATGCCCGCGTTCGCGATGAGATTTGCAGTCAGCCGAGAGCCGGTGCCCGGGCATTCGCGGCTGATGACGGAGGCCGCGCGAACTGATCTGGCCCACGAAAACGCACTGGGGACCGCCAAAGTGCTCGGAATCATGGCATGTGACCTGTTGGCCGACCCCAGGCTCGTCGATGCGGCTCGGCGGGAGTTCGCGGAACGAGGCGCGTAGCTTCGGTATCCGGCGCGCCGGCTGATCTTGCTTCGGACTTCCGCTTCCGCATCGGTGCAGGGGGTCGCGGAACGGCGCGCTCGATCCAATCCCAGACGATCCGCCGGCGCACTCGCTCGGGCCGTGCGCAGGCGCCTGTTGAGCAGGAGTCGTGGAGCGATGGGCATCGCACGTCCCCGATTGCCAAGGAGCGTTAGTCAGTGTCGGCGAACGAGATCAAACATATGTGTTTTGTGCGTCACGGAGAGAGCGAGCACCATGTCAAAGGATTGACTGGCGGCTGGACTGACACGCGGCTGACGGAATTAGGAAGACAGCAGATCTCGGCCACAGCCGATCACTTTCGCGCATGTGGACTTCCGAGCGTGGCTCTTTACTGCAGTGATCTTCAGCGGGCAATGGAGAGTGCGGTCATCATGGGATCGGCGCTGGGAAGCACGCCCGTTCCCATGCCAGAACTCCGTGAACTCAACAATGGTGATACTGCCGGGTTGACTCTAACGGAAGCAGCCAGGATTCAGAATCCCGAACCGAAATCTGAAGACCGCGAAGCGATGCTCGATTGGCGTCCATACAAGGATGCGGAGACTTGGCGGGAGATGACTCACCGCGTGGCGTCAGCGCTTGCAAAGATCGAGAACACTGATGCTCAAGCGACAATAATCGTCGGACACGCCAACTCCGGTCAAGCCCTGATCCAAGAGTGGCTGAAACTGCCGGTTCAGTTGGCGATTGCCTTTCAGTTTGATCCTGCGAGCGTCACCGAGCTCCGCATAAATCAATGGGGCGAACGAGAAATCGTAAGGCTAAATGCCAGCTATCATACCTGATGTCAATTTCGGCGGATTACTCCGCACATTGGTTTGAGATTCGCTGATCTCTGATGTTGTTTGAAACCGCCCGACGGAAACATTCCTGGCGACCTCTTCCTTGGATTCGTGGGCCGGGCGCCACCGTTTGTCCCTTGCCACACATCTTCCAGTCTCTCGTAGACCGGAAACAGGATCGCCGAAGCCTTAAAATCATTCCGTATTCACCGTGCCATCGGAGAGGATCGGCGGAAAGCACGCTGACATGCGGATTTCCGCGATCCAGCGCCGGTAGAACAGGCGGTGTGTAATTGAACGCGGATAGTAACTGTATGGCGCATTGAATTGACTCGATGTTGACGGCGATTAAGTGTGAGTCTCTGGGGACGACCACAGTTTCTTTTACGAAGACCAGACTGATCAACGCACAATCCGGAGTGAAACCGAACCTTGCAGCAGCCGTCGGAAGATGCTCCTGCTCAGGGAACCGAATGCGGTTGGATCGACAGTCGCGCATGCGAGACAGGCGGATGATCGCTTGGTCCGTTTGTCGCGAGACGACTATCAACGCTTCATCTACGTTCTTAGCCGATTCAGAACGCCGTCTCGACGTGGAATCTTTCGACGTTGCGGTGCACGATCAAAAGGTATGTTGACATGAAGCATATATCTGTTGCTGCAAAGATGTACCCGAATCGAATCTTTCAAGCAACAACAAGGTTAAACGATCCGATGCTTCTCGTCGTGCGTCGGAACGTGACACGCTGCCAAATGACTTCGCATATTCCATTGTCTCGCGACAGAAAGCGCCGATGTTTATTCATCTTAAGACTCG
>CAZPQQ010000005.1:0-8782 GCA_964588665.1 uncultured Dehalococcoidia bacterium | reverse complement strand
CCCATTTCCTGTTATCATGATTCGAGCTAATGATGAAATGCCGTTAGCGTTGACGGCTAATGAATAGCAGGAGGCGAGAATGCCGTCGTTCGAACTGATCCCATTGCAAGAAGCACAGCATCAATCTTCTCTGACCGGCAAACGAGGCGCGATTATGCAGGAGTATCTCGGATACGTGGATCGTCTCGAATCCGGTTCCGCGGGCAAACTGACCATCGGAAACGGAGAGACCTCCGCTGCGATCAAACGACGTCTCGGCGCGGCTTCGAAATTGAGCGGGAAGGAATTGGTCGTCAAGCGAGTCAAAGACGACATCTATTTCTGGGAAGCCGAACCCAAGAGGCGGCGCGGAAGGCCTAGGAAAAACCCAGCCTAGTCCAATCCCAGATCTGGCGCCTTACCTGTCAGACACACTTCTCGTCGACCATGGATCGAGACGGTGCGAGAGTTTGTCACCGCCTGGACAGGCTAACACCGCAGACCATCGCTATCTAAAATCGAACGTGGGACCCGTCACCTGGGTCCCACGTTTTGCGATTATGGTCAATGGGTTTTCGTAGACGCCGAAGCCGAAACGCGTCCTGTGATTATCAGTCGTGCGATGGACAAACGCCAACGTGGTAGCGACGCGCGACTGAAAGGGTACCCACGCTGGTTTCGACATCCCAACGACCGCGGTCATCGGGCGCACTATGGCGCAAAGATGCGGTCGAACGAAACTTAAGTCCGCAACAAACAGGTTGGCGGAGCGCCCTCCTGGCCGCTGACACCTGTCGGCGGCGACCGCCTGAGCGATCAAGGGCCAACACAAACTGCTCGCCTCAGTGGAGTTCCAGGTGCTCTGATATGCGGCGCTCGGATTGTTGCATGACTAACTTCGCCAGGTTCTTAACAACTCGGTAGCCGGTCTCAGGGTCCGACGCGAACAGCGAGTTGAGGAGTTGGGTGTCGATGGCGATGATCTCGACTGCGCCGAGAGCCCGTGCGCCGGTGCAGCAATCGACATGATCGACGAGTCCACCGGCGTTGAACACGTCTCCGCCGGCGCCGAGTTCGATGACGTGGTCAACCGCTCCGGAGCGGAACGTCGTGGCCACGCGTCCGCTGAGCAGCACGAACGCTTCGTGGGAGGCGTCCGGGCACTCACAGTGGATCTCCTCGTCGTTGAACGTCTTTACGCGCCATGCTGGAAAAAGGCCCGCTATCCGTTCCAACGTCAGCCCGTCCATCAGGCCGCTCTCCAATCCTACGGCGGCCAACAGAAACAGCTTGAAATCGGTTTCAGGTGTGTTGGCGTCCGCCATTTTGGCGCCCATATCTGATCTCCGTTTCAACTTGCCGGACGATGCACGAATTTGCGGCGCTCAGTTCTTGCCTCCGTGGTCGATTAGATGCGTTCGCGCCTAACCCGATCCAATGCGTCCTGCTGAGATCAGCCGTGATCGGAAACCACGTCGCTTCGGTTGGCGCTGTCGGCGGGTCCGTCCAGTCAGCGAGGGATGATGTCCGCGCTCACCAAGTTCAGGCCGAGTCAGCGATCACTCTCGCCATGGACGGTTGCGCCCGGACCCTGGTACATTTGCCAACATCTACGATGCCAATCGGTCCGGAAGGAGAATCATCATGGCCTACGGAGAATACACAACCTTGTTGATCGACCAGCAGGGCGCCGTGCTCAAAGTTACGGTTGACCGTCCCCATGTGCTCAACGCACAGAGCCGCGTCATGCGCGAGGAGTTCGACGAGGTGTTGGACATCGCGGCGGAAGACGACGACGTGAGAGTCGTTATCGTCGCGGCGTCGGGAGACCATTTCTCAGCCGGGCACGACCTAGGCAGCGCCGAAGAGATGGCGGACCGGGAGCAGAGGCCGCTAACACCCGGCTACGCGGGCGCGTACACCCGGGCCTGGGACCTCAACGTGGCCAACACGCTGCGCTGGCGCAACTTTCCGAAGCCCACGATCGCTCAAGTTCAGGGCTACTGCATCATGGGCGGCATCATACTGGCGACGGCGTGCGACCTGATTATCGCCGCTGACGACGCTCGTTTCGCGGATCGGACGGTGCGCTGGGGCGGTCCCCATGTCCAATACAACAGCCTTCCCTGGGAGATCGGGTTCCGCAAAGCCAAAGAGTACCTTTTCACCGGCGACTGGATCACTGCAGTCGAGGCCGAGCGGATCGGCTTGGCCAACAGGGTCGTGCCGCGGGAGAAGTTGGACGAAGAGACTATGGAGTTGGCCCAGCGAATCGCTCTCCAGGATCCGTTTGCAGTCCGGCTCGCCAAGACGTCGATCAACATGGCGCAAGACGAGGCGGGTTTCCACAACGGCATAATGAACTCGTTCCACGTCTACAGCTCGGCAACCGGAGCTCGCCGAGAGCAGCAGAAGGACGAGGACGGTCCGGCCGGCATCGAGCGGGCGCGCAACCGGGACGTTCAATTCGGCGACCATCACTGATGCCCCCTCTGGCGCTGTCCGACATCAGGGTCGTCGATCTGTCCACGGGAGTTGCCGGTCCGTTTTGCACGAAGCTGTTCGCCGACTTCGGCGCGGACGTGATCAAAGTTGAGCCGCCTGGGGTAGGCGACGAATCGAGGTCTTTGGGACCGTTCAGAGCAGGGGCCCCGGACATCGAGGGCGGCGGAACGCACCAGTATCTCAACACGAACAAGCGCGGGGTGACCCTGGATCTCGACTCGGCGGTGGATCGGAAACGAGTTCGGCGTCTCGTCTCCGGCGCCGACATTGTTGTGGAGAGCTACGCGGTGGGCGCGTTGGCACGGCTGGGGCTTGCTTACCAAGACCTGCGAGCCCTTCAGCCCGATCTGATCATGGTCTCGGTCACGCCTTTCGGACAAACCGGGCCGTGGCGCGACTGCCAAGCGACTGACATCGTCCAGTACGCCGCGTCAGGCCTTGGCTACATCAACGGCACGCCCGATCGAGAGCCGTTGAAAGAGCCGGGCATGCAGAGCCAATTCCATGGCGGGACGTCTGCGTTCCTCGGCGCCATGGCCGCGCTGTCGTATCGAGACTTCCACGGAGTCGGGCAGCACGTCGACGTATCGACCCTCGAGGCGCTGACGACCGTGTTTGCACCGCAGCTCCTGGGCGCGATGTACACGGGGCGTTCGCCAGGACGGAGGACGCCCGGTCTCCCCGCGGGATTGCTTGCCTGCAAGGACGGCTACGTGGCGCTGAACGTGCGGCACCAGGTGACGTGGCAGCACCTGTGGATCTTCTTCGGCGAACCGGAAGTGGCCGACGATCCGAGGTTCGCGACTGCCCGCGACCGCCGCGACCGCAATATCGAGGTAGACCAGCTCATCGGACCGCGCCTCAAGCGGTACACGATGCAAGAGCTGCTCCACGGCCTGAGCCCGCTTCGGATCAACGTCGGCATGACGCTCGACATCCCGAGGCTGGTCGAAGACGAGCACATCCGCGCTCGTGGGTCGCTCGTTGACGTGGGACGCGACGGAGAACAGGCAGTGACCATGCCCGGAGCGCCGTTCAAGATGTCCGCGACGCCGTGGGAGATCCGACGGCCGGCGCCGCTCTTGGGCGAGCATAACGGCGAAGTGTTCGCGGAACACCCAAAAGTCAGAACCGATTCATCCAAGTCCGCCCCGAACAGCGGAGGCGCCGGCGCCTTGCCTTTGGAGCACGTCCGCGCGGTAGTCCTGACGCAGGCGTGGGCGGGCGCGCTGACGACCCAGCTCCTTGCCGATCTCGGCGCCGAGGTCATCCAAGTCGAGGCGCTAACCCGGGCCGACGTGTGGCGGGGCGGCTTCCCTCCTCACAACAGGGGCACGTACCCGAACGACGAGCCAGGCGATCGTCCATACGACCGCAACGCGTTGTTCAACGCCGTCAACCACAGCAAGCTCGGGATCACGCTTGACCTCAACTCCGAAGCGGGCAAGTCTCGATTTCTGGAGCTTGTGGCGATCTCAGACATCATGGTCGAGAACTACGCGGCCCGCGTCATCCCGAACTTCGGGCTGGAGTATCCGGCGCTGCGGCAGGTCAATCCCAGCATCGTGATGATGCGCATGCCGTCGTTCGGAGCATCGGGTCCGTACTCGATGTATCCGGGCAACGGCGGCACTACCGAGCCGATGAGCGGCATAGCGTCGCTTATGGGCTATCCCGACGGACCGCCTATCAACTCCGGATGTATGCACACCGACTCCATCGCGGGCGTTATGGGGCTCGGAGCGCTGCTCATCGCCATGCGCCATCGACACCGCACCGGCGAGGGCCAGGAGATCGACTTTTCTCAACAGGACGCCGCGATCTCGTTCATCGCCGACCAGATAATCGAGTATACACTGACCGGAACTCCGCCGCCAAGGCTCGGCAACAAGGACCATACCATGGAGCCGCACAGCTTCTACTGCTGCAGAGGCGACGACTCGTGGGTCGCCATCGCCGTGCGCACCGATGAGGAGTGGCTAGCGCTGTGCGAGCTGATCGACAGAGACGACCTGGCGTCTGAAGCACGATTCGCGAAGGCCCGGAATCGTGTTCGTCGCGCGGACGAACTCGACGCCGCCGTCGCGGCGTGGACGTGCGAACGCGATGCCGTCGAGATCGCCGATCTGTTGCAGCGCCACGGCATCCCCGCGGCCGCGGCCGTCAAGGGGATCGACGTGGCGGACCATCCGCAACACAAGGCTCGCAGCTTTTTCGAGACCGTCGATCATCCGGCGACCGGTCCGTACCCGATCGCCGGCGCACCATTCAGGCTGTCGCGCACGCCGGGACGCATCCGCTGGCCCGCGCCGACGCTGGGTCAGCACAGCGAACAAGTGCTCAAACAGCACCTGGCCGTGCCCGACGCCGACTACGACGACATGGTGCGCGAGGGCATCACCGGCACGGACCCGCCGCTGGATTGAAGAGGCGTGCAACGTCTACTTCGACACTGCCGCCTCCCCGTTCCTGTACATCGCAGACGTTTTCTCGGCAGCAGCGGATCTGGTTGGCGTTGACAAGATCCTTCTCGGCAGCGACTATCCGCTACTGAAGCCGCGACGGCTCCTTCGGCAGCTCGAGGAGTCGGGGTTGTCAGAGGAGTCGCAGGATCAGGTGCGGAGCAACGGGCTGAGGTTGCTGAATGGTTGAGTCATGCATTTCTGAGTCAACTCTAGTCGCCACTTTGGTTTGTACCTCACGGTCGATACGAGCCGAACAGCGGACCTGCGTGACTACCCGAGCGCACGTCACCACGCATCGTTGTGATGATTATGCCGCGGCAAGTCTGATTTTCAGTTCAGTTTTTTGCGGATGACGTCGACCACGTTAGGCGACCCATGCTCATCTATGTATTTCCAAAACAACCAACCGTTCACGCGAGTTTCGGTGATTTTCCAGGCGGCCGCAGAAACGGTGAGCCAATCATCAGCGTCGGGTAGCCTAACGCAACGTCCGCGTCCGCCGTTGATCCGAGTATGATCAAGAGTCGCCTGGTATCTGTTGCCTTTGTAAATCGCAAAAACGTCGACCGGTGCCACCTTAGGAAATGAAGAAGCTGTTGCGTTGCGGCTGGCGTCGAGGTCGGTGGTATCTCCTATTAAAGACTTAAGCCGCACCTCTATGTCTGCCAGCGCCAAGAACTTCTGTGTTTCGCCCGCTTCGAGTACGTGTGACTCCAAGGCGTGAATCTCGGCGATTAGCTCACCTAGCCGGTTGTCAACTTGATCCGCGTTCATTAGTCTCCTCCTTGAGTACTACTAAGATACTAAAGCACTATAGCCCTTAGTAGCTTCATTGTCAAGGAGGCACTCGAAGATCATTCGCACTGACACCAATTGAGCAAAATAGACATGACCGATCTCCCCTAGTGCTCTCGCCTACGCGTGCCCCAGGACGTATACGAGCTGCACCGAATCGGGCCTCGGCCGCTCGTCATTGTAGCCGGTGAACAGCGCCCGAACCCGCAGGCCGTGACTCTCGGCCACGCGTTCCAGCTCGCCAGGCAGGAAAAAGCGACGTTCGATGTTGATCTCTGTCGTCTCCGACGTGCCGTCCGGGCGCGTGACCTCGAACCGCTGTGTCCGATGCTCGATGCGGGCTGCCGCGTCGACGCGGGCGCTGGTCCACAGTCGCACGCGGTTTCCGTTGGCCGGGTCGACTGCGTCCATTCGCATTTTGGGTTCGAGGACGGAGTCGATCTCGGGATTCGGCGGGACGAACAGGTCGAGGACCAGTCGGCCGGACTCGGACAGATGCTTGCCCAGACGGTTGAGCGCCGCGATTTGAGTCTCAGGCGTCAGCAGATAGTTGAACGTGAAGAACGGGACTAGGACGAAGTCGAACGTCTCGCCAAGATCGAGCTCGAGCATGTCGGCGTGAACGACGCGCACTCGTTTCTGCGTGGTGTCGGGCAGTTCAGCGAGATGCGCTTCGAGGATCGCAAGCATCGAAGGCGAGATGTCCACGGCGACTACCTGATAGCCCGCCGATGCCATCGGCAGCGTCAGCCGTCCAGTGCCAGCGCCGATCTCGAGGATCGGCATCGTCGATGAAGCCGCGTATTCCAGGTAGAGCGGTATGTCGTCGGCGCGGTCGCCGACGTAGAGGTCGTAGAACCGCGAGTAGTCCGCGTACACGTCGCCGAGGCGCTGCTGGCTCATCCCTGATGCTCCCGAAAATCGACGCCCGCACGGGCCTGGAAACGATGGGGCGACTATAGCATGTTCCAGGCTACGCACCCAGCTTCTGCGTCTGTGGTCCGCGGCGCCCTATGCTAAACTGGGTTCCTGTCAAACTCAGGAGCCGTTCTTGCTCAGTCAATCCCTGGTACGAAGTCCAAACTACAAGTGGTGGGTGTTCAGCGCCGTAGCCCTGGGCACGTTCGCCTCGGTCATCAACCACGGCAGCGTCAACGTCGCGCTGCCGACCATCGCGGAGCATTTCGGAACCGACCTCCCGACCGTCCAGTGGGTGGTCGTCGCCGAGATGCTCACCATCAGCGCGCTTCTCCTCCCGATGGGCAGGCTGTCAGACCTGATCGGGCGCAAACCCGTCTACGTCACAGGGCTGGCTCTATTCGGCGGCGCGGCTGCATTCGCGGGGTTCTCCGACTCGATCACGCTCCTGGTGGTCGCCAAGGTGATCCAGGGCTGCGGGGCGGCCATGACCCAAGGCACGGGCATGGCGATGATCACGTCTGTCTTCCCCGCGGAAGAACGCGGGAAGGGCATCGGATCTTCTATGAGCGTCGTGGGGATGGGCGCCATGATTGGCCCCGTGGTCGGCGGCATCCTCGTCGGGGCGTTGGGTTGGCGATGGGTCTTCTTCATCAACGTTCCGATCGGGATCATCGGGATCGCCATGGCGATGGTGATCATGGATTCGAAGCGGTTTTCGCAGGACACCAAAGGCGCACAATTCGACTGGCTGGGCGCCGCGCTGTCCACCGCGGCTCTGGTGACGTTCTTGATGTTGGTGACGAACGGCCATCGAGTCGGCTGGGCGTCGGCCCCGATTCTGTTGGGATTCCTGGCTTTCCCAGCCGTACTCGCGACGTTCATCTGGTGGGAGCTCCGAACGCCGGCGCCGATGCTCGACCTTCGACTGTTCAAGAACAAGGTCTTCGCGCTGGGCGTCCTCGCCGGGTTCATGTCCTTCCTTGGGCCGAACTCGGTCCGGTTCATGATGCCGTTCTATCTTCAGGGCGTCCTTGGCCTGAGACCGAGCCAGGTTGGATTCGCGATACTTCCGGCCGCGGTCACCATGATCGTGGTGGGCCCGCTGGCCGGTCGCCTGTCCGACCGATTCGGCCGGCGGAAGTTCACGGTGACGGGCCTCTTGTTGGCAGCGACGGGTGTATTCGCGTTGTCCCGGCTCACCGTAGACACTTCCCTCGGTTACGTCATCGGGGCGATGGTCGTCCAGAGCGTGGGGTCGGCCCTGTTCAGCTCGCCCAACAGCACCGCCATATTCAACGCCGCGCCGCCGAGTCGACACGGCATCGTCTCCGCCCTGCTGAGCCTGATACGCAACGCTGCCAACGTGACCGGAGTTGCGGTTGCGACGACGATCATCGCGGCCACCATGATTTCGATGGGCTATGCACCGGACCTGGGTGACATAAAGTCCGCCGAGAGCGCTGGCCTGCTTTCAGCGTTCGTATCCGGCTTCAGAATGACGTACATGGCGATGGCCGGCCTGCTCCTCGTCGGCGCGGTCGCGGCGATCATCAACGCCCGCACCTCAGAACCCGCCGCACCCGAGCCCGCGAGTGCACGCGAGGCCAGCCCAGCGGACTGAGGGCAGAGCTCGCATCGCTCGCGGCCCTGTCCCAACCACTCCGGCGTGAGTGCCGCCGCTGAACCGAACCCGATCGCTCCGACCTGTTCCACCGTGATGCGCCGCGCTGCGCGCTTGGGTCGACAAAATGTGAGCTCGTGAGCCTGGCATTCGTTGCCCGAGGCGCGTCTCGACCACCTGATTCTGGCACGAGATGCCAATGCAAGCATCAGGGCCAACGCTCACGGAAAACGCCGTTGCCTTCGCGGTGTAACTTCGGACGATTCACCGTCTCTTCGGGCAACTTGTGATGCCTGAGGCGCCCAGAGTGTCGATCTGGGGCGGCGCCATGACCGCCTTTTGCTGCACGCTCAACATGGGGTTGTACTTCTGTGTGTACTTATCGGTTATCGTCGCCTGCATGGGCGATAATGGGCGACAGAATCTTGCATCGCTGGGGTATGTTGGCTGTCAGCCCAAATGGGACAGATTGTTAATAGAGACTTTGAGCTGATAT
>CAZPQQ010000004.1:15703-101979 GCA_964588665.1 uncultured Dehalococcoidia bacterium | reverse complement strand
TCAGCTCAAAGTCTCTATTAACAATCTGTCCCATTTGGGCTGACAGCCAACAATGTACAACCAATTTGCGACTCAGGACACTAGCTGTCGCGGACAACACCGCGGACCGGACAGCGACGCCTCTCCCTCAAGACGACCCCCCTCATGCTGCACGCCTGCTCGGCACGGCCACCCAACAGTCGTGCATTCGTCACGTGGGTGCGGTTGACGGCGACGGCGGCTGTGATAGACTCACACGGTCGGCGAAACGGGTCCCGGAGACTCGCGCGATTCAGGCGGACCCGATGACCTGTCGTGAGCCGGCTATTCACGATGGCGCAGCTTGCACACCTCGTGCTTGCGAGCCCGACCCCGGGAGAGGTATATGGCAGGCAACGACATGATCACAGCGGCGCAAGACGCCGGTCGCCGGCTTCTGACCGAAATCGAATCCAAGCAGCTCCTTGCTGAGGCAGGCATTCCGACGACTTCCGCGCTGCTGGCGACGAGTAGGGATGAAGCCATCCAGCTCAGCAGCCAGATCGGCTTCCCGGCAGTTCTGAAAATCGCTTCCACCAACATTGCCCACAAATCCGATGTGGGCGGGGTGAGCCTCAACCTGTCCAACGAGGACGACGTCGGCCAGGCATTCGACGAGATGATGGACGCCGTCACGGCCGAATCCCCCGGCGCCGAAATCCACGGTGTGTCGGTGCAAGCGATGGCTCGTCCGGGAATCGAGCTGGTGATGGGCATGTCTAAAGACCCGCAATTCGGACCGGTCATCATGTTCGGTTTGGGCGGTGTGTTGGTGGAAGTGCTCAAAGACGTTGCATTCCGCATCGTGCCGCTAACGCCTAGAGACGCGGCGGAGATGATTCGCGAGATCAAAGGATTTCCCGTGCTGGACGGCTATCGCGGCCAAGAGGCCGTCGACGTCGCCGCGCTGGAGCAAGATTTGTTGAAGTTGTCTCAGTTCGTCGACGAGAGACCGATGATCAAAGAGTTGGACTTGAACCCAGTGTTCGCATACAGCGACGGCCTGACAGTGGTCGACGCACGGATCGTACTTGAAGACGCGGAATAGTTTCGAGAGAGAGTGAACAGCGTGAGGATCGCCAAAGAGAGGATCGACCGAGCACTGAACCCACGAGCCGTGGCCGTGGTCGGAGACAAGAAAGCTTCCGACTATATGTGGCTGCGGAGCATGAGCACATTCCAGGGCGACGTGTACTCGGTGCAGATCGACCCCAACGACGTTCCAGGCATCGAGGAGATGGGGATCCCAAACTACTCCAGCCTGTTGGACATTCCGAAGGACGTGGACTACGTGGTGATAGCCGTGCCGCGCAGGTTTGCCGGATTGGTCCTCAAAGACTGTGTCAGCAAAGGAGTGGTCGGGGTCGGCATGTTCACTGCTGGGTTCGCCGAGACCGGCACCCCGGAGGGGCTTGAGGCTCAAGAGGCGATTACCAAGATGGCACGGGATGCGGAATTGGTGCTGCTGGGTCCCAACTGCATGGGCCTGTACAACCCTGCATTGGGCGTCCGCTTTTCCCGAGACCTGGCAGCGGGTCAAGGCGGACCGGTCGCGTTCGTGTCCCAGAGCGGCGGACACGCGGTGTCGTTCAGCGCAGCCGCGCAGGCCAACGGCATTGGAATCAACAAGGTCATCAGCTTCGGCAACGGCGTGGTCTTGGAGAGCGCCGACTACCTCGAGTATTTCGCCCAGGACGACCAGACCGAGTTCATCGCCATGTACATCGAGGGTGTGCAAGACGGTCGTCGTTTCTTCGAGCTGCTGCGCGAAACCACCCCCAAGAAACCGGTGGTCATCTGGAAAGGCGGCCAGACCGAAGAAGGGAAGCGCGCCACTTCATCGCACACCGGTTCACTGGCCGAGTCGATGGACACATGGGATGTTCTCATCAGGCAGTGCGGCGCGATCCGTGTGGACTCGGTGATCGAGTTAGCCGACGTGCTGAAGGCGCTGGTGTCGCTCCCGCGGTCCACGGGCGACGGAGTGGGGCTGATAGGCGGAACGGGCGGTCAGTCGGTGTCCATGACCGACTCGTTCGCCAAATCGGGCCTTCGGGTGCCGATGTTCAGTCAAGACTCTCTGGATAAGCTTGGGGAGTTCTTCCAGGTGATTGGCGCAAGCTATCTCAACCCGGTGGACGTTGGCGGCATGAATCGGGACATGACCGAAACCTGTATGGGCATCCTGAGTTCGGACCCCAATATCGACGTCGTGGCCATGCAGATGAGCCCATCCGGGTTCTCTCGTGATCCCGCCCAGATCGAAGGTCAAATAGACGCACTGGCAACGGCCCGAGAAAAGACGGGCAAGCCGGTTGTTGCGATGCTCTTCTCGCCCGATCCTTACGGCGAAGGCGAAGCCCTCAAGAATCTGGACCTCAAGCTCCAGGAAGCGCGTATACCAAGCTACCCGACGTACGACCGCGCCGCGCTGGCCCTCAAGAGGCTGGTGGACTACCACCGCTTCCACGAAGACGCCTAGTCCGCGCGGGTTCCAACACTGAAGACGACCACGGGCTAAAGGCGACCTGACCGAGCGTCAAAACGCGCTGTCCAGCGTGACGCTCGCGCGGTACCCTAACCTCACCTTCTTACCGACAAACGCTCCGACCGCTTCGACCCTGCTCAGCAAGCTAAGTGTAGCTTCGGGCGCCAACACGTTTGCGTGGATCACCGATCGGCTGCCCACTGTGAATTTGTTCCCGGCGACAAGGAACACGATGTCGGAGGCGCCGACGGTCGTGTCCGCGGCGGGACCCACTTGAACGCTGGAGGACATCTCAACGTCGCCTTTGACCCTGATCTCAGTCGCGGCCTCGACCAACAGTTTCGCCTTTGAGTTGATCGTGAGCTTCTCGAACTCGTACAGACCGCCCGTGAGTACCAGCGTGGCCCGAGACTTGACGTCGACTTTGCCGTAGCCGCCGGGCGCGAGAAGCCTGACGCGGCGCGATCTGACTTGTATATCCTCGTGGCCGGGATCGAATTCGGGCAGGTCGGGCAGCGACAGCAACGGCAGATCGATCGGTGAGAACTCCTCGCCGTTGATTGACGCTTTCCGACCGGCTTTCAGCTCGTTATAAGCGATGTTCTGGACCGAGCCATGATTCGTGATCTTGATGGTGTCGGCGATGTAGAGCGAGTCAGGGCTGAGCGCCACGGATCGCCACCCAACCCGTAGCTCTATTTCACGATCTCTCTTGTCTGAATTTTCGTCAGCGCCGACTACCCCAACATCGCCTGAAACTATGACTGAGCGGCTATCTAGCCGCGTTTCTCGTACGCCCAGCAGTACAAAGTCAGCGAGTGACACCGGCTGCGGTCCCGATTGCAGGTGCTGTGTTTCCCCGGGCGCCACCGTGATAGCCTCGCCGGCGAAGACGATCTCAACCGCGCCGGCGCTTGTCGGATCGTTCTCCACGGTGAACGTGCCGTCGTCGTTGTCTGTGAAGGTGGCCGTTGTTCCGTCAGGTACGACTGCTACACCGCCTGATCCCAATGCGACTGTGACCGGACCAACAGCCACGCCGACTGTCAACGATCCGCAAGTCAACGATGCGGTTGTCCCCGCCGGATGAGTGAGGGGCAAGCCGCAGGCGTCGATCGTCACGGGTCCCGGACCCGCGGTCCCGGTATCCACAAATACTCCGTCAGGATTCGGCAGATCTGTGATCGAAGGCTCAAGAGCGCCCGCGCTTATAATCGATCCGGCCGTCGTGCCGCCTAGGTGGACATCGGTGAAGTTGGTCGAGTCGACCAGGCTTTCATCCACGAAGTTGTCCGACGCCATGCGGCCGTCGATTTCGTCGTGTATCCCATCGTTGTCGTCATCCGGATCGACACAGTCGGCCTGCCCGTCCCCATCCGTATCGAGGAAGCCCTCGTCGATCTGCCCGTCGCCGTCGTTGTCGATGCCATCGCAGATCTCCGAACCAGAGAGGTCCAAAACCGTCACGTTTTCGGAGACGAAGACGACCACCGGTGGAACAACGATCGGCGCGTCGCTCATGGTGATCGATTCACTCACAATGACCACTAGCGGCGGCGGGCCCAGAAGGGTATCGGGTGCGTCCACGACGGATATCACCTCGGAGATGTTGATCTCAAGAGCGGGCAGGACCAAAGGCGTATCCGCCACGATCAGGTTTTCGGTGATGACGAGGACCACCGGTGGGACGACGTTGGGCGCGTCGTTTACCGTGATCGACTCGCTGATGGTGATAACCAGCGGCAAGAGCAAATCGGGCGTGTCGGCGACGATAATCGCCTCTGAGATGTTGATAACGAGGGCGGGCAGGACTACCGGCGCATCCACCACGGTGACGCTTTCGGTGATGAAGAGGACCACTGGAGGTACGACGTTGAGCGAGTCGTTTACCGTGACCGACTCACTCACAGTGATGACCAGTGGCGGTGGACCCAGAAGCGGATCCGGCGCGTCCACAACGGTTATCACTTCGGAGATGTTGAGTTCGAGAGGCGGCAGTGCCAACGGCGCATCCAGGACGGTGATGTCCTCTGACACGCTTATCACCACGGGCGGCGGCGTATTTGAGTTGCCGAAATCGGCGCCAGTCAGTTGCTGGCCAGACGCAAGCGAGATGGTGTGCTTGCCGGTCACAGGGAACGTCTGCGTCCAGCCCGACTGAAGCACTTCTCCGACGTCGTATGTGCCCGTTCGAACTCCCTGTAGCTCGTAGAGTCCCTGTTCCGTCTCAGGATCGATGATGCCATTGTTGTCGACGTCCACCGAGGCCGTCATCGCTGTTGA
Organism: uncultured Dehalococcoidia bacterium; assembly: GCA_964588665.1. Lineage (GTDB taxonomy): Bacteria > Chloroflexota > Dehalococcoidia > Lucifugimonadales > UBA1123 > UBA2160. Next base: position 97,190 of record CAZPQQ010000004.1, on the reverse strand, counting down.
CATCAGTGCGCCGGAACCGGAATCGCGCACCTCGATGACCCAGCCGTCCAGTCCCGGCTCCCCTCCGTCATGAACGGCGTTTCCGTTCAGGTCGTGGAACTTCTGGCCGCTGATCGAACCGAAAGCCTCGACATTCACGTTCACCGACGCGTTGTCATTCGAGGCAGAGGAGTCGACTTGATCGAGCGCGGTGACGGACACGCTATTGGTCAGTGTCGTCCCAGCGGTTCCAGCATCGATAGTGCCGTCGACGGCGACATCGAACGTATAGCCGGATGGCATGCCGTCGGCAAATACCGGGCCGCCGAGTCCGCCGACGAGCGCCACGCCCAGGCTGTCGCCAAGGATGGTCGTCGCGGTAACCGTGAACCCAGCGGGCAAAACGTCTGTAACGACCAGGCCGGTCGCCGCAAACGGACCGTTGTTGGTTATGGTGATGGTAAATGTGATGCTGTCGCCCTCAAGCGGCGTGGCATCGGACACGGCCTTGGCGAGCGCGATATCGGCGAACTCGACTGGAACGTTGACGTCTGCCGACGCGGTGTCATTAGAGGCAACGGTGTCGATCTGGTCAAGCGCGGTGACGGACACGCTGTTGGTCAACGTCGTCCCCGCGGTTCCGGCATCGATCGTGCCGTCGATGGCGACATCGAAGGTGTAACCGAGAGGCATGCCGTCGGCAAATATCGGGCCGCCGAGTCCGCCGATGAGCGCCACTCCCAGGCTGTCGCCGAGGATCGTCGTTCCGGTGACGGTGAACCCAGCGGGCAACGCGTCGGTAACGACCAGGCCCGTCGCGACGCCGGGACCGTTGTTCGTCACCGTGACGGTGAAGGTGATTGAGTCACCCTCAAACGGAGCCGGGTCTGACACGGTTTTGGCAAGGTCGATGTCGATGGGCAGCTGCACCGAAATCAGGACCGAGTCACTGTCGTTTGTGGGATCCGGGTCGACCTGATCAGAGGCGCCGACCGCCGCAGTGTTGGTGATCACCTGTCCGGCGGCCAAGGCCGTTACGACCGCGTCCAAGTTCAAGAAAGCGCCGGAGCCGTTTGGAAGGCTTCCGACTGTCCAAGAGCCCGTGGCGCCGATGTAGACGCCCTGGCTTGCGGAGGCGCCAGTAAATGAAAGGCCAACAGGCAAAAGTCGTTGATCTCGACGTTCGTCGCGGTGTCGAGGCCATTGTTCACGAGCGCGACGATGTAGGTGATCGTGTCGCCGACCCTCGCCTCCAACTCGTCGTGAGCCTTTCGGAGCTCCTCTGTATTGCGCTCACGCTCGGCGTAGAGCTGAGTACGAGCGACGGCGCCAGCGATTTGATTGCCCACTCGATTCGCCAACTCCAGCGTGTCGTCGTCGTAAGCCTTCGGCATGGTCGAAGTAAGATACAGAACGCCGATGGCGTCGCCTCTGGACACGAGCGGCACGCCCACCGCCGATCTTATGCCCGCGCGGTACCAGTACACGATGTTGGTGAATTCGGCTTCGGCTTCCTCGACGTTGTCGAAGGACATGACCAATCCCGAGGGGCTTTGCACCACCCTGGCCGCCAAGCCGTGTTGCAGGGCTCTGGGCTCGCCGGTCTCCATTCCCGGAACGTTGATGCCCTGAACATATCTCGCGGTGAAGACAGAACGGTCCGCGTCGATATCACATATGACGATCCTGTCGAAATGGATGAGCCGTCGGACTTGATCGGCAAAGCGTTCGTACGCCTCACTGATGTCTAGCGACGAGCTGATAATCCGACCGATCTCCGCCAACACCTCGCGTTCGTTGGCTTCGTGCTTGAGCCGGAGGTGGAGGTCGGCGGCCGCCACCGCGTTCGCCATCTGCGTGGCGATGCGCTCCGCCGTCAGAAGGTGACGGTTGTCGTAGGCATGCGGTTTGGTCGATTGGATGTGGAGGACCGCTACGACGCGACCTTCCGCGACCAATGGCACGATGATGAACGACCGTAAGCCCGCATCGTAGTTAGGAACGAAGTTCGAGTACCGGCTATGCACCCCCTTTTCTGAGACCGACTGGACCAACATGCCGGAGCGCGTGACCAACACTTGACGGAGGCTCTCGGAAATCTCGGCCATGGATCCGACGCGTCGGCCCGAAACTTCGATCCCTGAGACGTAGCGTCCGGTAACCACACCGTCGTCGATTGTCGTGAGGGCCATCCTGTCAAATTGGATAAGCCGGCCAACGGCCTCAGCGACAGAATCGTATACGTCGTCGACGTCCAGGGACGAGCTAACAGTCCGCCCGATTTCGGCGAGAACTTCTCGCTCGCGGGCTTCCCTCTCCAGCGCCGCATGCAGGGATGTGTTGGCCACGGCGTCAGATATCTGAAGCCCGATGCGTTCTGCCAGCGCCACGTCCCGCTGCGAATACGCATTGTTTTCGACAGAACGCAGGTGAAGCGCCCCGATGACTCGCTGCTTCGATATCAGGGGCGCCGAGAGAAACGACCGCATGCCAAGGTCAAGTGTAGGCGGCAATCCGGGGAAACGGGCTTCGAGATCCGCCCGTTGCTCCGCCTGCACCAGCAATGCCCCGCCAGTCCGTGCCACTTCTTCTGTCATGGTGCCGGAGAGTGGGACGCCCTCCAATGGTTGGAGCAGTGTAGGGACATCGGTTCCGGTAAAGTAGATCTTGAGGTTATTGCCGCTGTCGACTTCGATCTGACTGACCAGCATCCTCTCGAATTTGATAAGCTTGCGGACCCGCTTTGCCAGGGCGTCGTAAAACTCGTTGATGTCCAAAGACGACGCGACGATGCGCCCGATCTCAGCGAGCGTAGCGTTCTCGAGACTCGATTGCTGCGTTTGATCTCTACGAACTTGCACTTCGGATTCCTGCCTGTGTTTGGGAGTCGACTCACTCATCGTGTGCTGTGCTCACACGTATGACCGCACTATGCAATGTACTTCCAACGATTCACGAAGGTCAACAAATTCCATATGTTGCGTTGCCATTCCCTGAAGAATTGTCATATAGCGAGGGATATCATGGATTGAAATCGTATGTGTAATATTATTCGTTTGTTATGCTTAACATGCCGTCTTAATCGCGCACAGTATACCGCACCTCAGATTCTGAGTGTCATCATTATTGAGCCACATGCACGGCGCGATGCCGACAAGAATTCGGACCGTCGATGCCATTACGTAAATCGCAGCGGCAAGGCGAGGGCAATATTGAGAGCAGAGGTCGTCAGGCTTGGGCTCGGTCAGTTCGGCGACTAGCGATGGGCACGGGAGGGTAGAGGCAAGCGATGTCACGAGGATACGTAACCGTCGGAGGTTCAGCGCAGTGTCATGCCTGCGTCTCCGACCGGACGAACACCGAAGGTGGTTTTGGGGAGCGACTGGTGAGTCCGGATAGGGATTGGAGGGGTGGGAATGTTAGAAGCGATGCCGTCGCCAGATTTGGGCAACGCTCGCACGAGAGTGCTTCGAGTGACAGCAGAGTTCAGATCTCGATGCCTCAAAGTATGACGTTGGCGCCGTCGAGCTCGACGGTCAAGTCGTAACATCCTTGCGGCACTTCGGAGATCGTGAAATCGCCCAATGCGTCCGCCTTGGCCGTCCCGACGCGCCGATCTTCCGACCAGAGCGAGATCAGGGAGTCCGCTATGTCATCGAGTCCGCCGCCTCGAAGCAACACCTGGCCTTCCAGGACGGACGATCCGGGCTCCACTTCTCTCTGCTGGATGTCGATGCAAATCCTGCCTTCAGCTTCGTACACCCGACGCCGCACCAGGGTCGCGCCGCCTCGCACGCCCGACGTGCGCGGTTGGACCAACTGCGTGTCCAACAAGGGCTGAGCGTCCATCTGCCGTGCATCCGAGGGCGGCGTTGGAACTTCAGCATACTGCTCGATGGACGCGATACGTTCGTCGCACTGCACGCACCCGGCTTCGAGATGGTTTTCGAGTTCTTGCGCCGAATCTTCGTCTGCTGTTCCTGCCAGCATGCTCACGATTCGGATCAGTTCGACGCCGCATTGTGTGGACATTGGTGTTGCTTTCTCCGGTCTTCGCCGGCCACTCGCCGTTTTAGTCACCGCCGTGCTGACTGGCTTCGCCGGCACGACCGTCTTGTCTAAGTCTTTCCGTTTGCCCCTTGCTCCGTTGATACTCAGGATGCGCCTCTGGCGGCGCCGACACATCACCAGATCGAGTGACCCAGTGGGTGAGATATTTGTGAGAAAATGCAGACAGAATCGGAATGCCGGTTGGTCGCATTGGCCGCGCGCCAGAATGTCCCGAGAAGATCTCCCGTCTCCACAAGTATCCGACTCACGCGCGGCACAAAGATTCAGGTTGACGACTTTGTCGGACTGATTGAGGCGGACCCTGTCACTTGGACAGGAGTGGGAGTCCACCCCAGTGGCCTCGCCCGGCGTCTCGGAGCCACGGCTTACGCTGGCAAGAAACCGACGCCGACCATGCCCGGCCCGAGGTGAGCGCCCATCACTGGCGTGAACTCGGCCACATACGAGTCCGGGCAGTCGAATTCTTGCTTGATCCGCTCGTGCAACAGGTGCGCGTTCTCCTCCGCCGCCGCGTGCATGACGCACGCGCGAATGGCGCGGCCTTCGACTCGGTCTGCCATCAACCGAATCAACTTGTCCAACGCCTTGCGTGTCGAACGAGGCTTGGCCACGGTGGCGATCTGCGCTTGGTGAAGTTCGAACGTCGGTTTGATATGCAGCAACCTCGCTCCGGCATGGGCGATCATCGGGACGCGTCCGCCCTTCCAGAGGTAGTACAACGTGTCGACGAATGCGATCAACCTCACCATGTCCGCCGCTCGCTCCGACCCATCGGCCACCGCGGTAAGGGACTGTCCGGCTTCGATCAGCTTCAACGCCTCTAGAGCGATCAACCCCTGGCCGCCGGCGGCCGAGCGAGAGTCCATCACGTGGAGTTCGTGATCGGGGTTGTTTTCGGAGAACTCAACGCCAGCGGACCTGGCCGAGTCGATCGTCGAGCTGAACCGTTCCGCCACGACTATGCACAGGACCGAACGAGATTGGCGCCCGGCGTCCTCGAACGCCTCCAAGAACGCCGCGGGAGAGGGGGCAGAAGTAGTCGCCGTGCCCGGGCGCTGTTGCAGCAGGTCGTAGAACTCCCGCGTTGTGATGTCCTTGCCGTCGTCGTAGGTGACCTCGTCGATGGTCAACCTCATCGGCACGATTCGAAGGGTCGGGTGTCGCAGCATGACGTCCGCGGGAAGAGAAGCCGCGCTGTCAACGACAAGTGATGCTAGGGGAGTTGGAGCGCTTGCGTCGATGATCGGGATCCTATCGAATTGTTTCGAGGACTACTCTGCGATGTCCGCGAGGCCGGTCGTGGCAACTCCTGGGAACTGTTCCTCCGCGTCATCTCCGGGGTCCTTGAGGTCGAACAGAGCGGGGCTCAGAAGCACGGCCATGGACATCACGGCAAACAGGAAGATGGCGACGTAGCCTCTGCCGCCCTGGTAGCTCATCCACGCAAGCACGATTAACGACGGCGTCGTGATCGCGAGCAACGCAACTCTAACCAGCCTCCGGCCTATCCGATAGAAGATAGCCGTGGCAGCCGCGATGATGAGGAAGATAACGGCGGCGCTGCTGTCGACTTCTCGGAGCTGTCTCGCGTTTTCTTCGACAGCAAAGCCCCAGTTGAAGAAAAAGAAGAACCAGTACGCGAGAAACGGAACCGGAAGGATCGCCAGAGAGGCCATTACCCAGTCCGGCCGGGCCACCCTCGATACGAATTTGATGACGACCCACAGCGAAATCGCGAAGTACACGAACGATGCAACGTATATTGGCACACTGAGCGGCAATGTCCCGTTGGTCAACACCCCCCATGCTCCGTAGCCGACCGCGCTCATCGCCAGCCCCCAGGACACGATCGGCGCGATGAGTGAATATCCGAGCCACGGGTAAGCCCAGCGGGGGCGGCCTTTCCGCCACCCGACAACGCTGGCGGATATCGCGATCAGCAGCATGGCGGCGACCCACATGGGATTGGTCCAAAGATGGAACGCGTACGTCAAGGCCAGGAGCAGGTGAGGAACCACCGCCAGCGCGGTGTGATGCCAGGAACTCTTGGAATGCACCTCGTAGAATCCGTCGGCCAGATCACGAGCCGAGCCGAGGTTGTCCAGGGTTTCGCGAAGCGCCGCCTCGGGCGACTGGCCGTTTTCAATCCGTTCCAGAACACGGTCCTGGACGTGGGCGTGGAGTTCGTTGACGATCTCGTCGCGCTCGCTCGGGTCGAGATGCAGCCGGCGCTCCAGCAGCGAAAGATAGCCCCGGAAATCCGTTGCCATACGTGAGTCCCCGCCCTCCCTGATTATGCGGTGTCGGGACGGGCCACGAGGTTCACGGCTTCCGTGAATCTGGCCCACTCAACGAGCATGGAATCCAGTCTGCGATGCCCGTCGGCGGTGATGTGGTAGTAACGACGGGCTTGCCCGTTGGGCGAAGGGCGCCATCGGCCCTCGACCATGCCGTCACGTTCCAGCCGATGCAGCGCGGGGTAGAGCGTGCCTTCTTTGAACCTGAAGTAACCGCTGCTGCGGCTATCCATCTCCTTGACGAGTTGGTAGCCGTACATCGGCGCGGTGGCCAGGAGCGACAGTAGAAGTGTCTCCGTACTGCCCTTGAGAAGCTCTCTGCGATACAACTCGGACCGTACCTCCATCATGTTGGGGCCTCCCTGATTATGTTATAACGCCTATACGCAGTCAAGCGGCGTCCGGTTTCGTCGGACTGCGCGGGCGACGCTTCATTGACCGCCGGTATCGCAGCCGATCTCCGTTGAAGCCATGTATGCGGTCATGTAGAATTCATTCCATTGAAACGCTTGAGAGTGTTGGCATGGATACGGTAGGGCGATTGACCGGAATGCGAGACTGGAGCGGGGCCGATCTGGACCGCGCCAACTCGATGCGCGCCCGAATCGGCGCTGCCACGTCGTCGGCCGGCTACATCCGGATCGAGACGCCGGTTTTGGAGCAGGTCGAGCTGTTCGTCAGAAAATCTGGCGCCGAGATCAGCTCCAGCCTGTACTCGTTTACCGACGAGGACGGAGTCAAGATCGCTCTGCGGCCGGAGTTCACGTCATCGGTGATCCGTCACTACGTCGAGAACTGCGAACCGGAAGCCGGCCCGATGCGATTCAGTTACGGGGGCCCTGTTTTTCGTCACGACTACGGCGAAGGCGGGGCATACCGCCAGTTCACCCAGGTCGGCGCCGAGTTCGTGGGCGATTCAAGCCCCGCGGCCGACGCCGAGATCCTCAACCTTGCGTTGGAATGCCTGAACACTGCGGGCCTGGGCGACGCCGTCTTCACGATCGGCCACCTCGGTCTGATACACCGAGTTCTGGAGTGCTTCAGGCTCTCGGAGCCGGTGAAACTGTTTGTAATCGCCAATATGGGACGAATCGCGCATGGTGACGGCGAGATATCTGATCTGCTGGCTCGGGCGCAGACGAGCGGACTGATCAACGAAGGCGGTGAACTGACGTTTCCAGGAGTCGACAGCGACGAACAGGTGCAGGAGATGCTCTTGACGTTGTTCGGGGACTCCTTGGCCGCTCCGTTGGGCAGACGAACGCCGGAGCAGATCGTCGCCAGGTTGGTGCGCAAAGCCAAAGACGCCACCGATCCTGACTCGTTCAGCGCGGCAGTCTCCGTTGCCAGCGAGCTCGGACGTTTGAGCGGAGACCCCGGCGACGTGTTGGATGCCGCCGCCGAGGTGCTGTCCAAGTCACAGGTTCAACCGGATGTCCTGGAAGAGATGAGAGCAACTTTCACCCACCTGAACGACATGGGGTTTCCGACGAGACAGATGACGTTGGACTTGTCATTTGCCAGAGGCATCGCGTACTACACGGGCATGGTGTTCGAGGCTCACGTCACTCGTGGCGATGGCAGGGTCGCCGTCGGAGGCGGCGGACGCTACGACGACCTGGTGCAGGCGCTCGGCGGCGGGGATGTCCCGGCCTTGGGGTTTGCGTTCACCATCGAACAGATACTGGCGGCCAACGAGAGCCTCGCCGAAGCACGCGGCGCTCAGGCGGATGGGAGCTCCGGCGATGTCTGATCCGTTGCGATTGGCGCTCCCCAGCAGCGGCGCTTTGTACCAGTCGGCTCTGGACTTGTTGAGCGCGTGCGGCCTCTCGGTGCTTCGCACAAATCTTCGCCGGTACACGGCGGAGATTCGGGCGCTGCCAGGCGTGGTTGTGAGTTTTCAGCGTGGATCGGACATCACGGCGAAGATCGAAGAGGGCAGCGCCGATATCGGGATCGTCGGGAAAGACCGATTCCTGGAAAGCAGGCGCGGCGACGGCGACACCCGCGTCGTGCTCGAACTGGGCTTCGGCAGGAGCCAGCTCGTACTGGCCGTGCCCGACTCTTGGGTCGACGTCACATCAGTCGCGGACCTCGCCGATCTGTCCGTCGAGTTTCGAGACCAAGGCGAAGACCTGCGCGTCGCCACCAAATATCCCAGGCTGACCGAACGACACCTTCTTGACCATGGCGTCAACTACTTCTCGTTGGTTCAGTCAAGCGGAACGCTCGAGGCGGCCCCCGCGATGGGCTTCGCCGACGCGGTGGCCGACATCACCGAAAGCGGGACGACCCTCCGCGAAAACCATCTCAAGCAGATCCACGGCGGGTCCGTCATCCAGTCGCAAGCGTGTCTGGTGAGTCGGCGGTTCGTGGACGACCCGGACGGGCCGGACGGCTCCCAGTTGGCGTTGGCCAAGGCGTTAGCCGAAATGATAGAAGCACATCTGGCTGCCAAGAGCTACTACAGCATCACCGCCAACATGCATGGCGAAAGCGCCGACGGAGTCGGACAGTATATCTTGGCCCACGCCGAAATCTCAGGCCTACGCGGGCCTTCGATCTCGGCGGTCCACGCGCAGGATTCCAGTGGCTGGTACGCGGTGACGGTTATCGTCGAGCAAGAAAGGCTGTTGTCCGCGGTCGAACAGCTTCGCGGCATCGGCGGAACGAGCGTGACGGTCTCCAAACCTGACTACGTGTTTCATTCAACGTGCCAGGCCCACGAGAGGCTGACCTGACATCTCCCGGTCTTGAAGGCGGATCGATTGCCGAACCTCCCGTCACATATTGACCTTGCCCTCCAGGCCGCCAAGCGGCTTGAGCGCTCGGACCTTGACGCCCACGTCGGCTACTACGTCATGGGCTCAACGTGTCCGGACATCCGAGCCGTCACTCGCCAACGAAGGTCGGAATCGCATTTCACCGAGTTGGACTTCGAGGCTGTCGGCACAGGCGTGACAGGCCTGTTTCACGCGCATCCGGACCTGCTGGAATCCGGCAGTCAAGACGGGCCTACCGGGGCGTTCCTCGCGGGCTACCTGACCCACTTGATTATGGACGAAGCGTACGTAATCCAAATCTACAGACCGTACTTTGGCGACAGGAGCGTGGTCGAAGACCCGATCGCCGCCAACATGCTGGACCGGGCGCTTCAGATTCACCTGGACAAGGATGTTTGGGAGAACACTCAACAGGTGCTGAGAGGGATGGAGTTCAATCCGGCGGCCGTCAATCTCCCGTTTCTCGAATTGGAGTCGCTGGCTAAATGGGAAGAGTGGGTGTTCCGGCTCGTCGACCGAGGTTTTACTTTTGAGCGACTGAGGAACATGACCCGCCGCATGGTCGGCGAAGGGGATCCTCAATCGGCCGATGGCTTAGTGGACGACTTTCTTCAGGACATCCCTGCATCTGTTGAACGGCTGCGCGATATCGTGCCTGACGAAGCCATCTCCTGCTTCAAGTCCGTCGCCATGGACGGCATGGTCTCCTCGATAGACGAGTACTTGTCTTGAGGATAGTGAACGGCATTGCCGAGGCGAAGAAACTGCTCTCTAAGGGCAGAGGCCTCGACCTCGTCACCGTGCCTCCACACGTTCAGGCGACGACCGACAGGGTCTTCGGTGAGCCGCTCACTCCTACGGAAACCGTTGGGCGCATTCTCGACATGGTTCATTCGGAAGGCGACGCCGCCGTTCGCAGGCTGACGCTTGACATCGAAGGCGTGAAGCTCTCAGCCATTGAGGTCCCACGGGAAGAACTCGATGCTGCCTACGATTCGACGGACCCTCGAGTGATCGAGGCACTGGAAGTTTCAGCGGAGCGAGTCGAGCGTTTCCACAACGCCGCCAAGACTCAGGCGTGGATGGATTTCGACGAGGGCTACGGCGCTCTTGTCGCGGCATGCGAGAGCGTTGGCATATACGTGCCGGGCGGCACGGCGCCGCTGCCGTCCACAGTCATCATGTCCGCCGTTCCGGCCAGGGTGGCGGGCGTTGGCGACATCATCCTCTGCACCCCGTCCGAGAACGACGGCAAGCCAAATGCTGTGACATTGGCCGCCGCAAAGATAGCCGGAGTCGACCGCGTATTCGGAATAGGCGGGGCTCAGGCGATCGCCGCGATGGCATACGGCACGGATACTGTCCCTGCAGTCGACATGATCTGCGGACCCGGCAACCTCTTCGTCACGCTTGCCAAGAAGATGCTGTACGGAGAAGTGGGCATCGACGGGTTGTACGGACCGACTGAAACGCTGGTGATCGCTGACGACACCGCTAACGCGACCCTGTGCGCTGCCGACCTGCTGGCTCAGGCTGAGCACGACGCCCTGGCGAAACCGGTCATGGTCACGACCTCGAACCGACTCGCCCAGACCGTCGCTGCCGAGTTGGCGGCCCGTTTGCCGAGATTGGACCGGGCGTCGACGGCCCGGCAGGCGGTCGAGAACCAGGGATGCATCGCCGTGGTCGAAGACCTGGAGCAGGCTTTCAGTCTGGCCAACTGGTTCGCTCCGGAGCATATGTGCCTCATGATGGCCGATCCCTGGTCGTGGCTCGGTCACGTCAAGAACGCCGGAGCGGTCTTCATCGGCGAGTTCTCCCACGAAGTCCTCGGCGACTACGTGGCCGGTCCCAGCCACGTGATGCCGACGGCTGGCACCGCTCGCTTCAACTCCGGTTTGGGCGTGCATTCTTTCGTGAAGATCACCCCGGTGGTGGCTTTCAGCGAAGAAGCGACCGCCGACCTGGCTCGGAGCGCGGCGACCATCGCCAGGGCGGAAGGCCTCACAGGCCATGCCGAGGCCGCAGAGATACGCCTGGAGCTGCTTGACTCGCCTGAGAGCTAAACGTGATACTGTTTGCGGCGCCTTCATGCTCGCATGGACTCCCCGAGCATCACAGGCGAAATCCTGAGCACAACGCAGGTCCGCGCCCAGGTGTGGCTCCCACTGTCGTGATCTCTCGAGGCGTCCCACCCGGAGGAGTGCCGTGGCAAAAACTGACACGCGACGATTGATTCGCCCCCATCTGGCGAATGTCCAGACCTACCAGTCCGTCGACCCGCCGGAGGTGCTTGCTCAGCGGGCGGGCATTCCCGAAAGTCAGATCGTCAAGCTGAACGGCAACGAGAACCCCCACGGTCCGTCCCCCAAGGCCATCGAGGCGGTCGCCGGCGCGCCGCTTCACATCTACCCGGACCCCCAGCAGAGGAAGATGCGGCAGTCGCTCAGCGAGTATACGGGACTCGGAACAGAGCATCTTATCGCGGGCGCAGGCAGCGACGAGCTGATCGACCTGCTGTTCCGGCTGTTCATCGAGCCGGGAGACCGCATCCTCGACTTCGATCCGACGTTCGCCATGTACGCGTTCTGCGCCCGGGTGTGCGGCGGAGAGCTCACGATGCTCCAGCGCAACGAGTTGTTCGAGATCGACATGGAAGCGGTTCACGCGTCCATCGACGACCGCACCAAGATCGTCTTCGTGAGCTCGCCGAACAATCCGACCGGAAACCTCTTGCCGGACAGCCAGGTGAAGGAGCTTCTCGACACGGGTCTCATCGTGGTGGTCGACGAAGCCTACTTCGAGTTCTGCGGCCATACGGTTGCGGAACTCGTGCCAGAGCACTCCAACCTGGTCGTGCTGCGAACGATGAGCAAATGGGCGGGACTAGCAGGGCTCCGTGTAGGCTACGGCATCATGAGCCCGGACATCGTAAGTCACTTGATGGACATCAAATCGCCATACAACGTCAACATCGCCGCTGAAGTTGCCCTGTTGGCTTCTCTGGACGACGCTCCGGCGTTGCTTGAGAACGTCGACAAGATCGTGGTTGAGCGAACGCGACTCCAGGGAATTCTCGAGGAGATGCCAGGTATCACGCCCTGGCCTTCCGAGGGAAATTTCATCCTCTGTCAGATGCCGGACGCAGCGGAATCACAGCGAGTCTACGACGAATTGGCGAGCAGGGGAGTATTCGTCCGGAACTTCGGATCGGACAGGCTCCGAGACTGCTTCAGAGTGGCCGTCGGCACGCCCGCGGAGACGGACGCTTTCGTCGAAGCGCTACGGGAGGTCGTTAGATGACCAACAGATCCGCGAAGATAGAGCGGAACACCGCCGAGACCCAGATCACCGTCGAACTCGACCTGGACGGAACCGGCCAGTACGACCTTAGCACCGGCAATGGGATGTTCGAGCACCTGCTGGCGCAACTCTCCCGTCACGGCCTGTTGGACCTGAAGGTCCAAGCTGCGGGCGACACTGAGGTCGGATGGCATCATCTGGTCGAAGACACCGGCGTCGCCGTGGGCAGGGCACTCAAAGAGGCTGTGGGCGACGGTCGGGGCATCACCCGGATGGGCCACGCGTTCGTGCCGCTCGACGAAACACTTGCGTTCACCGCGGTCGACTTCAGCGGTCGCGGCTACGCCGTCATCGACGCCGACATCGGCAGCAGCGACCTGGGCGGACTTCCAGGCGACCTCGTGCGTCACTTCCTGGAGTCGATGGCTCGCGAGGGCGGCTTCAACCTCCATGTGCGGCTCATATCCGGGGTGAACAACCACCACAAAGCGGAGGCAATCTTCAAAAGCCTGGCCAGGTCCATCCGCGACGCCGTGGAACCGGACCCGAGACGTGGCGGGCAAGTGCCCAGCACCAAAGGCACCATCAGCGAGTAGCCGGCGCCTCTTCTCGCAGCGGCACGTTCGAAGCGTAATCGTGCGCCAGAGCCGGGCCATGAGAATGGCGTGGTGATCGAGCCTACCGACGTACGTTGTACTCCGGGGCGTCTCGCGAACTCTCGTGGGACCGGATGAAAGCCCTTATGCGCTCTTCGTCGAACTCTCCCATCGTTTCGATGTAGGTCCACACCGTCAGCGCAACCCGTGCATCCATGTCGGGTTAGGGGCTGAGCAGCACTTTGGCGCCTTCGGCCCCGGTTTCCTCGACGATTGTTGAGAGTTGGGCCACCAACTCTGGGCAGAGGTCGGGGCAGTTATAGTGCACGTTCACATAGCCATGCTCTAGATTGTGTACCAAGACTTCGTCTGGCAGATGCTGCGTATGGACACCCCACCTGGCTGGCGCGAGCGGCTGCCCGAAGTGGGGCCCTGACGTGGCCGGGACGGAGTTGTAGGCGTCGTGCGTTTGGCCCGGTGAGACGTGTTCTTGGCCCTGGTCCTCCACCCGGACGGCCTGGCTTGCCACTTGACTGCCGTCGGAATCTGAGCACACCAAACTGACTAGCGCCACCGCGACGATTGTAACGATGACGAAGACGCGTCCCCGAAATCTCGTCGAATTGCGGAACGCGCGCGGCAGTACATTCGACGCCAGCCATTGCAGAACCGCCTTCGATCTATCGACAGTGTGTTCAGTCAAGATTCGCATTGCCTCGATATCCGGAATTTGGCTCGTGCCATTATACGTGGCCGCGATTCCGCGTCAAGGCGAACGCGAATGAGCGCGTGGTAGGCGTCTTGCATGATGCCGTCGGTTAATTGACGGAGCGCACCCAACCAAACTGAAACGCGAAAACTGCATGTGACAGGCACAATCGGTGACCTTGAGCCTGGCGGGGGCCCTGACAGGCCAAATGGAGTTCGCTTGCCTGGAGGAATGAATTTGTGCGCCAGCGGCACGCGTCGTGCACGTTGACGTCACGGACCGAGCGTGCTCGGCGCAGACGGAGCGGTCAGTTTTTGCTGAGTCTACTACCCGGCTTCCAACTCGAACGTGTAGTCTTCGATGATCGGATTGGCCAGCAGCTTCTCGCACATTTCGCCCACCTGGACGCGAGCCTGCGCCTCGTCCGAAGCTTCGAGGGCGATCTCCATGTACTTCCCGGCACGCACGCTCGCCACAGAATCGAATCCGAGCTGCTGCAGCCCCCCGCGGATGGTCAGACCTTGCGGGTCGTTGACCGAGGGTTTTAACTGTATGAAGACCTTGGCGTGGAACATCGACGCTACCGGCCCACGTTGAATTCCGGTGCGTTCGGAGAACTCTCGTGGGTGACCATGAAGTCCCTGATGCGCGCTTCGTCGAAAACTTCCATCGTGTCGATGAACGTCCACGCGGTTAGAGCTATTTTGGTTTCCATGTCAGGGTAGGGGCTTAGCAGCACTTTGCCGCCTCGTTCCACGGCATCGTCTACGATGGTTGTCAACTCGCCTACCAGCTCGGGGCAAGGCTCGGCGCAACTGTAGTGCATATTCACGTAGCCGTGCTCCAGGTTGTGTATCAACACCTCGTCGGCCAATGGCTGGGGGTGGACGCCCCATCTGGCTGGCGCCAGCGGCTGTGCGAAGTGCGGTCCCGATGTAGCGGGGATCGAGTTGTAACTGGGGTGGTCCGCGCCGGGATCGACGTGAGTCTGGCCCTGGTCGTCCATGCGGATGCCCGGTCCGTCCGGGGTGTCCCGCCCCACAAGGGAGTGCAGCGGCAAGTTCGGAATGAACAGGCTGAGGATGAAAACGAACGCAATTGTGCCGACAGCAGTCGCTCCGCCCCATCGCAAGAATCGTCGACGTCTGGTTCGTCTGACTCTTCGAGCCGCGCGCGACTGAGTGGGTGACTGCCTCGAACTTGATCGTTTGGCCCCTGATGCCATATCGCCTCACATGTGTTTGAAGATTACATCAATTCTGCTAGCTCAGCGTCATGCCTGTCAACCTGGTGAAGGCTTCAACATAACGCTGGCGGGTCTTCTCCACGATTTCGTCGGGCAACTCCGGCGCTGGGGGCTCGTGGTCCCACCCGGAAGCGTCCAGCCAGTCCCGCACGAACTGTTTGTCAAAATTGGGCTGGGATTTCCCCGGTTCGTACCCAACTTCGTCCCAGAAACGGCTTGAATCAGGAGTCATCAGTTCGTCGATCAGCGTGAGTTCGCCGTCGATCAATCCGAACTCGACTTTGGTGTCGGCAATTATGATTCCCTTCGACCGGGCGAAATCGCGTGCGCTGGAGTAGAGCGCGACGGTCGTGTCCCTGAGCTGGTCCGCTAGTTCAGCGCCGACCATGTCCACGACCTCGGCGAAGCTCATGTTTTCGTCGTGCCCGACCTCCGCCTTCGTGGTTGGTGTGAAGAGGATTTCCGGGAACTGGTCGCCTTCCCGCATCCCTTCCGGCATCGGGCTCCCCTGGACCGTGCCCGACCGCCGATACTCCGCCCATGCTGAGCCCGTGATGAAACCTCTGGCCACGCACTCGACGTCGATGCGCTCCGCTTTCTTGACGACCATGGACCGACGCGCAATCTCCGACGGCACGCCCAGATCCGGGCGGTCCAATGCCAGGTCCAGGAAGTGATTCGGGATGATGTCGGCGGTCTTCCCGAACCAGAACGCGGATATCTGGCAGAGCACGGCGCCTTTGTCGGGTATCGCCGTTGGGAGAACAACGTCGAAAGCAGAAGTGCGATCGGTCGCAACCATCAGCAGCGTGTCCTCGGTCAGATTGTATGTGTCCCTGACCTTGCCGCGGTGAAATGGGTTGGTCAGGTTCGTTTCGCTAATTGCTGTCATCGGCTCCCCTTTCGCTAATTGCTGTCATCGGCTCCCCTCATGGACATTTCCAGTGGTCTGGTGCACGCCCGCCGTGCACCTCAGCCAAGTCCGACCCGCTCAAACGTGTGGTCGACGTATCGCACGTAGTACGCGTAGTCGAATATACCGTCAAGGTCTGTCGAGTCGAGCAGTTCCGCCACGTCGCCGTCTGAGCGAATCAGCTCTCGAAAATCAGCTTCCTCTTCCCACACCCGGCTCGAATTGTTTTGGGCTATCTTGTAGGCACCATCGCGGCTCATGCCCTTCTCCACCAACGCCAGCATTAGGCGCTGAGAGAACATCAGCCCGTGGGTCAGCTCCATGTTTTGCTTCATCCGCTCCGGATAGACGCGCATGCCGCGAATCACGCCCGTGAACAGGTCCAGAATGTAGTCGAGCGCCATGCAGCTATCCGGCAGTATCACGCGTTCCGCCGAGGAATGGCTGATGTCGCGTTCACCCCACAGGGCGACGTTTTCGAGCGACGTCACGGCATGGCCCCGGATGAGTCTGGCCAGCCCGCACACGCGCTCGGTAAGCTCCGGGTTCCTCTTGTGCGGCATCGACGACGAGCCGGTCTGGCCTTCATTGAAAGGCTCTTCGACCTCGCGAATTTCGGTTCGTTGCATGCCTCTGAACTCGGTGGCGAACTTCTCCAACGATGCCGCGATGACCGCAAGCGTCGTGATGAACACCGCGTGACGGTCGCGTTGGATGATCTGATTGGACACCGGCGCCGGGGCGACGCCCAGATGACGGCAGACCGCTTCCTCGATAGCGGGGGAGACCGTGGCATGAGTCCCGACCGGGCCGGAGACCTGGCCGACCGCCACCTCAGCGCGAGCGTGGGCGAGCCGCTTACGGTTGCGGCGCATCTCGTCCCACCACACGGCCAATTTGAGGCCGAAAGTGATGGGCTCGGCGTGGACTCCATGGGTCCGCCCCATCATGATCGTGTATTTGTGCTCTCGAGCGCGCGTCTCTATTGCGTCGATCAGAGCGCCGATCTCTTCGTCGAGAAGGTCGGCGGCGTCGAGCATCTGAAGGCTCGTGGCGGTGTCCCATATGTCGGAGGTGGTTATTCCAAGGTGCAGCCAGCGGCCCTCGGGCCCGAGCTGCTCCGTAACCGACTTCATGAACGCCGTCATGTCGTGCTTCGTGACCGCGAGCACCTCGTTCAGCCGCTCGATGTTGTACTGGGCCCCGCGCAGCTTCTCCATGTCGGCGACGGGGATTGTGCCCTCCTCTGTCCACGCCTCACAGACGGCGAGTTCGACGGCGAGCCACTTGTCGTACTTGTTTTCGTCCGACCAGACCCGCTTCATCCGCGGGCGGGCGTATCGTTCGATCATGGGGTCACGTTCTTCCCGTGTTCACAAGTTCTTTGTCGTTGCCGGAGTCGGCTCAATTATCACACATCGGCCGCCTGCCGCTCGGGATTGGCCCTGAAGGACCAAGGCGCCTCTCAGATCGGTGGTCTCGGTCTTTCAACCAAGGCCGAGCATCTTGTCACCGCGTCTTCAGCCCCGCTCTGTAATCGTCGTACGCCTGGCGAATCTTGTCATGCTTGGCGCCAAGCATCTGTGCGGCCAGGAACGCGGCGTTCCGGGCGCCCCAGGAGCCGATGGCCACA
The DNA here is from genome assembly GCA_964588665.1 of uncultured Dehalococcoidia bacterium. GTDB lineage: Bacteria > Chloroflexota > Dehalococcoidia > Lucifugimonadales > UBA1123 > UBA2160. The sequence goes on along the minus strand of CAZPQQ010000004.1, from coordinate 79,660 downwards.
CATGCGACGGGAATCCCCGGCGGCATCTGGGCTATCGCGTACAGGGCGTCAACGCCTTTGAGGTCGCTTGTCGGCAACGGCACTCCGATCACGGGCAGGGTTGTCCACGAAGCTACGACGCCCGGCAGCCCGGCCGAACCGCCCGCTCCCGCAATGATTACCTCGATGCCTCGATCACGGGCCGACTCAGCGTAGTCCTTCACTTTTTCGGGGGTCCGATGAGCTGACATGACCTCGACCTCGTGCTCAACTCCTAGCTGGTCCAGCACCTCGGCGGTCTCTTTCATCGCCGGTTCGTCGGAGCGACTGCCCATCAATACGGCTACCAGGGCCATGTTGCCACCTCATACGCCTTTCGCGATGTCGGTTCTGAAATATCGGTCTTGGAAATGGATTCTGGAAGCGTTGGCGTAGGCGTTGGCTCGTGCTTCCGCGATGGACGCCCCGCTGGCGGTGACCGTGAGCACCCTGCCCCCGGACGTCAGCACACCGTCGTCGTCGAGGCTGGTTCCCGCGTGGAACAAAACCGCTGATTCGTCGATGTCATCCATGCCAGAGATCGGGAACCCAGTGCGGTACTGCTCCGGGTACCCGCCTGAGGCAAGAACCACCCCCACGTGGGCCAAGGGGCCCCAGTCGACGGTGGTCCGGGCGAGTTCTCCCTTGGCCGTCGCGAGCATGATCTCCAGCAGATCGCTTTGGAGCCGCGGGAGCACCACCTGGGTCTCAGGATCGCCCAGCCTGCAGTTGAACTCAATCACCTTCAGCCCGGACGTTGTGAGCATGAGGCCCGCATATAAAACGCCTCGATACGGACTGCCGGTCCGTGCCAGCTCTTTTGCCACCGGTTCCATGATCTGTTCGCGAGCCTGTTTTTCCAGCGTACCGCTCCAGAAGGGCGGAGGACTGAAGCTGCCCATGCCTCCGGTATTTAGGCCGGCGTCTCCGTCGCCAGCTCGTTTGTAGTCGCATGCCGTGGTCATCGTCGAGACGTATTCTCCGTCCACGAAGGCGAACACGCTGACCTCCGGTCCTTCCAGCCACTCCTCGATCAACACGGACTCGCCAGCCGCGCCGAATGTCTTCTCTTCCATCATCGAGCGAAGGGCGGCCAGAGCGTCCTCTCGAGTTTCGGCCATGACGACGCCCTTGCCCGCGGCCAGGCCATCGGCCTTGACCACGAACGGAGGCTCGTTTTCGGCAACGAACGCAGATGCCTCGCTCAGTGTGTCGAACGCATGGGCTTCGGCTGTGGGCACGTCTGCGGCCTTCATGATCTGCTTGGCGAACGCTTTGCTGCTCTCGATCCTGGCGGCGTTCTGTCGCGGCCCGAATGCCAACAATCCCGCTTCTTCGAATCGGTCCACGATTCCGTCGGCGAGCGGCGCTTCGGGGCCGACGACCGTGAAATCGATGAAGTTGGTTCGCGCGTAGGTCAGCAGGGCCGGAATGTCGTCGGCGGAAATCGGCACGATCTCGGCGATCTGCCCGGCGCCGGCGTTCCCCGGCGCGACGAACAACTCAGGGGAATGGGGACTCTGCGCCAGCTTCCACGTGATCGTGTGCTCCCTCGCCCCGTTTCCGACGACAAGAACTTTCATCGCACGTTCTCCAGGGCCGCGTCGATCCACGGCATGAGCTCGGGCAGGTCATCGGGCAGAATCAACAAGAACTGGAGCCATCCCGAAATCGCCTCATCCGCAAAAGGCGGTCGGAGGGGTGACACACCGGCGAGCGGCGCCGCCTGCCGCTGTAGGTCGGCGGGCAGGCGCAGACCGACGACGCCTTCGAGCAGCACCGCAAATGGCATGTCATCGACCAGGTAGCCAACGCCGCCGTGCATCGACGACGACGACGAGACTCCTCTCTTGGCGAGAAGCCGGCCGTCGAGCGCGGCCCGGACGTCCCGGTCGATCAGGACTTCGTCATCCAGCGCCATAGCCTACTCCCACTCGATGGTTCCCGGAGGTTTCGACGTGATGTCGTACACGATCCTGTTCACGCCTGGGACTTCGTTGGTGATCCGGTTCGATATCCGAGCAAGCACTTCGTGGGGAATCCTGGCCCAGTCCGCGGTCATGGCGTCGTCGCTTGCAACGGCGCGGATCGCGATGACGTGCCCGTAGGTGCGGAAATCGCCGGTCACGCCGACCGACCTCGATCCCGTCAATACGGCGAAGCTTTGCCACAGTTCTCGATAGAGTCCGTTGGTGCGAACCTCGTCCATCACGATCCAGTCGGCGCGCCTCAGCGTGTCCAGTTTCTCGCTCGTGATGTCGCCCATGATCCTGATCGCCAATCCAGGTCCGGGGAACGGTTGGCGGTACACCATCTCTTCGGGCAATCCCAACTCGATCCCAACCTCTCGAACCTCGTCCTTGAACAGGTAACGCAAGGGTTCGACCAGCTCCATGCGCATGTGCTCTGGCAGCCCGCCGACATTGTGATGGGTCTTGATCTTGGCCGACTGTTTGCTGTCGGAATCCTTGCTCTCGATGACGTCGGGGTAAAGCGTGCCCTGCGCCAGGAAGTCCACCTGGCCCAGTCGGGACGCCTCTTCCTCGAATATGGCGATGAACTCCGCGCCGATGATCCGTCGTTTTCGTTCCGGGTCCTCTACGCCCTTCAGAGCGCCCAGGAAATGCTCGGTGGCATCGACGTAGTCGAGTTTGATGCTCAGGTGCCGTTCAAAGGTCTCGCGCACCTCTTCGGCCTCTTGGTGTCTGAGCAGCCCGTTGTTCACGAAAATGCAGGTTAGCTGGTCCCCGATCGCCTTGTGGATCAGCGCCGCGGCCACGGCCGAATCGACTCCGCCGGACAGGCCGCAAATGACGCGCCCGTCTCCAACCTGGTTTCTGATCGACTCCACGGTTTCCGCCACGAAGTTGCCGGGCGTCCATGATTGGTCGCACCCGCATATCTTGTAGAGGAAGTTCCGGATCACGTCCTTGCCTTCAGGCGTGTGCACCACCTCGGGGTGGAACTGAATGCCCAGCCGTCCGCGGTCGTCGCCGATCACGGCCACGGGCGAGTTGTCGGTGAAGGCAAGGGCGGAGAAACCAGCCGGCAACTCTGTGACCCGGTCGCCATGGCTCATCCAAACGGTCATGTTCGACGGCAACCCTTCGAGCAGCTTGCCAGGGTGGGAGTTCTGCTGAAGCGTGGCCTGGCCGTACTCGCGCTTCGCGGAAGACGACACCTTGCCGCCGAGTTGGTGGACCATTGCCTGCATCCCGTAGCAGATGCCGAGGACTGGGAGGCCGGAGTCGTACACCCAATCCGGAGCGAGGGGAGCGTCGTCTTCGTAAACGCTTGCGGGCCCGCCGGACATGATTACTCCGGCCGGGTTCAGGTGGGCGACCGTCTCCCACGGAGCGTCGTGGGGAATGATCTCGCAGTACACCTGGCTTTCACGGACACGACGGGCGATCAGTCTGCTGTACTGGGAACCGAAATCCACGACAAGGATGGTCTGTTGGCGGTCGGTGGAATCGGCTTGACCTCGCTGGCCGGAGGCGTCCGAACCGGGTACAACCGAACCTCGCGCGGCGACCTCGAGGTCGTCGCTTTCAGCGGTGCGGCGTGTGGTCCGAGAGGTGTGATCTTCTTGCATGTTGGAACGATTTCAAGGCTAGCACCTGTGATATACTCGGGTCAAGCAGAGTTAGGCAGGAGCCAGTCGTCGAGTTTGGGCAACTTTTCGGCGCATTCGACGGCGTTTTCGACTTGATCCATTTGGATGCGGACCTGCCGCTGCACCGCCGTAAGCATGACCCTTTTGCCCCTCAGGACGGAACGATGGCCCCGGACGCAAAAAGACGCTCTCCGCCTCCGGACGCCGTGAAGTTCGCGTCGGTCTCGGAAGCCGTTTCCGCCCTCAAATCGAGCGGCGTGGTCGCAATCCCCACCGACACGGTTTACGGTCTCGCCGCGTCCGCGTTCGACGAACGCGCCGTCGCTCGCGTGTACGAAATCAAAGGACGCAATTTCGACGTCGCCTTGCCGGTGCTGCTGGCCGATGCCGAGGACATGGATCGATGCGCGGTTTCTGTCCCTGCATTGGCGTGGCGCCTGACGAACCGGTTCTGGCCCGGGCCCCTGACCATCGTCGTCCCAAAGTCAAAATCGATGCCGGATGTTTTGACGGCGGGGATGCCGACAATCGGCCTCCGCGTGCCGGACCATCCCATTCCGCGAGAACTTTCGCGACTCGTCGGGTCGCCCATCACCGGCACCAGTGCCAATCGGAGCGGCATGCCGTCGATGCATTCGGCGTCCGCCGTGATCCGCGAGCTCGGGAGCTTGCTGGACGGCGTCGTGGACGGCGGCGATCTCCTCGACGCCAAGCCCTCGACGGTGGTCGACGTGACGGTCGATCGGCCGCGAATACTGAGGCGCGGTGCAATCTCCGTCGAAGAACTGGTCGATGCCGCGGGCATCGAATTCTCGTCCGCGTGAGGCGCCGCCTGTTCGCGGCCATTGTAGTTGCGACTGTCACTGTCTAGAATGAAAACCGGGCCCAGCGTCGAGGGCCGGACCGGCGTCGAGTCCTGTCCAATCGCCGTCATGCTACGTCGAGAGCTTGGTTGAAGAGCCACCCTGTCCGTTCGTCCTGAGCTTGTCGAAGGACCTCGAGGCGCCAACGTTCGGCATGCGACAAGCGCAGTCCAACAAAAATCGGTGAAACGTCAAGACGGCCCAATGCACCGGACGAAGGAATGATCTCATTGACTACACTGCCTCGATTTGACGATCTGGCTCGCTCAATCGACTCCGAGATCAGAGAAGTCCTGTCTGCACGGAGCACCCGGCTTTACGACATCATGGCGTATCACCTCGGTTGGGGGGATGGCGCCGAACAGACGGAGCCGAGAGCTCCCGGCGACCGAAGGCACGGTGTTCTGTGTCTCGTCGCTTGCCAGGCCGCGGGCGGCGACGTCAACTCGGCCATGCCTGCAGCGGCGGCCGTTGAGCTGGTCGACAAGTTCTGCCAGATCCACGACGACGTGCAAGGCGGGAAGCCGAAGCGCGACAATCGCGACGCCGTCTGGTGGGTGTGGGGCCCGGCTCAGGCGATCAACGCCGGAGACGGCATGCACGCGCTCGCGAGGCTCTCGTTGTTCCGATTGCTGGACCGCGGCGTCGAGGCAGAGTTGGCTTTTCGCGCGGTGCAGGTGCTGGACGAGGCGAGCCTGAGAGCATGCGAAGGCAGGTTTCTGGACCTGCAGGCGCAGGAGCGCGTGGACGTCGCGGTCGACAGCTATTTCAAGATGGCAACTGACAAGGAAGGCTCGCTGTACGGCTGCGCTCTGGAGCTTGGCGCGGTGTTGGCGGGAGCCGGCGACGAAACGGTGCGACATATGCGCCAATCAGGTCTCGATCTGGGCGTCGCGCTCCACATCAAGAACGACCTGGACGAGCTGTCCAAGACGGCTTCCGAGTCCGACTACGTCAGCGAAGACCTGATGAACAAGAAGAAACTGCTTCCAATCGTTATGGCGTTCGAGACTGGCGCCGCCCGCGACCGGCGACGGTTGGGCGACGTCTACTTCAAACGGGTGTTGGAACCGGGAGACCTGGAGGGACTGGCCACGATTCTCGATGAACTCGGTACGATCGAGCGATCACGAGAACTGCTAGCGCAACGAGTCGCCTCCGCCAGATCCTCGTTGGAAGCCTCCGGGCTCGAATCGGAAGGCGTCGAGCTGGTGGGCAGCTACATCGATTCGTTGATGGAGGCCTGACTTGGCCCGAAAGAAAACCGTCAGAGACATCGACGTTTCCGGCAAAGCCGTCTTGGTCCGGGTCGATTACAACGTGCCGTTTCTTCCCGGGACAACAGACATTTCCGACGACAGCCGGATCCGGGCCTCGCTGGACACGATCAAACTGCTCGCTTCCCAGGGCGCTCGGGTTGTGCTGTGCACCCACCTCGGCAGGCCGCGGGGTCAAGCGGTCGACGATCTGAGGGTCGCGCCCGTGGCCGACCGGCTCTCCGAGCTGTTGAATCAGGCGGTTCGCACGCTGCCAGACAGCACCGGACTTGAAGCCGCCGAAGATGTGTCCGAATTGAAACCGGGCGACGTTGCCATGTTGGAGAACCTCCGATTCCATCCCGAAGAAGAGCGCAACGATCCAACTTTCGCCCGCTGGCTGGCGTCGTTGGCCGACGTGTACGTGGACGACGCATTCGGGACAGCGCACCGAGCTCACGCGTCCACCGAGGGCGTGACCCATTACCTGCCGTCGGTGGCCGGACTCCTCATGGACCGAGAGTTGGAGATGTTGGGCCAGGCGCTTCAGGAGCCTGCTCATCCATTTGTCGTCGTTTTGGGCGGCGCCAAGGTGTCGGACAAGGTTGGCGTCATCGAGCATCTGGCAGATCGCGTTGATGCGTTCCTAATTGGCGGAGGAATGGCCGCGGTGTTCCTCGCGGCACAGGGCCACGATGTCGGAGCATCGCCTGTCGATGAAGATGAGCTCGGCCATGCCCGCAACGTGCAAGCGCTCGCCGCTGGCGGCAGCTTCGAAGTGCTCACGCCCACGGATGTCGTGGTCGGCGATCGATTCGACGCCGAGGCGGCGCACGATGTCGTCGATGTGTCCGATGTGCCTGGCGGTTGGCTTGTGATGGACATCGGCCCGGACACCGCCAAGAACTACGCACGGCGCATACTCGATGCAGGGACAGTCGTCTGGAACGGACCTATGGGGGTGTCCGAATGGGGCGCGTTCGCCTCGGGCACGAATACCGTCGCCCGAGCCCTGACAGACTGCCGCGGCACGACGATTCTGGGTGGCGGTTCGACGGCCGAGGCCGCCTACAAATTGGGTCTGGCGGACAGCATGACCCACGTTTCTACGGGAGGCGGCGCTTCGTTGGAATTCTTGGAAGGCAAGGACCTCCCAGGTGTCTCCGCGTTGCTGGACGCCTGAACCACGCCTATAACATGACACACCAATGCCATCTGAGGTGAGCAGAGATTGATCGATTTCCCGAACCTTGACCAGATTTGCATCGAGACACCGTCGAAGATCATCATGCTGGTCGTCGACGGTCTGGGAGGGCTGCCCCATCCAGACACAGGGAAGTCGGAACTCGAAACCGCTCGCACCCCGAACCTCGACAGCCTGGCCGCCAGCAGCGCGTGTGGCCTGACCACGCCCGTGCTTCCGGGCATCACCCCGGGCAGCGGGCCCGGTCACATGGCGCTGTTCGGCTACGATCCCGTGAAGTACCTGGTGGGCAGGGGAGTCCTGGAGGCGTTGGGCATCGGTCTGGAGCTTGGCCCGAACGCGGTTGCGGCGCGGGGCAACTTCTGCACTGTCGACGGGCAGGGCATACTGATCGACCGTCGGGCCGGACGAATCAAGACCGCCGACTCCGCACCGCTCGTGGAGCTGCTGGACACGATCGACATCCCCGGCGTTTCGCTCGAGGTTTATCCCGTCCAGGACTACCGCTTCGCGCTCGTCATGCGCGGGGACGGCCTCGGGTCGAGCATACCGGACACTGATCCCCAGGTTGTCGGCGTTCCTCCCAGATCCGCCGTCGCTACATACCTGGACTCCGAGCGGACCGCGCGGATTGCAAACTCTTTCGTTGACGCGGCGCGCGACATTTTGGGGTCGAGGGAGAACGCCAACATGATTCTGCTCAGGGGGTTCTCGACCGAACCTGAATGGCCGGAGTTCGGGCGATCGTATAGCCTGAACCCCGCCGCGATCGCCGCGTACCCGATGTACCGAGGTCTCGCACGTCTGGCAGGCATGAAAGTGCTGACGACGGGGGCCGATTTCGACGCGGAGCTCAAGACGTTGTCAGCCAGCTACGCGGACCACGATTACTTCTTCTTGCACTACAAGCCGGCGGACGGCGCGGGCGAGGACGGCGACTTCGACGCCAAAGTGGTGCGTCTGGAGGAACTCGACGCCAGGATACCGGATGTGCTCGACATGAACGCCGACGCGCTGGTCGTTGCGGGCGACCATTCAACGCCCGCGATAATGGGGGCCCATAGCTGGCATCCCGTGCCGCTGATGATCAATTCGCGCCTGACACGAGGGCAGGGGAGTGATGGATTCGACGAGCGGCACTGCCGTCTCGGATCCCTTGGTTCGCTCCCGGCCACGAACCTGATGTTGTTGGCTTTGGCCCACGCCGGAAAACTGGCCAAATTCGGGGCATAGGCGAACGGCCGCCATACTGGAGGTCGTTTCGGCCTCTCTAAGGAACTTTGCCGAGAGTTGGCGCCTGCGCGGTCTTTGAGAGCGACCAACTGATATTGGCACAATATAATATCCTGAGGAAAGAGCATATAACGATATGCCTAAATCAATCATAGCTGGAAACTGGAAAATGAACACCACCGTGGCCGAGGCGGGACGTCTCGCGAAAGCCGTCGCGGCTCGCGTGGGACATGCCTCGGTCCCTTCGGTTGTCCTGTGCCCGCCGTTCATCTCGTTGACCGCCGTTTCCGAAGCCGTCCGAGGCTCTCACGTCGCCGTGGGGGCGCAGAACGTGCATCCTGCCGGCAAAGGAGCGTTCACCGGAGAGATTTCAGCTCCTATGCTGGCTGAGACGTGTTCGCACGTGATAATCGGTCACTCGGAGCGTCGCGCGCTTTTTGGCGAGAGCGACGGCTTCGTGAACGAGAAGGTTATCGCTGCGTTTGAAGCCGGATTGACGCCTATTCTGTGCGTGGGAGAGCAGCTCGACGACCGGGAAACCGGTCGAGCAGACAGCGTCGTCGAGGCGCAGGTGCGAGGCGGCCTGGCAGGCGTCGGCAGCCCCAAAACGCTCATCGTCGCGTACGAACCGGTCTGGGCGATCGGGACGGGCAGGGCGGCCACACCGGAGATCGCTCAGGCGGTCATGGGTCACATCCGCGGCGTCTTACGCGACATATTCGGGCGCCAACAAGCTTCTGACGTGCCGCTCCTCTACGGCGGCAGCGCAAATCCAAGCAATATCGCCGGCTACATGGCGCAGTCGGACGTCAACGGCGCCCTGGTGGGCGGCGCTGCCTTGGACGCCGACTTGTTCTGCCAGATGGTCGAACTAGTCTCCCGCACAGGCTAGCCGGTGGAGGCCTCGAACAGGACCAAGCTCCTGGTGATCGTAGGGCCCACGGCCGTGGGCAAAAGCAGCTTGGCGATGCGTCTGGCAGTCCGATTCAGTGGTGAGATCGTGAGCGCAGACAGCCGCCACGTGTATCGCCGCATGGATATTGGCACTGCTAAGCCGACTTTCGAGGACCGCCGCGAAGTTCCACACTACGTAATAGACATCATCGACCCCGATAAGGAATTCAGCCTTGCTACGTATCTGGAGTTGGGAACACAAGCAATCATAAACGCAAAAATCCATGGAAACCTGCCAATCCTGGTCGGAGGAACCGGACAATACATCTGGGCGCTTCTTGAAGGATGGCAAGTGCCCAGAGTGCCGCCGGACCTGGTGACCAGGGGTGAATTGGAGGACCTAGCAAGCGTCTCAGGTGTGAGCGCTGTCGTCGAAATCCTCCGCGAACTCGATCCCGAAGCCGCGGCCCGAGTCGATCCGAACAACCTGCGGCGGGTCATCCGGGCGGTCGAGGTGGCTCGGAGCGGCGCCGGCGGGCCTCCGACGAAAATTTCTCCCGACTACGACACGCTGGTTGTCGGACTGTCGATGTCACGTCCGCGACTATACAGGCGCATCGACGACCGTGTTGACGGCATGCTCGAGTCGGGCTGGCTCGACGAGGTGCGCGGCCTTGTGGAATACGGTTACGCGCTCGGCCTGCCGTCGATGAGCGGCGTCGGATACCGCGAGCTGGCCGAACATCTCGTGAACGGCGCCGATTTGAGCGAGGCAATCGCAAAGACAAAGACCCGAACCCACGCCTTCGCCAGGAGGCAGCACGCCTGGTTCAAGCAAGACGATCCGCGCATCCACTGGTTCGACGCCACTGACGGGATCGCGGAAGCCGAGACCGCGGTGTCCCGGTGGTTGGACGGCGCGCCTGACTGAGCTCGCTGACATGCGTAGCGTCGTGCGTCGGGTGGACTAGGACCGGCCTCCCACATCGAATCGACTCGTAATTTGCGTTCGGCGCGGCTCACAGGCGACAATTAACACGAGGGCCAATCGTCGCGAGGCGTGCGCGTCGGCGTTCGTGCGCGACATCGTCCTCGGAGGGCAACATGAGATTCAAGAAATACCACGGAGCGGGCAACGACTACGTTTACGTCGATGCTCGGACCGAGAGTAGGGACTGGCCCGGGGTGGCGGCAGACATCAGCGACCGTCACAAAGGTGTCGGATCGGACGGTCTCATACTCCTGAAGACATCGGAAGTCGCCGATCTCCGAATGCAGATGTTCAACGCCGACGGGTCCGAAGGGGAGATGTGCGGCAACGGAATCCGATGCTTTGTGCGTTTTGCTTTAGATGAAAACGCGCTTCCTCCAGGCGTAAAGAAGGTGGAAGTCGAAACCGGCGCCGGCGTCCTGTCGGTTGTGCCGATGTTGACGGATGGCCTGGTGACCCGAGCCTCGGTGAGCATGGGGCTTCCGCACCTGAAACCCGCGGAAATCCCGATCGCTTTGGACGGTTCCGGTCCTGTGATCGACCATCGGCTTTCAGTCGAGGGAGCGCAGCTCGACATAACGGCAGTGTCGATGGGCAACCCGCACGTGGTCGCGTTCCTCGAAGAAGAGGTTGACGACTACCTGCTATGGCAAATCGGCCCACGTGTCGAACACCACTCGCTGTTCCCCAATCGGGTGAACTTCGAGATCGTGAACGTGCTGAGCAGGGACCGACTCAAGGTCCGCGTGTGGGAGCGAGGGTCTGGGCTCACGATGGCTTGCGGTACCGGCGCCTGCGCCGCAGTCGTGGCGGCGCGCCTGAACGGACTTGTTGACGATGCGGTGCAGGTCGAACTCCCGGGCGGCGATTTAATCGTCAAGTGGCCAGGGGAGGGCGACGTCGTTCTGGAGGGACCGGTCGCAGAGGTCTTCGAGGGCGTTTGGCCGGATTGATCGGGCGAATGACGGCGTCGAACGCACCCGAAACGCCGTTTAACGTTTAGCCTAGCTCTCACTTTCGGAACCTATGTTTTGGAAGCGTCCAAGATTTGTCAACTTGCTCTCAGGTCTTCTTTTCTCCGATTATCGCGATATCCCAACAGTCGAATTCCTCATCTGAGGTTCTTGTGACGCGCAGCCGGTTTGCTTTAGGCGCTTCGTTCGACCTCGGCGCCGTCCACCGTAAATCGGTCATATTGCGCCTGAACGCGACATAGATCTGGAGGTCCGCGCGACTTTTGCTTGAGATTCGTCGTCTGACCGTGTCCGCGGGAGATGTTCGACAGGGGAGCCACACCGCCGTTTTCACGTTGACTGCCGACGAATTTCGATCGCCCCCATTGGCGGCGGGAGGGTCGAGTCGGCGCTGACACGGCGTGAGTTTACGTTTCGGGTAGCTACCCAAAACACGTCAAAACAGCCCGTTGCCGGTTTTGCTGCGCTGAAAGCGCTCTGCCGGCGACAGGAGGCGGAATTCGGGGTGGGCGAGAGGGCGCCGATCCGAAACTTGTGTCTACACGGACATTAACCCCTCGCCCACCGATCGACAAAGACTGCTTGAGGTCATTTTGTCTGGATTCCCGAAAAAAAGAAAAAGCTCCGAGCTGTGCCTGTAACGAGACCCCCCCAGGCGTGCGTGGCCCGTTCCGCGGCCGCTTGGCTTTACGCGTGGCGCGTGGTGACTTACCATGTGACGGTCCGATTCCACGTGTAGAAGATTCCGGGGGACCAATGAGATTCGCCAGCCGAGTAGAAAAGATACCGCCTTACCTGTTCGTCGAAATCAGCCGAAAGATCGCGCAAAAGAAAGCCGAAGGGATCGAAGTCATCTCTTTCGGCATCGGCGACCCCGACTTGCCGACGCCCGACTCCGTCGTCGAGCGCCTCAAGCAGACAGCGGGCGACGGACCGAACCATCGCTATCCGGAAACCGAAGGCATGCTTGAGTTCAGGAGCGCCGTCGCGGCTTGGTACAACCGCCGATTCGGCGTCTCCGTCGATCCAGGCAAAGAAGTCATCTCGCTGATCGGCGCGAAAGAGGGCATCGGCCACGCCGCGCTGTGCTTCATCGAGCCCGGCGACATCGCACTGGTCCCGGATCCCGGCTACCCGGTCTACTCCGTCGGCACGTGGTTCGCCGGAGGGGAGTGCCACTGGATGCCCCTCAGGGAGGAAAACGGCTGGTTGCCTGACCTGGAGGCCATTCCGAACGACGTTGCGGACCGCGCGAAGGTCATGTGGCTGAACTACCCGAACAACCCAACGGGCGCCGTCGCCGACATCGCGTACTTCGAGCGGGTGGTCGAGTTCGCTCGCAAGCACGACGTTGCGGTGATGCACGACGCCTGCTACACGGACGTCGTGTTCGACGGCTACAGCCATCCGAGCTTCCTGGAAACTCCGGGAGCGATGGAAGTCGGCGTGGAGTTCCATTCGCTCTCCAAGACCTACAACATGACCGGGTGGCGCATCGGCATGGCAGTCGGGAACGTCGACATGATCAACGCCATGTTGATCGTCAAATCGAATCTGGATTCCGGCGTGCCGCAGGCGATTCAAGAGATGGGCATCGAGGCGTTGAATACGACCGACGAGTGGCTCGACGGCCGCAATGCAATCTACCAGAACCGCCGCGACAAGGTGCTCCGCGCTCTGGAAACTATCGGCCTGCACGTGGACCCGCCTAAAGCCAGCCTTTACGTTTGGGCCAGGGTTCCGGAAGGCGAGACGTCGGCCAGCTTCACAGAAAAGATTCTCGACGAATGTGCGATCGTGGTCACGCCCGGGAGCGGATACGGCCAGTATGGCGAGGGCTACATCCGGCTGTCGCTGACGATCGACGACGCCGACTTGGACCGAGGACTAGAGAGGTTGATTCAATGGAGCTCGAAGTAGCCGTTCACATCGCGTGAATATCCTTGAGTAGCAAATGTTCTGAGTCGCTTATCAAGCGGGAGCGCCGGGGTGGTTCGACAGGCTCACCACGAACGGGAAAACCCACCTTTCCGTTCGCCCCTTCGGAAATCTCAGGGCAGGCACTGAGCTTGTCGAAGGGTCGCCGAGCGCCCGCAATCGTTAAGTCTACTTCGGAGACAGGACACAAGGAGGGCCGCCATCGCCAAGAAATCCATAAGAACGGCGCCGCAAAAAGAGAGAGCGCTGCTGGTCGGAGTGTCGTTCAAGCGAAAGAAAGCCCTGTGGCGGATCGAGGACTCGGTCGCCGAGTTGGGAGAGCTTGCAGCATCCGCCAGCGCCAGGGTCGTCGGCACGGTCATACAAAAGCTGGAAAAACCGACCAACGTGTATGTTGGCAAGGGCAAGGTCGACGAGATCAGGCAGCAGGCCGAGGACATGAAAGCCGACACCGTGATCTGCGACGACGAGTTGACGCCGACGCAACAGCGGAACCTCGAGAACGCTCTCGGCGACCGCAAGGTCCTCGATCGCACGGCCTTGATCTTGGACGTCTTCGCCAGCCGCGCCCAGACCCGGGAGGGCCGCCTCCAGGTCGAACTCGCACAGCACGAGTACCTGTTGCCGAGGTTGGCCGGACAATGGTCTCACCTCGAGCGTCTCGGCGGCGGGATCGGCACCCGAGGTCCAGGTGAGACTCAGATCGAGACCGACCGCAGACTGGTGCGCAACCGGATTCAGCGTCTGAAGCGCTCGTTACAGGACGTTCGTCGGCATCGCCAGCTTCATCGAGCCCGCCGGAACACCAACTCGGTGCCCGTGGTATCGCTCGTTGGCTACACGAACGCGGGCAAGTCGACGCTGTTGAACACGTTGACCAAAGCGGACGTGCGCGCCGAGAACCGGCTGTTTTCGACTCTCGACCCGATCACTCGCCGAGTCACGTTGCCTTCGGGCAGCTCGGCTCTCGTTACCGACACTGTCGGCTTCATCCACAAGCTGCCGCCCACGTTGGTGGCCGCGTTCCGCGCGACGCTGGAAGAGATCGAGGAGTCGTCCGTCATCTTGCACGTCCTGGACGCGACTCATGTAAACGCCGTCGAGCAATCTCGGGTCGTCGAAAGCATCCTCAAGGACATGCGCGTCGATCGTCTGCCGCGAATCTTGGTGATGAACAAGGTCGACCTCTTGCCGGAAGACGCCGACCTGCAGGAGATCGCGGCGCCATTCGACATCGGACCTGGCGATCGGAGCGCCTTCATCTCAGCGATGACGGGGCTCGGGACGTCGAAGTTGCTCACCGAGTTGGACGAGGCTTTGGCCGTCGGTCCGGCGGCATCGGCGGCAACGGGGTAGGGGCCAGGTCGATTTCGTCACCGGGGCCGGATGGAAGCGATCACCGGAGTCCGATGTCGGCCCGAGACGCAGTCAATGGTTGGTTCGCACTATAGATGTTATGTCAAGTAGAGCGGTAAATTAACGTTAGTTGACATAACGTTATCCGGCAAGAACGGCTACTCTGGGCCTGAAGGCGCTCCGGCCACAACTCGGATCACCCCCAGCTCGCCGAGCGCCATGATCGTCGACAGCACCGTCGCTTCGGGCTTTGAGCTGTCATGGCTGATCTGCCGGGCGACCGGCAATCCCGCTGACTCGGCCTCTGCGGTCTCGACCAAGATGACGTTCCGGCCGTACTTCGCAGTCGCCGCGCCGACGAGCAGCCACGTTGACTTAGCGGTCGCGTTGATCGCTCCGGGGTCGCTGCCGTCAGCGACGCCTTGGATCAGGATGCCGGCCGCGCACTCTTCCATTGCCTCGGAAACCTCTTTCGGTAGAAAACCTGCCGAGCCGCCCGTTTGTCCGGCCCAGTATTCCACGTCGACACCCAATCGGGTCAAGCTGGCTCGAAGCGAATCGCCCACGTCCGATGCGCCGACGACACCCACGAAAACACGGGGTCGAAACCGTTCGACCAGCGTTGAGGGCGGCATGGGGCTTTTTTTCGCCTCTACGGGGCTGTCAAGAACCGGTTCTGGCCGATTCTCGTTGGCGACGGCGCCTGTCGTGCCAGGGACAACGATCGTCTTTCCGTCTTCAACTCGGATGAGATCGGCGAACCTTCCGTTCTCGATCAGAATTTCGAGGCACTCGCCGGTCAGATCCGGATGCACGCCCATGTCCCGCGCCAGGATGTTTCTGGCATACGGGTCCTCTGGGAGAGGCTTGCCGCCGAGCATCGAAAAGAAGCGACGAAACACCTCGGGGTTGGTTGCCGCGGTCCGATACGCCGAGCGCTGCTCGTCGGAACTCGCCGGAGCGACCGTCGTCCGTCCGAGCTCGGTCAACGCGATGCTCTCGGAACGATAGCCGCCTTCGGTCAGGCCGTATTTGCCCGACGAGTTCAGTCGCATCCTGAACCCGCTGCTGGTCGTCTTGGTGCGCATCGCGTCCGCAAGCAGCTCTCGGTCCATCGGCAACCCGGAGTTGACCTCGTGAATCGTGCGAGCGATCCTGAGCACGTCTTCGAGGCCGAACGTCGGGAAGGGCCTGTTTCTGCGGGGCCGTTTTTCGATTGAGTCGGATTGTGGCATCGGCTTTCTCCTTCGACGTCGCGAAGCGACCCAACTTGAGCCGGCGCCCCACGGGGCCGCATTGCGGCTCACCCGCGGCGAATCGGTCTGGATGTCGCTCGCCGGGCATAGGCCGATCTGCGCCGAACTACACCCGTCGTGGACGATCACGAACCGGGCCGCGATCATCAGCACAGCCTGCCGTCATTTGGCTCGAACGCCGTTGCTGTCAAGTCCGGAGCAGCGCGATCCATCGCCGCGCGGACGGCCCGGTTGTTTGTCTGAGACGAGTTGAAACGCGGGCTAACTCGCTTCGATTTTATCCTGAAACGCCGCGAAAATCAACTCATTCAATACAGTTTGTCAGCTAACACATGACTCAAACGACCTGCATCAGGCATCGTAACGAAAGGCAACTGGCAAATCTGACTGAATATGACAAACATTGTACATTTTGTCATATTGGTTCATCGAGGCCATGTTCCTCGCTGGCATTAGCGCGCTGCACTGGCCTCTCAACCTGCTATTGACTGTCGTGCGCCGAACGTAGGGACTTGATTTGGTAGAATACGGTGTAACTATGGATACGGACGGGAGACATATTGTGCGGAAACTGACTCAAGCGCGTTGGGCGTGGTGGTTGCCGATTCTGGTTGCGGTCAGCTTGGTCGCACTTGTTGCGTGCGCAGAAGACGAGGAAGGCGCAACACCGGCGCCTGTGGCCGCGGCTTCGACGCAGACGACGCCCACCGAGCCCCCGGCTCAAGCCTCTGCGACCGCCGCGGGGAATCCGGCCGCTCCTTCGAGAGGCCAAGATCCGATGGCCTTCCCTACCCCGTCTCCCCTACTGCAGCCTTTGGGCGCGCCGGACGGGGTGCCGGAGGAATTGAAAACCATCTGGGAGGTCTGGGCCCTCCTTTCCCGAGAGCACGTTGACCGCTCCACATTCGACGTCGAGGCGTTCAACGAAGCTGCCATCCGAGGCATGATCGCGGCGATCGGCGACCCGCACACCAGCTACGTCAGACCGGAAGTGTTCCGGATCGAAAACGACGACCTCTACGGACGGTTCGAAGGCATCGGCGCCAGCGTTCAGATGAGACCTGACGGCAAGCTGTTGGTCGTGGCGCCCATCGAGGGCAGCCCGGCGGAGAAAGCAGGCCTTAAGCCAGGAGACGTGATCCTGGCCGTCAACGGAGAGAGCATCGTGGGTCTGTCGCTGCTCGAGGCGGTCGCCAAGATCCGGGGACCACGGGGTTCGGATGTCCGGCTCTTGGTCGTGCACCTGGGAACGCTCGATGAGATCGAAGTCGTAATCACCCGCGACGTCATCCCTCTCGAGAGCGTGCTCGTGCGAACTCAGCCCGACGACCGGTTCGCTCACATTCGGCTCAGCACTTTCTATTCAGACACAGCGGAACAACTTGCGGATGCGATCAAGCAATCGCAGTCAGACGGCTTCGTAGGCCTAATCCTTGACGTTCGGAACAATCCGGGCGGATTGCTGAGCTCGGTGATCGACATTGTGAGCTTGTTCGTTGACGAAGGGTTGGTCCTTTACGAGGTGGACGGCAGCGGCCGCAGATCCGACCATGAGGTCAGGAACGCCGGCGAATTCGCCGACATCCCGATGGTCTTGCTCGTCAACGAATCGAGCGCCAGCGCCAGCGAGATCTTGGCTGGGGCGTTGCAGGACCACGAGCGAGCTTCCATAATCGGAGCCACCACGTTCGGCAAAGGCAGCGTCAACATTCTGCGCCGGCTGGAAAATGAGGGCGGCCTGTACCTGACGTTCGCCAGGTGGTTTACGCCCGATGGCCGGCCCATCGCGGGCGAGGGCGTGGAGCCTGATTATGAAGTCACGTCTAGGGACGTTCGCAAGGCCGAGGTCGACCAGCTCGAGAAAGCCAACGAGGTGCTCGCCGGGATCGTCGACGGCACAGCCTCCGGCGCGACGAACTGATGGCCAAGGGATCCCGCGACCGCACGATCACGGTCAACCGCCGAGCGCGGTACGACTACGATATCGCGGACACTCTCGAAGCCGGCCTAGTCCTAACCGGGACGGAGATCAAGTCCATCCGCGCAAACCGGGTAAACCTGAGCGACGCGTACGCTCGACCCGCCACCGGCGAGTTGTGGCTCCATAACGCGCACATCGCGGAATACGCCGCCGGCAACCGGGACAACCACGAACCGAAGCGATCACGGAAGCTGCTCCTTCGACGCGACCAGATCACCCATCTAACCAAGCAGGTTTCCGAACGCGGCATGACGCTCGTTCCGCTGAAGCTGTACTTGAAAGGCGGGTACGCGAAGATCGAGCTGGCCGTGGCCAAAGGCCGCAAGCGATACGACAAGCGTCGGACGATTATCGAGCGAGACCGAGAGCGCGAAGCCAGAGACGCGATCGGCAGGCGCGAGTAGGCGGTTCCATCGCAAGGTTCGTGTGGCCGCCTTGGCCTGCGATTCGGATGGTCCGCGATCCTCAATCGGCGTGCAAACAACCTGACTCTTCGTTCTCATCCAGCCGAACACCAACTCTGTTCGCCCGTGTCCTGAGTCCCGATTTCATTGGAGTTACTTCCCCCACTGCGCACGATGCTGAGAAAGCGACGACGGCCAGGCCGCACAATTTGCTGACCGAACGCGGTGGCGCCACGCGAAGCCTGTCATGCTGAGCCCGCAGCCGAAGTCGGGAGGCATCAGCAGGTATTCCCCGTCTCGCATCCCTTCCCCCTCGAAACTTGAGACGACTACCTGGTGTCGGAAATTGCCCTCAGGATAATCCGTTCGCCCCTTCGGAAATCTCAAGGCAGGCTCTGAGCTTGTCGAAGGGCCAGCGGCCAGTGGTTCGACCGGCTTTCAAGTAACGGCTCTTTGTTGATGTCGATTTCCATGGCGTTGGCGCCGTCCCGAGTTGCGAGTACATGGGGTGTATGGGCGAAGCCCCGCCGGGTCCTAGGGTGTCCCTAGAAAACCTTCTCGGGCGGGCGGGTGGGACCAGACGGGTTTCGTGAAAGGCATTCGAATGCAGCGGTGGGATTCAGATTCGCTTCAGTCGAAACTTCCACCGTTAGTGTCCCACGCATTGTCCGCCGCGCGGACATAACGTTGCTCACCACGAACGGCATGGTTGACGCCGATTGCCACAAGCAAGTACTGCTCGTGTGCAGCCGTTGCAGCGGAGATGGATTCGACATCCGACATGAACACCGCTTTGGGACGCGATCGCGCATCAAAAGACATCGCCCACCCCGTGGCGCCCGATTGTCGAATCGAGCTGGGGTGGGCGATGCTGTTGAGTCTCTGGCGCCTGGGGCCGCACTTTGTGGGCCCCACAGACCTCGACCCAGACGCCGCTTCAAGAGTTCAGCCGTTTGTCTTCGAGGTCAGCGAACCCGCTTTACCTCTAAGGACTCGCCGGGCGCGAGCGCGACCCTGCGAACGGTGATCCCGAGCTTGAGCAGCCAGTAGCCCAACGTCGCCTTGCTCACTCCGAGCTCGTCGGCTGTTGACGACAGGCCATTTTCGGTAACCATCTCCGGGAGCATCTTCTCCAAGGACTGGTGGAACTTCTCTTCTACAGCCATCATCTTTTTGGTCTTTCTGTTCGCCATATGGGCTAGCCTCCTGATTTGTCAGCGTCGTTTCAAATACCGCTACGTTGTTTCAATTAATGCTAATGTCGGCGCCAGCATGTGTCAATAAGTTTTCAAGACTTCTTCCAGACAATCCCAAATCTCGGGAATTTCGGCCGCGGGCCGCATTT
Source organism: uncultured Dehalococcoidia bacterium (assembly GCA_964588665.1). Taxonomy (GTDB): domain Bacteria; phylum Chloroflexota; class Dehalococcoidia; order Lucifugimonadales; family UBA1123; genus UBA2160. Next base: position 60,331 of record CAZPQQ010000004.1, on the reverse strand, counting down.
TGTCAGGCGCCCAGACAAGCTCAACGGATAATACATACACGGTAGTTTCGTGTTTAAGTATATAACATCACGCATCGAAACGCGCGGATCGTGCCTGGTGTCCTGACGCGACCCACGTGCTCTCCGGGCCATCCAAAGCGGTGAAATCGGGCTCCGATTCACGTTGCGTTATTAGACAGACGTCCGGAAAGCAGGATATTGGCGACTCCCCTGCCTTCTCGATACGCCGTTTGGGGCCATCGGATAGAATGGAAGATGCATCGACGGCCGATACAATGTTGATCGGATTGTTGGTCGGATGCATAAGAACTTCAAAAAAGGTTGAACGTCTATGGTCCAATCGAAGATCAATAAAACGCGCAGGTGCCATGCCCTCGAGCATGCAAGCGTCGCCCTGCTCCTGGACCGAGGAGTCAGCCCGCCGCTCGGGGGATACTCCATCCCAGGTGGGTTTTTCCTATGGAGTCGGGCGTCCAAAGACGAGATCACAGCCGTGGTCGAGGACGCCCTCGCGATGCTCGAAGCCGGCCACCATGACCTGGCGATCTCTCCTTACTGCGGCACGAACATGGCCGTTGGCGTCCTCTTTGGTGGATTAGCCGCCTCGGTTGTCCGAGGCCGTGGTCGCGGGCTCATGGCGAATCTGAGGGCCGCCGCAGCCGCGATCGTTGTTGCTTCGCTGCTCAATCGTCCCCTCGGCGAGTACCTCCAGCGCAAATTCACCACCAAAGCCGACCCAACCGGAATGAGCATAGGACCGGTGCGCGAACTGGTGAGCCGCACGATCAAGCTGGTGTGGGTGCCTGTGCGGTTCTCCGACTGAGTCGACGTCAACCTCGCCAGCGCGTTCGTTGATAGTCGACTGCATCCACGCGCGTCAAACGGCGCGGACGCGTCCCGATAGCCGATGGCTGATAGCTGATCGCCGTCCATCCGTGCCTGAGTGAACCTGGCTCGCCTTGACCGGCCAGAACAGACGCCATTACAATGAAGGGGTAGCTGAGCACGTGTCCCTGTAGCTCAGATGGATAGAGCAGCTGCCTTCTAAGCAGCGGGTCGCGGGTTCGAATCCTGCCAGGGACGCCACCCCCCTTCCCTCCAACGCCGTCACTTTCGTACCTTCCCTCATCCCAGAGCTTGACGACTAAACCCAGATCAACGCCAACAGTGGGTCGTCCGAGTCGCGTCCCATCGGGAAATGCCCGTGCCATCCCTGAGCGAATACGTTCGGAGATGATTCCACGCTCGAGCTGCGCCCAGGCTGCGCTGATCGCGAACATCGCTTCGCCCATGGGAGTGGCAGTGTCAATGTACGCCTCTGATAACGATCTGAAGCCGACGCCCCAACCTTCCTCGTTCAAAGGTGTTGACGCCGTCCAAGACGGATCGGAATGCCCGATCCAGGCAGGTACACCAAAAGAATGTCAAACGATCGGGCGGTTGACACACCTCGCCGCGGTAGACCGTGCCCACATCGCTTGGCGGGATTGCGTTCTGGAACACGTGACGCGGAGCGCTACCCTTGGGCCGCGTAGGGCGCACCGGTAAGGTCGTAGTCCTCACATAGCCGCAGTAAATCCGCTACCGACCTCTGGACTTCAGGAGTCCCACTCTCGCGAACGTGGTACCCAAGGGTGTTAAGTAGCCTCACAACGATCACCGCCTTGATCGTCCGACGAAAATGCGGACGATTCATACCAGTCGCAGCTACGTAGTGGCGGACTACTCTATTCAGAAAGGACTCTCCAGCGCTTATGAGTGCGGCGAAGTCTATCGCAGGGTCACCAATAAACGCGTCTTCCCAGTCGATCACTCCCGTTAGCGTAGAAAACCGCTGGTCAGTGAGTAAGTTGGTGTGCCATAGATCTCCGTGCAGCAAGACTTCGTGCGAAAGACCTTTTGAGAGGTCGGCTTCAATCCTTGGCCACAAGCGAGCAAGTCTCGATGACCAGCCTGCCCCCGCGTGAGACCGTATTGGTCCCTCCGCGTTGGCAAACAGACGCCTTAGCGTACCCGCCGAGATTCTGTCTGTCGGGAGGGAAAGGTCAGCTAGTTCACTCTGAGGGATGCGATGGATTGCGCTGAGGAACCTAGCGACGTCAGCGCATAGTGAATCAGGAAGTTTGCGGTTCTCGCCAACACCCGGAATCGGCCTGCCGGGTATCTTCTCGTGCGCGTAGATACCAGCTGAGTATCGATCAGTTGGTGCAGCATGGAGCCATGGGGATGGAACCGGAACCGGTGAATACCGACGCACAACTTCCAGTAGGCCGATCTCCCTCGCATAACTCGAACCTCCGCGTGCATCCCCAGCCCGGATGATCAGCCCGTCGCCGGTTTCCAGGACTACGTTGCGAGGCGTCTGGACATGGAGGGTGATAGGCCTGGCAATTCTTCGGCCCCTTGCGCTGGCCTCTATCGACTCAGCGAGGGCTTCCAGCCCTTCATGCTCCAACCGAATGCCTCCAATTACGTCTGCGCAGGGGTGGTTATCATTCGGCGCGCCCTGTCATTTCACAACGAAGACGAGCCAATCGATCGTCAACGATTTCAGGAGTTGCATCGTATCACATATCGCTCGTGATTCCCTCGTTTGCGTTACAGCCACATCGTCAGAGTCTTGCGGTTCCGGATAACGCCAAAACAAACGCGCTGTGAGTTCCGGTTTTGGGTTGCCATCGCATCCCGCTTTTGCAAGAGATTGCTGTGTACGTTGATTCATTTCCGTCAGCTCCTTGCGAATTTCCCGTCGCGACCTCAAGCCTGTTGACCTCCATCTGCGTGGCGGCAGCGCAACAAATGGTTATCTTTTGTTTCACGCGCTCACACGCAGCAACCCAATGGATCGCCATCGGCCACGGCTCCAATCCGGTTGACGCCTGTGTCGTCGATATTGCGGTCCGACAGGAATCGGCGGCCCGTCGATATTGATTCGCCGGGCGGTTGGTCTGCCGGGGCCATGCTCACCCGACCAGACGGAATCTGTCTCAACCTGGTCCGGTCGTGTGCTAGCATTGCCGCAACTCATGCGAGAGGCCCAATGACGTGGCAAATCCACGGACCCCTGCAAGCTTGAATGACATCAAATCGGAATGGCTTACGCATGCTTTGAACGCCGGCGGTGTCGCCCGGAATCCGGCCGTTGCATCTCTGGAGATCGAGACCATCGGCGAGGGGCAGGGGATTTCAGGGGACTTGGTCAGGCTGCGCCCCAGCTACGAGACTTTCGACGAAGCCGCTCCGCTCTCCATCATCGCGAAGATCTCCGGCAACGATCCCGTCGCGGCGCCAAATCACTGGAGCGCCGGCGCCGATCCCCCGGAGTTGAGATTCTACCGAGAACTCGCTGGCCAGACGCCGCTTAAAACGCCTCGCCTCTACCACGGCGAAGTAGATGTCGAGAACCGAAGGAACATCATGTTGCTGGAGGACCTTTCGCCGTCTCGTGTCGGCAATCCTGTCGAGGGATGCTCCGATGAGGAGGAGGAACTCGCCGTTGCGAGCCTTGCCCGGCACCATGCCCAGTGGTGGGGCGATTCGGCGCTTGAGAACGCAAGCTGGCCGGACTGTCTGGCCGTCGTGGGCACGAGGGCTGGCCGCTTGTATCGTGAAAGAGCGGACCGGTTCATCGATAAGTTCGGGAACGACCTCTCCGCAGACATGAAAGACCGAGTTCTGGAACTGGCGGGAAAGATCGCTTTCATCCATGAGAGGCTTAGCCGTCCTCCGATCACGATGATTCACGGTGACTTTCAATTGCAGAACCTCTTCTTCCAAGAATCTGAGAAGGGGTTGGAAATGACGGTGATCGACTGGAAAGAGATTAGTCCGGGGCGGGGCCCGTACGACCTCGCGGTGTTTCTCGGGTGCTATGCGAGAAACGCCGGGAAGAGTGACACGGACCTCCTGAGAAACTATCACACTGCTCTGCTGAACGGCGGCGTCAGCGGCTACTCCTTCGAGGAGTGTCTCAACGACTACAAGTTCGCCATGCTGCGCTGCCTGTCACGTGTTGTCAACCTCATGGGTCTTCTTGATTTGGACGGAGAGCACGAAAAGGCGCGGATGAAAATCAGGCTGGAAAGGGCATGTCAGGCCGTAGTCGAACTCGGAGCGGCGGAAATGTTGCAGGATTGATGAACGTTTGTACCTCGAAAAGGCCCTGTCGACCCGAAACCACCGTGTGGCGGCACAAGTGTCGACTGAGCAGCAGATCGCTGTACGAGTACTGCCAGGGGAGATATTCCCTCCTCTTCTCAACGACCCGCGCTGGGCAGGCGTCAGCACCGTTACCGCGACATCGGCATAACTGCCGGAGTACCAAAGACATGAACGCGGACCTTCCATTGTCCTATGTCGGTGATCTTCTCGGTGGGCCGCATAACATATTATCATATGGAGATACGTCAATAACTCCGGGCACTCTGCTGAGAGCCGAGGAATTCACGGTCCGAGCCCCGTCCCCCATCGAATCACGGTTTGCGCTCGCCTCTGACGTTCACGATAGCCATGCCTATCCGTCTTGTTGTCGTGAAGGCGTGCCCTGTCCTCGCGCTTTGGTTCGGCCGCGCCGAGCGCATGTCGCGCTACGGTCGACGCTCGGGATGAACGCCCTACCCTAGCGCATTCTGGCGGCATGCCCGCGCCCAAAGTCTCTACTGCTCGCACACGTGCAGATAAGCGTGTCCGACGTTCCTGCCCTCCCAGCTAGAGATAATGACCGTCTGGTGAAGTCGGTCGCATTCGCATCGCCGACGACCAAATCGAAGTATACTGAAACGCGAGCAACCGTCGCTGGCGGCGCGCTCCAACATCGAGACAACGAGCCCCACTGATTAGGAGCAAAGAATGACGTTACCGTACGAAGGCATCCGCGTAGTCGACTTTACCCAGGTCGAGCAAGGCCCCGTTGGCACTCAGGTGCTGGCAGACTTTGGCGCGGACGTAATCAAGGTCGAACGAATCGATGTCGGCGAGTTGGGCCGCGGGCAGAATCCGCAGATCGACGGCGTGAGTCTGTACTACATGGCCGACAATCGCAACAAACGAAGCCTGAGCCTTGACACTCGAAAGCCCGAGGCCAGAGAGATCGTCTACAAGATGGTCAAGACAGCCGACGTCGTCGCCAGCAACTTTCGCCCCGGCGTGATGGAGCGGATGGGATTCGGGTACGACCAGCTCAAAGAGATCAACCCGCGGATAATCTGGTCCGTGGCGTCCGGATGGGGGCAGACGGGACCGTACAAGGATCGGATCGGCCAGGACCTGATCGCGCAATCCCTGGGCGGCCTCATGTCTTTGACCGGAGATCGCGACGGCCCACCGAGGGCTGCAGGCACCTTCATGGCAGACTACCTGGGCGGCATGATGATCGCCCAGGGCATCATGGCCGCTCTTGCGGCACGCGAGAAGACCGGTCGCGGCCAGGTTGTCGACACCAACCTCCTGAGCGGCGTGATCGCCAGCCATCTCCAGGAGAACGCGGCAGCATTGAACGCGGACTGGAAATTCGAGAGGGCCCCGAAAGGCATCGGCCACTCGGACAGCGGTCCATTCTACGCCATCTACGAGTGCAAGGACGGCAAGCACTACACTGTCATGGGCGCATTCGTCGACGACGGTCTGGGTCGCTTGAGCCGAGCATTGGAAATCCAGCCGCCGCTGACCGACGACCCGCGCTTCGAGAACCCGACCAGGTGGAACGAGAACTCCCCTGCCCTCCGCTCCATCCTCGAGGATGCGTTCAAGAAATTCACGCGCGCCGAAGTGGAGGAGCGCTTCGACGGCGCCGGTCTGCCGCCGGGCGCCGTCTACGATCTGCAAGAGGTGTTCGAAGACCCCCAGGTCGTGCACAACGAAATGGTTATCGAAGCGGATCACCCGGTCTACGGCACGGTGAAGCTGACTGGATTCCCGGTAAAGTTGTCAGACACCCCCGCCAACTTGCGCAGGTCGCCCCCGACCGTCGGCGAACACAACGAAGAAGTGCTCGGCGAACTCGGGTACACAGACACCCAGATCAAGGACCTCCAGGAGTCCGGCGTAACCGGGTCCGAAAACATCAAGCGGGCGAACGGAACAACTACCACCTAGAGTGAGATCGGCGCCGCTTCAACACAAGGCAGCCCTGTCTTGAAGCGGCGTCGAGCATCCCTGAGCGCCATGCGAACGGTCTGCCTGGCGCTGCGACCCATCGTGCGCTGCGCTGCATCTGATGCGCCAGCGACTGAACGCGGATTTCGAATCGCAGCCGCTGCTCGGAGCGAACTCGCCGCACCAGCGCAGCTTCGTGACTTTACATCTCTCCCAGGCGCAGTATCCGCTGCATCGAGATCCGGCGCACGAACCATATGACGCCTGCGATTATGAACGCGAACAGCATCCCCATGGCCGCGTACGTTATCGCCAGCGTATCCCAGTTGATCTGAGTGACAATCGGCGGCAACACCCGGACCCCCTGATCGTCGTGTCCGAGGAACGGCGTGATCGCGGCGCTCAACCTTCCACCCATCCACGAACCCAGAGCCAGGCCGGCGCCGATGACCATTGCCTGCTCCACGAACACCAAGGTCATTAGTTGGCGCATGGTGAAACCCATGGTCCGCATCAATGCGAACTGCACTTCACGGCCCTTGAATGAGACGTACGCGTGCACCATGAACCCGATGCCACTGAGCACGAACACCGCCGCAAAGGCCACGACCAACAGCGCGTTCCATCCCGCGTCCAACAGCGGGTCTACCCGTGAGTTCGAGAGCATTCCCGACCTATCGTAGATTTCGCGGTTTGCGAACGGCTGATTGTCGTCGAGTATGTCCAGGAGCCTGTCTCGCTCAGCGCCATCGCCTCTGGTGGACAGCCAGATTTCGTTGGGTGTGAACTCGGAGCCGGTCGCTTCCAGGTTGGCGTAGCTGGATATCGAAGCCAGGTCACCGATGAGGTACGACTTGTTGGCGGTGTCAAGTGTGGGGAAATAGTCTATCACGTCCACCAACGAGACTTTCAGACGATGGCCCTGCACGGTCACCTGGATGGTCTCTCCCTGGCGTTGTTGGTTCGCGTCGAGGAAAGACTTTGACGCCACCACGTCCAGAGGCGCTATCGGAGGCCCTGGGAACACCCCTCGGCTCACCATAGCGTTTCCTTCTGTCCAGATGAAGTTGGCGGCGGCATCCCCGTTTAACACCCCGCCAGCAGCCTGCCAAGCGTCGGAAACGGACTCTTGCCCCGCTTGGAGGACGCTCCAATGCTCGATGAAGTCGAACGGTTCAATCACCTGGGTGTCTCCGTTCGCCAAGTTCACATAGATCTCCGATATCGCAACCGAGCCTGCCCTGAGCCCGTTCCGGCTTTCGGATTCGTGCACGGTCAGCGAGACCAGCGAAAGAGGTGAGATCGGTTGCAGCAAGTCGAATCCGCGAAGGTTGCTTACACGCTCGAATCCAGTCTCCAACTGTTGCCATGCACTAGACGTCAGCCCGCCGAGGATGTAGGTGAAGTACCGGTCGTTGGTGTCTCTGATTCTCGCCGCGACAAGGACTCCCGGATGCGGCCTGTCGGCTTTGACGGAGACGCCGACACCAACAGCGCCGGCCGGCAGGACTATGCCCTGCGGTGGAGTTGGGTTGGATAAACTCGTGACTTTTGGCCTTAGAGGTCCGTCCGCGAAATCCTCACGAAACCAACCCACGTCCATGATCGCGTCGCCGTCGATGGCGAACATGGTGTACGAACCTGCGAAAAGCTGAGTCAGGTCCGACCCGGTTCCCCTGAATGCGATGCCTACTTCGGTGACCGACGGCAGATCCTGGTAAGTAGCCACGAGAGACGTCGAGGTTCTTCGAGAGTCCAGCATGACGCCTTCGACCCGAACGTCTGCGCCCGTGGAGTAAAGGGACCGGTCCTCGAAGCTGCGCTGCAAGGCGCCGCCGAAGCTGGCCGCGAAGACCCCCAGACCAGCTGTCAGTATCAAAAGCAGCGACAGGCGGGCGTAATGCGTCGGGTTGCGCGCCATCTGCCATAGCCCGAATACCAACCCGACCGGGAGCACCGGCTGTAGCAATCTGCTGGCTGCTCTCATGACCAGCGGAAATAGCCTGAGCAGCACCAGAGCCGACGCCGCCAATATCACCGCTGGGACACCCAGCAACACCCGGTTTGTCGCAACGGAGCCGAAAACGCCCACGGCTGCCACCGATCCCTCTTGAGAGAGCTGACGAAACAGCAGGATCCCAACCGCCAACAGCAGCAAGTCAAGGTAGTGCCGCTGGTAAAAAGGTTGGCTGGCGGGTCGCGCCGATTGGTGGCGGTGTGTCGTAACGCTGATGCGAGATGCCTGCACGGCCGACGCCATCAACGCCGCGAAACTGAGCAGGCCGCCTATCGCGCTCATCACGTATGCCCCGGTCGACAGGCCGACATCCAATCTGCTGCCGCCGCTCAAGTCGGAGAACGCAGGCGTATACCCGAGAAAGCTGATGACGAGCGCCGCCAACAACGGACCGACGACAATGCCGATCAGAGAGATCGTAGCGCCCTCGAGCACAAACACGGCCAGGACCTGCCCCGAGCTCGCGCCCCGGCTCCGCAGCAGGACAATCTCGGACCTTTGCTGTTCCACCAAGAGCGATGAAAGGGCCACGACGTAGTAAAGGACGACAACGGCGATCATAGTCAGGATTATGAACATCGGCAGCTTCGAGAAGAACAACCGAGTGTCGTACTCTTCCAGTGCATCGTCGAGCGAAGTGATCTGCAGGTAGCCGAACAGGTTGGAAGACAGGCTGCGTCTCATCGCGTCGATGCTCAACCGCGTGAGCGTTGCGTTCTCAGAGTTCAACCGTTCCCTGTCCACGACCAGCAACCAACCGTACGTGGTGCTCATTCCAGGCAACGCGCTGCCCAACACGTCGAAGTACGCCCCTTCTGTGACCAGGAGAGGGATGGTGCGGAAAGTGCCGGCCGAGGAGACGCCCAAGATCTTGCTGTCGAGGCGCCAGAATGGATCGCTCGGTTCGTTCCGCACGTAGAGCCCGACAATCTTTACGTGGGCATAAGGCGCCGATTCGTTCCAGTCGGGCGAAATCTTGAGTTGATCGTCCACGCCGACGCCGAAGAACTCGGCCGCTTCGGTGGGCGCGAGGACCTCCAGCGTCAACGGCTCGTCAGGGGCGCCGACGGGCTCGTCCGCCGGGGTCCGCCCTCCGGGAAGGATCGTGATGTGTTCATAGATCGTGGGGACATGAAAGAAATAAGCCCGAGAACTGTCGAGTCCGGCAGCGAACTCTTGCCCGGGTTCGGTTACGAAGAAGTTTGCGGTTTTCACGCCCGCGACCCGGTCCCGCAGGAGCCACCCGACATTTCGGTCGATCTCGAGAAGCGTGGCCTGGACCACTTTTGTCGCCTCCACCCGGTTCGTGGGTTCCCGGTCGGATTTGACAAGTATGTTCGTCTCGTCGACGGTCAGCATGTTCAGTGTGTCGGTGAGAGCCAGTTCTCTGAGCGCGTCGAAGTAGATGACCGTGCCCGCCATGACGGCACATGCCATGAGCACTCCGGCGACGACCGTCGAAAGCAATCGCCAACTAGCGACGGCGCGTCTGGCTACCAGCGGCCATGCCCCGATCAAGCTGGCTGCGTTGCGAATCAGGGACAATTCGCCACGTTCCTACTCATCTTCCATATTGGCCAATTCGTACATGTCGGCCCTGATGACCGTGCGGCTAATCCAGTAGAGGGCGGCGCCGAACACAAGCAGCATCGCCAAGTATGTCGCTGCCAACAGCGACCATCTGATCGTCAGTACGAACGGAGGCAGCACTGGGGCGCCCGTTTCGGTGACCGCCATCCCGGATACCAATATGTTGCTCATGGCGAAGCCGGTGGCTGTTCCGATAATCAGTCCGAAAGCCACGATGACCAGGTGCTCCGCACTCATCAGCCAACCCATCTGGCGTTTGGTTAAGCCCAGCGCCCGCAACGAGTCCATCGCGGCGCGGCTCTGACTTGCGAACGACAGAAGATATGTGATGTAACCCATCGACGCGGCGAACAGCGAGATGCCCGCGGCCAGGATCACCATGGCCTTCCAACCCGCGGTGATTAGCGGGTCCAGCCCGACGGCCTCGAGCAACGCCGCCCGGTCATGGACCTTGATGCGGGAGCCTGCCATGCTCACCGCGTATCGGTGGATCGCATCCTCGGCCCCCGGCGCCTCGTCGATAAACAGCTCGTTCGGCCGCGCGATGGTTGTTTGGCTCAGGATGTTGAGATGCGTCAGCAGGACGTCAAGGTCGATCAATAAAAAGCCTGCTAGAGACGGGTCCATGGTTGGAAAGAATTCAACCGTATCCACGATCTTGACCGGAAGAATCTGGCTGAACGCGCTCACCATGAGCTCGTCGCCGATACTGGCGCCGGACGCACGAACGAACGACGAGCTGGCCACCACCGGCACTGGTTCGCCTGCAGGACGGCGGTAGAAACCGCGGATGCCCCAATCGGTGTACCCGCCGAACGAAAACACACCCGACCGCCGTCCGTTGAACGGGGCTGCGTTGGTTGCGCGTAACACGTCGGAGGAATTCGCCAGAGTCGTCCAGTCGTTGATCTCTTCGAAGTCGTCAAGCGTGAATGGAGCTTCGCCGTTTTCGAACACGGCCTGAATGTCGTCAAAAGAGATTGATCCGGCGTCTCCCGTGAGCCTGGCAATCGGCTCGTACATCTGCATCGCGACCAGGTCGACGGGCGGCGTCAGGTCCTTTGGCATCGCCGCCTCCATGGGATGCCACACGGGTTCGCCCACCAGTCCCAGTGATAGCGTGCCCAGAACACCGTTGCGGTCTCGCACGACCATCCGCAGCGAGGCGTTCGGGTACTCTTCCTCCGGCTGCACCCACACCCTGAGGCTCGTGGCCCTTACAGGAATCTCGATCGGCGGCGCCTCAAACCCAGCCCGGAGCGAACGCATCAACCCAGGCAAGGTTTCGTGAGAAAAATCGTCACGATACCAAGTGATACGGGGAAAGTTCTGGGAGTCCACCGCCAGAATCGAGAATATGCTTCCCCCGAAACTCGATCCGATCGAGCCTGTGTCACGCCGGGCGACCGAAACCGCGGTCACACCGGGCATCTCGAGATACGTCCGCTCGAGATCGTCTATCGGTTTTGTGGAATTAGGGGGAACGCCCGACACCCTCAGGTCTGCACCCACCTCGTAGAGCACGCGTTCCTCGTAACTACGGTCCAGCGTTCCGCCAACGGTCGTCGCCAGGACGGCTAGCCCGGCAACCATGACCAGGAGCAGCACTAGCCAGCTATATTGCAATGGGTTGCGCGCCATGTTCCAGATCGCCATCGCGATCCAAACTGGATACATTCGCGCAAGACTGCGCATCAACAGGTAGAGAAGCTGGAATGGGACCAGCAGAGCAACGACGACCATAGGTACGAATGAGGCGTCGTCCCGGCTAGGCGTGTTCACGTATATGAGCAACGCGACGAGCCCTGCTTGCACGACCAGGCCAACCGTCCGATTCCAAGTTCGTCTTGCCCGTTGCGTCCAATAGTAGACGACGCCTACGCTCGCCAACAACGCGACGTCCGACAGCCACCCGGAATCCGAGACCTCTCGGATTTCACGAGCAACGATGATGGTCGCCAGTGTTGCCAGCGCGGCGGCCGACACGATGTGCATGAAAGCGGGAGAGTCGCCGCTGATGTATCGGACCAACAAATGGAAGAACCGCATGAAGAGAAGCGCCACGACCGTCAGCAACAACACTGGCGCGAACAGCAATGCCTCGTTTACGTCTTCGTCGTTGAACAGTCGGCCGGAGACGATCTGGCCTCTGGAGTACAGCTCCCAGAATATGAGCCCACCCAGTATGACCAGAGCGATGTCCAGGTTGTACCTCTGAAAGACCGGCGTCGCCGGTGGTCGCGAAGAACGCAGCATATGCCCTACGAGTCCCGAGCGCGCCGCGAGGACAGCCGGCAACACGAAGATCGTCAGGCACAGCAGACCGGTTCCCGCGGCAACGACGAAGGGCAACACGTGGATGTCCACGGGAAGGCTGGCCCCAAAAGTAATGTCTTCGAAGTAGCCAAGCTTTCCCGATGCGGATATCGCTCCCATTGCCATGAACGGCGCAAGTGCCGAGGCCGCCGCGGTCAGGACAAGCCCTTCGATCGCATACAGCTTGGCGAATTGCCACATGGTGACGCCGCGACTTCTCAGCAGGGCCGCGTCGCTCTCGCGGCTTCCGACCAGATACGAGACCATCATCGAGATGTAGTACAACACGGTGACGACCATGATGACCAGCAACAACAGATGAGGCACGCTAGAGAAGAAACTGCGCCGCTCGAACCTGTTCAGAAGTATGTCAATCCCAGAGAACACCGCCGGTCCGTTGAGCACGTCGGCGATGTCAACCTCCAACAGGTCGAACCTGGCCCTCATTTCGTCTTTGGACCAAAGCTTGAGTTTCTCTTTGTCGACTGCCATATACCAGCTTGCGGACACCAAGCTGCCCGGGTATGACTTTCCAACGCCCTCAATCAGGGCTTCGTACGTGATGAACAGCGCTAGCGGGAGTTGCTGGGCGTCGACTCGGACTCCGACTTCCGGCAACTCTTCCAGAGGTTGCGGCGCAATGAAGACGTTGGCGTCCTGCCGCCAATATCCTTCTTCGCGGTCCGTCGGCTCGAGGATTCCGACGATGCGGGCGGACACGCGCATTGGCTCGGCGAAGGAAGGCGTGAGGACGACCACGTCGCCTACCTCGAGATTGAACGCCGTCCCACCGGCCTCGCCGATAACCGCCTCGACGACAAGCCCGTCCGGGCGTTCCTCCACCTCATCCGTGGCCATACGCCCGCTTAGGAACGTGACGTGGTCCGCCAAATTCGAGAGATTCTGGAAATAGCCCCGGGAGACCGTTGTTCGGGGTTTGAGTGGTCGCTCTGGGGTCCCAACCAGGTATGTCGCGGCCTTCAGATAACGTTCACCGGCGCTGAAAATCTCTCCGATTCGGTTCCGCGAGGCGTCGCTTATGACGTTGTCGGACTCCTCAAGGTTTGAGCGAGACAAGATCACGTTCGGCGCCACGGCGTAGATATCGAGGAAGGGTTGGGAGGCTCGATCGATGGCCGTATTCATGCCCATCCGGTCGAGCGTCCGAATGTAGACGGGCGCTCCGGCCACCAGGGTCGTGGCCACGATGATGCCTATGAAGATGCTCAGCAGCAGCTTCCAGTCGTCGATCAGCCGTCTGATTACGAGCCTGTTGGTCGTCAAAGGGCGCATTCAGAGTTCATGGCGCATGCAGACACCGCCCCTCAATCATCTTGGCAGCCGTGCCACGCTACCCAACCCTGCGTATTCCGAGAACCCTGTGCCCCAGAGTCGCAGGGAATATACCACAGTCGCGGCGGTCGCGCGGTCGGCCCACGTACGTATGGAGTAGGTCCAGCCAGGACCTCCTCCATCTTGTCGCGAAGCCGATCCCATATTGGCGACGGACGCTTCATCAGGGGCGAAATCGGTCAAACACCAGGCACTCCAGTCGAGGCGAAGTTGCGAGGCTCCGTCAAGCGAATTCGACAGAGTGAATCGCAGACGGAACGGCTCCCCTGCCCTCCGCTCCGTGCTCGAGGAGGCGTTCAAGAAGTTCACGCCCGCCGAAGCGGAGGAGCGGTTCGACGCCAACGGCCTGCCGCCCGGCTCGGTCTACGACCTGCAAGAGGTGTTCGAGGACGCGCAGGCCGTGCACAACGAGATGGTGATCGAAGCGGATCACCCGGCCTACGGCACGGTGAAGCTGACCGGATTCCCGGTAAAGCTCTCAGACACCCCAGCCAATCTGCGCAGATCGCCCCCAAACCGTCGGCGAGCACAACGAGGAAGTGCTGCGCGAACCCGGCTACACCGACGCTCAGATCAAGGAACTGCAGGAATCCGGCATAACCGGCTCCGAGAACATCAGGCGGGCTAGCGGAGCAACTGCTTCGTAGGAACGGACCTCGGTCTTACCAACTCTGACAGACCGAAGCCTTAGCGCGATATCCCGTTCGGCTAATGTCAACAACGACGGTGTCGATACACCGCTGAGCCGCGTGTCACGAATTGCTGGACGCGATGTCGCACCAAGTCTGTCGCCTGCCCGAATTTCGTGAGTCAAACGATGCCCATTGGCTCCCGCGGCCCGCCGAGTAATCAAACAGATTGTCATGTTATGTTTCATCTCGGAGGCATGGTGCGGGATTGCGTGCAATCCGACTTGGCGATTTGATGATCTCGACCTCCATTGAATTGGCTCGAGCATATGCGCATCCGGGTGGTTTGAGTGCGGAGACGGGGTGCTGCAAACCCAATAAACCGCCCTTGTGACGTTAGTTACCGAGGTCCAAGCCGGATTCCTCAACCAGTTCCTCGTAGCCTGGTATTTCGATTACGCCCTCGCCAATTACGATGCTTCCAGACGACGTCCCTGGGTGCGTCCCCGCGATACAGTCAATTTCGCTAACACCGTCTCCGGTTGTGTTCCAGTAATCCGTCACGACCTCCGCCTCCACTTCGAAACTCGCCTCGTCTTCGGCGTCGTCGGCTCCATCACCCACGAGAGTCCATGGGCGGGCAGGTGTGCACTTGAGCAGAAACACTTGCGAGCCCGATTTCTTGCCAGGCTGTATGTCAACCGTCAATTGATGAAGGCGGTCGTCTATGCCCACGGTTTGGTCGATGTAGACCGTCAGTGTCTTTTTGAGCCCCACGACCACAATGTCAGTTTCGACGGTTACAGCGAAGAGATATAAGTTGTCGGCGTAGAGCAATGCCGATGGCGGTGTGATCGTTGCCGCGGCCACCTTGGGCGTTGCAGCTGCAGGGGGATAGAGCGTGTCGTAACAACTATCGACCGCGAACCCCAAAATCACTAGCAGCAAGATCAGGATCAACGCATAGGGGGCCATTCCGCTGGATGTAATCTCTCACAGTTCTCATCTCCTTTGAGTTACATTTCCGCAGGTGGCATTTCGCCGCTTGCTATCACCGGGGCATCGTACTACAAGCCGCATGCGCTGCGGGGGAGCCCGCGCAGCGTCCTTTGGTTTGTCCGTGTTTGTCCGAGCGTCACGATCAATAGACGGTGAGACATCCTGTCATGTTTCGATACATGTCGCGAACTCGGCAACAACGCCGTCAGCGGATGTCGCCAGTGACGGGGCCGTCCTTCTACGCAGATCGGTCTGAAATCATCGCTCGTCTCTCCAGTGGGCGTCCAGCAGTGCCTTGACTTGCTGACAGAGTCCTCCCATACGAGACATCAGTGCGAGTGAACTCGACGGGGCCGTCAACGCCCGCGACTTCGGGCAGCAGTGTGGGGGCGTCCCGCGGGTACAACGGCACCATCCCAAAGGATAGAGCCGCCAAGATGAGGCTGCCGACGAGCAGCCCGAGCATGAATCCTCCCCAAGGGCCGATGCCGGTCACCGGTGCAACAGAATGCTGTGTACGTGGTTTCATTTTGCAATTCGCCGCGTCAATTCCCGACGGGCGACTCGTGCCTAGGATCCGGCAACCGGCCGGCGACCGTGCAACAGATGGTCATCTTTTGTTTCATCGACTCGAGCTGTCCGAGTTTCTCAGGATCCCAGGTGCGTCGCTCATGACCAGATTGGATTTCGGGAATCGTCTCATGATATAAATCCCGTGTGCACGCCAAATACTCTAGTCTAATGTGTGCCTAGTCATTGCCATCGAACATCATATTGGGCCGAATGCCTCAACGATGGAGCTTGAAGCCATGTCGAATCTTGCATTTGCTCGAAAATCTGAACTCAAACGAGCTAACTATGTGCTCATGGCCACGACACCAGAACATAAATTCAATTTCGCGCGTCGCACGATGCAAGATTACATCCGACGCTTTGCGTCCAGCTTCAGTTTGATCATCATCGGCAATGAGTACGAACCACGGAATTTCTATGTCATGCCTTACCAGGCAGTCAGTCATCTGTTCACCGAGGACTCCTTATCCGTAAGTAGTAAGTCCAACGCAAGGAGGTGGGTCGGGACGATCAGGGGCCATATGCTGCAAGTCAACAACGCCGCTCCTAAGGTGGACGTGAGTTCGTATTATGGCAGAGCGGATCTTTTCGAGCCGACGATCGAACCCACAGATCCTGAACATCAAAACCCCTTGGACGACTATGCGATCGAAAACTACCCCACGGAAATCTCGGCGAGACTCAAACAGTCCGTTTTCAGAAGGCGAGTCTTGACGAGCTACGGATCTCAATGTTGCCTGACCGAAACGACAGAAACGGATCTATTGGTCGCGAGCCACATAGTCCCGTGGTCGGCACGCGTTGAGTCCCGGCTTGATCCATCCAACGGGTTGTGCCTATCGACGTTGTATGATGCGTTGTTCGACAAAGGTTATTTCACATTCAGTGACTCAATGCGCGTGATCTGTCGTCCTCGCACCGTGGAGCTCAGCCAGTACGTCAGGAACGCATTAAATGCGATTGACGGGCACACCGCTGCGGCCCCGTTGAAACATCCACCGAAACCAGAGTTCATCCGATATCACAGAGACAACGTGTTTGTTAAATAGCTTTGCGACACCCGCCGTGTTCTATCCGGCTTGATGCAACACTTCAGTAGCTTTTGTTTCATCGATGCGGGTCTGCGCCATCGCGGGAGTTTGCCCTCTATACGGGCGACTGTGCGTGTTCCGACTGTCCCGTGGCTTAGCAAGCACAGCGCCGCCGCCAGTTTGTTTCCCAAACACCGGTCGCGCGTCAGAAACCCCCAAGCGAAGATAGTGAAACTTCCCGCCGACCGTCGCGCATCAACCGACTCTACCGCGGCGCCAGCCGCACCGGCAACGTCGGCCGAACCGCCAGCAGCGCGGCCACTCCGCACACCAGCGGTACGATCGCGAATACGACCAAACCCGCGGTGTACGAGTCGGTGACGTCGAAGGCGACGGCCAGCGGAAGCGGGCCCGCTGCGGATGCGGCCATGCTCGCGAACTGCGTTACGCCTCGGATGCTGCCCAGGTGCTCTCGACCGTAGTACTGCGGCCAGATCGCCATCATGCTGTTCATCAGGAAGCCGGTCGTCAGCCCGAGAATCGCTCCGTATAGAAACACGTGCCACGGAGCGGACACCAGGAATGTGAACAGCACTGTTGCCGTGAGGAACAGTTGCGCCGCTGCCACCATGTACCTGAGCGGGTACCGCTCCGCTAGGAACCCCGAAAAGAACTGGCCTGCGATCATAGCGGGCGCGATCACGCCGAATACTCCCGCCGCCGTCGAGCTCGACAGACCGCGGGCGCCGAACAGCGATATCTGGTGGAACATCAGGCCGGTCGCGACCATCGACTGCGCGGTCGCGGCGAACATCAACAGCCACAAAGATCGCGTCCGGACCGCCTCTCGGACCGTGAACGCGAACTCTTCGACCGTCGATTGACCGCCGCTTGCTCGCGTCGCCTGTGGCTTCTCCCCGTCAGGCGTCAGCCCGACCGACTCCGGGCTTCGTCGCACGAGCACAGCGGCCGGGAGGAGCAGGATTGACCACACGATGATCGCGATGGCGACCCACGCGCCGCGCCAGTCGAAAACGGATATGAGCCAGCTCGACATGATCGGGAACACCCCGCCGGCGACCGCTCCGCCCAGTCCCACGATAGCGAGCGCTCGAGCACGGTTTCGCACGAACCAGATCGACACCAAGGTCGTTGGAATCAGCGACAACGACCCCTGCCCTAGCGTTCGCATCATCGCGAATCCGATCAGCAATTCGACGGCGCCCGAGACCTGGCTCATCCACAGCGCCCCGAATCCGATCAACAAGCCCGAAACGACCAACATCACCCGTCCGCCCAGCAGATCGAGGACGCGACCGATGCCCACGATCATCACGGACGCGGTGACGGTGCCAATCAGGTACAGAGTCGAGATCAGCGTCGACGGCAGGCCCAGATCGCTGCGGAAGTGTTCGAGGAATACAGAGAAGGTGTAAGTCTGCCCCGGCGAAGACGCGAAGTTGGCCACCGTGGCAACCGCCAGGATCACCCAGCCGTAGTAGAAAGGCGTTCGGCCCGGAGCCAGTGGCAGCCGGAATCCCCTGCTGGCAATCGCGTCCGACGCCTCGATGTCCGAGTCCGAAGAAACTCTACTACGGGGACTCAAGGTGGGCACGGTCCGAGGTTGGGCGGGATCCGTAGGAAATGCATCGCGACAATGCTAACACGTGGTGTGCCGGCAATCGTGCACGCGGGGCGTTATCCGCTGCGGCGTGACATGCGCTGAGCACGGGCGTTGCAGGCGAATTACTGGTCGCGTATGCCCGCCCTCTGTCATAATCGGATTCAGACTCGTGACGCAATACGGCGAACTGCTACGCCCGGAGGAAACCTCATCATGTCACCCCGCACCACGGCTGCCGCCGTTTCCGCTCCTGATTTCGTCGACGGCCTGGATTGGCTGAACACTGACCGGCCGTTGAAAATGGCGGACCTTCGCGGCAGACTCGTGATCCTGGACTTCTGGACCTACTGTTGAATTAACTGCATGCACGTATTTCCGCAGTTGCGGAAACTGGAAGAGAAATACTCCCGAGAGCTGACTGTCGTTGGCGTCCACTCGGCCAAGTTCACGGCTGAGAAGGAGACCGAGAACCTGCGGAGGGCGGTTCTGCGGTACGAAATCGACCATCCCGTCGTCAACGACCGGGATTTCCAGGTGTGGCAGCAGTACGGTGTCCGGGCCTGGCCGACGCTGATGTTCATCGACTGGGCGGGTAATGTCGTTGGCAAACACGAGGGCGAGTTCACGTTCGATGCATTGGAAGAGTTCATCGCGGGTATGATCGCGAGCGGCGACGAGCTCGGGACTATGCGCAAGGGCGAAATGGAGTTCAGGCCGGAGCGCGAGCGCGAATGGGACCGGCCATTGTCGTTTCCCGGCAAGGTCCTTGCCGACGGACCCAACGACCGGCTGTACATCTCTGACTCAAATCACAACCGCATCGTCATCACGACGCTAGATGGCGAAGCCATCCAGACCATCGGGTCAGGCGCCCAAGGCATGGCTGACGGCGGCTTTGTGAGCGCCGAATTTCACGACCCGCAGGGTCTCGCTCTTTCCGGGACGAACCTGTACGTTGCGGACACCAAGAACCATGCCATCAGGCTGGTCGATCTTCAGGCGAAAATGGTTCGCACGGTCGCCGGAACCGGGGAACAGGCATCCGGATTCGGCCAGGGCGGCCCGGGACCGGAAACGGCCCTGAGTTCGCCTTGGGACGTGACCTTGACCGATCGGTTTCTCTACATAGCGATGGCAGGCCTCCACCAGCTATGGAGGATGGATCTGGCGACCCAAGAGGTTCGACCCCATGCCGGCAGCGGTCGCGAGCGGATTGTCGACGGCCCGCTGACCGCCGCGCAGCTCGCCCAACCGAGCGGGATCGTCGCCGACGGAGAGGTCCTGTACTTCACCGACTCCGAGACCAGCGCCGTCCGAATGGCTGACACGGACCTGTCCGGCGCCGTCAAGACGATCGTGGGCACGGACCTGTTCACGTTCGGAGATGTAGACGGCGTAGGCGACGAGGTAAGACTGCAACACCCCTTGGGCATCGACCTCGACGACGGCGTGCTGTACGTCGCGGACACCTACAACAACAGAATCAAGCGCATCTCACCGGCTGCCAGGAGAGCCAGCGTCTTTCTGGGGTCTGGTTTGGCGGGCGCCGAAGACGGCCCGGCCAGCGACGCCCAATTCCACGAACCAGGCGGCGTCAGCGTCTCGGACGGCCGGATGTTCGTCGCAGACACCAACAACCACGCCATCCGGACCGTGCTGCTCGACACGCTCGACGTCGCCACCCTCGACATTGTCGGTCTCTGAGCGGGTCGCGATTTTATGCCGAACCGACTGATCCACGAGACGAGCCCTTACCTGCTGCAGCACGCCGACAACCCCGTCGACTGGCATCCCTGGGGCGAAGAGGCGTTCGGCATTGCGCGAGACCGAGATGTACCGATCCTCCTCAGCGTCGGCTATTCCGCGTGCCACTGGTGTCACGTCATGGAGCGCGAGTCGTTCGAGAACGACGAGATTGCCGCACTGATGAACGATTTGTACGTGTGCATCAAGGTTGACCGTGAGGAGCGGCCGGACGTCGACTCGATATACATGTCCGCGGTCCAACAGATGACAGGCTCAGGCGGCTGGCCCATGACCGTGATGCTGACGCCGGCGGGTGAGCCGTTCTACGGCGGCACGTACTTCCCGCCCGCCGATCGGGCCGGCATGCCCGGGTTTCCGCGGGTGCTCCAGGCTATGTCCGACGTCTATCGCGACAATCGCAACGAGGCTCAAGAGATCGCGACCCAACTCGTCGAACGCATCCGCGCGATAGTCGCGCCGGTTGAGGACGACGAGGCGCCGTTGGCTCTTGAGGCACTGGACGACGCCGCCAATGCGATTGACGACCAGATCGACAACGTTCACGGCGGCGTCGGCGCGGCGCCCAAATTTCCGCAGCCGATGATCTGGGAGTTCATGCTCCGGCATCACGCCAGAACCGGCGGCGCAGACGTGATGAACGCAATCGAGTTGACGCTTGACGGGATGGCTCGAGGAGGAATCTACGACCAGGTTGGCGGCGGATTCCACAGGTACTCGACGGATCCAACCTGGCTGGTGCCTCACTTCGAGAAGATGCTCTACGACAACGCGTTGCTTGTGAAGCTCTATCTCCACGCCTACCAGGCGACGGGCCAGCGCGAGCATCGCCGGATCGTCGAGGAGACTCTCGATTACGTCGGGCGAGAGATGACTTCGCCCCAGGGGGGATTCTACTCGGCCCAGGACGCCGACAGCGAGGGCGTCGAGGGCAAGTATTTCGTCTGGAGTCCCGGCGAGATCGTGGATGTCCTTGGCGAGGACCGCGGTGGTCTCGTCAACAGACTGTACGGCGTGACCGTCGAAGGCAACTTCGAAGGCAAAACAATCCTCCACGAGGCGGTGTCCCGAGACGCGTTGGCCGACGAGTTGGGCCTGAGCCGGGAGCGCCTTGACGCTGACGTCGCTGACTCCAAGCGAAAGCTTCTGAAGGCTCGACAGCAGCACGTGCCGCCGCTTCGGGACGACAAGGTCCTGACGGAATGGAACGGCCTGATGTTGCGCGCATTCGCCGAGGCCGGCGCCGTCCTGGCGTCGCCAGAATACGTCGATATTGCCCGTAAGAACGCTTCGTTCTTGCTGGGCGCAGTGCGCAAAAACGGAAGGCTTCTAAGGACTTATAAAAACGACGAGGCGAAACTTCTGGGATACCTCGCTGACTACGCAAGTCTGATCGACGGATTGATCGCGCTGCACGAGGCCGATCTCGATCCGCTTTGGCTGACTGAAGCCATTGCTTTGGCCGATGAGATGGTCGCCCTGTTTTGGGACGAAGACAGCGGGCAGTTTTACGACACCGGCGCCGATCACGAACGCCTCGTCGTCAAGCCCCGCGACGCAACCGACAACGCACTGCCCTCCGGCGTCTCGATGGCAACGGACGTCTTGCTCCGGCTGGCCGTCGTCACCGACAATCGCGATTACGAGATAAAAGCAGTCGCGTCGTTGCGATCGGCGGCATACCTGATGTCGCATCATCCGACCGCAGTTGGCCATTGGCTTTGCGTCTTGGACTTCCACCTATCGCGCCCGAAAGAGATCGCAATAGTCGGTCACCGAAAGGCGGACGACACCCGTAAACTGGCCCAGGCGGTGTTTGAGGTCTACCTGCCAAACCGAGTGCTCGTGTCAGCGGATCCGGATGTCGCCGAACGTTTGGAATCCCCGTTGACGTCCGATCGGCCGATGGTGGACGGCAAGGCTGCCGCCTACGTCTGCGAGAAATACGTCTGCCAGCTTCCTGTGACGGATTCGAGGAGTCTGGCGCAACAGTTGGTTGGCTAACGGCGCTGTCGCGGGCGCACGCCCTGTTCGGCAATCTGAGATGCGGGCGTGCTCTCCCAAATTGAAGAGGCGCTCCGACAAATCGGCGCGCCTCTTCGGTTTCTAGCGTTGCTGCTCCGCGGTCGGGCTAGTTCAGGTTCATCACGAGCTCGATGAGGTCTGGCATCGTGCGCTCAATCACCACCGATCCGCCGCCAGCCGCTCGGAGCTCGATGTCCCATTTGGTCTCACCGACCACCGGGGTAGAGCTTGCGCTGCCGCTGATCCCGCTAAGCGTGGGCTCAACTCGACTTTTTCGCCGGCTTCCAGCAAATTGTCGCTGTCATTTTGTCCAATGAAGGTTGATGTCCAGTAGATGTCGCGGGCAACCTGGTCCTTGTCTGTGTAAGTGGCGATCATGGTGTGGTCGCTGTCGCTGTCGGCGAGGCCGTCCGCGTCGGCGTCTCCAGGCTCCGTCATGTCCACTGGCTCGCCCTCCAGAGCGTTGGCCAACGTCACGAGGATCGTCGTAGCCTGACCCTGAGCGACCAGGTTGTCTAGGTTGATGAGGTTGCTGCCGTCGTCGGTCCGTATCTTGAGGCCGACGCACTTCACCGCGGTCATATCTGAGTTGTCGGTGATCGACAAGGTGACCTGCCTCCACGTGCTGGCTGTCAATACAGGCAATCCAATGCCCTCGAGCGGGCTGCCGCAGCCGGCAGTGTCATCCAAGACGAGCTCCCAGTAGTTGACCGTCGTGGTGGTCGCGGCCTTCGCCCAGAATTTCACGGTTTGCAGGCTGCTCAGATCGAAGGTCGACGATGCGTTCTCGTAGGCGACCAGGCCGGTTTCGAAATCGGCGTTGACCGTGAGGTCGGCGCTTGCCGTGCCAACCTTCTTGTCGGTCGTGTCGTTGGCGATCGTAGACGACGCGGAGTTCGCCGCCGTCCATGTCATGTCTGCGGTCGACAGAACTTTCTTCGTGACGCCGTTGGCCACGATCGATCCCTTGAGCTCGACCGAGCTGCGGGCTTGCTGGAGTCCGGCGTGGATCGTCTCTTTTCCTCGTTCGGCGGAGAAGATGCCCGTGGACAGAACCGTGAACGCGAAAACAGACGCTACTACCACGAACGCGATCAAGATGATCGCGGTTTCCAGTCCCGTTACACCCCGTTGGTCCCCGCCCAATTGATGCAGGGTCGGACTTGAACGCTGCCATGCTCTCGTGATTCCGTTCATTTCTCTTTTACCTCCCGCGCTTCAGGGGTGGATGTCAATCTCGTACGGCTAACAATTCCAGACTATCCCCGACAGCGTCGCCGGAACACCAAGAAAACACCCAAACGGCTGATGCTGCCTTTTGACCTGACGTTGGAGCCTGTAACAGCCACGTCTTGGTGCAGGCGCCCATACGGATTCGCGCGCACGACTGAGGATGGGCAAATTACGAACGTAATTGCTAATGTTGCCCACCGAAGTCGAATCCACTAACATATGTCACCGGAGCGAGGTGTCTTGTGGCCGACAGAGCGGTTGTCATCCAGGAGCTAGCGGGCGTTGTCGGGGCCGACTACGTGGTGCACGAGCCGGAAGATCTGGTCGTGTTCGAGTACGACGGGTCAGTCGATCAAGCCCTGCCGATGGCGGTGGTTATCCCCGAAAGCACGGGTGAGGTGTCGGCCTGCGTTCGCATTGCGGCGAGCCACGGCGTGCCCGTCGTAGCCCGTGGCGCGGGAACCGGCCTCAGCGGCGGCGCCGTCGCCGAGCAAGGCGGCATCGTGATCGCCCTCACCCGCATGAACCGCATCATCGAGGTCGACGCCGATAACTTGCTCGCCGTGGTGGAGCCCGGCGTCGTCAACATCGACCTTACACGGCATGTCGCGAGCGACGGGCTGTATTATGCGCCCGATCCCTCCAGTCAGCGGGCTTGCACGATTGGGGGAAACGTCGCCGAGAACTCCGGCGGCCCCCACTGCCTCGCTTACGGCGTGACTACCAACCATGTGCTGGGCATGGAAGTGGTGTTGGCCGACGGCTCCGTGGAATGGATCGGAGGCGAGACTCGCGAGAACGCCGGCCACGACCTCCGCGGCATCCTCGTTGGCTCCGAGGGCACGCTTGCCATCGTCACCAAGGCAGTTGTTCGTCTTCTGAGGCGCCCGGAAGCGGTCAAGACACTGCTCGCCGTTTTCGCCGACCTGGACGACGCCAGCGCCGCCGTGTCGGGCATCATCGGCGCCGGGATAGTTCCCGCCGCAATCGAGATGATGGACGACCTCTGCATACAGGCGGCGGAAGCCGCAGTCCACGCTGGGTATCCGGAGGGCGCGGGCGCAGTGTTGCTGGTCGAAGTCGACGGCGTCGCCGAGGCCGTCGAGGAGGAAGCGGAAGCGATCGAAGAGGTCTGCAACAAATTCAATCCACTGCAGATACGCACGGCGACTGACGAAGACGAGCGCGAGAGGCTGTGGTCGGGACGCAAAGGCGTGCTGGGCGCGTTAGGAAGGCTGGCGCCCAACTACTTCCTCGTCGACGGGACCGTGCCCAGGACAAAGCTCGTCGAGGTCCTCTCGCGAATCAGGCAGATGTCGGCAGACACCGGGTATCCGATCGCCAACCTTCTCCATGCCGGAGACGGCAATCTGCACCCTTCGGTGCTGTTCGATCAGCGCAAACCCGGCGACACTGAAAGCGCCCTGGCCATCGGCAGGAAGATATTGGAGATGTGCGTGGAGGTCGGCGGCGTTCTGTCCGGCGAGCACGGCATCGGCCTCGAGAAGCAACAGTACATGCCCCTGATGTTCAACGAATCGGACCTGGACGCGATGGCGCGGCTCAAACCTGCATTCGCCACGAACGACATCCTCAATCCGGGCAAGGTCTTTCCGACAGGCGCATCCTGCGGCGAATTCTCGCAGATGGCGGCGGTCGCGAAAGCGGGCCTCGGCGCGTCCGCATAACGACGCATGCCCAATGATCGCGGCTCCAAAGCAACTCAGGCAGTCGAACGAGCGCTAGGCGGCGGGCGGACGATCGCGGACGTCGAGGCGTACGCTGTCGACGGGTTGATCCCCTCAGCCGCGGCTCAACCCGCCGACGTTGACGAATTGAGCGCCACGCTTCGTGAAGCCCATGCGTCCGAACTGTCAGTCACGCCCTGCGGCGGCGGAACCAGGATGACCCTCGGGAACATTCCCCATCGGCTCGACCTGGCGATTGATCTGAAAGCGCTTGACGGGGTCGTTTCCCACAGTCCGGCCGATCTGACCGGTACATTTCAGGCCGGCATGACGTTGAGCGCCCTTCAACGAGTTCTAGCCGAACAAGGGCAGTTCCTGCCTTTGGACCCGCCCGTGCCCGACGAGGCGACCATCGGGGGAACGTTGGCGGCTGGCGTCAGCGGCCCGTTGAAGTGGCAGTTCGGCAATCCCCGCGACCTGGTCATCGGCATGAAAGTCGTCCAGGCGGACGGCGCCGTCGTCAAAAGTGGCGGGCAGGTGGTCAAGAACGTCAGCGGATACGACATGGCGCGACTGCATATAGGCGGCCTCGGGTCGCTTGGCGTCATTGCAGAGGTATCCTTCAAATTGATGCCGTTGCCCATGAACGAACGAACGATGCTCGCCTCCTTCAATAGCGGCGACGACTGCAGTCGGGCGAGCATGAGCGTGTTGCACAGTCACGTTCCGCCGTTGGCCCTCACCTCGTACGACGGCCGCGTGGGGGACTTGGCCGGTCTGCCTCGCCTCACCGGAACCCGGTGGCTCGCGATCAGGTTGGGCGGCAGGCCACGAACCCTCGAACGGCTCACCCGTGAGACAACTCGGCTGTGTGAAGAAGGCGACGCGTCAAGCGTCGAAACACTGGAAGGCGCTGACGCGGCAGGCCTCTGGCGAAAGCTGGCCGATTTCGGATGGCGTCCTGAAGACGCCGCCTCAATTGCCGTCCGGTTCTCCGTGCCGCCGAGCGATGTTCAGCAGCTCGTCGATTCGATATCCTCCGCGGAACGGCCCGGATTCGAGCCCGCCGTCGTGGCCCATCCCGGCTATGGGAACGTGATGGCTTACTGGTTTCCAATTGACGACGAAGCATCTACGGATTCAGCGAAGTCGGTCTTGCAACTGGCTTGGAATGCCGCACGGTCCGCGGGCGGCTCCGCGATCGTCGAACGGTGCCCGCTAGAGATCAAAACAGGCATCGACGTGTGGGGCGACGTCGGAGGGCCGCGCGAGATCATGATCCGCCTGAAAGAGCAATACGATCCGGATGGCGTGCTCAATCCCGGGCGTTACGTGGGAGGCATCTGATGTCGACTTCGGCGGGTGAGTCGCGTATCGACCCACGGTTGCTGTTCTCGGGACCTGACGCGCCCGACGAAGCCGATCTCTACAAGTGCGTGCATTGCGGCTTCTGCCTCCAGGCGTGCCCTACATATCTGGAAACGGGGCTCGAAACCGAATCGCCACGGGGTCGAATCGCGCTGATGAAGGCCGTCAACGAGGGACGCATCGGCGTCACGCCGTCCGTGGTCAAGCACTGGGACCTGTGCATTCAGTGCCGCGCGTGTGAGGTCGCCTGCCCGTCCGGTGTGCCCTACGGACGGCTCATCGGCGCCACGATGGCGCAGGTGAAGCGCAAGCGCAAACTCGGCGCCCTGGGGTCCCTCGCGTCCGACATATCGCTCAGATGGCTGGCGCCGCACCAAAGTAGACTTGAGTTGCTGGCCGTCGCAGCGCGCTTCTACCAACGCGGCGGTATACAGTCAATAGTGCGCGGATCGGGATTCCTCAAGCGAATATCGCCGGCATTGCACCACATGGAACAGTCGCTGCCTGGCGTGCCTGCCACAAAGTTCAAGGCGAGAGGACAGGTTGTCAAGCCGGACGGCGAGCGCCGGGGTCGAGTCGCGCTTCTTTCGGGGTGTGTCATGCCCCTTGTGAACGGACCCGAGATGAACGCCGTCGTACGCATCCTGACGCGAAACGGCATCGAGGTTGTCGTGCCCAAGCGCCAGGCGTGCTGCGGCGCGATAAATTCGCACGTTGGCGACCTCGAAACGACAAGGGAGCTCGCTCGCAGGAACGTCGACGCGTTTTTGGCGACCGGCGCGGACGCCGTTGTCGTCGCGTCAGCCGGGTGCGGCGCCAGGATGAAAGAATACGATCATCTTCTCGCCGACGATCCGGAGTACAAAGACAAAGCCGCCCAGCTCAGCGCGATGGTGAAGGACATCCACGAGTACCTGGTCGAGCTGCCGTTCGAGCATCCGGAGGGAGTGCTGAACTATCGAGTCACGTACCAGGACCCGTGCCATCTCGTGAACGCCCAGCGGATCACGGCGCAGCCTCGGCAGATACTGCGGTCTATCCCTGGCGTCGAGCTGGTGGAGCTGTCAAACGCGTCGCTATGCTGCGGCGCCGGAGGCACGTACACGGTCACGGAGCGTGAGTTCTCGCTGCGAGTGCTCGACTCAACGATGCGAGCCGTCAAGAGCACTGAGGCGGACGTCATCGCGACGGCGAATCCGGGATGCCTGCTGCAGCTAAGACTCGGCACCCAGCGAGACGGACTGGACGTGCAGGTCAAATACGTCACCGACCTGCTCGACGAGTCGTACCGAAAGCGTCCCTGATGTCCCTGGCGTCCCTTTGGTCCCTGCCCACGATACTCGTAGCAGGCTTCGGGAAAATCGGGCAACGTTCGACAATCTCAGAATCGGCATCAAAAACAACTCTATGACAGGAGATGAGCATGGACTTGGGACTCACAGGCAAAGTAGCGTTGATCACCGGAGGCAGCGAGGGAATCGGCAAAGCGGCTGGCTTGAGCATGTCCGCCGAAGGCGCCAAGGTGGCGATCTGCGCCCGAAGACCGGACGTATTGGAGCAGGCCGCGGCGGAGATCCGAGCAGCCACGGGCGGCGAAGTGCTGGCGATTTCGGCGGACGTAAGCGACTCGGCCGCAGTTGAAGCCCTCGTGGCTCGCGTGGTCTCAGAGTTCGGACGGCTCGACATCCTCGTCAACAACGCGGGCGCGTCGGCGGCGGGGCCATTCGAGAGAGTGACCGACGAGGGATGGCACGATGACCTGGAGCTCAAGCTGTATGGGGCCATCAGAGCCTGCCGGCTGGCGCTGCCCCACATGAGAGCCCAGGGCGGCGGTCGGATAATCAACGTGACAAACCTCGGCGCGAAAGCTCCCGGGGCGGCCTCTGTGCCGACCTCCGTCAGTAGAGCAGCTGGCGTAGCGCTCACCAAAGCCATGTCCAAGGAGTTCGCAGCTGACAACATCCTGGTCAACACCGTTTGCATCGGTCTGATCAAGAGCGCCCAATGGGAGCGTCGTTACGAACTGGCCCAAGCCCAAGACGCCAGCGTGACGCAGGACAGCATATACGCCTCGATGGGTCAGAATGTGCCGCTGAAGCGTGTCGGCGAATCCGAGGAGGCCGGCGACGTGATCGCCTTCCTGGCGTCCGAGCGAGCCAGCTACCTGACGGGAATCGCGGTCAACATCGACGGCGGCACGTCACCGGTCGTGTGATCGGCTTTGTTGGACTTGATCGACGAGGAGGTTGACCTGTGGCTGGGGATGCCGGCGAATCCCCGACATATTTGATCACGGCTGCGATTCTTCGTTTGGACGGCAAGGTTTTGTTGATCCAACAGCAAGGCCCCCGCGACCCCAGTCCGAGTTGGTTCGTGCCGGGCGGCATCGTGGAACATGGAGAGTCTCTGATCGACGGCCTACGGCGCGAGGTCCGCGAGGAAACCGGCTTGGATGTCGTTCGTGTCGGGCAGTTGGCGTATGTGATTCACTCCGTGCGAAACGAACCTGGGAGCTTGCGTGGCGACTGGGAGACCCGAGCGGGCTTCCAGAGTGTGGCGTTCGCGTTCGAGATCACGGACTGGGCGGGCGAACTGGCCCCGGACGACCCTGACGAACTGGTGATTCAAGCCCGATTCGCAGAATTAGAAGATGCCCAGGGCTTGTTGGCCGGTCATCCCGTGCGGCAGATGCGTGAGCCTCTGCAAGAGTACCTCGCAGGACGCGCCCAACCGGGCACGGTGTGGGTCTACAGCGGCGATGACGATGGTTCCGAACCGGAGCGCGTTCCTGGCGCCTAGGTGAGGCCGCGGGAAGGATGAATGTTCCATTCACGGTGAGTCCTGGCTCGCGCGCCGGATAGCGCTTTGGCCAGCAACTATGATTCCGAACCTTGCCTGAATCAGGAGTAGCCGCGCGGGAGTCCGTAGGGGAGGGTTTCAAACCCTCCCGCCTGAGTTCGAGGTTGTGATTGATTGTCACGCGGGTACTACGTGGTCGCTGGTGCTCCGGTTGCGATTTACCATGCGACGCACCGGGAGGGTTTGAAACCCTCCCCTACGACATCGTCTTGCAGCGCTATACATTCTCAGCGAGGGTCGCCGGTCGCATCGGACGATTCAAAAGAAGCAACTGCCCCCATTGCTTGGAAGCCATGCATAGGGCTCCGACCGCGCTCCGGACCGCCTGACACAACCCCCTACCGCGGCTTCGTGAACGACTCGGCGTCCTCCGCGACGACGATGCCGTAAACCTCGAAGAGCATGCCGTGGGCCTGTGACGCCGACATGACCGCGCCCTTGAGGCTGGCGACGCCGAGTTGCGAACTCGAAATCGTCGCGCCTCTCAGATCGGCGCCGTCGAAAACGGTCTCCGCGTTGAAGACGGCGCTGTTCAGGTGGCAGTCCACGAACTCAGTCCCCGCGAAGTCCGTGCCCGAGAGATCGGCTTCCGTGAAATTCACGCCGGACAGTTTGGCGCCGTTGAATTTCTTGTAGCGGAGAGTCGCCATGCTGAAGTCGACTCGATCCACTGTGTTCCCGATGAGGCTAGCCTGCGAGAAGTCCACGCCCCTGAATCGAGACCCGCTGAGATCAGCTCCAAACAGATTGGCTCCGTCGAAATTACAGATCGTCATGTCACAATCGATCAGCCGGGACAGGTTCAGTTTCGCGCTTCTGAAGACGGCGGAAGTGCAATTCGACTTCACGATCTCGGCTTCGTGAAGTTCCGCGTTTTCGAACCGAATGCCGGAGAGGTCGGAATCGACGACGTGAAAGCTCTGGCAGGCCAATCCGGAGAAGTTCGTTCCCCGCAGAGAGCACTCCTCGAACTCCAGCTCCAACGCGTCGAAGGACACGAAATCGGCCTCGTCCAAGTTGCAACCGCGAAACAGGCTGCCATGACCGAGCAGGTCGTAGAGCTGTTCGGAATCGGTGATGACCAGGCCCTCGTGAATTGCCACGGCTAGGCGTCGTTGACCGCGCCGGTCTGACCTCGTTGACGCAGTGCGTGGTCGGTCAGCACCAGCGCCATCATCGCCTCGACGATCGGGACCGCTCTCGGTAGCACGCACGGATCGTGCCGGCCCCTGCCCTTGAGCGTCGTCGGAGCGCCGTCCACGTCCACCGTGTCTTGCTCGGCCAGGATCGTGGCCGTGGGCTTGAACGCCGCGCGGATCACGATGTTTTCGCCGTTGGAGATGCCGCCCTGGATACCGCCAGAGTAGTTCGTGCGAGTGCGCACCCTGCCGCCGTCGCTGTAGAAGGGGTCGTTGTGGGCGGAGCCGGTCATGAGCGTTCCGGAGAACCCTGAGCCGACCTCGAAGCCCTTGCACGCGGGGATCGACAGCATCGCCTTGGCCAACTCCGCCTCCAGCTTGTCGAACACGGGCTCGCCCAACCCGACGGGCACGTTCCGGGCAACGCACTCCACGACGCCGCCCAACGAGTCGCCGTCCTTTCGCGCCTGCATGATCCTGTCGATCATCTGAACCGCGACATCCTGGTCGGGACAACGAACGATGTTGGACTCGACATCTTCCCGCACGACGGTGTCCGGGTCGGTTTTGGCCGCGATCTTCCATATCTGCTTCACGTACCCGACTATCTCGACGCCGTACTCGTTGGTCAAGAATTGACGCGCCACGGCGCCGCCGGCGACGCGGCCGATCGTCTCGCGGGCGCTGGACCGGCCGCCGCCCTTCCAGTTCCGGATTCCGAACTTGGCGTCGTACGTGTAGTCGGCGTGGGACGGGCGGTACTTGGTTCGCATGTGCTCGTAGTCTTTGCCGCGGGCATCCTCGTTCCAGACGGCGATCTGGATGGGCGTGCCGAGGGTCAGGCCGTCGAACACACCCGAGAGGATCTGCGCCCGATCTCCTTCCCGTCGCTGCGTCGTGATCTCGCTCTGAGCGGGCCTCCGGCGGTCGAGCTCGGCCTGGATGTGGTCCACATCCAGCGGCATTCTCGGCGGACATCCGTCAACGGACACGCCGACGGCGTCTCCGTGGGACTCTCCCCACGTGCTTATCTGGAACAGTTGGCCGAAACTGCTGCTCATTTTGGGTCCCTCGCGGTTCGCGTTGCGTCCGGATCGTGGTCGATCGCCAGGCATTATGTTAACATCTGAGAGTGCGCCGGAGATGTAGTCGCCATCGACAAACGGCATCACTTGCGCAAACTTGCGTCGCCGTCAATTACGGGCCCGGATTGAACACCTGTGAGCGCCTGCCGCCTAGTGTGGATGAGAGCATTCGCAGTCCGGGCCCCTTCTCTCTCGCGTCATCTTGAGCGTCGTTGCGCGTCAGCGGACCGTAGGTGTAGACTTGCCTCATGGATGACCGTTCACGTGCTCCATCGGGCACGGAATCCGGGGATGACGACCCGTCGGCCGCAGACGGATCCCCGCCTAATCCAGGCACTGGATCGGGCGACCAAACCCCCACCGACGACACCGGCAAAGACAGCCACGCGACCGACAAGACCGGCGTGGAGCGCACTAAAACTCCCCCTGCCCTTCCGCCAAGCGGTGGGATAAGGTCGAGTTGGCGGCAGACATTCTCGTCTCTCAAGCACCGCGACTTCATGTTGCTCTGGCTGGGCATGCTCGCGATGATGGGCGGCATGCAGATGCAGATGCTGGCCCGTGGGTATCTTGTTTACGACCTCACCGACTCAGCTACTCTGCTCGGCGTAGTCAACGCTGCTTCTTCCTTGCCGATGTTGACTCTGGCGCTATTCGGCGGCGCGGCCGCCGACAGAGTCGAGCGCAAGCGGCTCATCCAGCTCGGTCAGGGTGTGGCCGGAGTGCTTGCCATCCTGGTCGCCGTCGCCATCTACACCGACAACATCGAATGGTACCACCTGACTATTGCCGCCCTGGTGCAGGGCACCGCGTTCGCGTTCATGATGCCCGCTCGTCAGGCTATCATCCCTCAATTGGTGGACCGAGGCGAACTCACCAACGCGATGGCGTTGAACGCCGCCGGGATGAGCGTGACAACATTGCTGGCACCGGCCGTTGCAGGCGGCATGTACGCCCTCTTCGGGCCCGCGCCCGTGTACTTCCTCATCGGCGGCATGGGCATCTTGTCGGTCGTGGCGACCTCGATGATCAAGCCCCAACCGGCACGGGCGCCAGCCCGGAAGCCCGCAATGATGAGAGATATCAAAGAAGGTCTCAGATACGTTCGAGGCAACCGGTTTGTGCTGGTGTTGCTGTTCATGGGGCTGGCAACGTCTGTGTTGGCCATGCCGTTCCGATTCCTGATGCCCGTGTTCGTCGTCGACATCTACCACCTTGGTCCTGAGTCGATGGGCCTTCTCGTTGCTATCATGGGCGGAGGCTCTTTGGTCGGCTCGCTGCTGATCGCGTCGACCGGCGCGTGGAGACGCGGGCTGCTTCTGATTCTCGGCAGTTTGGCGTCGGGCGTGGCGCTGTTGTTGCTGGCGGTGATCCCTCTGTATTCGGCTGCCGCCGTGATCATGATTCTGCTGGGGTTGGGCGATTCGAGCAGACGCACCCTGAACCAGTCACTGATTATGGAAGAGGTCGAAGACGCATATCGTGGCCGGGTCATGAGCATCTTCATGATGAACTTCGGCCTCACGCCGTTGGGCGTCCTCCCTGCCGGACTCATATCCGACTGGCTTGGCGGTCAATGGGCTATCGGCATGCTGGCAGTGCTTTTACTGGCGGTCACCGTTGTCGTCTGGGCAACCCAGAAGCGTCTCCGCGAGATACAGTAG
The DNA here is from genome assembly GCA_964588665.1 of uncultured Dehalococcoidia bacterium. Classification (GTDB taxonomy): domain Bacteria; phylum Chloroflexota; class Dehalococcoidia; order Lucifugimonadales; family UBA1123; genus UBA2160. Next base: position 27,281 of record CAZPQQ010000004.1, on the reverse strand, counting down.
CGGGCTCGAATCCGCTAATATCTTGTCACGCTTGCCGTCGATGAACTTCGACATTCGCGGCCTGGCCCGTCGACCGCCATGGAACGTCTACTCGTGCGTGTCAGCGATGTCGCGATTGCGCACCGGCCATCCCCACTTGGTCAACGTGATCCCCTCCTCGCGTGCGACGGCAATCAAAGCGACGTAACCAAGGGGCGCCAACAGCAACGTTGCGGCGCCGAGCCACAGACTGCCGCTGAGTCCGGCGACTGTAATCAACACGATCGCCCGCGATTGATCGAACCACTGGTGCGTCCACCCGAGCAGAGGAACGCTCTCGGTCTTGAACCACAGCCAGCCAAAAACAGCGCCAAACGTGATCGCGTTCGATATGGCAAGCTGGATCGCGTAGGCCACCGAGAGCAAGACAAGCCGGACGACCGAGCCGTCGCCCGCAACGACGTCGTGGATCACGGGACCGATGAGAACCGGCCAATGCCAAGTCCCGCGGATCGCTCCGGCCACGAGCAGAGCGCCGGTCTTGCCCAGGCGCGGCGCCAGACGAGGCAACAAGTATGCGATCCAACCGATTTCTTCGCCCATCCCGGCAACCCAGAGCAACGTAAAGCCGGAAACGAGAATCGTCCATCGATACGGCTCGATTCCGGAACGGAACCCGAGGGCGTCGTCAAACGCCAACCCCAGCCCAGCCGGCGCCAGGAACAACGCCAACATCGCCAAGGCGGAGACCGCATAGAAACGGAGCTGGCTCCACCGCAACCTGGGCGGACGCCGTCCATGGTCGCGGCACCACATCAGCATAGCCGCCAAAGCTGGGCCCAACATTCCAAGCATGTGCCCGAAGACTTGGGCGACCGCCGCGGCAGGGTCGTTGCTGTCGTCCAGATATCCGGGAACTAACCAGGCGTCAACGACGAAGAACACTGGCCATGAGAACAAACATGCCAGAGCGAAGAAAACGACCATGCCCCGGAAGTTTGGTTCTTTCAATGTGCTTAGTGGTCCGCTGTTATCTCGTCGCGCCCCAGCGCTCGAAGTAGGTCAGCTCTTTCGCCGGACGGCGCCGGCTGCCGCCGAAGTGCTGGTCGCCTCCCGGATAGCCAACCGGTATCAGTGCTGCGGTCTCGACTGTCTCGGGTATGCCTAGGAGCTCTCGGATCTCCGCCTGGTGCGGTCGGTGGAGCGTCGTCAAGGTCGTGCCCAACCCCATGGACCTCGCCGCCAGCATCAGATTCTGCGCCGCCGGGAAGATCGATGCGCCCAGGGTCAACCGGTCCGCAACGTCGATAGCGTCGATGCACGCGAAGATCAACACCGGAGCGCTCATTATCGGGTGCGGTTCTATGGTCCCGTCGCTCGGACGTTCCTGTCCGCTGTAACTGTAGACGGAGTCCATGTACCAAAGTCCGATCTTCCTCTTGGCCTCCGCGTCGCGTACGACCATGAAGTGCCACGGTTGCTTGTTCGATGCGCTGGGAGCTCGGATTGCGGCTTGAATCAGTTGGGAGACAGCCTCTTCAGAAACGGGTTCGTCGGAGAACTCGCGAATCGCCCTCTGGCTACGGATCGCGTCGAACACGGATATGGATGTCATGCAGGACCTCCTTTGAGTTGGCCTCATCTTAGCGCATCCGCGCGGGCGCACTCCAGTTATCCCACCGGGTTCGGAACCGAGCCCAACCGGTACATAGCTCAACAACAGAGGGGATATGCCGTCAGGAATCACGCTTCTGAACGAAGGGCTGTCCCAGTTGTCGTGGCGGGAATTTGAGCCCATCCGGCAAGCCTGTTGCGCATGGGCTGGGAGAAGGCTCTCGATCGAAATGCACACAAGTTGAGCCGTTACGTGGCTACGACGGTTCGTTAGAGGACTTCGATGATAGGCGGAGGCATTGTGGGATTGTGAACAATCGCAGCGACCGCATAGGCGTGGATGCTGGGAGTTTTACGTGTTGGATAGGTTCAAAGAGGGCGCCAACAGGCTCGTGCGACGGACATCGGGCGCTATGTTATTCGCCGGACGGGCGTAGGCCCCACCGCGCTTCGAGTCAGCGGCTCAGACCAGGATCTCTTCCTGGCTGGCCATGCCCAACGTCAGGATGACTTTCCACTCTTTGGCCGAGACCGGCTGCACGGACAGTCGTGAGTTGTTCGCCAGCGCCATCTTGTCCAAGGTTGGGGTGGATTTGACCTGCGCCAGAGTGATCGGGGTCCGGAACAGCGCCTCGGCCCGGATGTCCACCATGTACCAGACTGGACTATCCGGCGTGCTGCGCGGATCGGGATGGGCCGAGTCTGGGTCCCACGCCGTGTCGTCGGGATATCCGGGGCGGACAACCGTGGCGTAGCCGACGACCGCGTTGGGCTTGGAGTTGGAGTGGTAGAACAGCACGCCGGCTCCGGCCTGCATGTCGTCCCGCATGGTGTTCCGAGCGGCGTAGTTGCGCACCCCGTCCCACTCGGCGGTCTGATCCGGTTCTGCCATCAGATCTTGGAACGAATAGTCGCTCGGCTCTGACTTGACCAGCCAGTATCGGCGTGGGGCCATCGAATGCTCCTCAGTCCTGCTCAGATGGGCTCATTGAATTGTGCCATCGCCGGCCGTCGATTTCTAGTAAAGGACGAGTCTCGTTGAGCGCAATATGGTGTTACCGACGGAACTCTGGCGAATCCTACAACGTATTGTAGTGGAGAGCGATCGGACTTGCCTACGACCCGGTCGCCGCGTATCTCGACTTTGCACTTATTTCTACGTTTCAGTTGTGGCAACGGATGGCTTACAGGCTTTGTGCCGCTCTGCAATCTTAGATGCAAATGCATCTGGTTCGGATGCTGTGTCCCCGCGCCGATCGATGGGCATCACGATCGCGTGTCGGGTCACAGCCTACGCACGGCAGGCGCTCCGATTCCAACAACCACGACTACCGCGACGCACATACCACCAAGCACGGCCATTCCGACTGCAACGCTGTAGGCGTCAGTGATCGCGCCTGCCAGTATGGCGGCCACCGATTGCACGCCCATGTCGAGGAACGTGATGCTCAGCACCCTGCCCTGCAACCTGGGCGGCGTGATCTCAAGGAGAGCGGAGTTGTTGGCGGTGCGAAAAACGGTCTGTGATGCGCCGATGAAGATGACGACTGCAAATGCGAGATACATCCAGCCGATGCTGCCGAGGACCATCACAAGGGCTCCGTACGATAGACCCGAGATCATCATGATGCGCCCTTTGTGAGGGACGTCCCTGAGCGATGCCAGCGTGAACCCGCCGATCAGGGCGCCTATCGCGCTGATGGACTGGATCAGCCCGAAACCCGACGATCCGCCGCCCAGCGCTTCGGTCACGTACACAGGCAAGAGCGTAAGGTAGCTGAAAGCGAACGCCAGCGGCCCGGCCGCCAGCACCACGAGCATGAGTGCGGTCCGATTGTCGAACGCCAGATAGCGGAAGCCCTCGACGAGTTCGCTGACGAAGGACGGACGCGGTCCCGATGGTTTCGCCGACTTGAAGTCGATCCGAACCGTCGAGAAGATGATCATCACATACACGACCACAGCGATGACGTAGGCAGGCGCCACGTTGTCTCCGGCCAGAGCGATCAGGAACCCGATCGCGGCGGGACCGGTAAGCCGCGTGACGTTGATCGCGATCGAGTTCAGGGAGATGGCGTTGACCAGCAACCTGCCGTCGAGCAACTGAGGAATCAGCGAGGTTCGAACCGGTTGGTTCAATGCCATCCCGACGCCGAGCAGAACCGCCGTGAAGTACACGTGCCACAGCTTGATCCAATCGCCCAGAAGCAAGATCGCCATCACGATGTAGATGCACAGGCTCCACGTCTGAATGACGATCAGGATGGTGCGTTTATCGAATCTGTCGGCGACCACTCCGCCCAGCAGTCCGAATGTGATGAGCGGTATTGCGCGAAAGACGTTGACGAGGCCGACCGCCGTCGCCGAGCCGGTGAGCTGCCACGTGAGCCAGCTACGGGCCACCTGGTCCGCCCACATGGCGGACGCCTGTCCGAGCTGTCCGATCCACAGCAGCCGAAAATTGCGGTTTTGCAGCGATTCGAAGGCCGGCAGCCACCCGCTTGCCGGTCGCGTCTCTCGCTCATGGTCTACTAGCGGTGGTTCATCCGGTTGTTGTCGTTCGCGTTCCAACGATGGTGTATCCTGAAAGCCGGCTGGGCCGCGAGGCCCAGCGTCAATTTATGGTGGGTGGAGTGGTGTGTCAAGCGGTCCCTCGATTAATACGAAACATCCCGTGACTTCGCCTGCTGAGTTTCTGGGCTTCGGCGTTGGCGAAGACCGGAAGCTGGCGGATTGGCCCCAGGTCGTCGACTACTTCGCTCTGCTGTCGGATCAGTCCGACAGAGTCAAGACCCTCGAGCTTGGCAAGACCACCGAGGGCGCCCCCCTCCTGCTCGCCTACATAAGCTCCCCGCGGAACATCGGCGAACTCGAAGCCTATCGCGACATTCAACGCAGACTCGCCGACCCGGAACATCTGTCCGAATCGGAATCTGCGCGACTGACCTCCGAGGCCCGTGCGGTGGTGGCGATTACGTGCAGCATCCACGCCACCGAGGTCGGCGGCACACAGATGGCCCTCGAACTAGCCCACAGGCTAGCCACGTCCGACGATCCTGAGATATCGACTGTTCTGGACAACGTCATCGTCCTGCTGGCGCCGTCTCTGAATCCGGACGGGCTTGTCAAAGTGCGAGAGTGGTACGAGAGCACGCTGGGGACCCATTACGAGGGGGCAATTCCTCCGCGCCTGTACCACAAATATACAGGGCACGACAACAATCGCGACTGGTTCATGTTCACCCAGGCCGAGACGCGACTCGTGGTCGAGCACATACACAACGCTTGGCATCCGCACATCACGTACGACGTGCACCAGACGCGAACCGACGGCATGCGCATGATACTGCCGCCGTTCGTCGACCCGGTCGGCCCGAACGTCGATCCGGTGCTCCAGAGCCAACTCGCGGCGTTGGGCACGCATATGGCGTCCAAAATGACGGCGTCCGGACTGTCCGGTGTAGCCGTCAACGTGGTCTACGATTCGTACAGCCCGAGTCGATCCTACCCCCATTATCACGGAGGCGTCAGGGTGCTGTCGGAGGCTGCCAGCGTTCGCATCGCGTCGCCGGTCAAGATAGCTTCCGCACAGTTGAAATCGGACCGAGGAGAGCGTCCAACAGTCAAGTCTTGGAACCACCCGATGCCATGGGAAGGCGGGACGTGGTCTCTGCGCGACGTCGTCGACTACAACCTCACGGCGGCTTTGGCATGCCTGGACCACGCTGCGCGCAACAGAGAAGCCTGGGTGCGCAACTCGTTCTCCGTGCTACAGCGCGCGGTGATGCACACCGGCAATCCGTACGCGTTCGTCATTCCGCAAGAGCAGCACGACCCCAGCACGGCCGCCGAACTCGTGGAGTTGCTTCGCTTCGCCGACGTCCGTGTGCACCAGGCCGAGGACGACATCCGGCACGAAGGGTCGCAGATATCGCGTGGCGATCGTGTCGTCTTGACCCGTCAGCCATACGGCGCATTCGCACAGACGATGCTGGAGACTCAGCGTTATCCGGACATCCGCCACTACCCTGGCGGGCCGCCCAAACGTCCCTACGACGCCACCGCGCACAGCCTGCCGCTGAAGATGGGAGTCAAAGCGTTCGAAGTCAAGACGCCTTTCGACGCACGGCTCAGGGCTGTCGCAGACCTCAACGATGCTGGTGTGGCGCGGTCGATCGCCGGCCCAGGAGTGTACGCCGTCGCCCCCGGCGCAAACGAATCGGTGAAGCTCGTGAATCGAATGCTTGCGGACGGGCGCTCGGTCTCCAGAACCAACAGCGCGGTCGCCACTGAAGGCGCCATTATGCCGCCCGGGACCTTCGTTGCCGATCTCCGCGACGCGCCTTCCGACACATTGTCGAACGCCGCCGTCAAACTGAACGTCAACGTCACGCGGCTTGATCCAGGAGTCGAACTGCCGGTGGCGCCGCTCCGTGCCCCTCGCATCGGCATCTACCGCAGCCATGTCCCGTCGACTGAAGAGGGATGGACCAGGTTCGTTCTCGACGAGTACGGCTTCGACTACGCCTCCGTGGTCGACGGCGACGTACGGGACGGGGGCCTCGCCGAGCGATTCGACGTCATCGTCATCCCGCACCAGACCGTTCGACAGATCCATCGTGGCTTCAGCAGCGCGAGCTACGCCGCTGAGTACGCGGGCGGTCTCGGCGACGCTGGAACCGAGAGCATCCGCGATTTCGCTTCGTCGGGCGGGACCGTCGTCGCCTGGGACGGGGCGGCCCGGTACGCCATCAGGCACATGGACCTGCCTGTCACCAACGCATTGGCTGAACTGACCAACTCCCAGTTCTTCGCCCCCGGCAGTCTGCTCGAGATGCACGTGGACGCCCACCACCCCGTCGGATACGGCATGCCGGGACGCGCCGCCGCCCTGTTCATGGACGGTCCCGCATTCAGCGTGGCCGACGGGTCGGTCATCGCCGCCTACTCCCCGGACGCACCCTTGCTGAGCGGACTGCTCATCGGATCCGACAACATCGCCGGCCACGCCGCCGCCGTGAGCGTTCCATACGGCCAAGGCCAAGTCATCCTGTTCGGATTCCGCCCCCACTTCCGCGCTCAAGCACGTGGCACGTACAAGATGCTGTTCAACTCGTTGTACGCTGGTGTGGCGGAGACGGGCTCGGCCTGAACGCTGAGGCCACCGGCCGTGCAAGCCACAGTGCTCTGGCCGTTCACGGCCAGGCGTGGCAACAGCCATTGTCCGACAGAAGGGGAGTCCAGAGGGGAACCCCCTTTGGCAAGGGGCCTGGGGGATGTGCCCCCAGAAACCTTTGCGGGCGGGCGGGTGGGACAAGACGAGTCTCGCCAAACCGAGCTGCCAAATACCACCTTCAGAACCAGTCACCGATGGGACGCCAAAGGAGCCAACCGATGCCATCATCGATCATCCGGGGCAAACACGTCGTCACTAGGATCACCGGACCGAGCACTGCAGAGGTCATCGAAGACGGCGCCGTGTTCCAGCGCTACGGTGAAATCGTCGAGATCGGCCCCTACTCCGATCTGAGCCGCAAACATCAACCCGACGAGACCATCGGCTCGTCAAACCACGTCGTCATCCCTGGCCTGGTCAACGCACATCATCACGTCGGTCTGACGCCGTTCCAACTCGGCGCTCTCGACGCCCCGCTCGAGACGTGGATCATCGCACGGTGGGCCATGCGCGACGTCGATCCGTATTTGGACACGTTGTACTGCGCGATGCAGATGATCGAGTCCGGAATAACCACCGTCATGCACAACCACATGGCGTCCAGACTTCCGGCCGGCGTGGAGCTGTTCGACGCCGCGTCCCAGATTGTCGATGCATACGAAGAGTCTGGTATGAGAGTCGCCTTCTCGCTGTCAGACCGTGACCAGAACCACCTCGTCTACGAGGACGACGAGCGATTCCTGGCCACCCTGCCCTCGGACCTGGCCGCCGACGCCCGCAGGCAGATCAACGCCCGTCCGATCACCCTCGAGGACTACCTGACCGCCAACGCCGAGCTTCTGGACCGAAAGAGCACCGACCGCACCCGCATCTTCATCAGTCCGCACAACGTCCACTGGTGCTCCGACGAGATGCTGCGTGCCATCAGCGACTTCGCTCGTCGCAATTCGACCGGCCTGCACATCCACCTGCACGAGACCATATACCAGAAGATGTACGGCGCTCGCCACTGGAACAAGACGCCGCTCGCCCACCTCCAAGAGCTCGGCGTACTCGGACCGGAGGTCTCGTGCGCTCATGGGGTGTGGCTCACCGAATCCGACATTGGCATCCTGGCCGAGACCGGAACGGCCCTGTGCCACAACCCGAGCTCCAACCTGCGGCTCAAAAGCGGCGTCGCTCCGCTGAACCCGCTGCTGAATCGAGGCGTGACCGTCGCGCTGGGCATCGACGAGGCAGGCATCAACGACGACAACGACATCTTGCAGGAGATGCGCTTGGCCCAAAAGATCCACCGCGAGCCGGGCGTGGCCTCCCCTGCCCCGACCTCGCACGACATCTTCCACATGGCCACCGTCAACGGCGCGAAGGTCACCTTCTTCGACAAGCAGGTCGGCACATTAGAACCCGGCAAACGCGCCGACATCGTGCTCATCGACACCAGACGCATCAACGAGCCGTACTTGAACCCGAACACCGACATCGTCGACGCGCTGGTCTACCGAGGCAAAGGCCTGGACGTCGACACCGTCATCGTCGACGGCGAGGTGCTGCTCCGAGACAAGGTCTTCCAGCGCTTCGACAAGTCCGACGTCATCGCCCGATTCAAAGATTCGCTGTCCCGTCCTCTGACCGAACGCGAGCTCACCCGCGGCGCGCTGTCCCGACGCATCCTCCCCTACATCCAAAGCTGGTTCGAGTCATGGCCCCTCGAAGCTGGTGAGCCACACTACACGTACAACCTGGCGGAGTGACCTCGTGCGCACAATGAGGTAAAATGTCGGTGGCCACGAATCGAAGCAAAGAATGGATCGTGATGGATTCAGACTGCGAAAAGCACGACGCGAGTCAGATCAACAAGCTGGACACAAAACACTACGAAGACAGGTTCCGAAGGACGAGGGAACTTGCCGATCGGGCGTTGCGCCATTACGGTGAGCCCACGATGACGATAGAAGAGTTGCGGGCTGCTGTGGATCGCGCTCTTCCTCCTGGATTCTCTCTATCGGAATTTGTCATAAGAGAACGGGAAGCTGGATGGTGAATCGTATGCCCGCTCGTTCGACATACGTAAGTGGTCCTCGACATAACGCAACGCGTCTTAGAGGTGCGAACTGATGGTTCGTGAAATTCGGGCTAAGTATTCGAAAGGCAAGATCGAGCCCCTTGAGGACATCGACCTCAGAGAAGGCGAAGAGATCACAATCACGATCCAAGAACGAAGGTCTGCCGTTGACGCCGACGATGCCTTCGTGCGAGCGGCCGCGGCATGGAAAGGCACTCTCGACTTCGACCTGTACTTGAAAGACCTCTACGCGGCTCGACGGCATCCGTCCCGAGTTTTCACGATGTGACCTGTCTGCTCTGAGCGGCCGTCTACTAGCCCGTTCACCCTGAGCCTGTCGAAGGGTCGCCCACAACCAACTGAACATTGCTCGGTTCCCTAACACAGAACATCGCATTCCAAAAAAACTATACCCAAGGAGAGGCAAACGATGGCGGACTACTACTACATCTCGTACGAAGCATCGGACGGCATCGGTCGTGTGACGCTGGACCGGCCCGAGAAGCTGAACGCGCTCAGCCGCGACCTGCAGGCCGAGCTCGTCGAGTGCATGCTGGCCGCCGACGACGACCCAGACGTGCGCGTGATCACGCTTCGGGGCGCCGGCCGCGCGTTCTGCGCCGGATATGACATTACGCCGCCCGCGAATCAGGCGGCACTGGACGTGTCTCAGGCCGCGCGGGACAACATCCGCGTCGACATGCATCGCATGAAGCGGACGCCCACCACGATGAACACCATCTACAACCTGAGCAAACCCGTCATCGTCGGGATACACGGCTACTGCCTCGCGGGCGGCACCGACCTCGCCCAGCACTGCGATATCATCATCGCGGCCGACGACGCCCAGATCGGCTTCCCGCCCGTGCGCTCGATGGGCACCCCGCCGACGCACATGTGGACGTACAACGTCGGGCCTCAGTGGGCGAAGTGGTTCCTGCTCACCGGAGAGTCGGTCACCGGCAAGAAGGCCGAGGAACTGGGCCTCGTGTGGAAGTCCGTCCCCGCCGACGAGCTCGGCGACGAAGTCGAGAAACTCGCGACCACGATGGCGAAGATCCCCTGGGAGCTCCTCGCCGCCAACAAGAGCATCGTGAACAAAGCCCTGGAGCTCCAGGGACGCACCACCCTGCAATTCCTCGCCGCCGAAATCGACGCCGTGGCGCACCAGGCCCCGATCGTCAAGGAATTCGCCAAGAAGTCCCAAGAAGAAGGGCTCAAAGCCGCCCTAGACTGGCGCGACGGCCCCTTCCGCGACTACCGCGGCAGCGTGTAGGTGTCGTTCAAGGAACCCACGAAGTGGTACTCAGGACGATGACGGGCCCTTATCGCGCCGCCGTCTTCGATAAACCACTGCCGCTCCCGCCGTCGCCATGACACCACGAAACAAGATACGTTGTCATTGGGCCGGGCTGTTGCGTTGGCGCAGTAGCCGGCCGTTGGTGATCATTTGAGCGCGACTCGTACGCGCCCCGAAGGCTTCCTCGATCCAGTTTCGGAGCTGCATTTTACTTTTCGGGTACTGGTAAAATCGAGCGTATCCGGTGTCATCCCGATCCCAATTGTCTTTGAACCGATCAGGCAATCGGGCTTCAGTGATCCCTGGCACAAGAACTCCGATCAACCCGTTGGGCAATCCAACCTCTGGTCCCTGTCGGAGGCTTGACGCGATTTCCCAGTCGACGTATTTCCTTTTCCACGTGGCCGCGCCGACCATCACGATCGTAACCGTCGAATCCGACAGATACAGCGCGCGAATGCGCCTCATGACATAGTCGGTATTGGAGCTATTGATTTCAATGTCGGATGCCATCGAACCCCCAACAATCCTGGAGATCATGACCCGGCGGTCTTGGTCGAAGGTTCGAACAAACCCGTCGACGGCATTCTGATTTTCGTGATGATACGAGATGAATACTTTATGCCTGCTCTCTCCCTGCATGATTATCCTCCACGTGAGCGCCAGCGATTTTCAACAACTCTTGGGCATATGCGGACAGGTTTTCGCCCAAGACCTTAAGCTCGGCGTCAAACGACGGTGCATGGTCCCAAACTCTTCCACGCTCTCGCGCCCCTTCACTACAACGTTGCTCTGCTTCGTGTACCTCCAACTCAGAATGCCATTTGGTCAAGAACGGGCGAAGACCTGAGTTGAGAACACCGATTGCTAGAAATGCTAGCGAATCAGATCTGCGAGCTATCTGTGGCCCCGCTTCTCTGATTATTACGCGCATCGCCTGAAACAAGGCGTAGATCGATCCCAAGGCTTCACTGCGCGAACCGTGGACCACATCCAAAGGTTCGATGGGCACGCGTGTTGCCAATTCAACATAAAGAGCCCAGGCCACACGGGTCTCCGACTCGTCGGGCAAGAATTGGAAATCCCCGACATAAGGGATCTTCACAGTGACACTCTGGAGACGAAAGATATTCCTACCCCGACGACGAAATGGCAACCACATTTTGAAGCGAGCTCCCGAAGTTCGTACTCAGATACGTAGTTTCCCTAGTGTAGCTTTGACGCTTCTGCATCCGGGATCGAAGCCTTATGTGCCCGCTGGAGATATTTGTGCATGTACTCGACCAACTCAACGTGGAAGGATGATGCGTCCATTCGTTCGGTAGTCGAATCAGCGGTTTTCCTTTCCATCACCATCCGAGCAGCTTCGTGAGCTACGATCTCAGAGATTATTAGCCTTGCTGCCACGCTATCTTGGCCCGGCATCTCTGGGAATGGCCCAAGA
>CAZPQQ010000004.1:0-15693 GCA_964588665.1 uncultured Dehalococcoidia bacterium | reverse complement strand
GCCGCCCCATAATCTTTATAAGGGGCTGTGCCCCAGTCTCCACGCTGGCCCTACGCATGCCGGCCTCCTCATCGGTGACGTCGATCTTGATACTCGGGCCAGCTTCGGTCCGAACTACTACCACCCGGCATCTTGCCACTTCACCACCAAGTTCGGCGGTTAACGTTGCCCTCGCTCCGAGTCTGCGTGGGTCCAAAGTCATTTTGCCCACGTATGCGACCAACTCCTCGTCGAAAGACAGGTCGATTGTACCTCCCAATACCACGACACCAGGATCATCTGATGTGACCCTAACAATGGTGCCGCAAGTATTTGTCGTTTCGACCGGCGCGTGAATCTCAAGTGTTTGGGTTTCTGCCACTGGGCTTGATAGCGCTCCCTCTCAAATTCGAATTCGCCAGGCGGCTCGCGAAGGCCTTCGAACTCCCTTTCCGATCGGACTTCGACTAATGACAATGCCTTAGCGCCGTTTGCCGTGAACGACGATACGGTTTGCTCGCCTTCAGCCAGTGGCCGTATGCGCAGCTGCGTTGACACCAAGTCACGCTTTGACCTGTGATCCGCGAATTGTAGAATTGGCCCGTCGAGAAACTCCACCACTCCCTCGGGGTCGGCATAGACCAAAGTCTCGGTAAGGCCCATTGATTTGGGGGCGATCGCCGAAAGCGTCTTGTCTTCCGCCATGTAGGCTACGACGTGTTCAGGCACAACTCTGAATGCTAATTCCGGTTTATCACCGTTTTCTGACGTTGGAAGGCCTTCTTCTTCAATCTCTTTAAGGTCTTCGTCAATTAGTCGACCGATATCTCGCCCTAAAAACTCTAATGCTCGCTGCAAGGTCGCGCTTACCGTACGATGGCCTTTGGCCTTTTCTTCCTCTTGGCGGACAAATTGCCCGAGTTTTGTTTCCACCGCATCCTTGAGTTTCTTGTAGAAAGGGTGGGCCCTTTCCAATCCGTCGCGGTCCCTCGTGATTATGGGCATTGGATTTCGCGCATCGGTTAGCGCCGCACCGTCCAGGCGATCATCGTAATCTCCGGCCAGCACATCAACGAACTCGCACACCACGCTTCCTGAGAACCAACCCGCATGGGCATTCCCTTCAAACCCGAAAAGCGTGTTCTCATAAACTGCGCGCCTACCTTTGATCAAGATCCCTTCAGGTCGCCCTTCATCTCTTGAAGGGCTGTCATACCTCTCGGGGTTCCGAAGTATCACCAACTTGGCGTCGGATTCCGGGTACATGTCAACATCGAGTTGCCCTTCAAAGACTTCCTCTAAGTCCGGATAGATGAATACGAGAGCCTCTTCCGTGTGAGAGTTGACATCCGCCAGGACAACCTCTCTATTGCGATCGGAGAGGATGTCTCGCAGTTGGTGGTGCGTCCGGAGTCGCTCCACCAGCGTTTGATGCCTGGGCAACGTTGTTCTCGGTTCCACCCACATCGTGACGACGGTACCTGTCCCCCTGGGTATGCCAAGTCGGTTTCTGTCGTGCTTGTTGGCCGCCCATTCGGGCTCGGAGGTGAAGTCAGCATTGGGAGCTAAGCGACACCGGGAGTAACGACCATCCTTTACGCTCTCGAAATCCACGGGTCCAAATGCTGCGAGATCTTTTGCTCCTCGGCCCAGATTGCCATGAACGCGCTCTCCTTTTTCAAAGCCAGAGGTTCGACCGCCCGCCCGAACGCTTCATCCATTTCAACTTTCCGCATGCCCTTCGCCCTGTCCCGCGTTATGATTCTGCTTGTTCCTCTTTTTCTTTCGATTTCGACGCGAATCTTGCCCTTGGTATCGTGACCATATGCGTCATCGGCATTGGTGATCGTTTCAATGAGGGCTCGAACTACGTTGCCTCGCATAGCGTGGATGGCATCCTGTTGGAACGCCCGCCCCGTGTAGTCGAGCTTTTTAGTCGTGGCGGCTGTTTGCCTCATTATTAGGACTCCGTGAACCATTCAGGGTGAGCTTGTTCGATCGTCTCCAAGAATGCGCGGGTTTCACGGTCTTCAGCGGCAAATGCATCGCTTTTGAGCGTCTCAAGCCGCTCGCGCCACACACCCGTTGGCGAATCGGGTGAGCATCTGAATATGTCCGCGACCGCCCATTTCAAAGGTGGCGGCGCACTATTCGACATCCAGTCATGAAACACGGCACTGCGTCTCAATCTGGTCAATCTCTGTGCGCTTGGGCGTCTCGTTGGTTCCGCCACATGTCTACCGGCAAGCAGAGTGGCAGAGAGTCTCGGTCGATTTTCTTGGACCCAGTGCTGCCCGGCCATTGAAAGACGCCTGGCATAAGCGCCGGATTTCACGAGCGGGTTAGGCATCCTGGCTTCGGCTTGTTGCAACCCTTTCGCGCACTTCTTGAGATCGGGCAGTGTTGCCTTGGTTCGCCACGATAGTCTCCTGGGAGCCAACTCGAATGCTTTGAGGTACACGTCTTCGACGTCGACGAAGTTGTCCGTACCACCCAACACGAACAACGCGAAAAGAAACAAGTCTGCGGCAGAAATCGCTTCCTCTGAACTCATGATCGTTTGCCGCGACGTTTCGCCCGGCGTCGGACTGGCATCTCCTTGACTCCCCAAATTCTTAGGCCGTACGTACCTCGGTTAGTACGCACGAATCGATCTGGGTCCCGCCTCATGCGTAGGATGACGTTGGCCTCCTCGCCTCGCCCCGGGATCGGAATTCTATCTTCCTTCAACGACTGAAGGATCTTGCTGACATGCATCGGCGTGCCGTTTGTGTCGAGTATGCGCTGAACATGTTCTTCCAGAGATCGTTGATTGGCCCCATTCTGGGAAGTGGTAAAAGGGGGCTGGTGACTAGCGGTGGTTTCCACATCGGTGTCCGCCGGGCGTAGTTTGAGTTGAATCAACTGGTTGACGAGATCGAGTTCTCGCTTGAATTCGTCGAGTTGGTGTTTCAGCGGTAGCATCTGGGATTCCAGATCAGAGATCGAATCTTCAATTCCAGACGCCCAAAGCTCCAATTCCTCTGATGATGGCAATGTACGACCTCGTCTCTAAGATTTGGTCAAGGTTAACGTAGCTACCAAGTAAATACAAGTTTGGTATGACATTGCTACGCTTGCCGAAACACAAATTATCGCGTCGCGATATCTTCTAGTATTTCGCGTTTGCTCCCGTCACCCCTACCCCTCCTCTGGCGCTTTGACCTTGCCGAACATGCCGTAGAGCAGGCCGTTGTAGACGAGCTTGATCGCGCTGCCGAGGATGATCGGGGCGCCGAGGGTGAGGGTTTGCGCCACGAATCCGGCGATGCCGGGGGTGACGGTCTGGGCCAGCGTTCGCCCGAGGTTGGTGACGCCGGCGGTTGCCGTCCGGGCCTCGGGCGGGACGATGGCCATCGAGTAGGACTGCCGCGTCGGGATGTCCATCTCGTTGGTGAGCTCGCGCGCCATGAAGAATGTTATCGCCAACCACAGGTTTCCGCTCAGGGCCATCAGGATCATCACGATGTTGGCGACGGCCTGGGTGAAGACCATCGTGGCGACAAGTCCGATGCGACCGGCCAGCGGGGTCGCAAGCAGCAGCGAGATGACGTTCAGGAGCTGCCCGACGAAGAAGATGGCGGCGATGGTCTCGATGTTGAGGTCGAACTTGGTGGTGAACCAGAACGACAGGAACGCGCTGACCTTGAAGCCGCCGCCGAACGCGTCGAGAGAGAACAGGGCGGCCAACCGCCACATCGTCGACCGCGCGGTGCCGGGCCCCGGGTTGCTGCCTTTTGTTTTTGCGCCGGCATCGGGCCGATCGTCAGATGAACGCGCCTGTGCCAGCGGCGCTTCGGCGTTGGGCGTCAGCAGCGCGTAGACGGCGACGCCGGCGAATCCGATGACCGCGTACGCCCAGAACATCGCCTTGAACGATGCCGTCTCGTCGAGTCCGGTCCACGCCTGGATCACGACCGGGGCCGCGATCATGAGCGCACCGATCGCCTTGGCCGCCCGTCCGACCACGTTATACAGCGTGAAGACCGCGGTGCGATGTCTGTCCTGCGCCGTCTGGGCCAGCACCGCCATGTCCATCGTCAGGAACGCCGTCCGGTCCCCTCCCGTCGACGTGGTCATGGCGAAGACCGAGATGGCCATCATCGCGACCACCGAGGACGTGACGGCATACATCACTCCGCCCAAGCCCATGAGCACAGCCATGGCGACGAGCATCCGGCGACGTCCGATCGAGTCGCCGCGCCAGCTCGCGACGGCGTTGGACAGGCTGCCGCCCGCCATGATCGCGCTGAAGACGAGCCCGGACTCGAGCGCCGAGAATTCCAGCACGGTCACGTAGACGCCGAGGAAGATGCTGAGGAACCCGTAGTCCAACGACCGCAGAGCCGCGGCCGCCATGACGACCCGCCCATCTCGGTCGAGCGGCGGCACGATGCGCGACGCGTGTCGTGCGAGCATCTAGGCGGGCTTGTTCTTGATTGTCATCGAAGCGTGGCCACCTAGACAACACCTTCAGCGAGCAGCATCGTGCGGTCGGGTTTGAAACCCGACCCTACGCCACGGTGATTGGTGACCGCAAAATGAAGCAGGTTTAGCCTCTTAGAACTGATCGGACATCCACGGACTGGGGCTGGCGAACATGAGGGTCGTGGCCGCGATCGTGGCGTCGTCCCCGTCCATCGCGCCCATCGCCCGGAGCTCGACCGGCGTGACGTGCCCGGAGTACAGCGCGGCGAGGCCTCGGACTCCGGTGCGCAGGTCTCCACGGCCCCCGCGGCGGACCTTGCCTCGTCCGAATGCGACCTCGAGCACGTAGTCGCCGTTGTTCCAGGGCAGAAGATTGTCCTCGACCCTGATGTGCAGCTCACCCTCGTATCCCGCCGGATAGCCACGAGCCGCCAACGCGCCCTCGACGTCCACGATCCGCATGACCCAGTCTCTCGATCGCTTCATCTCGGCTTCTTGCTCGCCGAGCATGTGCACCAACAGGTCGTTGGGAGCTCCGTTCCACGAGATGCTGTCGATGGTCGAGCGGTGGTCGGCGAAGAACCGGAGCAATCTCAGCGCTGCGTTTTGCGTCAGCAACGCGACGTCGCGGACGCGGATGTGGGCCGCGCTGCGCGACTGCTGGAAGATCACGTAGCCCTCGGGGCCGTCGGGACCGGTGATGAGGTAGCTGTACACCTGCCGTCCGCCAAAGCCCAAGATTGGCTCCCACAGCACCGGCGGCCTGTCGAGATTGCCCGACGTCGACTGGGCGCGGGCGTTGTAGGTGATGTAGATGTCCTCGTGCGACGAATCGTCTACTTCGACGATGTCGAGCTCGCGCGAACCGACGTCGATTGCGCTCGTGGGCATCTCGTAGACGACCTTTACGCCCGCCCGCTCGTATCCAGCGTGCCGGTAGAAGTTCAGCGTCGATGGGAACAGCGTCGAGAGCGGCCAGCCTTCTTCGTGGATCTCGTCGAGCGCGCTCTTCATCAGCGTCGATGCCGCGCCTGCGCCTCTGAATTCCGGGGCGATGCCGACAGACGTGACGGCGCCGGTTGGGACGCTGGATCCACCGAACCACTGCCCCATTGGGACGATTCCCATGCCTCCGGCCAGCTTGCCCCCGCGCCTGATTACGCGGAACTTATCGGGGCCGACGTGGTCGTTCCAGCCGGGGACCAGCGATATGTTGAGCGCCTGATCGAGCAGCGACCAAAGCGGCTGCACCTCTTCTGGCTGAACCGGTCCGTACTCCATGCCGCCTGAACTGACCATGATTCATCTCCCGCACCTGTGCTGAATCCGAGCGTATTCCGCACAGTAGTCTATTCGCCTCGACGCAGGCGGTCAACGGCAGGGCGACAGGGTCACTGTCGATGGGATGTCCGATTCGTCGCTTCGCCGTCGTCGCTGTTTCGTTCGCTCTGTTGTTCGGCTAGTCGACCTCGCTCAACCCTGATCCTGTCATCGAGCCAACGCTTCATCAACACCTGGTATCCGATTCCCTCACGACGAGCAAACTCTTTGAGCAGTGTCAGCATCTGGGTCGGGACTCGTAGACTGATCGGGGTCGATCTGCCTACGTTGGGTATGGCATCGGGCGCATCATGCCAATCGCGCGGACTTAGGGCGCCAGTGTCCCAATTGCGGGCTTCCTTGGCCAGATCCGATGCAGAGGTCGGTTTTCGCATGCGTTCAGTCACCACTTGCCTCCCAGTATTGGACACCTGCGTCCGGTTCAAAGGCCGTTATTGGTTGGAGATGCCTCGTACCTCGGGTGGTCTAATCCTCGCACACTACGATGATTGATTTATCCGACCTCGTGGCTCCCCAGAACAGCGTGCGACCGGGGTGGCTTGGATGCCGGCGTGCCTCGACGTGTGGCGGAACCTCGAGCAGCACTTGCTCAACCTCAGCTTCACTGATCCCATGCTCCAGGAAAATGTGGAGCGAGCCAAACCTAGGGTCGTTCCGCAGCCACTCGATTTGAACCCCCTCCATGCCAGGGTTCGTGTCTGCTGGCGGGTCCAGGAAATCGTTGAGTTGACGTAGGAACTCATTGTCATCCATTATGTATATACACGTATATACAGCTTGATCATACTTTCGCCATCCCTTTGCGTCAACACTGCTATCAGCTAGTCACCGCGGTCGCTCAGATGATCGCGCCCTTGTCCTTGAGCGCGGTGATGTCGTCCCAGGTGTACCCGAGGTCCAGCAGGACGGTCTCGGTGTGTTGCCCCAGCTCCGGAGCGAGGCCGCTAGCCTTTGTCGGGGTCCTATGGAACTTCATCGGAGTCTGGACGAGTTGGAATTCGCCCTCGTCCGCGTGCTCCAACGTCGTGGTGTACTCGTTGGCGACGACTTGCGGGTCGTCGGCGAGCTCGTCTGTGGTCTGGACCGGCACCCAGATGCACCGTCCCTCGTCGAGCCGTGACGCCCAGTCGTCTCTGGTCCGCTCCATGAATCGGTCTGTGACGATCCGGAGCAGCGCCGCGCCGTTCTCTGTCCTAGCCGCGGTTGAGCTGCTCGAATGAGACGTTCAGGCCAACGGGGTGCATGCCGATCCCTTTGGTGCTGATGCTCAAGCCCCGCACCGAATCGCCCGTGTCCGGGGGCTCGACCTTGATCGCCTCCGCCCCCATGTCGGCCAGCATCGCGCAGGCGGACGGCGCCGCGACCCAATTTGAAAGCTCCAGCACCCTGACGCCCTTCAACGTTTCAGACACGACGCACCTCCGTTCGATATTCGGTCCACCAGGCTCGAATCGCCGCTAGTGTCCTGTCTCCGATGTTCGCTCAACATTTGAGGGCGTTCGGCGGCCCTTCGACAGGCTTCCAAGTAACGGCTCCCCATCGCCATCCTGAGCTGCGGCGAAGGATCTCGCCCAACGCGATGGATGTCTGCCTGCGGGGCCTAGATTCTTCGGCTGCGGCCTCAGAATGGCGACATACGCGATCACCGTTGCTTTCTCATGGATTGTCTGTCCGCGGACATAACGTTGCTCAGGGCGAACGGAGCTGTGAGTTTTTCCGTTCGTGGCGAGCTTGTCGAACCACGGGCCCACACAAGTACGCCACGCGATTTATGCGACTCTTTTCAGAGACGAGACGCTAGACGACGCCTACCGCAGACCCACTTTGTACAGCCCGTGCGGCTGCAGCGACAGCGCGTAGTTCTCCGCCAGGTCCGGGCTGAAGTACGTCAGGTACACGCCCGGTTCGACGGCGGTGCGGTCGATGATGCTCTCCAGCGCGCCGAGGACGTCTGACGGCCATTCCGTCGGCAATTGGCCCGGGTAGCGGTCGTTCAGGCTTGGGCCGTACCAGTCGAACTGGAGCAAGCGGGCTGAGATCGGAATTACTTCGGACTCCGGGCGTTCGACGAACGTTTCGTACCACAGGGCGAACGTCTTGGCCTCTCCGTCCGCGATGATCACCGAACCCGGCGACGCCATGTCAACCGCCGCCTCCGCGAACTCCTTCGCACGCCGGTCGTCGCTTAGGTCCTGCGACGAGCAGTTCATCGCCACTGTGCCCGCGGGAACGGCCACAAAGGCCACGGCGAGGAGGAACGGGGCCGATCTCCACCCTTTCAAGATATTCTTGGATGAGCGCCGAGATCGGGAGCGATGCCGCGAGCCTTCAGATGCCCAGCGCGAAACGTAGGTCAGAACGGCAAGAAGTCCCACCCCGGAACACGCCGACAGCAACAAGAAGGCCGGAATCGTCAACACCTCGGAGTCGAAGGTGTTGTACGCGATGGCGTATCCGAACAGGCCCGCGACGGACAAGACGATCATCCGAAACAGCCATTGCTCGGTTTTAGCCACGGCTACAATGCCAACCAAAACGAAAAATAAGCCCAGCGGGTTGAACTGAATGAACACCAGGTCCAACCAGTCCGCCAGTCTCGCGCCGATCGAGTCGAGGGGTATGCCGAAGACGTAGTCCTGATACGCCCGGCCGCTGAGCATCCAGATGAAGCCCTCCGCGGACGATGCGTCGCCCCAGTTCACTGGCGGCACAGCACCCGCCCTTATCGGCAGGTACGCGTAGACCGACAGCCCGACCACCAATCCAGCGATGCCCCAGGCCATGTCAGCGACTCGCGGCCTCGTCTGAATCGCGATCCACAGGGCCAGCGGCGCGGCGATCGCGAGCAGAGTCAAATGGTTGCCCATCCCCAGACCGACTACGATCCCGAATACCGCCAGCAAACGTCGCAACCGCCGTCCGGATCGATCTCTGTCCCGCCAGCTTCCCGTGACGATATGGACGGCGAGCACCGCCAGCGCGCCCACGAACACGGTGTTCAGCGTGTAGACTTCTGTGATGACCGACTGCGACCAGAACAGCGGTGTCGCGGCGAAAGTGAGTGCCGCAAACGAGGAAACAAGCGCCGCCAGCCACTCCGGAGAGTCCCGATACTGGCCTCGGGCGATCAGCAACGTGAACCAATAGAGCAACCCGACCGTCAGCGCCCCCAAGACCGCGGAGGCCAGGTTGCCTCTGAACGCGAAGTCCCCGATTGCGACAATCGAGCCGAAGCCCTTCAGGAAGAGCATGTAGGTCGGGTAACCGGACGGGTGCGGCACGCCCAGAGAGTGCGCGGCCGCCAGCAACTCGCCGCCGTCTACGCCCATCCCGCGCCAACCCCAACTCAGCGTCGGCGCCAGCGTGGACAGGTACAGAACGAACGCGGCGATCGCGCTTCCGACCCCGAGGACCAGGCTGATGCCCGGATATCTGATTCGCTGCATAACCCGCGTATGGTACATCATGGCAGGCGTGTCGTTGACGCTCCTTCGTCGGGACGACTAGAATGAGTGATCTTTTATCCGAGGTCCCCACAGGCATGACTCAGGCAGAGAAACGAGAGATCCCCAGAGCATACGATCCGAGCGCGGTCGAGGGTCGTATTTACGATTTCTGGAACAAAGGCGGCTACTTCGCGCCCGAAATCGACCGCGCCAAGAAGCCGTTCGTCGTTATCATGCCCCCGCCCAACGTGACAGGCGAGCTGCACATGGGCCACGCCCTGACCATCGCCGTCGAAGACCTGCTGGTTCGCTGGCACAGGATGCTCGGCGACCCGACCCTGTACCTGCCCAGCACCGACCACGCCGGCATCGCGACGCAGGTGGTCGTCGAGCGATTGCTCGCGTCCGACGGCATCACCCGCCACGATCTGGGGCGCGACCGATTCATCGAGCGCATCTGGAGTTGGGTCGACGACTACGGCGGGCGCATCTACACTCAGCTCGAACGGCTCGGAGCGTCGTGCGATTGGGACCGCAAGGCTTTTACGCTGGACGCCGGACCGAGCAAAGCCGTGCGCACCACATTTGTGAACCTCTACAAGAAGGGGCTCATCTACAAAGGCAACCGCATCACCACGTGGTGCCCTCGGTGCCAGACCGCGCTATCCGACCTCGAGGTCAAGCACCGCGAGGAAGAATCCAGCCTCTGGTACATCAAGTACCCGCTGGAAGGCGACGGCGGCCACGTGACGGTCGCGACCACCCGTCCCGAGACGATGCTGGCCGACACAGGCGTCGCCGTGAATCCGAGTGATGAGCGATACGGTCATCTGGTAGGCAAAAACGCCGTCCTGCCGATAATGGGCCGCCTGTTGCCCATCGTGGGCGACGACGCGGTCGATCTCGAATTCGGCACCGGCGCCTTGAAGGTGACCCCGGGCCACGACGCGGCCGACTTCGAGATCGGGCAACGGCACGGCCTCGAGGTCATCAACGCTCTCAATCCCGACGCGACGCTCAACGAGAACGCCGGCCCGTACGAGGGCATGGACCGCGACGAGTGCCGGACCAAAGTCGTCGAACGGCTTGACGAAGAGGGTCTGATCGAGAAGATCGAGCCGTACACGCACTCCGTCGGCCACTGCGACCGCTGTGACGAGGTTGTCGAACCCATCGTCTCGGAGCAATGGTATGTCAAGATGGCGCCTCTCGCTGCGCCTGCACGGGACGCCGTGTCGGAAGGCCGGATCAAGATCGTGCCCGAGCGGTTCGAGAAGGTCTACTACAACTGGCTGGACAACATCCGCGACTGGTGCATCAGCCGCCAGCTCTGGTGGGGACACCGCATCCCTGTCTGGTACTGCGACGACTGCAACGCGACCATCGTCGAGATGGAGGACCCCAGGCAGTGCCCGACTTGCAGCGCGACCAGCCTTCGTCGAGACGAGGACGTGCTCGACACATGGTTCAGCTCCGCATTGTGGCCCCATTCGACGCTGGGCTGGCCCGAGGACACCGAAGACCTGGACTACTTCTTTCCGACCTCGGTGATGGAGACCGGCCACGACATCCTGTTCTTCTGGGTCGCCCGGATGATCTTCATGGCGTTGGAGAACATGGGCGAGGCGCCGTTCCACACCGTGTACCTGCACGGGATGGTGCTTGACCCCGAGGGCATCAAGATGAGTAAGGTCAAAGGCAACGTGCTCGACCCGCTGGAGCTGATCGACATGTACGGCGCCGACGCGGTGCGCTTCGCTCTGACCACAGGCACCGCGGCGGGCGCTGACATGCGGACCAACGAAGGCAAGCTGGAAGCGAGCCGAAACTTCGCCAACAAGCTGTGGAACGCCGCCAGGTTTGTGATGTCCAACCTTGAAAAAGCGGACTCGTTGGCTGACTGGGAAGAGCTGCCAGCTTTGACCCACCGCGAGGACCGGTGGATCGTCAGCCGGTTGAACCGGGTCGCCGAGCAGGTCGATGCGTTCATGAGCACACACCAATTCGGAGAAGCGCAAACCACGGTCCACGACTTCCTGTGGGACGAGTACTGCGACTGGTACATCGAGATGTCCAAGATTCGCGTGCGAGCCGGTGACTCGCCGTCGCCGCTGCCCGTCCTGGCCCACGTGCTCGAACGAGTGCTCCGATTGCTGCACCCGTTCCTGCCGTTCGTCACGGAAGAGATCTGGCAGACGCTGCAAGACTACCTGCCGAAGAGCTCTCCTTCACCCGATGCCCTGCTCGTCGCGCCGTATCCGCGGGCGGACCAAACCAGGTTCGACGACCAGGCGGAGCGCGAGATCGAAGCCGTAGTCGAGCTCATGCGAGCGGCTCGCAACGTCCGCGCCGTGTTCAGGGTGGCCAACAACCAGGAGATCGCCGCCCGAGTCGCGACCGCCGACGATCTCGAAGGCGTATTCCGAGACTCAAGCGCCTTCATCCAGTGTGGCGCCGGTGTCGAGCTGAGCATCGCGCCAAACGCGGACGCTTTGGGACGAGACGGCAGCGAGGCGGTTCAGGTTCTCGGACTGGGGACTTTGGGCATGGCGATCGGCGATCTGGTGGATCTCGATAGCGAGAAGGCCCGGCTTCAGGAAGAGCTGGACGAGCTGCGAGCGCACCGCAAGAGGTTGGCTGGCAGGCTCGGCAACGAACAGTTCGTCTCAAAAGCCCCTGAAGAGGTGGTCGAAAAAGAGCGGGACCGCCTGGCAGACGTCGACACGCGCGTCAGCAGGCTAGCCGATATCCTGGGCAGGTTGGCCTCGTAAAGGTTGGGGGGTGCTCATCGGGTGGTCTCGGCCTCACGGCGATAAACAAAATAAGTGGCGTCGTACAAAAAGTGTCATTCTGAGCCGCAGCCGAAGAATCTGGTCGCCGAACACGCACTTCTGCCCGCAGTACTCCAGAAGTTTCTGATTCTGCGAAAGCTCCGGCACGCAGAGAAACGTTGAGTACAACGTATTGGTTTAGTGACCATAACGGCTGGCGACGCTTGCGTGTGAGCGGCCCTTCGACAAGCTCAGGGCGAACGGATGGATGCGTGGCTCGCCGTGGACGGATGCCCGGCATCGCGAGAGGCGTTTAGCGCAACTTATTCAGTTGATCATCATCAGGCCGAACCCGGCTCCCGCGCCGCGGGGCCGTTATGCTTGGCCCCGATTCTATCGGGGCCAGAGCACCGGTGAGCGAAGTCGCTGGTGGTCTCGGTTCGCCTGGGGCGAATCTGCCTCAGGCATGACCTTCAGGCCGAACCCGCTGCTTCTCGCCTACACCCCGCCCGCGATCACGCTTCCCATGCGTGAGGTCGCGATGACCTCGCCGCCGTCCGAAGCGATGTCCGGCGTGCGGTAGCCTTCCGCCAGTGCGCCGTCGACTGAGCGCTCGACCGCCGCCGCTGCGTCTTCGAGGCCGAGCGAGTGGCGGAGCATCATGGCGGCGCTGAGTATGGTGCCAATCGGGTTGGCGATCCCCTGCCCTGCGATGTCCGGCGCGGACCCGTGGATCGGCTCGTACAGGCTGACCTTGGCCCCGCGCTTGCCTCTGCCGTTCTTTGGCAAGCGCGCGAGACTGGCGGATGGCAGCATGCCCAGGGAGCCGGCGAGGACCGACGCCTCGTCAGTCAGGATGTCGCCGAACATGTTCTCGGCAACGATCACGTCGAAGTGGGCCGGGTTTCGGATGAGCTGCATCGCCGCCGCGTCGACCAGAACGTGCTCCAGCTCGACGTCCGGATACTCGCCCGCGACCTCCATGGCGATCTCTCGCCACAGCCTGGACGACTCCAGCACGTTAGCTTTGTCGACGGAGGTTAGCCGCTTCTTCCGCCGTCGGGCCAGGTCGAAGCCGACCCGTAGGATGCGGTCGATCTCCTGCTCCGTATAGCGCAGCGTATCGACGCCGCGACGTCCTCGGGACGTCTCCCATCGGCGTTTCGGCGAGGCGAAGTAGAGGCCGCCGGTTAGCTCGCGGACGACCATCATGTCGACGCCCTCAAGCAGCGAGGCCTTGACCGGACTCGAGTTGATCAGCGCTGGGAGGACTTTCACGGGCCTGAGATTCGCGAAGAGCCCGAGCTGTTTGCGGATCGCTAAGATGCCGTCCTCGGGACGTACTTTGGCGCTGGGATCGTCCCACTTTGGCCCGCCAACCGCGCCGAATAGAATCGCGTCGACGCCGCGGCACATGGCGATGGTCTCTTTGGGCAACGGTGTGCCGGTCGCGTCGATGGCGCCGCCGCCGACGATCCCGTACTGGAATTCGAACTCGTGCCCGAATCGGACGCCCACGGCCCGCAGCACCTTGATCGACTCTTCGATTACCTCGGGTCCGATGCCGTCTCCTGGCAGGACCGTTAATTTGAACTGCACGTCAGCGCTCCTGGAAGGGGGAAGTTGCTTTGCATCGACTGCGATGCGGAGGATATTATAGCGAAGTCAGCCCCGGTCGTGGAGGCAAATTTGGGTCTTCGTTTCGCCCGTCCGCAATTCTGTCGCCGATGCAAGCGCCATCTGAGGGGATGTGGACGGCCCGATCGACCGACGCACTAACGAGGTGGACCAATGACTGTCACAACTGAAGCCGTCGTCATCGGCGGCGGCGTCATGGGTACGAGCATTCTCTACAACTTGGTTTCTCGCGGCGTCCAAGCTCCGGTTCTCTTGGAGCGAGACACGCTCGGTTCAGGCTCAACCGGACGGTCGTCCGGCGCGATCAGGATGCACTACTCCACCGAGGTCAACGCTCGCTTGGCCTGGGAGAGCTTCCACATCTTCAAGGACTTCGCGGGAATCGTTGGCGGCGACCCAGTGGAGTTCGTCAAAACCGGATACCTCATCATCGTTCCCCAGGACGCGGTCGACGGCATCAAGAAGAACGTCACGATGCAGAAAGCCGTCGGCATCGACACTGATCTCGTTACATATGAGGAAGCCAAAGAGCTGGCGCCGACGTTCCACCTCGACGAGTCGGAGGCGTTCGCGTGGGAGCCTGAGTCCGGCCACGGCGACCCGTCGGGCACGGCCCTCGCCTACTCGATGCGAGCTCGCGACCTTGGCGCCGCCGTCGTACTGGAGTCGCCCGCGCAAGAAATCGAGATCGAGGGTGGCAAGGTCAAGGCAGTCGTCACCGCGGGCGAGCGATACGAGACGCCCATCGCAGTCGTCGCCACAGGGCCGTGGTCGTCGACATTCCTGGGCAAGCACGGCATCGACCTGCCGCTGAAGGCGACTCGCCACGAAGTCTTCTTCTTGCGCCGGAGGCTGGACCTTGTGCCGTCTCATCCTGGAGGCGGCGACATGACCAACCTGATCTACTTCCGCCCCGAGGGCAACGACCTGACGCTGGTCGGCAACGGCAACCACGAAGACCCCGCCGACCCCGACGCGTACAATCCCCGATCCACGATGGGCTTCGTCGAGGAGATCTGGGAGAGGATCGCGCGCCGCATCCCGGGCATCGAGGAATCAGAGCTGTTCACCGGATACGCGGGACTCTACACCTCGACGCCCGACCTGCACCCGGTGATCGACAAAGTCGACGGAATCGAGGGCCTCTACATCTGCACCGGATTCAGCGGCCACGGATTCAAGGAGTCCCCTGCCGTCGGCATCGTGATGGCCGAGCTCATCCTCGAAGGCCAAGCCAAGCTGCTGGACATCACGCCCCTACGCATGACCCGCTTCGCCGAAGGCGACCTCAACACGACAACGTACGACTTCAAGGTGATCGCATAGCTACATACTTGCGGAGTTGGGGTAAGTGGTGGCGCGTATCAGGAAAATCGTAGCATGGCTCTTGTGATCCTGTTGATGACTCTGGGAGGCCTCCCTTGGTACGACAGAGAGTTGTAGACGAAACCTTCCCATTGTGTCTGGGTGCTGGAGTCTTGCCACGCTTCCCACACGACTTCGTTTGTAAACATAGGCTTGCGGAAGCTTTTTTCGATCCTTCGCTGAACGAGCAGGATGAAGAACAACAGCGCGATATCGATGTGCCGTTGTTTTGATCGGCTCCGGAATCCGAATTCGAATTCAGCGTCAGGCGGCGTGGCACCGTGGATAATATGATTCCTCAATGAATAAAAGCGGTCGGCCCAAATGACATTCCGAGTGGCGAATTCCGTGGCCGTGTTGACACGCCCTGACGGTTTGCGGCCATTCCTCTCAGATGAATATTTGTAAACGGCGTCACCCGGAATACTGGTTTGTTGGTCTACCATCCTCTTGAAGTGCATTCGCTGGACACGGTCCGGCAGATCCAACAATACTTCGAATGCGCTCGTCTGAAGCAAGACTCAGGCGTTTCTACTTAGCGTTTGAGAATTATAATAGCTTTCAAACAGCAATTCCGTGGCGTTCAGGATCCTTCCATATACTCCAGGGTTATTTTGCCGGAGTTCCAACAGCGTCGCAAACATATATTCATCATAGCCAAATCTGATGGGATTTGGGACGAATCC
>CAZPQQ010000003.1:62531-105439 GCA_964588665.1 uncultured Dehalococcoidia bacterium | reverse complement strand
CCCAAATGTGTCCCACTTTCGCTGACGGTCTACACTGTTCCTTACCGTCGTGTTCTTCTTGGTGAACGCGCAACCGGGCGACCTGAGCGACTTCTACGCGCTTGATCCCAGCTTGCCTCCCACCACACGCGCGGAGCTGCAACAACTATTCGGCATCGACGAGCCGTTGTGGAAGCAGTACGCTGCCTACCTGAAAAACACCGCTACGGGCAACCTCGGCGTGTCGTTCAGCCTCTACCCACGCTCGGTGACCGACATCATCAAGGAGCGACTGCCCAGGACCCTCGTGCTGTTCGTGACCGCGGCGGTCCTTGCCTTCTACATGGAATTCGCGTTGGGCAAGCTGATCGCGTGGCGTCGTGGCGGCTGGGTCGAATACACGTCGACGATTGGCGGCGTCGCCCTGTACACGGTCTTCACCCCGTGGTTCGGATTGATGATGATCTGGCTGTTCGCCTTCAAGCTGGATTGGCTGCCCATCGGCAAATTCCTTGATCCTGTTATCTGGCGAGACGCCCCAGTCGCGGCGAACGCGGTGTTCAACCGCATGCTGTTGACCACCCTGGCACTTTCGATCTTCGTGTTCATCGTCTTCTTCGCAACGAGCAGGTTCCGCCTAAGACGGGCAGGGGCGATTCGAGCGAGCTCCGTCGTGGCTGCCATCGCGGTGACCCTGGTCGCGTGGAATATGGCGGACCTCGGATACCTGGTCTGGGACATCTTGAAACACATGGTGCTCCCTGTCGCAACCGTGGCGCTGATTTCGTTCGCCGGCACGATGTTGCTGACCAGAAGCTCGATGCTCGAGACGATGCGCGAGGACTACGTGTTCGCGGCGAGAGCGAAGGGGATGCCTGCCAAAGATGTTCGCGACAAGCACGTTGCCCGAAATGCCTTGCTGCCCGTCGTCACCAGTTTCGTGTTCAGCCTGGCGTTTGCCATCGACGGCGGAGTGATCGTCGAGACCATCTTCTCGTGGCCCGGCATGGGCCGCACGCTAGTGGTCGCTTCGCAGACCGAAGACCTGCCGTCGGCCGTGGGCGCTTTCATATTCGTCGGGGTATTCGTTTTGCTGGCTCACCTTGCGGCGGACGTGCTCTACGCGATCTTGGACCCACGGATACGATATCGATGAACACACCGAATACCGTGACCACCGGAGGCCAATCGGTGCGTGGCGCCCGCCTGCGACTGTTGGCGCGCGGTTGGCGGCAAAACTGGGCCGTGTTCGTCGAGACGCGGATCGGGCTTTTCGGTTTGGCGATCATTGTCCTCTACATGGTGATGGCTGTGGCGCACCCCGTGTTGATGCGCACGGTGTGGGATGAGCGGACGTACGACCCGGTCATCGGCTACGCCTTCGGCCAGACCGAACAGCCCGCGCCCCCGTCCTGGCGCCATCCGCTCGGAACCGATCCGTTGGGCCGCGACATCCTAAGCCAGCTCATGCACAGCGCGCGTTCGGAGTTCCTGCTGGGGCTCATGGCCGCGGTCGTCACGGTCGGGATCGGCACAATCGTTGGGGCGGTCACCGCATACTACGGCGGGGTGGTGGACGCGCTGCTCATGCGGCTGGCGGACATCATGATCATGATGCCCTTCATCTCCGTGCTCGTTGTCGTCAGCGCGCTGATCGGCGTCGACCACCTGGAGCTGGCCATCATCATCGGATTGCTCTCGGGATTCGGAGCGACCGGTGTGGTATTGAAGTCGCTGGCGCTGTCCATCACGGTCAAGCCGTTTATCGAGGCTGCTCGGATCGCCGGCGGAAGTCCCTTCCACATCATCATGGTCCACATCGTGCCCAACCTCTTGCCCCTCGCGTTCCTGTACATGATGTTCACTGTGACCAGTGCGATCTTTTCGGAGGCCGTGCTCTCATATCTCGGCCTCCTAGATGTCCGGATGAGCTGGGGCGTGATGATCCACACGACTGAGTCCGCCGGATATCTGCTTCAGTTCGGATCGGCCTGGTGGCTGATCTTCCCGGCGAGCCTCTCCATCACGATGCTGTGTTCGTCGTTCTACTTGGTCGGCCGTTCTCTGGACGAGGTCGTAAACCCGAGATTGAGACGGTCATGACAGACGAGAACGAACGACCAGTCCTCTCAGTCGAGAACCTGACAATGCAATACCGCACATGCGGCGGCATCGTCCGCGCGGTCGACGGTGTTTCGTTTCAGCTTGCGCGATGCCAGGTGTTGGGACTGGTCGGGGAGTCGGGCAGCGGAAAGACTTCGGTCGCCAATTCGCTGCTAAAGCTTCTGCCCGAGAACGGAGAGATCACCAACGGCAGTATTGTGCTGGACGGCACGGATTTGGTCCCGTTGAGCGAAGACGAAGTCAGGGCGTTCAGATGGGATC
This sequence comes from uncultured Dehalococcoidia bacterium, assembly GCA_964588665.1. Taxonomy (GTDB): domain Bacteria; phylum Chloroflexota; class Dehalococcoidia; order Lucifugimonadales; family UBA1123; genus UBA2160. The sequence continues at coordinate 103,075 of CAZPQQ010000003.1, read as the reverse complement.
GTATTTCGATGATCTTCCAAGCCGCCATGAACTCGCTCGACCCGGTCTATCGAGTAGGAGACCAGGTCCTCGAAGCGCTGGAGCTTCACGTGAGATCGTCCAGAAAGGTGTCGGACGTGCGTGTTCGAGAGCTGTACGATCTGGTCGGCCTGAACCATGAATACATCCCGAGATACCCGCACGAGTACAGCGGCGGCATGAAGCAGCGTGCCGTCATCGCGATGGCCTTGGCGTGCGACCCTGCCGTCGTGGTCGCTGACGAGCCGACCACCGCGTTGGACGTCATCGTCCAGGACCGGATCCTCCGGGAGTTGAAGGCGATTCAGGCTCGGATGGGGATGAGCATGGTCTACATCTCTCATGACATGGCGGTGATAGCAGAAGTGAGCGAATCCATGGCGGTCATGTACGCGGGCCGGATAGTCGAGTACGGGGCCACACCGGATGTCTTTGCTCGGCCGATCCATCCGTACACTGAAGCTCTGATGGCCGCCTTCCCGAACATCACCGGCGACAAAAAGGAGCTCGGGACATTGGCCGGAGAACCGCCTGGCCTGATCGACCCGCCCGCCGGTTGCCGGTTCCACCCTCGTTGCCCGTACGCCACCGAGGAGTGCGGACGCGACGAGCCGCCGATCGTTGGCCGGAGCGGGCACTGGGCGGCGTGCCGTAATCCGTTGCCGGAATCCCTGGAATTAGAGCGATAACGAAATGGTCGTCACAACCGACATGCAAACGCAGCAGAAGCCAGCCTCGTTGGTACGCGTCGACGGGCTGACCAAGCTCTACCCGATCTCAAAAGGCGTGCTGTCTCGCCAGCGGAGCCACGTTCACGCCGTTGACGGGGTCGACTTCGAGGTTCGCCGCGGAGAGAGCTACGGCCTGGTGGGTGAATCGGGTTCCGGGAAGACGACCACCGGCCGTCTGCTCGTGCGGCTGACCGACCCCACCAGCGGAACGATACTCTTCCGCGACGAAAACGCGGCGCCGACGGACATCGCAACGCTTAAGGGCAGGGCGCTGAAACGATTCCGGCGCAGGGCCCAGATGATCTTCCAGGACCCATACGAGTCCATGAACACGAGACGGACGATACTCGACACGATAGCCGAACCGCTCAAAGTTCAGAAGGTGGGCGGGTCCATCGAAAGACTGGAACGGGTCTCGGAACTTCTGGAGCTGGTGGGGCTGACGCCGCCCAACACGTACCTCTTCCGGTATCCTCACGAACTGTCGGGCGGGTAAAGGCAGAGGGTCGCTATCGCCAGAGCGCTGGTGATCGACTCTGAATTCGTCGTCGCCGACGAGCCAACCTCGATGCTGGACGTGTCGATTCGGAGCGGGATCATGAGGCTCATGGGAGGTCTCGCGGCGCGGCTTGGGATCAGCTACCTGTACATCACCCACGATCTGGCAGTCGCCCGTTACATGTGCGACCGAATCGCCGTAATGTACCTTGGCAAGATCGTGGAGACCGGAGAAACGGAAGAAGTTCTTCAGAACCCGGCGCACCCATACACTCGGGCGCTGATCGCGGCGGCGCCCGTTCCCGACCCGACGATCAAGCGCGCTCCAGCTCCAATTTCAGGCGCCGTCTCGGTCGCAATCGACCCGCAGCCCAGGTGCCGCTTCTACGAACGCTGCCCCATCGCTACCGACCAATGCCGCGACAGCGACCACCCGCCTCTGACGGACACGGGCGGCGGGCATCTGGTGGCGTGGCTACAGGGCGCAGGGATGACGCATCTGTCTCGGCGGCGAGCCTTCGCCAGGCTCAGGCCGAACGGTGTGGGGTCGGTGGCGCTGGGGAACACCGGACTTCTATCGTCCATTCCCAGCCGCTTTCGAGCGCAACAGATTGGGGTGCAGGGGCGAAGTCCCGCCGGGGTCTGGGGTGTCTCCCAGAGAACCTTCGAGGGCGGGCGGGTGGGACCTGACAAGTTCGATAACGGGCCCTCGTACGCCCACCCATCATCCGGGACAACGGATGGGCGCCCATTGTCGGGGCCGAGTGGTCACCCGCCCATGCCGAGCTGGTCCGCCACGCCGTACTCGTCGGCAAGCGCCTTGAGCTTGGCCCAGGTGGCGTCCTCCACGTCGATGCCCTCCGCGAGCAGCTTCTGTGTGCGCAGGTGCTCGAGCTCACCGGGGTAGAACACCTCGGTGAAACCTTTGGCGGGCGGCGAGCTCTTGAGATACTTCGCGAACTCGGTGACTTCCTGCTTGAACTCGTCGACGTCTCGGAACGCCCCGACGTTGAAGACAGCCATGAAGCAGCCGTCGTTGTGGCGGCCGGACGGGTCGTGGCCGAAGCCCAGTCCGGTGAGGATTCCGGACAGTATCTCGACCATGACCGACAGGCCGTACCCTTTGTGTCCTTCCGCGCCGCCCAGCGGAAGCATCGCGCCGCCGGCGCCCCGTGCAGCGGGATCAGTGGTCGGATTGCCGTCCGCATCGACGATCCAGCCCTCGGGTATCGAGGTCCCTCGGGCGACTGCGACGCCTAGTTTCCCGGCGGCCACGGCGCTGGTGGCCATGTCGATGAACATGGGGCCTTCCAGGTTCGACGGCATCGCGATGCAGATCGGATTGGTTCCGAGGCGCGCATCACGACCGCCGAACGGCACGACCGCCTTGGCGGAACGTCCCGAATCAGCGGTCATGATGCCGATCAACCCTTCCGCAGCGGCCATCATGGGATAGTCCGCAACCCTGCCGACGTGGCTCTGGCGGAACACTGTCGCCGCCGCGACGCCGCCCGCCTTGGCCTTGTCGATGGTCATCTGCATGAGCCGCTCCGACACGACGTAGCCCAACCCCCAGTTGCCGTCGACGACCGTGGTCGTGGGTGTGTCTCGCACGATGTCGAACAGCGCGCCTGGCACGATGTGGCCTCGCTTGATCCGGTCGATATACGTCGGGATCGCGATGATGCCATGGGAGTCGTGGCCCGCCAGGTTGGCCCCGATCGAGTGCCTGGAGACGATGGCGGCTTCTTCCTCGCTGGCTCCGGCGCCTTGCATCAGCGCGGCGGCGATATTCGTCAGTCGGTCAGCCTGTACGTTCGGCATATCGTTACTCCTGTTCATCGAACATTTCTGCTAACTCAAGACACGGGTCACTCTGACTGAGCGTCAAACCTTAAGCATGATCCAGTTTGAGCCGCCCCTTCGGTCCCTCGTCCCGGGATCTGCATCCACCGAAAGGGGCATCGAGATCGCCCCATTCCAAGCAACGGCTTTTATGCCTGGCGCTTCGTCTATGACCAGTCGATGTCGAACACCTCTTCCATCGCGGCCCACCATTCGCCCTCGGCGGCGCCTGGCGCGCGTTGCTGGAAGCCACGCATGAGGTCGTCCCACTCCTGTGTCTTCTTGGTGGCGGTGTATCCGGCAAAGTCGCGCGCCGGGTCGAACGAGTCCGGAGCTTCGATGTACATGAACATGCGCTGGCCGAGCAGGAATATCTTCATCTTGGCGATGCCGATGCCCTTGAGGGCTTCGACGACCTCGGGCCAAACCGCCTGGTGGTGTTCCTTGTACCTGGCGATCAATTCCGGATCGTCTTTCAGGTCGAGCGCCTGTGCGAAGGATTTCATGCGTTCACCTTTGCGGCACGCGCAACGTGTGCCTTAGTTGGCCGGGGTAGGTGCGTTTTCGGGAATAAGCCCGGCAGATTTCAGATCGGCCCAGAACTCCGGGGCGATGGGGTGGTTCACCATGGCGAAGTTTTCCTTTACTTCTTGGGGAGACCGGGCGCCGGGGATCGTGGACGCCACGGCGGGGTGGGCCAGGCCGAACTGCAGCGCCGCCGCTTTGAGGGGAACGTCGTGGCGATCGCAGATCAGTTGGATCCGCCTGGCTAGCTCCAGCACCTCGCCGGGTGCATCCTGGTAGAAATACTTCGAACCCGGTCGCAGGTCCGATGCCAGAATGCCGCTGTTGTACGGCCCGCCGAGCATGATGCTGATTCGTTTCTCTTCGCACAGCGGCAACAGCTCGTCGAGCCCTGAGTGATCGAGCAGCGTGTACCGGCCTGCCAGAAGAAAGCAGTCGAAGTCGCCGTCACGGGCGAATCGAACCAGGGTCTCCCACTGGTTCATCCCGGCGCCGATGGCTCGCACGACTCCCTGCGATCGCAGATCGGCGAGCGTGGGAAACGCCTCGCCGATGGCCAGCTCGTAGTGGTCGTCCGGGTCGTGGATGAAAGCTATGTCGATGCGGTCGAGGGCCAGACGCCCCAGACTCTCGTCGATCGACCGCAGAATGCCGTCACGGGAGAAGTCGAACACCGCCTGAAATGGCGGCAGCCCGACGTAGATACCGGTGTCGCCCTGTGACTCGACCCGGTCGAGCACTCGGCCAACCTTGGAGGACAAAACGTACGAGTCTCTGGGCGCGTTCCCGAGAGCCTCGCCCACGTATGCTTCACTCTTTCCGTGGCCGTATAGGGGCGCGGTGTCGAAGTACTTGACGCCGAGCTCGAGGCCGGCGGTCACCGTTTCGACGGCGATCGACTCGGCCACGTCGGTGAACAGGCCGCCGAGAGCGGCGCCGCCCAGTCCCAAACTGGTGACTTGGACGTTTGTCGTGCCGACTTGCCGTAGCTCCAATGGGTTCATATCACACGTGTCTGCCAGGCATGTTGGATCGTGGCGGCGGGCGCCCGGAGAGTAGGCGCAATTATATGTTCGCGCACGGAGAGCGTCAAACTTACTCCAGAGCTGAATACAGCGCTTCGACAATTCGATGCGCGCGTTGGCCATTCATGACCATCTTGTTCATCGCGTAGCCCCACGATACCCGGGCGTCCAGGTCGGCGAACGCTTGGGAACCGCCGGCCCCCGTATGGCCGAACGCGCGGGGATTAGGTCCATACGGATGATGCTCGGACGTAAGCATGAAACCAGCGCCCCAACGCATCGGAACTTTGAGCGTTAAATCGATTCCGCTGACCTGTTCCCGAATAGCAGCCGTGATCGCATGCTCGCCCAGAAGCCGAACGCCGTCGACCGTGCCTCCGCAGGCGAGAGCCGACATCACTCGCGCCGCAGAGCGAGCATTGCCGTGGCCGTTGGCCGCCGGAATCTCCGCCCGACGCCATTCGGGACGGTTGCCGGCGGAGAGGAGTATCGCGGGGTTCGAGACAGGGCTCCCAGGACGAGGATCTCGCGGCGGCGGCGCCAGCAACTCGGCTACCCGGCCGTGATGCTCATCGCCCAACCCGATGTGAAAGTCCACGCCGAGAGGTTCGGCGACCTCTTCTCTGAAGAATGTCCCGACGCTCTTCCCCGTAATCCGTCGAATGACCTCGCCCACCAGAAAGCCGAACGTCACGTTATGATAGCCGGATTGCGTGCCTGGCTCCCAGAGCGGTCTTTGCAATGCGAGTTTCTCAGCCATCAAATCCCAGTCGTAGAAAGCCTCGATAGGCAAAACCTCGCCAGACAATTGGGGTAGGCCGGACTGATGACTGAGCAGGTACTTCACCGGCATCGTCTCTTTGCCGGCCTGGGCGAATTCCGGCCAATATCGGGAAACGGGCGCCTCGATGTCCAGCAATCCTCGGTCGACCAGCATGTGTATGCACGTGGCGACCATCGCCTTGGTGGAGGACCACATGTTCACGATCGTGTCCCGCTCCCAGGGCATGGTCTCGGCAACGTCCGCGTATCCGGCCCATATGTCCACGACCGTCTCGCCCTCCACCGTGGCCGCGAAGGAGACGCCGATCTCCTCACCGTCCTCGAAATTGGCGGCAAACGCCTCGCACGCTCCGGCGAACTTTGGGTCCCAGACGCCGTGTACCGTTATTCCGTCAGCCAATCTAACCGCCTTTGCTGTTCTCTTTAGTCGCAACCCGTCAGTTCACGGCGATTGAGACGCGCCGCCCACGAACTCTATCGCCTTCTGCCCGAGCACGCGTACATCTTCGGGAGGCGCCTGTGGCGACACGCCTTCTATGGTCAGCGCCGAACCGTTCGCCAGCTCATCGCGTGAGGCCCAAACCCAGCCGTCGCCCAAGTCAGGGTCGGAGGTGTTCGGACGGCAGAAGTAAATCATGTCGATGTGCTGATGGAACCCTTGCAAGGGGTCGTCGATGTCCTCCACCAGGATGGTGTAGGGAGCGTGCACCTGAGTCGGGTAGGGCAGGCCGAGGGCCGTGGACGTCGGGACAACCTGGGCGGCCAGACCTGTCTCCTCGGCTATCTCGCGCTGCACTGCCTGAACCGGGTCTTCGTTCGCCTCGATGTGCCCACCCGGCGGCAGCCACAATCGGAGCTTTCGGTGAAAGTGAAGCGCGACCGACCCGTCGTGGACGACGAAGCCGGTCGCGGTGAAGTGTCTCGTCAGAGTCAACGGAATCTCTTTGCTGAGGCGGGTCGCACGGTCTCGCGCAATAAACCGCCCTGAAGCGTCAAGCCGACACGGCTACTCATCGTTCGGCTCCCCGGCGTTACGGGTCGAGCGGCGTCCTCGCATAGACCGTCTGATCAGGAATGCGGCGACCAAGATCACGATCCACACAGGGCTGAAGATTGCAGCCCAGATTCCCGTGGCTTGCAGTCCGATGCCGACCACGGACAACGCGCGCACGGCAGTCCTGCCCGAGTCGCCAGCGTCCCAGCCGCTTACCGTCCAAGACGGGCGCTCGGTGACCAGCACGGACAACGCGCTCTCAGCCTCGATGTCGCCGGCTTCGGCCACTGCCGAAATGGTCAGCGTCGGTTGAAACGCGAACGGCCGAAAGTCCTGGTACACGTGGACCACGTCAACGCGAGTCACGCCGTCGGGAACCGTTCCGGTGTCCGGAGACGAACCGTCACCGAAATCCCACTTGTACGTGACGTCGGTGAGCCCTTCAGGACGCGTGAACGAGCCGGAGAACTCCACCTCGTCGCCCTGTTCGGAGACGATGCTCTCGCCGGCGAACACCTGGATGACCGGCAGTTCGGTGACTTCCACGATCAGCGTGTCGTCGCCCTCTACCAGGCCTGCATCGCCGAAACCCGTCATCTCGATCTCGACGATAAACGGCGAGTCCTTGACGTCGAAATATGTGTGGTTGATCGTCGCCGTCACTCGCGTGCCCTCGTCGGCGGTCGGAGCGGTGCGGTTGCTCCGGTACGGCTCCGACCCGTCGCCGAAGTCCCAAGTGAACGAGAAATCCTCGATCCCCTCGGGAGGCTCGAACGTGGCCCTGAGTCGAATGTTTTCGCGAATGCTCACTGTCTTGTCGACGCCGGCGTCTACTTCCATGTCCATCGGCGAGAGTTCTAGTCGTATGTTAAGGAGCGAGAACGCAGACGTTTCTTCCAGGAACTTCACTCGCCCCTGTATGCGCTCGATCTCCTCCTGGACCCGTGTCAGCTCTCGTTGCACTGAAAGAGCCGCTTCGACGGTTTCGGCTCGGTCCAGCAGCTTGAGCAGCGCGCCTTCGGTCGCTTGCTGATTCACGAGCCTGGACTGCAGGTCGACGTATTCGTCGGTAACGTCCTCGCTCGTGGATATCTCGGATTCGACTTTCTCGGCCATGTCCCTGAGCTCGATGATGACGGCGTCGAGGTCGCCCTCGGGAACGCGAATCGAGATGAACCCGCGATGGGTCAGGGTCCTATCCGACGATACGACCCAGCCCTCGAACCGCTTGGCCAGCGTGGAGATGTCTTCCAAGGTCGCAATCACATCCGGCACGATCAAGGTCATGTCGACGGTGCGGATGATGATACGGCGCTGAGACACAAGCTGGACTTCTGGGGTATTGGATCCGCTTTGGCCGGGGCTGCCAGGCGGGCCTTGAATGCCTGGGTTTCCGGGCAGACCAAAAAGGCCGACCGACTGCTTTGAAACAGCGGAAGGGGCGGGTGCAGGAGCAGGCGCGGCTGACGCAGAAGCGCGCGGCGGAGCAGGGGCCGCTGCCGCGGCGGGCGCTGGCGCCGCCGCTGGACGCGAATCGAATGCAGCGGATTCCGCCCCTGAGGTCACGAAATCCTCGTCTAGCCCGCGTTCGTCGTTGCTGCACGCGACCAGTCCAATCGCGATTACGGATAGCAACAGTGCCAACAAAGTGACTGGTTTCATGTCGCGCATCATAGTGCACACTCCTGTCCGACACAAGGTCGATAGACTTTGGCCATTGCAGAGATTGTGGCCTTTCGATATTGACTAGACGACCACCGCGCGCGTTTTGTTCCATGTGCGCCGTATTCTATGTGCTGCGACTTCGGACCGCCAGGAAAACGGGAACTTTGCTGGTGTCAGGTGTGGACTCGGCGGCCGGAGCAATCCCCCGCAGTTCGACGAGCTTCTCGAGTGCCAGGCCGGCTTCCGATAGGCCGTTCAGATAAGTGCTCAGCGTACGGTGCTGAGCTCCAACCTTGCCTCGAACTCCATCGGAATTGTTGGAGCGCCAGAAGCCCCTACATTTGCGTGTTAAAATAAGCTAAGATCAAAACACTGGCCTCAAATACAAGGTGGATTACATGACCATACCGAACCAATTAGGCGAACTCACACTTGTCGATGTGCGCAAGCAATGGCAGAACGAACCTTCGGAATTCACACCTTGGCTTGCCAAGGACGAGAACATCGCTCAATTGGGAATAGCCCTTGGGCTCGAACTCGAGGTGGTAGGCACTGAGCAGCCGGTCGGACCATTCTCAATAGACATCTTGGCACGTGACACCGCCACGGAGGGCTATGTTGTAATTGAAAACCAACTTGGGAAGACAAATCATGATCACCTTGGCAAGACTCTTACGTATGCGGCGGGTCGGAACGCGACTGCGGTCGTCTGGATCGCGGCTGAATTTACCGAAGAGCATAGAAAAGCCCTTGACTGGCTGAACGACAACAGCTCGGGCGACAAGGCGTTTTTCGGTGTTCGGCTCGAATTGTGGCAAATCGACCAATCGAGGCCGGCAGTTCGTTTCAATGTCGTGAGTCGCCCGATTGATATTGGGCAAGGACTTACATCTGGGAAAACCAATGGACCACTAAGTGACGCAAAACAGATGCAATTGGAATGGTGGTCAGAATTCAGAACGGCGCTGCTCGAAAAGGCCGAACTCAACTCGGTGCCTCAAGCCGGTCCGAGGTATTGGTACAACTTGCCACTGGGACGAACAGGAATCCGAATTTCGTGTACGGCCAATACTTTCGACAACATATTGGGTGTGCGAGTTTACTTGCGAAGCAAGTGCAACGCGCAGGCCGGCTTCGCCCAGTTATTTGATCAAAAAGAGGCGATTGAGGCAGAAATCGGCTCTGAACTCGTCTGGGACGCGACGCCTGACGCCAGTGACAAGGTGATCTCGATCTCACGAGCGGCAGATCTGAGGCACAAAAACGATTTGCCGGAATACCTGGAATGGATGATCGACATGACAAGCAGAATCCGCGCGACCTTCTCACCAAGAGTGAAAGAACTCGACTTGGAGGTTGATGAGACCGAAGAGTAAGATCCGACGCACCACCAGGGGTGTGCTCGACGGTCTAGTCGCCCCACGCGACGGCTCAGCGCTCTCGTTGACTTTCGAAAAACAGTAGGCTATTCTTGGGGCGTTGATAGTTGAATAGGGCAATTGGGAGCTTGGGCAAGCCAGGCTGAGAGGGTGGCCAGAAATCGCCGCCGACCGCAATTACCTGATCTGGATAATACCAGCGCAGGGACGTCCACCGGACGAACCATAGGCCGCTGGCAGCAATCCAGCGGCTTTTTTGTTTTAGCGGACCAAGGAGACGACGTCATGAGCGATCCACTGATCATCGCGGGCAAAGAGTTCACCTCCAGGCTGATGGTCGGCACGGGACGACACCGGACCAACGAAGAGATGGTCGAGTCCATCGAGGCGTCCGGCGCCCAGATCATCACTGTCGCCATCCGCCGTCTGGACCTCGACAACCCCGCCGAAAAGAACATTCTCGATTATTTCGACTGGGACAAGTACCAAATCCTGCCCAACACGGCCGGGAGCAAGACCGCCGAGGAGGCGGTTTTCACGGCGCATCTGGCCAGGGAAGTGACCGGATCCGACTGGATCAAGCTTGAGGTCATTCCTCATGCTGAGCACCTGCTGCCTGACCCGATTGGCACCTTCGAAGCCGCGCAGACGCTTGTGGACGAGGGGTTCACGGTGCTGCCGTACATCCACGCCGACCCGGTGCTCGCACTCCGATTGGAGTCGATCGGATGCGCGACGGTCATGCCCCTCGGCTCGGCGATAGGCTCGGGCCAGGGACTCCAGACACTGGATGAGATCAAGCTGATCATCCGTCAGTCGAGCGTGCCGGTTGTCGTCGACGCGGGATTGGGCGTCCCCTCGGAAGCCGCGACGTCACTGGAAGCCGGAGCGGACGCGGTCCTCGTCAACACCGCCATCGCTCAAGCCGAGAGCCCCAAGCTGATGGGAGAGGCGTTCAAGCTGGGCGTCAAGGCAGGCCGGATGGCGTACAATGCCGGACGCATCGCCAATCGACTGGCGGGCGTTCCCAGCAGCCCAACCGAAGGAGTCGCCTCCGCAGCGGGGAGCTAGGCGATGTCCGCCACCATTCCCTCACCTTGCCTTTGCCTCGTGACCGACCGCCGCCAGACGCGCGATCGATCACTGGAGACAGTGGTGGAGGAAGCCGTCGACGGCGGCGTCAGCATGGTCCAGCTCAGAGAGCGGGACCTGCCGGGCGGCGAACTGCTGGACCTGGCCCGCCGGATTCGGCGCATCACCGAGGGTAGGGCGCTGATGTTCGTCAACGAACGGATCGATGTCGCGTTGCTGTGCGGCGCGGACGGCGTCCAACTCGGCGAGAACGGCATCCCGGTGTCCGAGGCTCGACAATTGGTCGGCGACCGTTTGTTGCTCAGCCGGTCCGTCCACTCCGTCGAAGGCGCCGTCGCGGCCGTTGACGCTGGCGCGGACCTGCTGGTGGTCGGCACGATCTTCGAGACAGGCTCTCATCCAAGCGCTTCGACATCCGGGCCGAAGCTAATCAGCGATGTGGCCGAGGTCGTAGACGCACCGATCCTGGGCATCGGCGGAATCAACCAAGGCAACATCGACCAGGTGATCGCCGCGGGCGGCACGGGCGCCGCAGTCATCACCGCCATCTCGGCGCACCCCGACCCGCATCGAGCGACCCAAGACTTAATGTCTACGATGAGCAGAGCCTGGGCAGATTCAGAGGCGATTATCCGATGATCTCACTAATCATAAACGGGAAACCCGTCGATCTGGACGACCCCACAAACCTCGTCGAATACCTCGAATCCCTCGGCGTCGCGGACAGGGCAATAGCCGTGGGCTACAACGGCACGATCATCCGCAAAGACGAGCGACACGACGTGACCCTATCCGAAGGCGACCGCCTCGAGATCGTCCGCGCCGTCGGCGGAGGGTAGGCGGCAGGGTGGTCGGGCTCGGGGGCGTTGCTTGAACGACGGCAGGTCCGTCAACTCGTGCCAGAGGGGCGCCGGAGTCCGGCGACACTGTTTCGTCGGCATCGCCGCAGGCAGCAATCGAGGCGATCAGGAAGAGTGACGCGATCAGCGAGACAGGATGGGCCAGCCGTCGCGCAAAGTCGACACGACCCATTTTCATTTGCTCGCGACGTACACGACGGCGAACGGAACCTTCAGCAGACGGTCGCGGCTTTGGTCCCAGTAAGCGCCCGCGTACGGCGGCTTCTGGGTTGATTCTCCGTCTTCCGCTGTTAACGCATTCGGATACGGTTCGAGGACCTTGTCGATTCGGAAGCCTTCCGCTGTCAGCAGTCCGAACATCTCCTCGAACGTGTGGAAGAAAGTCGTGCCCGGATCATGCCCGTCGGGAACGGAGTCTTCCCATACCTCCACGGGCGGATTGAAGTAGTCCGTGACCAGGACCGCCTGTTGCGCCTCGTCCCACACGAATGCGTTCAGAGGGTGCGCCGTGCTGACGATCATGACGCCGCCCGGCTTGAGCAGCGCATAGCACTCGTGGAAGCAGACGGCCAGATCGGGGATGAACTCCCATCCGAACGAGGAGAGAACGATGTCGAACGAGCCGGGCTTGAACATCCGAGGCAGCTCCATGTCGCCCATGACGAGTTCGACCTGGGTTTTCGTCTCGCTCCTGAGCGTCAGCGCTCGGCGCAGTTGCGTCGGCGAGATGTCCATGGCCACGGTGTCGGCGCCCCACCGAGAGAGAGCGATGGAGTTCTGCGCCCCTCCGCACGCCAACTCCAGCACGCGTTTGCCATCGACCTGACCAAGCAGCTTCAGCTCTCGTTCGCCCGGCGCGAACGGAGCGTAATGCACGTCATCCAGGGCTATCTGGCTGTCCCGCTGGTACGACTCGGACATCGTGTCCCAGCCTGCCGCCGTCGCGCGCTTGATGTGGTCGGTTTTCAACTAGTGACTTGCCTCCGATCTTCGATAGGCATTCTAGGCGTTAGGCGGTCCTTCGACAGGCTCAGGGCGAACGGACCGGAAGGTTGGTGTTCACCTAGCCATTGCCTGGCGTGTCCGTCCCGACGGCTCGATGCAGCGCCGCCATCGAGTCGGCGACGCTCTGGTTTCGATTGAACACCGCCGACCCGGCGACGAGCAGCGTCGCGCCCGCATCGGCGGCGGCTGGTGCGTTGTCGACCTTGACGCCGCCGTCCACTTCGAGAACGACGTTTGGGGCGTGGGCATCGATCATCTTCCGCGCTCGCTCGATCTTTCCGATCATGCTGTCGATGAACGTCTGGCCTCCGTAGCCGGGATTCACGGTCATGATCAGGAGCTGGTCCAGATCGGCCAGCACCTCTTCGGTCGCGGCAAGCGGCGTGGCCGGGTTGACAGCCAGCCCCGCTTCGAGGCCGGCGTCCTTTATCTGCTGGACGACGCGATGCGCGTGAGGGCACGCCTCGGCATGGACGATGATCCGGTTAGCCCCGGCGTCGGAGAGCTGGCCGATGTGAAGCTCTGGCTGAAGCGTCATCATGTGGATCTCCAGCGGGATGGCGACGCGATCCCTGATCGCCTCGACCACTACCGCCCCGAACGTTATTGGAGGCACGAACCGGCCGTCCATAACGTCGATGTGGATGCAGCTTGCGCCGGCCCGTTCCGCTTCTTCGACCTGCTCGCCCAATTGAGCAAAGTCCGCGGACAGTATCGACGGCGCGATCCGTATTTTGCGATCATGCGCCATGCGGGACCTCCAACTCCTGCTTCGCCTTGTCTATCGCCTCGCCAACCCTTGTGGTGTTCGTTCCGCCAGGCACGGCTCTCGCGTCGATCGAGGTGTCGACGCTGATGGCCGGCACCCCTTCGTCGAACAGGTCGGAGAACGTCCGGAACTCGTCCAGCGACAGATCGTGGAACTGCTTGTGGCGCTCGACCGCGTATTCGGACAGCGACGCCACGATTCGGTACGCCTCACGGAAGGGCATGCCTTTCGAGACCAGGTAGTCAGCGATGTCTGTGGCGAGCACGTGGCTGCTCTGTGCTGCGTCCCGCATGCGTCCTTCGTTCAGCTTCAGCGCTCCCAACATGCCCGCGAACACTCGGAGGGTCGCGGTCAACGTGTCCTCGGTGTCGAAGAAGCCCTCTTTGTCTTCCTGCATGTCTCGATTATAGGTCAAGGGCAGCCCCTTGAGCGTCGTCAGGAGCGCCATCAGGTTGCCGAAGACGCGCCCGGTCTTGCCTCGGGCGATCTCGGCGAAGTCGGGGTTGCGCTTTTGCGGCATGATCGAGCTGCCGGTCGTGAAGTCGTCGCTCAGCCGAATGAACCCGAACTCGTCCGAAGACCAGATGACGAGCTCCTCGGCCAATCGGGACAGGTGCATGGCGCATATCGAAGCCGCGGCGTGAAAGTCGAGCAAGAAGTCTCGGTCCGAGACGGCGTCCATACTGTTCGCCGAAATCCGCGAGAAACCGAGTTCTTCCGCCACCCATTCGCGATCCAGAGGGTAGGGGAGTCCGGCGAGCGCGCCGCTGCCCAACGGCATCACGTCGGCGCGGTCACGAGCTTGGTCGAACCGCACCGCGTCCCGTCCGATCATCTCGAAGTAGGCGAGCATGTGGTGCGCGAACAGAACCGGCTGCGCGCGCTGCAGATGCGTGTAGCCGGGCATGACGACCGTGCGATGCTCGTCAGCCAGCGACACCAGAGCTTCGCGCACGTGGCCGATCAGCACGAGTAGGTTTGCGATCGCATCCTTGATGTACATCCGCATGTCCAGCGCGACCTGGTCGTTGCGGGAGCGCGCGGTGTGCAGCCGCAGCGCCGGTTCGCCGATGAGCTCGTGCAGCCTCCGCTCGACGTTCATATGCACGTCTTCCAGTTCGGCGCGCCACGGGAACTCGTCTCGCTCGATCTCCGAGCGAACCTGCGCGAGTCCGTCGACGATGGCCTCGGCATCGGAGCCGTCGATGATGCCCTGTCTGGCCAGCATGCGTGCGTGCGCCGTCGATCCTTCGATGTCCTGGCGGTAGAGGCGCCGGTCGTAGTGGATCGAGACCGTGTAGTCCGAAGAAACGTCTTTCAATCCCATGGCTCAGCCTTCGTCGCCCGAGTTCTCAGGGCGTTTCGGGACCAGGAAACGACGTTGCAGCGTCAGAATCTTCTCGCCGCGTTGATTCAACCCGCGGCTCTCGATGTGCACGATGCCGCGATCGGGCCGGCTGTTCGACTCGCGAACGCCGAGCACCTCGCTCTCGGCGTAGATCGTGTCGCCGTGGAACACGGGGCCGTCGTGAGTCACTTTTTCGTATTCGAGGTTGGCGATGGCCTTCCCCGACGTGTCCCGAACCGACATCCCGACGACCAAGCTGAACACGAGCGCGCCGTTCACGAGAATCTGGCCATGCTGGTGCCCCTCCATGAGGCTGTGGTCGGTATGAAGTGGATTGTCGTTCCTGGTGAGCAGCGAAAAGAGATGGTTGTCCATCTCGGTGATCGTTTTCCCTGGCCAATGTTTGAAGACGTCCCCGGTCTCGAAATCCTCGAGGAATCCTCCGAAATCGTCTCTCATATCGTGGATCATCGTGGTGTGCTCCGTTGTCTCTAGATCGCGTACTGCTCCAGCAGGCGTCTGGCGATGACCAGCTTCTGGATTTCGTTCGTGCCTTCGCCGATGATCATCAGCGGCGCGTCTCGGTAGTATCGCTCTACGTTGAAGTCTTTGATGTAGCCGTAGCCGCCGTGGATGCGCATTGCTTCGAGGGTGACCTCGCCGCAGACCTCGCTGGCGAACAGCTTGGCCATTCCGGCTTCGAGGTCGATGCGTGGTTGACCGGCGTCCTTTTTGGCCGCGGCGTCATAGGTTAGCAGCCGCGCGGCCTGGATCTTCGTGGCCATGTCCGCCAGCTTGAGTTGGATTGCCTGGTGATTGGCGATGGGTTCCCCGAAGGTCTTTCGCTGCTGGGCGTAGCGCACCGCTGCCTCGAACGCGGCGGTGGCGACTCCCACGGCGCGGGCCGCGACGTTGATGCGGCCGGTTTCGAGTCCGCTCATCACGTGTTTGAAGCCCTGACCCTCTGCAGCGCCGACCAGGTTGTCTGCATCGACCCGACAATCGTTGAACAGCAGTTCGCAGGAGTCCAGGCCGCGATATCCGAGCTTGTCCAAGTGCTGTCCCACCTCGAGACCGGTCGACGGTTTCTCGATGATGAAACAGCTCATGCCGCGGTGCCTGGGCTCGGCGTCAGGATCCGTCTTCGTGAGCACGGCGAAACCGTTGCCGTGCTCGGCGTTGGTGATGAACATCTTCGAGCCGTTCAGCACGTATTCTTCGCCGTCTTTGACCGCGGTCGTCTGCAGGTTCTGCACGTCGCTCCCGGCCTCCGGCTCAGTCAGCGCCAGGCCGCCGCGCAGTTCACCGGATGCCAGCCGGGGAAGAAACTTGGCCTTCTGTTGGTCGGTGCCGTGGCTGGCGACGATGTGTCCCAGGATGTGGTGCGTGCCGATGATGCCGCTGACGCTCATCCAACCTTTGCTCAGCTCTTCGAAGATCATCGCGAAGGTTGTGTAGTCCAGGCCCATGCCGCCGTATTCGGATGGAATCGTGATCCCGAACAAGCCCATGTCGCGCATCGGTTCGATCAGTTGCTCCGGGTAGATGTCCTCGTTGTCGTACTGCTGCGCAATCGGCTCGACCTCGCGCCGGACGAACTCGCGGACCGCGCCGACGATCTGGTTGCGTACCTGCGTATTGGTGTCGTTGGACATCTGTTGCTCCTGAACGGGCGGTAATCGGATGGGAGCATCGGCCGCGCTTCGGCATGAGCGCCGGAACGATGTGTGATCGGTAATTCGTTTGGCTGCGATTCGGCGGCGCCGAGAACAGAATGTCGCCGCTACTCCAGCTTTGATATTAACGCTTCGGCATCGACTTTTTCCAGGGAGTCCGCAATCCTCTCCATCATGATTCTTGCCCATTCTCGGCCTCGCTCGTTCCCGATATCGAACCTCGGGATGGCCTGCGCCCTGGCCGCCTGGTCGAGCACAGCGTAATCGTAGTCGTCGTGGCAGTCTTGCAGGCTGTAGCCGGTGATGCCAGCGGCCTGTAGGGTTTCGTGGTAGAGAGTTATGAGACGCTCGGCGTGAACTTGCCTCATTTCCGCACTCAACGACGACACGAGAAAGTGCGAGAGATCGTATATTCCCCGTCCGACACGCAACAGCGACCAGTCTATGGCGATGGGGCCAGACTCGTCGAAGAACAGATTGTCGAGCTTGAAATCGCCGTGGTTGATGGTCGCAGGCGCCCGAGACAGACGACGCCGGATTGTTTCGATATGGGGCCCGACACCGTCCACGAACCTCTCGAACGGAGCGGGCGGCCCGTAGAGCCCGTTCTCCAGATGCAGTCGCCATGAATGTAGAACCCGCTGTTGGAACAGTTGAGCGCCGCGACTCCAGGGCGGCGCCCACGGGAACTGCGCTAACCGTGGACTGTCCCAAAATCCGGCGTGGAAGCGGGCCAGCTCGACGGTCACCCGCTCTGCGTCCGGCAGTTCACATCCGGCGACCTGGTCACCTGCGCGCAGATGGCTCAGGTCTTCGAGCAATACCACCGACCACCTGTTTTCCGGAGCCAGCGCGGCGAAGTAATATCTCAGCGACCTAATCGCCGCGTGCGGCGCGATTTCTGAGTAGAACCGAACTTCCCGCTCGTCCCCGCCGCGCGTGTTCGGCGTTGGCGCCGAATGCGACGGAGCCTTGACGATCACGAACTCCGGCGCGCCGTCTTCCGCGTGATCGTACGTTAATGCCACCCTCGTGAGATTGCCGGAGAAACCCCTGCCAACGCCAACGGCTTCGGATCGCATGTCGACCACCGACGCGGCATCGACGACGCCCGCATTGCGCAGTGTTTCACTGAGCCAGACAGGCGTGATGCCGGCTATCCCATCAAGTATGGCGCCGTGGCTCATGACTGACTCCGCCGGTGCTTCGAGTTGTTTCCCTTCGGCGTCGGCCGAATCGCCTCTGCCGTGGTTGAACCTTCTGACCAGGCCAGCCAGGAGCGCCGGGGCGTCGATGTCTGCCAAGGCGTCAGCTAGGCGCTCGGTCATCGCCTGAGCGAGCATGTGCCTCCGGTCCGATTCCATTTCCAGTGTCGATCCCGCCATCGCCATGAAGAAGGGCAGGTACAGCAAAGTGTAGCCGTAGTCTTCGTAGCATTCGTCGAGCGTATACCCGTCTACACTCGATGCCGTGAGCGCTGCGTGATAGACGTCGAGAATCTTTTCGAGATGTTGCCGACGCATCTCCGGAGTCATCGACAGCGCTGTGAAATACGCCAGATCGTACATTCCACGCGACGTGCCGATCAGTTGCCAGTCGATAGCCACGACTCGGTTTTCCGAGCCTGACGAATCGAAGAACATGTTGTCGAGTCTAACATCGCCGTGCTTCACCGTGATCGGAGGTTGTGCCAGCCGACGGATGATTCCCCCCATGTGAGGGGCTGCCAGCTTCGCGACAGAGGTCAGCGCTTCGGGAATGATGTCGGACGCTTGCTGTTCGAATGCACGCCAGGCGTGGGGAAACGCGCGTTGGGCCCAGTCGGCGATCGCATCGAAGCGTGGCAGCCATTCCAAATCCGGCGAACTGTCGGCGCCCCAGTGCTGAGCATGGAAGCGACCGAGTTCCCGCGCTACGGTCTCTGCGTCTTCAAGGCTGCAGCCTGCGATTTGGTCTTGCGTTCGCAGATGCGAAAGGTCCTCTAGCAGCAACACGAAATTCCCGTCGTCTGGGCAGAACTCGCCGTGAAAACAACGAGGCGTTCGTAGCGTTGACGAGGACGCCAGTTCCCGGTAGAACCGAACCTCCCGCTCGTACAGTCCCAACCCGCTCACGAGTTCACGCGTGGGCCCGTGGGCAGTGGCATGCTTCGCGATGATCGATCTTGGCCTCGGGTTATCGGCCCGGTCGTATGACACCGTGAGGCGGGCGAGGCTCCCGGCAAAACCCACTCCGACGGCTATTGCCTCCGCATGAACGTCGGTCACCACTGATGCATCGATGACGCCGGCCCGACGCAACGTTTCGTTGAGCCAATCAGCCGTGATATCTTCCGGTCTGACGGGCATCCGTTGGTTGCCCATGGTCGCCTCCTCGAGTCGCCGGACCGACTACTCGTCGGTGTCCGCGCCTTGCCTCGCCCCAAGGTTCTTGGCGGAGATGCCCAGCACTTTGAGGAAGCCTTCGGCGTCGGCGTGGTCGTAGGCGCCCATCGCTTCCATCGAGCTGTCGTCCGTGTAGAGCGAATGGGGCATGGCTTCCGGCGTGTCCTCAGCGGTGTCGAAGTAGACGCCCCCTTTGTAGAGCCGCATCGTGATCGTACCGGTGACCAGCCTGGTGATCGGCTCAAGAGCGGCGAGCGCCGCGCGGGTCGCCAGGTCCAGCCAGTATCCCTGGTAAATCTGAAGGCTGATTACGCCGGATACGTAGTCAAAAAACTCGCGCGCTCTGCGATCGAGGATGAACTGGAGCAGGAACTCGTAGCTCTTGCCCAGGAGCTCCATGGCCGGCGCCTCGTATATTCCGCGAGATTTGACCCCCACGAACCGGTTCTCGACGACGTGGTCTCCGATGCCGACGCCCTGAGCGCCGCCGATACGGTTCGCCTGCAAGAACACGCCTTCAAGGTCGAGTCGTTCGCCGTTCAGGGCCACGGGCACGCCCTGCTCCCAGCGCACGGTCACGAACTGCGGGCGGTCCGGAGCGTCCCAGGGCCACACGCCCATGCCCGGCTCGACGAAGTCCGGCGAGATTGTAACGTCCTCAAGGTCGCCCGCCTCATGGGTCAGACCGAGGAAGTTCGCGTCGGTCGAGTATCGGGACTCGCGGGCAGGACGGATCGGCAGGTCGTTCGCCTCGCAGTATTCGATCATCTGCTGCCGGCCCGGGAACTTCTCGATGAACTCGGGGTCGCGCCAGGGGGCGTAGACCTCCAGGTTGGGGTCGATCATGTTGGCCGTGAGCTGAAACCTCACTTGGTCGTTGCCTCGGCCTGTAGCGCCGTGGAACAGGACGCCGACGTCGCGTCGCGACAGTTCCGGCAGTATTGCCTCAACGGTTACCGGACGGGCGATGCCCGTGGTGTTCCAGTACCCGCCCTCGTATCGAGCTTGCGACTGGATCACTTTTAAACCCGCCGCCGCCAGGGGAGCGCGGCCCGGGAGTATCACGGAGTCTTTGGCGCCGCATGCTGCCATGCGGTCCTTTACCGCGTCCAGGTTCTCCTCGTCCGGCTGACCGAGGTCCACGGTAAATCCGTGAACTTCGAAGCCGTTGCTCGTCAGCCAGTGCGTGACCGTGCAGCTGTCCAGTCCTCCGGACACCGCGCCGCCCATCAGCGTGATGTTTTTCTGTTGCAGCTCGCGCCAGTTCAATTGATCTCTCCACGTCCGACGACAAACTCGTTCGCCCGGACAATTGCTGTTGGTTGCGGCAGTTCTCTGGCGGCTTCATGACGGAACGGTTCGGAATGAGAAATGAAACCGCGGGCGTGCGATTGGTGCTCTCGCCGTTTACGGCCAAGCCGCGAACCACCTCGGCACAATGCCGAGGCGGTCGTAACGAACTCGCAGTTTGAATCCGATCCACTAGCACAGTCGAGCCTCAAAAAGGATCGGGTAGGTCCCAGCGGGGTAGATGCGCCCGATCTACGCCAATGCGGTCGCGATGCCGGACTCCAGTCGCTCCATCGCCTGGTCGATCTCATCCGCCGACACGGTCAGCGGGGGCATCAGGCGGACGGCGTTAGGCCGGAGCGGGTTGAGGAGCAGACCTGCGTCGTTGCACGCGCCGACGACGGCAGGGGAGACGTCGGATTCAAAGAACATCCCCCAGAGACAGCCCATTCCGCGAACCTCGTTGATCACGTCGAACTTGGCTTTGATGGCGTCAAGCCCTTGTTGGATACGTTCGCCCATGCGTTGCGCGTTGGCGGGAACGTCGTTGTCGATCATGTACTTGGTCGAAGCGTGTGCGGCCGCGCAAGTCAACGCGTTGCCGCCGAATGTCGAGCCGTGGTCGCCGGGAACAAACGCGCATGCGTCGTCCTTGGCCATGAACGCTCCGATGGGGACGCCGCCGCCAAGCCCCTTGGCCAGCGCCATGATGTCGGGCTCGACGCCGAAGGACTCGTATCCGAACAGCGTGCCCAGACGACCGAGTCCGGTCTGAACTTCGTCGAAGATGAGCAGCAGCTCGTTCTCGTCGCAAAAATCGCGAACGTTCTGCAGATAGCCTTCCGACGGAATGTTCACGCCGCCCTCGGCCTGCACAGGTTCGAGCATGATGGCGACTGTGCGGTCGGTGACCGCGCCCTTGAGAGCTTCGATGTCGTCAAACGGTACGTGCGAGAATCCCGGCGGGATCGGCTGGAACAGCTCCTGATAGTGAGGCTGGCCGGTCGCCGCGACGTTCATCATCGTCCTGCCGTGGAACGAGTTGAGGGCGGTGATGATCTCGAACGCTCCGTTTCGGCGGGTGGCGCCGTACCTCCGGGCCAGTTTGATTGCGCCCTCGTTCGCCTCCGTGCCGCTGTTGCAGAAGAACACTTTGTCCATGGCGCTGTTCTCGACGAGAATCTCGGCGAGCTTGAGCTGCGGCACCGTGTAGAACTGGTTCGACGTCTGGAGAAGGGTTTTCGCCTGTTCGGCGATAGCGTTGGCGACCGCCGGATTGGCGTGGCCGACGTTGTTCACCGCCCATCCGGACGTGAAGTCCAGATACTCTTTGCCATCGACGTCCCAGACGCGGGTGCCCTCGCCCCGTTCGATGACGACGGGCTGCCTGCGCACGAGGAACATGTAGTATTTGCTTTCGACGTCCATCCATTCTCTGCTGGTCACGTTATTCACCCCCGGTCAATTCTTGGAGGCGCTCGAGCGCCTCTTCTAGAAGAGCTATGTCAATCTTGATGCCTTCGATTGCGTCGCCCACCACCACGATCTGTCCTTGGATCGAGTCGGCGGGCTCAGGTCGCGGCTGGCCAGGCGTGGTCACCGGGGCCGGCGTTGTCGGAGTCGAGCCTACGGCATCGCCCGCCGCCTCGGCGGCGGCAAAGGATCGGTCACCGGTCAAGGCCGTCAGCGCCAGTGCCAGCGAGTCCTCCATCACCACTTTCTTGGCGGTGCCGAGTATGACCCGTTTTAGCTCTGGGAACTGGATCCCTTCAGCCTGGATATACACCGGCTCGACATACAGGACGCTGTTCTCGATGGGTATTACGAGTAGGTTGCCCCTGATGCAAATGGAGCCTTCCGCGCAGCGCAATGTGAACCAGGCGGAAATGTCCTGGTCGTTGTCAATCCGCGCCTCCAACTGCTCCGGCCCGTCCACCTGCCGGTCCTTGGGGAAGTTGAACGCCTGAATCTTGCCGTACTGCTCGCCGTCGCTGCGGGCGGCCAGCCACCCGATTAGGTTTTGGCGCTGGTTTGGCGTATACGGGAACAAGAGGACGAACTCCTCAGTGTCTTCGCCGGGGAGCTTCATGATTGCGTAATAAGGCTCCACGGGTTGCAGGTCTTCGGTCTGACCGACCTTCTCGTTAGGGGTCGCCCAGAGGTCTTCGTTGTTGTAGAAGTTCTTCGGCTCTTGCATGTGGTACTTGATGTATTTCTCCACCTGGATGGTGAAGTAGTCCAATGGGTAGCGCACATGGTCTCTGAGACCCTGGGGCATGGAATCCGACGGTTCGAACAGGTCGGGGAATATCTTTTTGTATGTCTGGATGACCGGGTCGTTCTCATCCCAAATGTAGAACTTGGCCGTCCCGTCGTACGCGTCGACGGTGATCTTCACGCTGTTTCGCATGTAGTTGAACGTCGACACCAGAGGCTCGCCGGTCGGATCGGAGTACGGATACTGGTCGCTGATCGTGTACGCGTCTTGCATCCACACAAGGCTTTCCTCGGTGGCGACGATGTACGGGTCTTCGTCGAGGACGAGGAACGGGGCCACGGTCTCGATCCGTTCGTGGATTGATCTGCGGTACTGGAGCAGGCTATCGGATGTTATCTCTCCGCTGATGAGGATGTTGACGTCCCCAAACTGCCAGGCATAGGCTAGCTTTCTCCAGTAAGAGCTTAGGCCAACGCCGCCGGTGCCGGTGTAGCTTGTGAAAAACAGCTCGTCTTTGGTCTGGTAGTCGAGTTCTTGGGTCTTTGTGTTGACGATCACGCTGTCCACGGTGTTTTCGCCGTAGTAAATGCGCGGGTTCGCGACTACCAGGTCCGGTTCTCCCGTCGGTCCGTGCAGGCTGATCGGGAGCACTCCGTCTGCAGGTATGTCCTGCGCAAAGAACTCAGGCCTGCCCTCCAAGGTAAACTCGGTGGCCGGACTCATGGCCACGCCGATGCCGTGGGTGTAGGTAAGCTTGCGGTTGACCCAAGTCTGGGACTCCGGTTCAAGCCTCTCAGGCGCAACCTCGCGGGCCGAGAGCAGCACCTGCCGGTACTCGCCTTTGAGGCTGTATCGGTCCACATCGGCATTCCTGAAGTCGTAGTACGGCCGGATAATCTGAATTTGTCTGTAGACGCTGGACAGCGGTCGATCGTCCCACAGTCTGATGTTGTTGATCGTTTGGGAGTTTCTCCTGATCAAATCGGAGGTGACCTCAGTCTCCGCGGGGAAGAAATCTTCGGTTATCCCGTCCAGGGCGAAAGCCGTTCGAGTGAACTCGATGTTGCGCCGGATGTACTCTTCCTCGCGTACGAATTCGTTCGGAGTAACGGTGAACCGCTGCATCAAGGCTGGCCATGCCGCGCCCAACAAGACCGCGAGCACCAACCACAACGCAACCGCGCCAATCAGTAGTCGCAAGCCTTTGAAATAGGCGTTGACCAGCATGAGAATGCCGGCCGCGCTGGCCACCATGGTCAGGATCATCAGCGCCGGTTTCCGTGCATTCAGGTCCGTGTACGCCGCACCGAAGGCGGCGCCCTGGTCGGACAGAACCAACTCCCAGCGGTCGATCCAATGTCCCCACGCGACGATGAACATGATCGCGGCGCCCAGCACGGACAGCTGAACCTTGACAGGCGTTGTGAGTTCGAACTTCTGCCCTTTGAGATTGAAATTGATGAATTGCAGGGCCGCGGTGCCTATCAACGTGACGATGATCACGCCGAGCACCCACCCCTGGAAGAATGATATCATCGGCAGGTCGAACATGAAGAAGCCGACGTTGCGACCGTAAACAGGGTCGTCGACGGCGAAAGGTACGGAGTTGGCGAATCTGAGGAACAGCTCCCAATGAGACGCCAAAATCGACCCAAATACCAGGCTGAGGACGATGACCGCGACGACCGCTCCCCACTTGACCGCTTTCTGGAGCACTTCCGCGAGCTCAGGCGGTATGGGCAGCGTGGTCTCTCCGGCCGTGTACCTGAACCCCACCCAGAAGCTCACGGCGGCCGGGATCGCGAATATGAAGGCGCCCGCGAAAAACAGCGCGATCTTGGTGGTGAGCACTTTCGTGTACACGCCCTTGAAACCGAGAGCGTCGAACCACAGCATGTCCGTGTACACGCCTCGGCTGAACGAGACGAGAGCGAACACCAACACCACGCCCAAGACGACCCCAGCCCACTTCAGCAGCGGGCCGTAGTTCGTCGGGATTTGCGGAAGCGTCACCTGTGGGGTGTCACCCCCGTTACGATCGAAGTTTTCGGCCATTTATCACCTAACCGATTCTGGTTCCGATTGGGATTCCATTTAATGATTGGCGGAGGGCTCCGGTCTTACGTCCGTCGATGATCTGGGACACACTCCCGTCTTGGAGGGCGTGCAGACACGCTTCGATCTTGGGAATCATGCCGCCGGCGATCACGTTGGAGCCCATGAGTTGCGCGGCTTGCCGTTGCGTAAGCCGCGGGATCAACCGCTTGGACCTGTCGAGCACACCTTCGACATCGGTAAGGAAGACCAACCTCTCGGCATTCAGAGCCATCGCTATCTCACCGGCAACGGTGTCCGCGTTAACATTGAGAAGCGTTCCCCGCTGTTCCGGATCGTCGGACCAGTTGATGGCGACCGGAGCGATTACCGGAATGCAGCCCTCCGCGAGGATCGCATGTATCGGCCTGGGGTCCACGCTGGAGACAGAGCCGACGTAGCCCAAGTCGGGATTCTTGATCGTGGCTTTCAGTATCCCACCGTCGGCGCCACTGACGCCGATCGCCCTGCCGCCCGCGCCTTCCAATGATCCCACCAATTCCTTGTTGACCAACCCCGCCAGCACGGCTACTACGATCTTCAAGCTGTCAGCGTCCGTCACCCTGAGCCCGTCTTTGAACACCGGTCGGACACCCTGTTTAGCCATCCAGTCGGTGATGACTTTGCCGCCGCCGTGAACGACGACGGGGTTGAGACCTTCCTTTTGGAGCTCGACGAGATCCGAAATGGTTGTGTCGTGTTCACCGAGTGTGCTGCCGCCGATCTTGACTACGGTCGTCCCATGAGGGAAGGGCTCCTTTGTCATTGGTTGTTCGCTGACCGCGAAGCGTTGTTTCTTTCGAGCATCGTCACGGAATCAGAGCGAGTGTCGTCGTCACGCCAGCCTAGGTGCTGTACGCCGAGTTGAACGTTACGTACTCCTCGGTCAGGTCGCAACCCCAGCCGGTCGCATCTGAATCGCCTACGCCAACGGAAACTCGGAAGCTGATTTCCGGAGCGCCCATCCCGGCGATCACCGCATCGGCTGAATAGGGTATCGCGATGCCGTCATGAACTATGTGGATGCCGTTGATGTAGATGTCGATCTTGGACTCGTCGATGTCGATGCCGCTTTTGCCCAACGCCATCATTATGCGGCCCCAGTTCGGGTCCCGGCCGTGCACCATCGCTTTGACCAGGTTGGACGACGCGATCTCCCTGGCGGCGACTCTGGCGTCGTCGACGGAGGCCGCCCCGTCGACGGTAACCTCGAAAATACGCTCGGCGCCCTCGCCGTCGCGGACCATCTCTTTGGCGAGATGGATGCAGATTTCGTTGAGGGCTTCTTGGAAAACGGATGCTGAATCCGATCCAGCGCCAATCTGTTCGCCGCCGGCTGCGCCGTTGGCGAACAGCAACACCGTGTCGTTGGTGCTCTGGTCTCCGTCAATGTCTATCATGTTGAAGCTGAGGCCGACGGCGCTGGAGAGCGCCGTCCGGAGGAACCCCGGCTCGACCGCTGCGTCCGACGAGAGGAAGCACAGCATAGTCGCCATGTCGGGATGGATCATGCCCACGCCCTTGGCGGCGCCGCCGATCGTCGACTCAACCCCGCCTGCGGAGAACGTCACCGCGGCTGTCTTGACCCGTGAATCCGTGGTCATGATCGAACGGGCAAAGTTCTCTCCGCCGTCGTTCGTCAACTCGATGGTCCCGACGGCTTTGCGCACCAACGCCATCGGCAGTTCGACGCCGATCATTCCGGTGCTGCCGACCAACATCTCGTCCGCTTCGACGCCGGCATATTCGGCTGCCAGGGCGGTCATCTCCATTGCGTCGGTGTAGCCTTGCTTGCCCACGGCGCAGTTGGCGCAACCGCTGTTCGCCACGACCCCGCGAGCGGAGCCGTTGGCGGACTTTTCTTTGGTGACTGTCACCGAAGGGGACAGAATCTTGTTGCGGCTGAACGTCCCCGCAACCGAAGCAGGTCCGTCAGAAACCAAGATGCCGAGGTCATACACATCCGGACCCTGGGATTTCAGTCCGGCGTAAGTTCCACCGGCGCGGTACCCCTTCGACGATGTAACAGTGCCGCCGGGAATAAATCTGACGTTGTCCGCCATGGTCGATCCTTTGCAAGCCAGTCGCCGTAAACAACAGACCGCCGAGGCAAGGCTGCTGAGTCGCAGGCGTAAATTAGCTAGCGCAGTATAACACACAGCCTGAGGGCGGAAAAGCCGCGCTCAGGCGTTATGCTACAATTGCCCGAGTTTCAAAATAGTGGCGGAGGTCATCTGGCAAATGGCATCGAATATCGTGCTGTCAAACCAAGAATTCAAGACTGTCGGCGGTCGTCCGATTCGCCATGACGGGTACGACAAGGTTACTGGCAAAGCGCTCTACGGCGCGGACATGAACCTGCCCGGAATGCTGCACGGCAAGGTTCTGAGAAGCCCCCACGCTCACGCCCGAATCAAGTCGATCGACACGAGCCGGGCGGAGTCTCATCCGGAAGTGAGGGCCGTGGTCACGTCGGCGGATTTCCCGAGTCTCGACGGCGATGACGTTCGGCCTAACCTCCGAAGGCAGAGCGCCAACCTCATGGCGCGAGACAAGGTCCTTTACAGGGGTCATGCTATCGCAGCCGTGGCCGCTTTGAGTCCTCAAGCGGCCGATGAAGCCGCGGGTCTGATCGACGTGGAATACGAGATCTTGCCGGCTTTGAACGATGTCGGAGCGGCCATGGCGCAAGGCGCCGCGTTGCTTCACGACGAGTTCGAAAACAATGTCGCCAACCACAACGAAATGAACCTCGGCGACATCGAGAAGGGGTTTGCGGCGGCTGACGTTGTCGTGGAACGCGAGTTCCGAACCCAGACCGTACACCAGGGCTACATCGAGCCGCACACCGCCACTGCTTGGTGGACGCCGCAAGACAAGGTGACGATCTGGTGCAGCTCGCAAGGGCACTTCGGCATGCGCGGCGAGACCGCGTCCGTGCTGGAGCTGTCCGAAGTCGACATCAAGGTCGTGCCGATGGAGATCGGCGGCGGATTCGGGGGCAAGACAACAATTTACCTCGAGCCCGTGGCCGTGCTTCTCTCCAGGAAGACCGGCCAACCCGTAAAGGTGACCATGTCGCGCTCGGACGTGCTGGAGGCCTCGGGCCCGACGTCCGGCACGTACATGAAAGTGAAGATAGGCGCCACGAACGACGGCGTTATCGCGGCGGGCTACGCGGACCTTCGGTTCGAAGCTGGCGCGTTCCCCGGCTCTCCCGTCGGTGCGGCTGCTGTGTGCATGTTCTCGCCTTACGATATCGAAAATCTCTCCATCGACGCCTACGACGTGGTCAACAACAAGCCGAAGACCAACGCGTATCGAGCGCCGGGAGCGCCTCAAGGCGCCTTCGCGGTTGAGTCCGTGATCGACGAGATCTGTGAGAAACTCTCCGTGGACCCAATGGAGTTCAGGCTCCGCAATGCGGCGAAAGAAGGCACTCGGCGCATCACCGGCATGGCCAATCCCAGGATCGGGGCCGTCGAGACCTACCAGGCCGCCAAAGACCACGATCACTACAACGCGCCTCTTGACGGAGCGAACTGCGGCAGGGGAGTCGCGGCAGGGTTCTGGATGAACGGCTCGGGCGAAGCGTGCGCCACGGCCATGGTCAACGACGACGGCGGCGTCAACCTCACCATCGGGTCCGTCGACATCGGAGGACTCAGGCCCGTGGCTGCTCAGCAGTTGGCTGAGGTGTTGGGCATACCCGTGGAGACGGTCAATCCCCAGATTGGCGACACCAACACCATTGGCTATTCCTCGGTCACCGGCGGCAGCGGCGCTGCGTTCAAGACCGGATGGGCGTCCTACGAGGCAGCCCAAGACGTCAAACGGCAGATGATCGAACGCGCAGCCTTGATCTGGGAGCGCGACGCGGACGAGATCGAGCTGGTGGACGGAGTTTTCAAGCACAAGTCGGACAGCGAACTCAACGCGACGTTTGCCGAGATCGCTCGACAGACCAGGCGCACAGGCGGCCCGGTCGTCGGCAAGGCCAACATGAACCCGCCCGGCGCCGGCAGCGCGTTCGGCGTTCACATCGCGGACGTCGAGGTCGACCCGGAAACCGGAAAAGTCACGGTCCTTCGCTACACGGTGATACAGGACGCGGGCAAAGCAATCCACCCGAGCTACGTGGAAGGTCAACTCCAAGGCGGCGCGGCTCAGGGAATCGGTTGGGCGCTGAACGAAGAGTATTTCATGAGCGATGACGGCCAGATGTTGAACGCCAGCTTCCTGGATTACAGGATGCCCACATCGTTGGACCTGCCGCTCATCGACACGGTCATCGTCGAGGTCGCCAACCCGCTGCATCCATACGGCGTCAGAGGCGTGGGCGAAGTCTGCATCGTGCCTCCGATGGCCGCGGTCGCTAATGCTGTGTACCATGCCACGGGCGCACGCATGGAAGCGCTGCCGATGAGTCCGAAAGCGATCGCGGAGGCGATGTCCGGGAAGAATCGGGCGTAGCAGCCAAGCTACGAGCACAGACGACAGCAAAAGGAGTCCGCGCCTCGGCGCCGGGCTCCTTTTCAGTTTCCGATCTTTCGGCGCTGACAGGCTATTCGTCGGACACCTTGACCAGCAGCTTGCCGAAGTTCTCACCCGTCATCATGCCGATGAGCGCTCGGGGGGCGTTCTCCAGACCTTCGACCACGTCCTTGCGGTATCGTAGCTGTCCGGTAGCCATCCATTTGGACATGCGTTTGCGGGCTTCGTCGAAACGGGCCGCGAATTTCGTTACGAGGAAGCCCTCCATCCTGGCCTGGTTGACGATCAACAGGCGCAGGTTGCGGGCCGCCAGCTCCGGCTCCTCCAGGTTGTACTGCGAGATCTGTCCGCAGACCGAGATGCGGGCGCCGGTGTTGATTCGTTCGAGCACCGCGTCGGTGATGTCTCCGCCGACGTTGTCGAAGTAGACGTCCACACCGTCGGGGCACGTCGCGTCCAGAGCGGACTCGAGGTTGTCCGTCTTGTAGTTGATCGCTGCGTCAAATCCGAGGTCGTTGATCAGGAAGTCGGTCTTCTCCGGCGTGCCGGCGATCCCGACGACATTGCATCCCATGATCCTGGCGACCTGTCCGACGACCTGGCCCACGGCCCCTGACGCCGCGGATACGACCACGGTGTCGCCAGGCTCGGGGCTGCCTACATCCAGCAGCCCGAAATAGGCGGTCATTCCCGGCATCCCGAGCACGCCCATGGACGTGGACAACGGTCCGAGCGATCGGTCGACTATCCCCAGATTGCGGCCGTCCGAGACCGCGTACTCCTGCCAGCCCAACGGGCCTTGGACGATGTCGCCGACCTGGAACGCGGGCGTTCTCGACTCGACCACCTCGCCGGCCACGCCGCCGACCATGACTCCGCCGATCTCGACGGCTGGGGCGTACGACTGAACGTCATTCAGCCTGCCGCGCATGTATGGGTCGAGCGAGAGCCAGATTGCTCGGACTACGAGTTCGCCCTCGGCGGGCCGTGGGAACTCCGTCTCCACGAGCTTGAAATCGGATTCCCTTGGGTATCCGACAGGGCGGGAGGCGAGAACGATCTGACGGTTGATCTTGTCCGGCACGAAACGACACTCCTGACGCCGCCCGCACCCGAGGTCGACTCCAGCATGCGGACAAGACCGCTACTTGAAGTTGGTCTCTCCGGCTCGGATCGCGGGGGCTATGCGATTTTCGAATGGCGTGAGCGGGCAGCTCCACCCTTCGTTGTAGGCGCAGTATGGATTGTAGGCGTAGTTGAAGTCAACCAATAATCTGCCGTCGTGCATTTGCTGGACCTCGAGATAGCGCCCGGCGCCATAAGTCTCTTTGCCGCTGGTGCCGTCTGCGAACGGCAGGAACAGCTCACCGCCGTCTTCCTCCGCGTCCCTGAAGAGCGTCAAACTGGCGCGTTCGCCGTCCACGTCGAACGAGATCCGAGCCCATCGCGTGTAGCGGGCAACGTCGCCGGTGCTGGTCTGAACTTCGACAACCTCGCCGTCATCCAATTTCTCCGGAGCGACAACCAGTGCGAGAGCTTCGTTCTCTTCGAAATAGTGTAAGCCGCCGAAGCCCTGTTGCTTATCACCGGTTAGCGGAGCTTGTTGGTCCTCGCGGAAGAATTCGTCTTTGGCCACTCGAAAATCTGTGAGTTCGGACATTTTGGGGGAGCCTCCCAACTTGGATCCATTACTGCATTAGACGCAACCGAAGCGAAATCGGTGCGAGATGCCTAGCGGGGCCCGATCCGGTGGCCCTTCGGTCGGCATGTTACTAGAAGACTCACTAGACTCGCCAACGCGTTTGACCGCGTTCCTGCATTCCTTTACAATCGTTCGCATCGGTTTTGGGGGGTTCTCTGGATAGACAATGCTCGCGATGTGGTTTTGAGATCGACTAAGATTGATGCGAGAGTCCAGAGCGGCGCAGGGAGGAGTCATCCATGTATGTTCACCGATTTCACGAGACGGATGCTGAGCACGGCGATCGTGTGGGAGGCAAAGGCGCCAACCTCGGATTACTGACGCGGAAAGGGTTGCGCGTGCCTCCCGGATTCTGCGTCGACGTGTCGGCGTACCGGCAATTCGTCACCGGAAACGGATTGGCGCTTGAGATTGAGAGATGGTTGGATCAAGTGTCTCTTGGAGATATTCAAGCGCTGAACGCTCGGACTTCCAATCTCAAAGCCCTGTTCTTGGACGCGCCGGTTTCAGCCGAGTTTCGAAATCAGGTCTCTGACGCGTACAGCCGGTTGAGCCGGGACTCCGGGGCGGCGGAATTGCCCGTGGCGGTTCGGTCGTCGTCGACGGCTGAAGACATGCGGCAGGCCAGCTTCGCGGGCCAGTACGACTCTTACATGAACGTGAGAGGCGAAGACGATCTGATCGACCATATCAAGCGCTGTTGGGCGTCGTTATGGAACCCGGAGGCGATTCACTATCGGCACTCCAACGGGATTGACCAATTCGATGTCGCCATGGCGGTCGTCGTGCAGCAGATGGTCCGGTCGAAGGCATCGGGAGTGCTGTTTAGCGTCAATCCGGTCTCCGGTGACCTGACCGAGATGGTGGTGAATGCCAGTTTCGGTCTCGGCGAAGGCGTCGTAGAGGGATCGGTCGAGGTTGACTCGTTCGTGCTCGACAGAGAAACTGCAGCGGTCAAGCATCGTTCGGTGCAGGTCAAACGGCGTCTAATCGAATACGCGGTAGGCTCGGGCACACAGGCTGCCGACGTGCCCATTGAGCGCCAACAAGAGCCGAGCTTGACTGATGCCCAACTGCGAGAACTGCACGGGCTCGCGGTGTCCATCGAGGAGATCTACGGCGCCCCCCCAAGACATCGAGTGGAGCCATGACGGCGAGCGGTTCCACGTGGTGCAGGCGAGGCCCATCACCGGTCTGAACGAGTTCCCTGTGTTTTGGGACAGCGAGGCCGATAGCAAGGTCACTTGGATTTCGCCGCCGCAACGCGAGCCCCGACCCGTGCTCCCATTGGACGAGTTCCGCGACCACATGTTTTACGTGGCGCGCATGGAAGGGTTTTCCCGTATCGGCGGCGGACCGCTTGCGAACGACCATCGAATGTTCAACGGTTACCCGTTCGAGAGAGTTGCCCCAATAGACGGCACGCCCGAGGTACTCGCGGAACGTCGCAAGGAGTTCCGGGACAGGCTCGAGGGCGTTTGGGAAATAGGCAGCACGATTTGGTTGGAGCACCAATTTCCGTACATAGACTCCACCAATCGCAGGCTGAAGGCGTTCGACCTGCCAGGCGCCACAAACACCGCGCTGATCGAGCACATAGACGACGTGCTGCGTGAAGCCGCGGAGTACTGGGCGCTTCACTGGATAAGAGGTGGACGTGAAGCATGGGCACATTGGGCAGATGCATTCTTGGCCCTAACGGGAATTGACAGCCAGGTCAAAGGTTTGACGGCTACGCTCGGACCGAACAAGTCCACTGAGACGATCAACGAGATCACCCGGTTGGCTCGGATCGTCAAGTCGTCCCGCGAGATTTCAGACCTGTTCGGTTCGGTCGCCCCGGTCGAGTTGCGCGGCGCCCTCCACGCCAACCCGAATGCCAAAGATTTTGCGCGAGAACTCGATGAGTTCATCGAAGAGTTCGGCTACAAGTCCGGCGCCGGGTTCGGGTCGCACAGTTCACTCTCTTATCCGACCTGGTGGGATGATCCGAGCATCGTGCTGAGCATCATCTCGCGGTATCTCTCGCTCGATGATGACGTTTTCGAAGCCAATGTCTACAGCGTTCCCGCGGAGGCGCTCGCGGTGATCGAAGAGGCGTACGAGGCGATTGGCGATGACGAGGCCAAGCGAGCCCGCTTCGACAAAGAACTGTCGCTTGCCAGGAAGACGAACGCGGAACAAGAAGATCACAATTTCCACCTCGACCAGACTATCGTCGCCCTCCTGCGACTTCCATGCCTGGAGGCGGCAAAACGCCTTCATGAAGCAGGAGTCATCGAGGGGCGCGAAGATGTGTTCTTCATCAAGTTGGAGGAGCTTCAAGAAGCGCTGACAGACGTTAACGCTTTCGATTACAAGGAATTAGTGCGTGTGAGAAAGCTTCTTCACAAGTTCCGAGAGAAGCTGAATCCTCCCGCGTCAGTCAGCGGAGACTCCGACGGCGTGTCGCTAACCGCTAAGCCCGAAGTCGACTTAACCGGCGTGTCCACGCTGACCGGCGCCCCGGCCTCAGCCGGGACGGTTACGGGGATCGCAAGGATTGTCCCGAACACAGAAGTGGTGCCGGATCTGAAACCAGGCGAGATTCTGGTGTCATACAACGCGGGTCCGATGTGGACCCCGTTGTTCCCGGTCATCGGCGGACTGGTGCTGGACGGGGGCAACGTGCTTCTGCACGCCGCCGTCGTGGCGTGTGAGTACAAGATTCCGGCGGTGTTCATGACCGGCCACGCCACCAAGACGATAGAAGACGGCCAGACCGTCACCGTGGACGGGACGGCAGGGACGGTCCACCTCCACTGAACGCTCTCATCGGCTCGAACGGCGGCGGTCTCCGTTCGTCGTTCGCCTACGCCTGGTAGATCGCCTTCCCGCCGACAATCGTCTCCTCGATTTGTATGTCTTTGATCGTGAACGGGTCGACGCTGGTGATGTCTTCGCTCAGGACCACGAGATCGGCCAGCTTGCCGGCTTGGATCGAGCCTTTGACGTCCTCCTCGAAAGAAGCGTACGCGCCGTTCTGGGTGTAGAGGCGTAATGCTTCGTCGATTGTGATGCGCTGGTCGGGGCCCCAGAGCTTGCCGTTCATGTCGGTTCGCGTGACGCAACTCTGGATGCCCATGAGCGGCTCGAACGGTCCGGGAGGATAGTCGGTCGCGCCCGTGGACACGACTCCGGAATCGATGAACGACCTCTGAGCGAACATCCACTGAAGTCGGTCCTCGCCGTAGAACCGCATCTTCTCGCCGTGATAGTAGACGTATGTGCAGAACGGCGTGGCGATGGTCCCGAGCCGGTTCATCCGGCCCAGCAGGTCGGGGTTCACCAGCGTGCAGTGTTCGATCCGGTGTCTGGGATCGGGGCGCGGATGCGCGGATTGCGCCTTGTCGTACGCCGTCAGCACCATGTCGATGGCCAGGTCTCCGTTCGCGTGGATGCACACCTGGAACCCCGCCCGGTGCATCTCCATGACCGCGTCCTCGGTCTCCTCTGGAGTCATGGCCAGGATGCCATGGTCGTGCGAGTCCACGTACGGCTCGGACAGATACGCCGTTCGGGCCGCGATGGCGCCGTCCGACACCATCTTGATGCCGCCAAGCCGCAGCCGGTTGTCGCCGAAGCCTGACTTCATTCCCGCGTCGCGCAGGGCAGGGAAGTGGGCTCGACCCGCCAGCATGTAGACTCTCAGGGTCAGATCGCCGTTGTCGCGGCCTTCCTGATACGAACCTATCTCCAGGTTCGACACCATCGCGTCGTGAACGGAGGTCAGTCCGGCGGCCCCTAGCATCTCGCAGATCGTTTTGAGTCCCTGGCGCCTCGTCTCGGCGGTTACCTGGGGCAGCGAAGCGCGAAGAGGCTCGATGGCGCGCTCGTATATGACGCCGTCCAGCTCACCGGTCGCGGGGTCACGGCCAAGGCGGCCTCCCGGCGGGTCGTCGCTTTCGTTGTTGTACCCGGCCGCCTCCAGCGCCAGCGTGTTGAGATAGTACACATGCCCCGCCCGGTGCGAGACCATGATCGGCAATTCAGTCGTGACCGCATCAAGGTCGGCTTTGTTGAGGAATCGTGACTCTCGCGTCTTGGTGTCGTCGAACTTGAATCCCTGTATCCAATCCCCTCGATCTGCGTCTGTGACACGCTCCCTGAGGACCGCCTGGATGTCGGCGATACTGCGCTGATCGCAGTCCGCCGCCATGACATGCCTCGTACCCGAGCTCAAGACGTGGATGTGGGCGTCGATGAGGCCTGGGATGATTGTCTTGCCCCGCATGTCTCGGACCGTCGTGCCGGAGCCGATCAGGCCTTCTATGTCGTGGTCGCTCCCGACTCCGACGAAGAGGCCGTCGCGGATAGCCAACGCCTCCGCGCGTGGGCGGGCGGGGTCCACGGTCACGATGTTGGCGCCCTTGAAAACGGTGTCGGCGAATAGTTTAGCTGAAGTCATTTGCGGCTCTCCTATCTGTCGCGAGATTGGATGATGGCGGTATCGTAGCAGCGTGAGTCGACGCCGACAAACCGAACTCGGCGCAAAATATCGAGGTTCGATCTCCTGTAACACTCGCTCTCCAAGTTTGCCGAAATGCTCAATCGGTATGCGAGTCCGAGTTGCGATGTATGGCGCCAAATGATACTATATCTCTATTCACGAGATTGCCGCGCCGTCGTTGGCGGCTAGCAAGTGAGACTAAGTATCAATTATCAGAGTACGAACCTCCAGCGAGACCTAACGGCAGTCATCGAGGACATGGGATTGCGTATTACCCAGGCCCGACGACAAGTCGTCGATTTGTTGGATCGCAAATCCGACGGATTTGGCGCCGAGGAGATCAACGCTGAGTTGCCAGGGGTCGGGAGGGCGACCGTCTACCGCACGATCCGCCTCCTGCTCGAAGCGGGTGTGGTCTGCAAGCTGGCGTTGCGAGACGGCACCACGAAATACAGCTTGGCGCGATACGAGCACCACCACCACACCGTCTGCGTCCGATGCGGCACGGTCGGCGAGTTTCGCGATTCGACCATCGAGCGCCTGGTCAGGGCCATCGGAGGCGAAGTGAACGGCGAGATTCTCGGCCATCGCATCGAATTCGACATTCTCTGCCAGGATTGCATTTCCACCTCGGGAGATTGATATGACCACATGGAAGTCAACGATCATCGGACTTTGGCCGATATTGAGACATCGTATCAATAAGCGAGGATTCACTCTCCGCTTCACGCTCGCGTGTATTTCGTTCGCGGTGTTTTCGGCCGCGGCATGCGGGTCGTCGGACGTCGACTCAGGGCAGAACGACCGAGAGCTGCTGGTCGTGACCACGCTGTATCCGCTGGAATACTTCACGACCCGCGTTGGCGGCGACCTCGTCGACGTCGTCAACCTCGTCGGGCCGGGCGTCGAAGCCCACGACTTTGAGCCCTTGACGGGAGACATGCGTCTCATGAGCAAGGCTGACCTCGTCATCTACAACGGACTCGGATTCGAGCCGTGGATGGACAGAGCAATATCGAGTTTGGATGATCCCGAGATAGCAGTGGTGGAGCTTGGATTGGCTCTGGCCGAACGCTCAGAGGTCTCGGATCCTCATTTCTGGTTGGACCCGCTGTTGGCCCGAGAGCAGGTGTTGGCCATCGACGAAACGCTGTCGACTGTCGCGCCGTCCCATGCGACGGAGTTCCGGCAGAACGCCGAATCGGCGCTGGCGGACTTGGACGCGCTCCATGACGAGTTCGTAGCCGGTCTGGACGATTGCGGGCTAAGCACGTTCGTGACGTCGCACGCGGCTTTCGGTCACCTGGCGGCCAGGTACGCGCTGGTGCAAGTGTCCGTGTCAGGACTGACCCCTGAGGCCGAGCCGTCGCCAGCTAAGCTCGCGCAGCTAACCCAAGACATCAAATCGACGGGCGTGAAATATGTGATGTCCGAAACCATGTCGACCCGCGGTTTGCCCGAAACGATCGCCGCGGAGATCGACGTGGAGGTGTTGAAATTGCACCCTCTCGAATCTTTGACTCCGAACCAGGCGTCGGAGGGTGACACCTACCTGGACATAATGAGAGAGAACCTGACATCGCTGCGAACGGCATTGGAGTGCCCGTGACACAACCGAAGGCGTCCCTAGACTCAAGCTGCCTGGAGTTCAGCAACGTTACGTACCGGTACGGGTCGGTCGACGCGCTCTCGAACGTGAGTTTCACTGTCGAGGAAGGCGACTTCTTCGCCGTGATGGGCCCCAACGGCAGCGGGAAGACGACCCTCGTCCGGCTCGCATTGGGTCTGGCGAATCCGACGGCAGGGGAGATCCGGCTGTTCGGCGTGCCCGCGGCCAAGTTCGACCGGTGGGACATGGTCGGATACGTGCCGCAAACGATGGACGGCATCCACACACAGTTTCCGGCGACGGTGCGGGAGATTGTTGCGCATGGCCTCTATAAGGGGTTCGATCCTTTCGGATTCTGGAGGCGCGGTCGTCAGGAAGTGGTGGAGCGGAGCCTCGAGGTCGTTGGCATCGAGGATCTGGCGGACCGCCGGATTTCGGCCGTATCGGTGGGCCAGCAACAGCGCGCGCTGATCGCCCGGAGCCTCGTCAGACGACCGAAATTGCTCATGCTGGACGAGCCCGAAGCCGGCGTCGATGCCGCGGGTCAGGAGCAACTCTACTCCGTGTTGAGGCGGCTGAACGCCGAACAGGGGATCACCATCGTTATGGTGTCTCACGATATCGGCGCCGTTCTTCGGGAGGCGAAAACAGTTGCCTGCATCAACCGCACCGTGGTGTTCCACGGCCCCCCTCATCATATGACGCAAAAAGAGATATCCGATCTCTACGGCCTGCCAATGGACGTGCTGCTACACGATCTGATGCATGAACATCGCTAACGTTGGAGTGAGCCGGAGAACCGATGCCTGAGATTTTTCAGTACGACTTCATGATCAAGGCCTTCATAGGCGGAGTTCTTGTCGGAGGGCTTGCCCCCGCGCTCGGTCTGTTCCTCGTCCTGCGAAGGCTCGCAATGATCTCCGACAGCCTATCCCATGTCGCCCTCACCGGAGTGGCGATAGGCCTGTTGACGCGAACGTACCCGCCGATCGCGGGACTCGGCGCAACCGCGGTGGCGGCCGTCGCGATCGAAACAGTCCGGCTCCGAAGGTGGATGCCCGGCGACGCCGCTCTGGCAGTGGTCCTGTACTCGGCATTGGCCGTCGCAGTCGTCGTCATCAGCCTTGCCGAGGGATTCAACGTCGATCTGTTCGCGTATCTGTTCGGAAGCATCCTTACGGTGACCTCGACCGATCTATGGCTTCTGGCGGGTTTGACCGTGATCGTCGTCGGCTTCGTCCTGGCGTTCTACTCGGAGCTGTCGCAGAGCTCGTTCGACACCGATCTGGCAAGGTCCAACGGCGTGCACGTGTTCCGAGTCAACCTGGCGTTGGCCATCCTAACCGGAGCGACAATCACGCTTTCGATGCGGGTCGTGGGAGTGCTCTTGGTGGGCGCTCTGATCGTGGTGCCAGTGATGGTCAGCCTGAGATTCGCGACCGGATTGAAGGTCGCCCTTCTAGGCGGTGTCGCTGTTGGCGTGGGCAGCGCGCTCGCGGGATTGACCATCGCGTTCTACACGAACGTTGCCGCGGGCGGCGCTATAGTGCTGACATCCGTTGGTGTCCTGATCCTGTCGATCGCTATACCTCCGGTCCTTGGAAGGCTCCGTCGCCTGCTCCGGGAGGCATGACGCGGTCCGGCCGCACAATGGCTATCGCCGTTCGAGCAAGTAACTCGGCCTCAGCATAGGTCGACCCGCCTCACTCGTCTAAGGCTTCACCCCCCGATCTCGACACCGATCCGCCTCGCGCCTGCGTACATCTGTACCCGACCCTTACCGCCGCTGCTGAGCGCCACGCTCGATGTGCGCCGTCGTTCACCCAGACATCCCGCCGCCACACATCGTCCCACCCACGGTCGCGGCGCCAGAATTGGTGTCCGGATGCCAAGCCGTCTCGCCTGAATTCTTTGTCCTCACCAAACGTATACCTCATTTTCACCGCAATGTTCACCATGTTGTTCTTGAATGGAATGGAGCCGGTGTCGACCCGATCGACGGCGTCATCCATGAACTGGTCTTGACGTCGCGGGTGACCGGCCACGGCTCGCAGCCGTAATCGGCGTGTGACATCGCCTGTTAAGGGCAGTCGAGGATCGACGGGTTGGCTTGGCAGAGATGGCCGGCATTCATCGCAAGGGGACTGATGAGTGTTGCAGTCACTGCATGGGGCTGATCCATTATGGCAGCGCGGCGAAATCGCGTCATTGGCGCCGTCAGGGAGCATCGTTATTGGCGGGCTAGAAACCGTCAAACAGAGGAGGACAGGCAATGCACAAAGGTTTTGCGAAATTAGGAATCGTGTTGATGGTCCTGACCAGCGCCGTCGCCGTCATGGGCATGGGCTTCGGTCTGTGGACCCAGGTGTTGACGGTAGGCGAAACGATCAACACCGGTACCGTCAACCTGGAGTACACGCTGGCGTTCACCGACGACGACGGCGTGATTGACGACCCGCTGTTCGACAGCTTCGACACAAGCACCACCCCGGTCATTTACGATGCCTAGGGACCGTTGAGCAGCGCAGATCCTTCAGCGTCAGGGCCCGATCCGAAGAGCCGTTACGACAAAGACGTCGGGATCTGCAACGCCGCCGTTGGGTCGCCGCAAACGGTGGACATCGTCAAGACCGACGTCTACCCCAGCTACCATTGCACGGCGTGGATGGATGTCAAGAACCTGGGTTCTATCCCAGTCAAAGTCAAGAGCATCATGCTCGTGGTTGGCACATCCTCCCCGGTGCTCATCGCTCCGTTCGGAACCAGCACCCCAATTGTCGGGCTGGACTTGGACGGCATCGGGGGCGACGATGTCGAGATCCAGGTGACCGGCTTCGAGCTATGTCAGCAGATCGACCCCTTCGAGACTGTCCGCATGGACATCGACCAGCACATTCTCCAGGACGCGCCGCAGAACGCTGTGCTCATGTACACAGTCGATGTCGAGATGGCGCAGTGGAACGAGCTTGGAAGCAGCGTCGTCGGAGACGAGTGCGTCTTCACCGGCGGTTAGGTCGCTCCTCGAACGAGGACCTGATGCACTCCTTGTGAATGTACTGGGTCGCGTCCGACTTATCTCGCGACCTGGCATAAGCCTGACTTCAGAAAGACATCGTGGCTGGCCCTCGGCTTCAAGCCGGTGGTGGGCCGGCCACGACTGACGGATAGGACCGGCGGTTTGTGAAGAAGCGATGGCGCCCGATCTGGAGACCTCGACCGAACGGTGTTTACGGCGTGGGCATGATGGCAGCCGTAACGTTGTTGTTGATGCTGGCTATCGGCAGTATTGGCATCGGGTCGGGGTTATGGTCCCAGTTCCTGACGGTGAACGTCACCATCGCGCACCAGGAAGACGGCGAATGCGCGAGAAGCCTGGGTTTCTGGAAGCATGCATTCAATGGCAATGCGCCACTCAATATGA
The DNA here is from genome assembly GCA_964588665.1 of uncultured Dehalococcoidia bacterium. Lineage (GTDB taxonomy): Bacteria > Chloroflexota > Dehalococcoidia > Lucifugimonadales > UBA1123 > UBA2160. The sequence continues at coordinate 63,161 of CAZPQQ010000003.1, read as the reverse complement.
CGAAGCAGAATTGCTTGGTTTCCTTGCGATAGTTCGATCGAGCAGCGGCATATTCGACGAAGAGTTCGCGCTCAGCGGAATCTCTGATGCCCTCCTGGTTCTTGACGGCCGGTACGGTGGACGCGGAGGTGGGACCGGCCAAGGTGAACCCAATGGCTCCACGCCCAGTGAGGGCTCCACGGCCAGCACGGGCACAGGCAAGAAAACGAAAAATGGCTCAGGCAGCGGAAAGGGTTCGGGAAGCGGGAAGAAGGGTGGCACAGGACGCAACGGGAGCGCCGGCAGCGGTTCATCTCGATCCAAGTCCGGATCTCGGGATAGCAAGCGCGACAAAGCCTTCGACAAGGCGCTGGCCCAGACACTTGCCGCGTGGCTGAATTTCGCAAACGGGGCAGTTGCAGCCACAGACAACATAGACACGACCGGAGACGGGAACGGGGACATGACCTTCGAAGATTTGATCGACCAGGTGGAGACGACTCTTGGGGACCCGGACGCGAGCAAAGCTGAGCTCGAGCACGCAAAACATCTGGCTGAGTCGGTCAACCTGCACGGTGCGGACGACCCGGATTGCGAAACGGGAACGGGAACAGGAACCGGGACGGGGTCAGGAACCGGAACAGGGCACGG
>CAZPQQ010000003.1:0-62431 GCA_964588665.1 uncultured Dehalococcoidia bacterium | reverse complement strand
TCAGGAACCGGAACAGGGCACGGTACGCGATCGAAAACGGGGACAGGCCGATGATTCTCGCGATTTAAGGTCAAGCGTTTTGGGGCCGCCAAATGGCCCACCGGATGAGAATCCAGAAGGTTTCGGCAGTTAGTCAGTTTGAAGAGACGGAATCAGGAAGAGGTGAATCCCTTGAAAGCCACCATGCAATACGACAGCGCGGAGTTACATACCGCCCCTGGGATGCCTGCCGAGGCGCCAACGAAGATCGGCGCCGTGGCTGGGTCAAGCATGAGCAAGGCGTTCGCCCTTGTGATGACAAGGCCCTGGATATTGGTGCTGGGCATGTTGGCGATGTTGTACGTCAACTCGCACTACTACTTGCCAGGCCGCGTCGATGCTCGGTTCGCAACGCAGGTGATCGTACCGATCACTTGGCTGTTGCTCGCCGGCCCGACATTCCTGATGGCGCGTCGAGAGGGACTTATCCACCTGACGTTCACCACGAAACTGCTGGGCGTAAGCCTCGTCGTAGGGGCGTTCCAGGTCGCCGTGTTCATCATTGCGGGGCTGCTGTTGGGTTTCGGTGAGAGCCCCTACGCCTCCAACGTCTTGGGCATAGCGACGAACATGTTCTACGTGACCTCCTTGTTGCTCGGGATGGAGATCAGTCGCTCTTATCGCGTCAGCGTTTTCGGCAAGAGGGGCATCTTCGCGGGCGTAGGTTTGGTCGTTATACTGTACGCTTTGGTGCTCATTCCGCCCGCCAGATTCCTCACGCTAGGCAACCCCGACAAGATATTCGAATTCTTGGGCTTCACGCTGGTGCCCAACCTGGCACAGAGCCTCCTGACCACGTTGTTGGCCTTCTTGGGCGGACCGGTGGCGGCAATCGCGTTCCGCGGCGTCATCATGGGATTCGAGTGGGGTTCGCCGGTCCTGCCAGACCTGACCTGGACCGCTTTCGGACTGGCAGGCCTGTTTGGGCCGATGTTCGGCTTCTTTGTTTTGCAATCAGGCGCCGCAACCACGGAATCTAGTCGACGGGTCGACGACAAAATCGCCAGCGAATCGCCTAATCGATCCGGCTTCCTCCGCCCGCTTCTTACGGGCGCCACGTTTGTCATGTCGGCGTTGGTTTTGGTGGTCGTTCTGCTGAACGTAGGGGTCTTCGGTTACAAATCGATGGCGGTCATCACCGGCAGCATGTCGCCCGTCATTGGCATTGGGGACGTGGTTGTCACGAAACCGGTGTCGGCCGACGAGCTGGCCGTTGGCGACGTGGTGAAGTACCGTCGCTCCGGGATCGACATCGTGCACCGCATCGTCAGCATGCAGACGACATCCGATGGACTGGCGTTGACCACCAAGGGAGACGCAAACAACGCGACGGATAGGGCAACCCTCACGGTCGACGAACTGACCGGAGTAGTCATCGCGCGGGTGCCGAAGATCGGTTGGATAACCATCTGGATGAACGGAGGCTTGAATTAACCGATGTTCCGTGAAGCGAGCGTTTGAAGTATACCTTTGTCAATTCGTCGTGGGCCCGTGTTTGTAATGCAGGCGATCGATATCCTGAGGAACCGATTTAGATGAATCGCGAATTCACAAAATTGAGTTTGATGGTCATGACGCTTATTGCCGGAGTCGCCGTCATTGGCACTGGCTTTGGCGTCTGGACCGGCGCGTTGGATGTTGGCGGCACGGTCAACACCGGCCACGTCAGTCTTGAGGTCGTCGATGCGTTTACCGACGACGACGGCATCGTGAATCAGGCGGGATTCGACGACGAGGATGACAACGCCTTCAACGTGCAACTCTTCGACGGTTGGTCCACATCCAGCAGCGCGGATCCGGCGGGCACGGGAGCCGACCCGAAAGATCACTCGGACAAGGATGTCGGGAGGTGTTCGACCACTGTTGTCTCAGCTAGCACCGTATCGGTCACGAAAGACAACGTATACCCAGGGTACAATTGCACAACCTGGCTGGATTACACCAACACCGGCAGCGTCCCGGTTAGAGTCAGGCGAGTCACCGTTGATGGATCCTTTTCCGCCATCAACGTCGCCACGTCCAGCGATGTCTTGTCGCTGGACCTCAGCGGGGATTCCGCCCCCGACGCAGATGTTGCGCTTTCCAACATTTCGCCGTGCCAGCAGATCGACCCTGGTGCGACCGTTCGAATGGACATCGAACAGTCGATCCTCCAGAAAGCTCCTCAAGGGAGCAGCCTGAGCTACACGGTCGAGGTCGAAACGGCGCAATGGAACGAGTTGGCCACATCCACGGACGCGATCACCGCGACCTATGGTGCTGTGAAGACAATAGTTGGACCGGGCTCAGTCATCCTCCCTTTTAACGGCGCAAAGGTTTGCCACAACGCAGACGGGTCACCCGATTTGAGTGCGTTCGACAATGATGTGTTCATGACCGTCGGAGCCGCTCATGACCTGTTTGATTGGTCTGAAGCGCCGAATCTTTTCGATACACAACCCAGTTCCGAGGGAATCATTCCTGTGGTTTCCCTGAACGGCAGCGACGAATACGCCCTTACTCCTGATGCTGCGCACTGGAGTTTTGGCGACGGGGTCGCCGACTCGCCGTTCAGCATCGGTGCATGGATAAATCTGGCGAACGTCACCACCACTCGAGTCATCCTTTCCAGGTTTGATGGCGCCAGCAGCGACTGGGAATGGTGGTTTTTCGTGAACGACGGCGACACATTGACGTTTGACATTTTTGACGACAGCGAAGGAGTTCAGGTTCGAAGACGGACTGTTTCGGCTATTGCTGAGGAAGAGTGGCTGCACGTGGTTGCTACGTACGATGGCGGTGGAGGACCCACGGCCATGGACGGCGCCACGCTCTACATTAACGGCGCCGTTGTCCCCAGTACGGCCTCCGACAGCAGGTCATACGTCGCCATGGAACATCGCGACCTGCCGACCAGTCTTGGCAGTGTTGTTGGGGGAGGTTGGACCTTCCAAGGCATGATGGCGGGTGGACCTGTCGGCCCGTTCGTCGTTCCCAAAGAATTGACGGCGACCGATGTTGCTGACCTTTACCAGATTGGCCTCACCGCAATGGACTTGCCTTAGCAGACGACCATTTGAAGATCTCTCGCAAGCGGCAAAGGCGTCTGCACCGCCGGCAACCCCATATCCACAAACCGCCTGGCTCTCAGGAGACAGTGGCCGCCCTGGCAGGGGCGGCTGAATGTCAAGCGGCTGGCAGCGTGCCCAGGAATTCGCTCAGCTCCGCAGGCAAGCCCGAGCTGAACTCCACGTAATCCGATCTCTCCGGGTGCTGAAAACCGAGCCTGTGCGCATGCAGGAAATGCCGTCCGATTCGCGGGGCAGGGTTCCCGTACGTGCCGTCGCCGACGATTGGGTGGCCGATAGATGCGAAATGGACCCGGATTTGGTGAGTGCGTCCGGTCTTCAGGGCTACTTCGGCCAAGGTGTGCTTCGGGAACGCCGTCAAAGTCTTGTACACGGTCGTCGCGTCCTTTCCGTTGTCGACGACAGCCATTCGTTTGCGGTCGCGAGGGTCTCTGCCCACGGGCGCTTCGATCACAGCTTCCGGCGGCGACAACACCCCGTGGACCAGCGCCGTGTAGCCTTTGGTGAATTGGCGCGCCTTGATCTGGCCCGACAACACGCTGTGAGCGGCGTCGGTCTTCGCCAGGACCATCAGCCCGGAGGTGTCCATGTCCAGCCGATGCACGAGTCCCGGCCTCATCACGCCGCCAACCTCGGCGACTTGGGGGCGCATGCCCAGGACGGCGTTGACGAGTGTTGAATCCGGATGGCCCGGTCCGGGATGGACAGGCAGGCCGGCCGGTTTGTCGACCACCATCAACCATTCGTCCTCGTACACCACGTCGATCGGGATGTCCTGGGGAAGCATGTGAGACGGGTTTGGCTCCGGGACGGTCAATTTGACGACCTGCCCGGGTCTCACCCGGTAACCGGCGTCGGATGGGCGAGAATCGACCAAAACGCTTCCGTCCACGATCAGACGTTTGATGCGGGAGCGCGATAAGTCGCTGCATCTGTCGGCCAGAAATCGGTCAAGACGTTGTACTGGCCCTTCGCATGTGTACACGCGAACATCGGTCACGGGCTCAAATACCCTCAGTCGGCCGCTTCAGAGCGTTGGTCGGCCAGCGGTATCGGCTCGCCCGTCAGCAGTAGCGTGGCGATCAGCAGCGTCATGCCGACGACGATGGAGGAGTCCGCAAGGTTGAACGCGGGCCACCAGCCGACATCGATGAAGTCCACGACCTCGCCCATACGAAGCCTGTCGATGAGGTTGCCGACTGCGCCGCCGAGAAGCAAGCCCACGGTGATCCTCGTCGGCTGGTTCCTCACCGCCTGTGTTCGGTAGTAGTAGACGATAAACGCGATGGCGACGATCGACGCGATTGTCAGAATGCCGGTGCGACCCGGGAACAACCCCCAAACCGCGCCCGAGTTCGTCCCGTGGGTTAGCCTGAAAACACCCTCGGCCGGCCAGGACTCGCCCAAGGCCAACGTGCCCTTGATGACAAGTTTGGAAATTTGATCGGCGGCAACCGTTGCAGCAACGGTCATCATCAGCAACCACTCGCTGCGCATGGACGCGGCGGAGAAACCGTTTCGGATTCCAGCGAAACGGGCGCCTCGCCGGGGTTGTGGTGTCACGCTCATTTCGCCATCCCAGTGTGCCCAGGTTGTCCGTCGATCGAAGCATAGCACACCGTCTGCGATCACCGCGCATTCACTGAAAGCCGGACCTCACGCAACGCCTATCACAGCATTCCGGTTCGCAGCCAACTGCCGCGCAGGTAATACCACGTGAAGATCATCAGTCTGAGAGTCATGCCGAACACGATCGCCCAGGGGATGCCGAGCTCTTCCAGCGACGTGTGCCGCGACAGAACGTACGCCAGCGGAAGTTCCAGCAGCCACATTGTGGAGACGGTGACTATCATGGGCGCCATTGTCGCGCCGGTCGTGTTGAACGACTGGGTGAATACTTGGACGGCGTTCATCGAAAAATAGCCGATAGCCAAAACTTGAAGCCAAAGCGCGGCCTGGGTGATGAACTCGGGATCGCTGTTGAAGAACGAAGCGACTCGAGTGGGGAAGATGAGAAAGACGGCGGAGATCGTGGCGCTGGCAACTGACGCGTAGACGATCGCCCAGAACACTGACGCCTTAGCCCTGCCCGGCAGATCGGCTCCCAGATTCTGTCCCGCCAAGGCCCCCGCGGCCCGACCCATGCCCCGGCTGGCGTGCAACACGGTGTTCTCGGCCCTTCGTGTCATGGCGAATGCTGCGAGGGCTACATCTCCGAACGACGCGACGATGGCCACGACGATCAGTTGTGATATCGCCCGTTGCGCTCCCGTCACTGACGCCGGCAACCCTATCTTCAGTACCCGCCACAGCAGCGGGTAGTCGATGTAGTAGCCTTTGAAGGTCATGTGCAACCTGGACGATCCCACCAACAGCGCTCGCATGTTCATTGCCACGCCGACCGTTTGCGACAGCAGGTTGGCGAATGCCGCCCCCGCGAGACCGAACTCGGGAAACCACCACCACCCGAATATGAGGAACGGGCTGAGGACCAAGTGTCCGACACGGGACACGGTCGCTGCCTTCAGGGGGGTCATGCTGTCGCCGGAGGCTTGAAGCGCTCCCGCGGTCATGCGCTGATACCCCATCATCGCCATCGCGAAAAACTGCACCCGCATGTAGGGCGCCGCCTGGGCGACCACGCCGTCGCTGACGCCTAGGATTTTGAGCATAGGGACCGTGAGGATCAATCCGATGGTCACGAGAACGACCGAATATGCGGTCGTCAACGTCAGGGCCTGCAACACGACGTGGTTGGCGTACGCGACCTGGCGGGCGCCGACAGCACGGGAAATCATTGACCTCATGCCGGAGTCCAAACCCATTCGGGCGGTCGTGAGCATCATGAGGTAGCTCTGAGCGACGCCCAGACCGGCAATGGCCTGGAACCCGAGCCTGCCCGCCCAGATGAGATCGGCGAGCTGGTCGACGACGCTGAGGAAGCTTTCGGCGACCTGCGGCCACGCCAGAAACCACAAGTTTCTGGGAACGCTGCCCTTGGTCAGGTCTTTGGTGGCATAGCCCGAGCGCCTCCCCCGACGGCGCGGCGCTTCGTCCGTGTCAGGAGGTTGTTCGGGGGGCGGCCCGGCGCCGTGGCCAGCGCTCGAGTCAGGTGTGGAGTCTTCAGCCATCCATGAAATTCCATCCGCGGAAACGGCATTGGCTGCCGTCAGGCACCACGTACCGTATCCGAATCCCGGAGCCCCGTCAATCGAAAGATGGCGCCCATCACACCCATCGTACTGGCATGTTTGTGTGGCACTATGCTACTATTACTTGTAATTACATTACAACAGTCGAACAACAGGAGGCTACGATGACTAAAGACGAGCAAGAGCAAGACGGGCGCCGTCACGTGATCGCGATATGCCTGGATGAAACAGAAGACGTCGACAACGCGGTCCGCAGCGCCGTGAGCCGAGGCAAAGACGCCGCGTCGTCAGTGGGGGAGACCATCAGGGAAACGATTCAGGCGGTCCGAACGGCTCGGCCATCGGTCGTCATGGTACGGGTCAACAAAGAGAGCCTGGCCAAACTCGACGAGTTGGTGGACTCGGGGATCAACAGCAGCCGGTCCGAGGCCGCCGCGTTTATGATCTCCGAAGGAATAAAGGCGAAGAGCGACCTCTTCGACAAGATCGCCGAGAAAACCGAGCTGATCCGGCAAACGCGTGAACAGCTACGTCTACTCTTGGACGAAGGCGACGCCGATATCGTGCCGGACCAACCCGCCGAAGAGTCCCAGGACGAGACCGAGGTGCCTGCCTAAAACAACTCGGCCAGCATCGCCCTGAGATCGTCCTTACCCATGGAAACGGGAAGAGATTGGACTCGGTCCCAGCGTGTTTCGTCCACCAGAGTGTCCAGGTCGGACTCGTTCAGGCCGAGCCCTGTCAACGTGGTCTCCAGGCCGCACCGCCTCATGATGCGAGCAATGAGCTCGGTCGCGCCCGCCAGGTCTTCGACGCCCATCGCTTCCCAGAGTGGGGGAAGCTTGTGTCGGATGGCGGGCGCCGCTCGTTCGAGAAAACCGCACAGAGTCACGCCCACGGCCTGGCCATGTTGAACGTCCCAGAACAGCGTCAACGGACCTCCCACGGCATGGCAGGCATTCGGCGGACTCTGGGAGTAAGCGATGCCTGACATTGTTGACGCGATGGCGCACGCGGCCCTGGATTCCAGGTCTCCCTGAATGGTGGAACGCTCCAGGTTGGCGGTGAAACTCCGGATCACGTCCAGGTTCAGCGCGTCCGAAATCGGCTGAGACCTGATCGACCAATATGACTCGAACGCGCTCGTGAACGCGTCCATTCCTGTCACCGCGGCCAACGACGACGGCATCGACATCATCAGATCCGGATCCACGATGGCCGTGTCGGGGAACATCAGCGGCCCTCCGAGACCATAGTGCTTTTTCGCGTCCATATCCCACAGGGCGCTGCCGGAGGTGACTTCACTGCTGCTGCCGGAAGTCGTTGGGGCCGCGACGAACGGCAAGCCCTTCCGTTCGAGCGCAAGTTCGCCCTGAGCGAATGCCAGGGCATTCCCGTCGTGTACGGCCAGAATTGCGACGGCCTTTGCCAGGTCCATCACACTCCCGCCGCCGATGGCCACGACGATGTCCGCTCCGATCGACCTGCACTCCGCGGCCGCTTCGTCCACGGCCTGAGGCGACGGAAACGGGGCCACGCGGTCGTAGACGGTGACCTTGTGGTCTCGCAGGCTGTCGAGTATTGTCTGCAGAATGCCGCGGGCCCGCAGACTTCGGCGGCCCACCACGAGGAACACCCTCGACCTATCCGGGACGAGCTCGGCTACCTCCGAGGCCATCGATTTCAGCGAACCGACGCCGAATAGCACTTTGGTGGGATGGCGCCAAACAAACGAAGGCACGAACTGGTCTTGCACGAATGACTCTCCTGAGTTTTGGATCGTATGGTATCACCGGAGTGAAAACGGTTCACGATCAAGCCAGAACGTCTGACGCAACGCCTCCGGTACCATAACGCTTGACACCGTGGTCAGAGCGGATAGAATTGGGCGACAACAACTCCGATACGTTGAATGCGAGGAGGAAGCCAATGGCCGAGATCACAGGCGCCCAGCTTGTCGTGGAATCACTCAAGCGTGAAGGGATAGACACCTGTTACGTGTTGCCCGGAGACCCGGTTGGTCCGATCGTGAACGGCATTGCCGAGGCCGGAATCAAGGTCATCTCGGTTCGCAACGAACAGGCGGCTGCCATGGCCGCACAGGCGCACTCGTACTTCACTCGATCTGTCGGCGTGTGTATCGCCGCATCAGGAGTGGCGCAGACGAACACGCTGACAGGCATCGCCAATGCTCAAGCCAACTGCTGGCCTCTGCTCGTGATCGCGGGTTCGGCCGAACTCAGACGCCGGAACATGGGCGACTTTCAGGAGATGGCCCAAGTCGAGTCCACGGCGCCTCTCTCCAAATGGGCATATGCCGTCGAGAGCATCGAACGCATCCCGACGTTGATCAATTTCGCGCTCAAGACCGCCACCGCGGGCCGTCCCGGACCCGTCTACCTGGACCTTCCGGCCGAGATGATCTCGGGCAGCGTCGAAGAGGACGACGTGCCAATTCCCGAGCCGGCCCCTGAGCCGGCCAGACCACTGGCGGAGCCGCAGAAGATCGAGCAGGCGCTGCAGGTGCTTTCCGAGGCGGAAAACCCGCTTCTGATCGTCGGAAAGGGCGCCGCGTGGTCCTGGGCGGAGGACGAACTCCTGCAGTTCGTCGACAAAACACAGATCCCGTTCCTGACCTCGCCGATGGGCTCAGGCATGCTGCCGCCCGACCATCCGATGAACGTCTCCTCCGCCAGAACGCAGGCGTTGCAGGGGGCGGACACGGTGCTGATGGTCGGCGCAAGGCTCAACTGGATATTCCACTTCGGCCAGCCGCCCCGGTTCACTGAAAACTATAAACTCATACAGGTCGACATCGAGCCGGCGGAGATCGGAACCAATCATGCGGCAGAAGTCGGGTTGGTCGGCGACGCAAAGATGGTGATGGGCCAATTGGTGGATGGCCTTGACGCCAACCCAGTGGCATACGGAGAGACCCCGTGGCTCGCTGGCCTGAAGGAAAAGGCCGCTCAAAACGCGGCTTCGATCGCCCCCATGCTGAATTCAGACGCGGAGCCGATGGGCTACTACCGCATCTTGAAAGAGGTCCGCGACTACCTGCCCAAAGACGCCATGGTGGTGGCTGACGGCGCGAGCACCATGGACATATCGCGTCAGGTCATCGACATCTGGAACCCGCGGCATCGGATCGACGCGGGCATTGCAGGGTGCGTCGGCACGGGCGTGCCGTTCTCGCTAGCCGCAAAGGTCGTCTATCCCGACAAACCGGTGGTGTGTCTCCAAGGGGACTGGGCGTTTGGCTTCAACGGAATGGACATCGAGACCGCGGCCAGGTTCAATCTGGCGATTGTGTGGGTCGTGTTTCAGAACGCCAACATCGACAAGTGGGTAAGAACCTACGTGGAAGGCGTCGAAGACCCCGACGATTTCAAGCCTGACGTACGGTTCGATCTGATGATGGAGGCTTTGGGCGGCCACGGCGAATATGTCGACAAGCCGGACGACCTTCGCCCCGCGCTGGAGCGAGCATTCAACTCGGGCAAGGCGTCGCTCGTCAACGTGATCATGAACCCGGGCGCAGGGCGTAGGGAACAGCAGTTCGCCTGGCTGGCCCGCGAAGGGCGCATGGGGTACTGATTTCCATGCAGCGCCGATCCGTGGGGCAGGGCAGGGCCGCCCCCGCGATAACTCACGCTTCCTGAGCCTGACGCTGTAATCCAGCGACCGTGCAGAGACGTGCTCTGGCAACCATAACTGATTGCCAACGTTGGGCCAGCCGATGCGGAACTGGCCTGACGTTGGTGTGGATTTACAAACGCGCCCGGTTTTGTATAGAATATGCTCGACAGGCTGAGAGTGATTTCCGCGAAAGCGGTCTCTCGGTCTTTTTGTCGATTGGAGCTTCCCGTGGTGCAACGCCGACGATATCTCACACCCGCAGGTCACGATGGGCTACAGGCGGAGCTCGAACACCTGAAGGCCGTGCGGCGACCGGACGTGTCGAGCAGAATTCACGAAGCCACTCAAACCGGAGGCACCGCGGACAACGCCGAATACGATGAGGTGAAGAACGAGCAGGCGTTCATCGAGGGCAGGATCCAGGACCTCGAGGACATCCTGGCGAACGCCGTCATCGCGGAAAAAGACGAAAAGGCCGCAGGTTTAGTCCAGTTCGGCTCGGCGGTGACCGTCACCAGCAAAGGCAGCAAAAAGCAAGTCTACCACCTGGTGGGCTCCGCCGAAGCCAATCCGCTCGAAGGCAAGATCTCGAACGAGTCACCCGTCGGACGAGCACTGCTCGACCGCAAAGTCGGCGACCAAGTGGAGGTCGCGACTCCCGCGGGCGTCACCACGTTGAAGATCACCAAGATCGCCTGAGTCGACGCTCCCCCGGGATCGTTTGACGCGAATACACCCCGTCGGGATTCTGCCGTCGCCAGTGTCATTCGCCATCTCCGAGACGACTATCCATGAAACTACGTGCCCAGGAGGCTTTGCGCCGTGCCACAGCCCGAAGATGAGTTGTTTCAAGTAAGACTCGACAAACTGGCCCGTTTGAGGGCCAAAGGAATCGACCCGTACCCCCGCACCTTTGACCGAACGCACCTGGCCCTCGACGCTGTGCGAGACTTCGAAGCCAACGAGGCGTCTGACGCGGATGATGCGCCCGGGGCTTCCGTGTCCGTGGCCGGGCGCATCGTGGCGAGGCGCGGCATGGGTAAAGCTAGCTTTCTCGATCTGTTGGACGGAAGCGGGAAGATACAGGCCATGCTTCGCGGCAACACGCTCGGTGAGGCGTATGAATTGCTGTCGGACATAGACATTGGCGACTGGATCGGAGTCAGCGGTCCGCTGTTTCGCACCCGTTCGGGCGAGGTTACCGTCGAGGTGCAGAGCATCACTGTGCTGAGCAAATCCCTGCGCCCGCTGCCGGAAAAATGGCACGGTCTCTCTGACGTCGAAACCAGGTTCCGGCAAAGATACCTGGACCTGATAGCCAATCCCGAGGCCAGGCAGGTCGCCATCCAACGCAGCCAGATCGTCAGTGCCATCAGGCGATTCATGGACGGCCGGGGGTTCCTCGAAGTGGAGACTCCGATGCTGGTTCAGGTCGCCGCGGGCGGCATGGCATACCCATTCGAGACGCACCACAACGCCCTGGACAGACAGCTCTTCCTGCGCATCGCCACGGAACTGCACCTGAAAAGGCTTATCGTGGGCGGTCTCGAAAAAGTCTACGAGATCGGGCGCATCTTCCGGAACGAAGGAATCGACATCAACCACAACCCGGAGTTCACGACACTCGAGAGTTACGAGTCGTTCGCCGACTACGGATCGGTGATGCAGATGGTCGAAGAGCTCGTATATCACCTGGCAACCGAGATCATCGGCGCCAAGTCCGTGCCTCGCGGAGACGACACTATCGACTTCACGCCGCCATGGCCTCGGCTCGACTTTTGCGGTCAGATCCTCGAACACAGCGGCATCGACATCATGCAGCACACGGACATCGAATCGCTCAAGACCGAGATGGAACTCGTGGGGGTCGAGGTTGGCCGCGAGACCAGTTGGGGCGCCATGGTGGACAAGCTGCTGTCCGCCAAAGTGGAGCCGCACTTGGTGCAGCCGTGCTTCCTGGTCGACTACCCGGTGGAGATGTCGCCGCTGGCGAAGAAGAAGCTCGACGACCCGAGGTTGGTCGAGCGCTTCGAAGCCTTCGCCGGGTCCATGGAGATCGCCAACGCGTTCACCGAGCTCAACGACCCGGTGGACCAGCGCGCTCGTTTCGAGGACCAGGAGCGCCTCCGATCCCAGCTTCCGGACGAGGAATGGGACCGGCTGGACGAAGACTTCCTGGTCGCTATCGAACACGGCATGCCCCCCACCGGCGGACTGGGCATCGGGATCGACCGATTGACTATGTTGCTGACAGGGCAGCGAACCATCCGCGAGGTGGTGTTGTTCCCGCAGCTTCGGGGCAGCTAGCGTCTTGCCCCCAAAGTTCGCGAGGTAACTCGGTGGCCCTTCGACGGGCTCAGAGCCTGCCCTGAGCCTGTCGAAAGGGCGAACGGAGTATTAAGTATTCCCCGTTCGCGGTGAGCAGCATCATGTCCGCACTGCGGGCAATGAATAAGAATGTAACGGTGGCGCTGCGCTTTGGCTGAAGCGTGAGCGCCATGCGGAAGTCGGTAGGGGAGGGTTTCAAACCCTCCCGCCTGGTTTCGAGGACATAAGCGGCCACCACGCGGGTACGACCTGCTCACCGTCACTGCCGAGGCGTTTCTCCATGCGACGAACCGGGAGGCTCTGAAACCCTCCTCTACAGCGTCGCCTCACACACAAGCCGTTACTTGGAAGCCTGTCGAACCACCTGCCGATCATGATAAAATCCCGTACGGAGGCGGCATCACGGCGCCATACCACCGAGTTGGCTCATAACGAGAAACCGGTTGATCGGTAAGGACGAATCCGCAATAAAACCGTCAATGGCCGCACATACACAACGAGCTACCAAAACCGTTCGGAGCAACGAATGACGACCAAGGTCCGCGTCAGATTCGCACCAAGTCCCACGGGCGAGCCGCATGTCGGCAACATCCGCACCGCAATCTTCGACTGGCTGTTCGCAAGACACCACGGCGGCGATTTCGTCATACGAGTCGAAGACACCGACCAGGCCCGCAAAGTTGAAGGCGCCACTGAAATGATGCTGGAGTCTTTGAAGTGGCTCGGTCTGGACTGGGACGAAGGCCCCGACGTCGGTGGGCCGCACGAGCCCTATCATCAGTCACAACGTCTGGAATACTATCGAGAAGCGATCGATGCTCTCCTCGCCGGGGGCAGCGCATACCGGTGTTTCTGCTCGTCGGATCGGGTGACGGTGTTGCGGGAGCAGCAACAGAAGGACGGCGACGACCGCATCGGATACGACGGGAAGTGCAGAGACCTTGATTCCGACGCGTCCCGCGTCCGTGTCGCGGCCGGCGAGAGCAATGTGGTTCGTTTCAAGATGCCCGAGACCGGCGCCACCGAAGCGGTCGACATCATTCGCGGCGCCGTCTCGTTCGAGAACGCGCTGTACGACGATTTCGTGATGCTCAAGTCCGACGGTTATCCGACCTATCATTTGGCCAACGTCGTCGACGACCACCACATGCAGATCACGCACGTGACCCGGGCCGTGGAGTGGCTGTCCAGCCTCCCGCTTCACATTCAGCTCTACCAAGCCCTTGGATGGGATGCGCCCGAATTCGCCCATCTACCCCTGATACTGGCCACCGACCGCACCAAGCTCTCCAAACGTCACGGCGCCACATCGGTGCTCGAATTCCGGGAGATGGGGGTGCTTCCGGAGACTCTGCTGAACTTCCTGACGCTGTTGGGCTGGTCGCTTGACGACAAGACGGAGATATTCACGCCAGAACAACTTACGGAACACTTCACGCTCGATCGGGTAGGCAGGTCGGACGCGGTGTTCGATTTCGAGAAGCTCAACTGGATGAACGGCGTTCACATCCGCGAGGCGAGCCCTGATCGATTGGCGGATGCACTATTTGACCACTGGACGCATTATCCCCCCGACGAGTTTCCGAAGGTGCCGGACCGCGATTTCGCTCTGAGGATCATCCCGTTGATTCGCGACAGAATCAAATCCTTGCCGGAAGCGGCGCAGCTTGTGTCCTTCCTTCTCCGGGAGCGAATCGATTACGATAACGAGGAGCTCGTCCAGAAGGGTATGGACGTCGAGTCGACTTGCAGGGTGTTGCAAGCATCACAGGATGGCTTGGCGCGACTGGAAGCATTCGACTCGGAGGCAATTGAAGCGCTCCTTCGACCGATGGCCAAAGAGTTGGACGTCAAAGTCGGGCAGGTTTTGGGGACGCTCAGGGTAGCGGCAACTGGCCTAAAAGTCTCGCCCCCGATATTCGAGACACTTGAGGCGATGGGCCAAGAGCGGGCGGTAAGAGCGATACATGCAGCCCTCGATCGCCTGCAAACCGGCGCAACTCGATACTCCTGACGCCCCAAAATCGCAGGCGGTGAAATATGACGATGCAAGAAAGACTGGAATCCGATCTCAAGACGGCGATGCGCGCCAAGGACGTGTTGCGTCGCGGTGTGATCCGCTATCTGAGGTCGGAGATACACAACCAAGAGATCGCCAAGCAGACTGACCTGGACGACGAAGCCGTGTTGGGCGTCATGAGCCGGCAGGCGCAGCAACGTAGAGACAGCATCCAGGCGTTCCAGGACGCGGACCGCACCGACCTGGTCGACAAGGAACAAGCTGAGTTGGAGATCATCCTGGAGTACCTCCCCCAGCAGCTTTCTAAAGAAGAGATTACCGCTCTGGTGCAGCAAGCGGTTCAGGATTCCGGCGCGACCGGACCCGGCGATATGGGCAAGGTCATGGGACGTTTGATGCCCGAAGTGCGGGGCAAAGCTGAAGGTCGTGAAGTCAGCGCGATCGTGAACGAAACGTTGCGAGGGCTGGAATCGTGAGATTCGGAGTCGTCGTTTTCCCCGGGACGTGGAGCGACCAAGACTGCCACTACGCCGTGTCCGACGTGCTCGGCCAGCAGGCTGACTACATCTGGCACAAGGACACCGATCTCTCGGGCTTCGACTGCGTGATCGTGCCCGGCGGATTCTCCTACGGCGACTACCTTCGCGCCGGCGCCATCGCGCGGTTTTCGCCGGTGATGCAGGCGATCGAGCGGTTTGCGGGGCAGGGCGGGCTGGTGTTCGGCATCTGCAACGGTTTCCAGATTTTGTGTGAGGCAGGGTTGCTTCCGGGCGTCCTGATGCGCAACGAACACCTGCAGTTCCGATGCCAGTGGGTGAACCTGAGAGTCGAGAACGCAGATACTCGATTCTCGGCGAAGTCCGGCCCAGGCGACGTGCTGCGAGTGCCCATTTCTCATGGGGAAGGGAACTACCACGCCGACGAAGACGTGCTCCGCGAGCTCGAAGCCAACGGCCAGGTGGTGTTTCGCTACTCGACGGCTGAAGGGGCGATCACCCAGGATGCCAACCCCAACGGGTCGATGGCCAACATCGCGGGAATCGTCAACGCCGACGGCAACGTGTTGGGCATGATGCCGCATCCCGAAAGGTGCTGCGAAGAGCTGATGGGCGGTGTGGACGGCGCGGTGATCTTTCGTTCGATAATCGACTCGGTTATCGGCACCTCGCCCGCGTCAAGCGAAACCGCAGAGGGCTGATGCTGGGCGTCCTGTTGGGTTTGTCGGTGGCCGTCGGATTCGGCGCCAGCGCCGTTTTCGCCCGACTCGGACTCCAGTACGTCAGAGCGACCACTGGGACGGCGGTTTCACTTGTAGTCGGCACGATAATCACCACCGCGATCGCCTTCGCGTTGCACACGGATGCGATCTTCGACCTCGCCGCCGTGGCGTTCCTCTGGTTCCTGCTCTCGGGCGTGATCAACTTTCCCCTGGGCCGGTTGCTTAATTACACGGGAGTCGGCCTGGCGGGAGTCTCTCGATCCGCGCCGATTGTCGGAGCGTCTCCGCTGTTCGCCACGATTGCCGCGGTCACATTGGGCGGCGAGTCGATCAATGCCACTATCGCCCTGGGAACTGCCGCCATCATCGGCGGGCTGGTTCTCATCTTGAGCCAGCGATGACGACCCCGGCGTCGACGGGCAGACGGCTCTGGCTGGGGTACGCGGCGTCTCTTGGCGCGGCGGTGTGCTACGGCTCCGTCGCCGTGGTAGGACGCAAGATCGTGAGCGACTTCGCGTCGCCGATTGTCGCGACGTCGTTCTCGATGATGTTCGGCACGGCTATCGTATTGGCGCTCTTCGGCCGGCACGTCAACACGGATATGAAAGGCGCCCCGGGACGAGCGTGGCTGTTCATCGGGTTGGCCGGGCTGGCCGCTGCCTGGGGCGTTTCGAACTGGTACCTGGCTCTGGGAGAGGCACCCGTGGTGCTCGTCGCGCCCGTGGCCGGAACGAGTCCGCTGGTCTCGATTCTCATGACACACCTGTTCTTGCAGCGGTTGGAAAAGGTAACATGGAGAACGGTCGGCGGCGCACTGTTGGTCGTAGCCGGAGTGGTGCTCGTGACGCTGGGGAACCGGTAAGGCGCGGTTTTCGAAGGCGCAACGCTCATTGGTACGAAACGGCGGGCGGGTTTGAAACCCGCCCCTATGCGGAATCTGTCCGCGGGTGGGGGAATCATGGCTGTCTCACAGCAAGCCCTGGATGATCTGGCGATCTCCGGACCCGAATACGAAGCCATCGTCGAGCGGCTCGGACGCGAACCCAACGAACTCGAGTTGGGCCTGCTCGGATCGCTGTGGAGCGAGCACTGCGGCTACAAGCACTCGAAGCCGCTGCTGAGGATGTTCGAAACGGAGAACCCTCGGCTGCTCGTGGAGGCCGGCGCTGAGAACGCCGGCGTGGTAGACATCGGCGACGGGTTGGCCATCGTGATGAAGGTCGAGTCCCACAACCACCCCTCAGCCGTCGAGCCGTACGAGGGAGCGGCAACCGGCGTCGGCGGCATCGTTCGCGACATCTTCGCCATGGGCGCCAGGCCCATCGCGCTGCTGAACTCGCTCAGGTTCGGCCCTCTTTCCGATGCGCGCAACCGCTACCTGTTCGAGGGCGTGGTAGCCGGCATCTCAGGATACGGCAACTGCATCGGAGTGCCCGACGTGGGCGGGGAGATACAGTTCGCCGACTCGTACTCGGGCAACCCGCTGGTGAACGCCATGTGCGTCGGAATTCTGCGCCACGAAGACCTTCGGCGGGCGACGGCGGGGCAGGCGGGCAATCTTCTGCTGCTGGTCGGGTCCGACACCGGCCGCGACGGAATTCACGGCGCATCCGGACTTGCCTCACGCACCTTCGAAGACGAACGGGAGCTCAGGCCGACGGTGCAGGTCGGCAATCCGTTCATGGAGAAAGTGCTGATCGAAGCGTGCCTGGAGGCCGCCCAGAACGACCATGTCGTTGGCATCCAGGATTTGGGCGCCGCGGGGCTGACCAGCGCGAGCGTCGAAGCGGCGGCGAGTTCAGGCCGAGGCCTCGAGATCGACGTGTCGCGCATCCCGAGGCGAGCCACCGGCATGGCGTCGTATGAGGTCATGCTGTCGGAATCCCAGGAGCGCATGCTCATAATCGTCCAGGACGGGCACGAGGACGAGGTCAGGGCAATCTTCGACCGCTGGGACCTCCGCTCCGACGTCATCGGGCGTGTTACGGACGACGGCGTAGCCCGCATCTTCGAAGGCGACCTATTGGCCGGACAGGTCCCAGTCGGCCTGCTGACCGATCCGCCTCTGTACCGGCTAAACGGGGTCAAGCCCGCGGGCCTCGATCGACTGCAATCGCAGGACTTGAACGCGCTCCCGCTGCCGAGCAGTGGCCCCGCATCGGTTCTCACGACGCTCCTTGCGTCTCCGAACATCGCGGGCAAAGAGTGGGTGTATCGACAGTACGATCACCAGGTGCAGACGAACACGGTCATCCCGCCTGGCGGCGACGCGGCCTCGCTCCGGGTTAAAGGCACGCAGCGAGGATTGGCGCTGACAACGGACGGCAACGGCCGAATCTGCTATCTGGACCCGTACACTGGCGGACAGATCGCTGTTGCAGAGGCGTGCCGCAACCTGGCGGCCGTTGGCGCCGAGCCGATCGCTCTCACCGACTGCCTGAATTTCGGAAACCCCGAAAATCCTGAAATCTACTACCAGCTTGAAAACTGCATACGCGGGATGGCCGACGCCAGCAAAGCCTTCGGCGCTCCGGTCATCAGCGGCAACGTCAGCCTGTACAACGAGAGCCGGGGAACGGGAATCTACCCGACGCCGGTCATCGGCGCGCTGGGACTAACCGACGACGTGACGAAGACGGCGAGAATCGGGTTCGCCGACGATGGCGATGTGGCTGTCCTGCTTGGACGGGAGTCACTGGAAGCGCCCGCGTCCGAACTCGCCGGAAGCGAGTATCTCGAGGTGATCCACGACACCGTCGCCGGCATGCCCGCAATCGACCTGGATCTAGAGATTGCCGTGCAGCGAGCGTGCAGGAGGTTGATACACGATCGACTCGCTCGGTCTGCGCACGACTGCTCGGACGGCGGCCTGCTCGTCGCGCTGGCCGAGTCGTGCATCGACGGAGCCATCGGCCTCAAGCTCATCGCCGATTTGCCAGGCCGTTGGGATGCCGCTCTTTTCGGTGAGGGTCAGTCCCGGATCGTCATAAGCGCGGACAGATCAGGGCTCGATCGCCTCGGCGAAATATGTCGCGACGAGGCTGTGCCGTGGATCGAGTTAGGCACGGTCGGCGGCGACGCACTGACCGCCACGTGGCTCGATGAAACGCCGGTCGCCCAACTCCGAGACGCGTGGGCCAACGGCCTCGAAAGGGCGCTCAAACCCGAAGCCGAGTGATCGGGCCGGCTGACCAACGCCGTGGTCGAGCGCCAAAACGAACAGCGTCCTTTCGTCCCTGAAGTCCCTGTCGTCCCTTCGCCGGCCCTCGCCCTATGACAACTCGTACGGCAGCGACAGCTCGCCGCAGATGTCTTTGAACCAGTCGATGACCTCTGGGTGGAAGGGGATGCCCTTCGCGCTGCGTTCGACTTCGGACTCTGACTCGGGCAGGCCCGGGTAGAGGACGCGGTCGTGGCCTTTCGCCGGCGGCGTGGTCCTGAGAGTCTTGAGCATGTCGTCCATGGTCCGCTTGAATTCGCCAACGTCCATGAACGCCTCGATGCTGTAAGCGGCCACATAGTGGCCGAAGTTCGGCCGCCCCGGATTCATGCCGTAACCGCCGCCTGAAAGTATTCCGCCCAGGACATCGACAATCATTCCCATGCCGTAGCCTTTATGAGAGCCGAGCTCGCGCGTGCTGCCGAGCGGCAGAAGGAATGATGTCGCCGGTCCTTCGTATCCCGGAGCGGGGGGCGCCGCTTCCTCCATGATGGGCACCCCGTCAACGTCAGCGACCCAGCCGGGAAGCAGATTGTTTTCGAGCCTGCGGGCCAAACCGAGCTTGTTGCCGGCAACCGTGCTGGTGGCCGCGTCGAAAACGAACGCCGGCTCTTTGTCGGCAGGGGCGGCCACCGCGATGGGGTTCGTGCCGAGGCGGGGTTCGGCGCCCCAAGTCGGCAGAACGCTGGGCGGACAGGAGGTCATGCACGTGCCGATCATGTCGTGTTCGAGAGCCATCATCGCGTGGTACGAGGCCATGCCGAGGTGACGCGCGTTTCGGATGGTCACCATGCCGACGCCGGTGTTCTTCGCTTTTTCGATGGCGATGTCCATCGCTTTGGGAACTACCATGATGCCGAGTCCGGTGTCGGAGTCGATGTTCGCGGTGGCGGGCGTCTCGCGGATGATCCGCCAGTTCGGCCGCGGATTGAGCGATCCACCGCTGTAGCCGGCCACGTAGCCTCTGAGCATGTTGGAAACGCCATGTGTGTCGACGCCGCGCATGTCGGCTGTCACCAGGACGTCCGCGCCCAAGGCGGCGTCGGAGTCGCTGACACCCATCTTCTTGAAGATCGCGGTGACCGTCTCGCGCAACGGCGCCTCCTGGATAAATATCGCGTCGGCGTCTTTTACCTTGAATTGCTCCAGCAAATGTGACCTCCTTCAATTGCGCTCGTCGCAGCGGGCAGGCAGCAAATGCCACCCTCGGAAGCGCAGGTGGATTGTATTATCGCCTGCAGAAAACCGCAATACGGGAGCAGGTTGTCGTATCGACGTGACAACATAAGCTCTGGCATCCGTCAAGCTTGGAGGGCGTGATTTCTCATAAATCCCTCACCTGGCCTGGATCCAGGCATGAAGACCGGATCCACACCCGCGAAACCTACCTCAGCACCGTTCACGAGCAGCGTCGCGCCGGAGGCGGCAGGGTCCGGCGCTTGACCTCCACTACGAACTTAGTACATACTAAGTCCACAACTTAGCATATACATACTTACGTGATTCGAGGTCATCCTGTGTTGACAGCAAAACCCGAATGTCCAGCGTATAATTCGCGCCAGACACCGCTCAGTATCGCCTCCCATCTGTCCGTGCTCCCGGCGGTACGGCCAGTGCTCTGGTTGGTCGCGGCGGTAATGTTTTCGATTGCTCTGGCGGCGTGCGGAGATTCGTCCGATTCGTCCTCTGGCTCTCTGGTGGTGTACTCAGGCCGGTCTGAGTCGCTCGTGGGTCCGATCATCGAACAGTTCGCCGAGGCGTCCGGAGTCGACGTCAGCGTCAAATACGGCGGCACCTCCGAGCTCGCGGCGACGCTTCAGGAAGAAGGCGACAATTCACCCGCGGACGTATTCTTCGCCCAGGACCCCGGCGGCCTCGGCGCCGTCTCCGACATGCTCGCGGCGCTCCCGGAAGATCTGATGGCCATCGTGCCGGTCTGGGCGCAGTCGCCGAATCGCAATTGGGTCGGCATCTCGGGCAGGGCGAGGGTTATCGTCTACAACACTGAAAACGTAGCGCAGGGAGACCTGCCGCAGAGCCTCCAAGACCTGACGGACGACAAGTGGAAAGGCCGCATCGGATGGGCGCCGGGCAACGCGTCGTTTCAGACGATGGTGAGCGCGATGCGAGCCTCGTGGGGCGAAGACGCCACGCGACAGTACCTGAGCGACATCCAGGCCAACGAGCCCAAGATATACCCGAAGAACACCCCGATCGTCGCTGCAGCAGCCGCGGGAGAAGTGGATGTCGGGCTGGTCAACCACTACTATCTGCATCGATTCCTACAAGAAGAAGGGGAAGATTTTGCCGCGCGGAACCTGTTCCTTAAAGACGGCGGGCCTGGCAGTCTCGTCATGGTGGCCGGAGCGGGGATCATTGAGGACGCGGACAACCAAGAGAACGCGGAGAGATTTCTGCGGTTCCTGCTCTCCAAGGTTGCCCAGCAGTACTTTGCCGGGCAGACCTTCGAGTACCCATTAGTCGACGGAGTCACGACCCACCGGCTGATTCCGCCGATCGACGAGCTCAACGGCCCTGACATCGACGTGGCCGACATGGCCGATGTCGAAGGCACTCAGGCACTCCTGAGAGACCTGGGCATCATTCCGTGAGGCGTCCGGCGTGCAGCTAGTCCGTCCGCATGCGCCCTGGGTTGGCCGGGCGCTGCTGTTTCCTAACATCGTCAAGTCAGGGGGCGCGCTGCCGCCTCTGTCGATTCTCGGCCCCGCCATGCTGGTGGGCCTGGCGATGGCGCTGCCCCTGGCGTACCTGATCATTCGCAGCGCCGGCGCCTCTGACGACGCTTGGTCGCTCCTGTTCCGTCTGCGCACCGCCCAGATCCTCTGGAGATCGGCGCTGCTGGTCGTGATCGTGACCGGCGCAAGCGTCACGCTGGCCGTGCCGTTGGCGTGGCTGACCGTTCGCACCGACCTGCCGTATCGTCGACTGTGGTCCGTGCTGACGGCGTTGCCGCTGGTTGTGCCGTCCTATGTCGGCGCGTTTCTGGCGGCGTCCGCGCTCGGACCCAAAGGCTTGGCTCAACAGATACTGGAGCCTATCGGCGTCGACAGGCTGCCGGAGATTTACGGCCTGCCCGGAGCGGCCATCACGTTGACGCTGCTCAGCTACCCGTACGTGCTCTTGACCGTTCGGGCTGCGCTGCGAATCCTGGACCCGTCGCTCGACGAGTCGGCCCGCATGTTGGGTCACGGGCCGTGGAGCACGATGTTCCGCATGACGCTTCCGCAGCTCAGGCCCGCGATCGCCTCCGGGTCGTTGCTGGTGTCGCTGTATACGCTGAGCGATTTCGGAGCGGTTTCGCTGATGCGATACGAGACGTTCACCTGGGCGATCTACCAGCAGTACCAGTCGGCTTTCGACCGGAGCATCGCCGCCGTGCTGTCGCTGGTTCTTGTGTTGCTCGCGGTGATGATCCTGTTCGCTGATAGCGCGACTGGGTCGAAAGGCCGTTACTATCGCGCGGGGACCGGGTCGGCGCGAGCTCTGAAGACGATCGCACTCCGGGCGTGGAAATGGCCGGCAGTTGGGTTGTGCGCATTGGTGTCGGTCACGGCTCTGGGACTGCCCATCGCGGTGTTGACCTACTGGCTGGTCAAGGGCGTTTCGTCCGGAGAGCCGCTACTGCTCTTGTGGACCGAGGCCAGGAACTCGCTGTATGTATCCGGTTGGGCGGCCCTGGCGGCAACGGTGTTAGCGGTGCCGGTCGCCGCATTGGCGGTTCGATATCCGAGTCTGCTGGCCCGTGGAGTCGAACGGCTCAGCTATGTTGGATACGCGCTGCCGGGAATCGTGGTTGCTCTGGCGCTGGTGTTCTTCGGCTCGCGAGTGCTTCAACCCGTGTACCAAACGATGTGGCTGCTGATCTTCGCATACGTCGTCCTGTTCATACCGGCGGCGTTGGGCGCGGTCAGGTCGTCGCTGATGCAAGTCAGCCCCGGGATGGAAGAGGCTGCGCGATGCCTTGGGCGCGGCCGGTTGCGGGTCATGTGGAGCGTGACGACGCCGATGGTTCGGCCCGGCCTCCTCATGGGCGGCGCGCTGGTCTTTCTCGTGACGATGAAAGAGCTTCCCGCGACGCTGATTCTGGGGCCGTTGGGCTTCAAGACCCTGGCTTCCGCCGTGTGGTCGGCGTCATCTGAAGCGTTCTTCGCTCAAGCAGCCGCTCCGGCGCTGATGCTCATACTGATGTCCTCGGCGCCCATGGCGGTGTTGATGATGCGAGACCGGAGCAGAGGGTGACCGCCCCGCTGCTCAGGTGCGTTGGCCTGGCCAAGTCGTTCGGGGACTTTCTCGCCGTTCGCAACGTCAGCTTCGAAGTCTTCCCGGGTGAGATCGTGTCCATACTCGGGTCCAGCGGGTCGGGCAAGACGACTGTGCTCCGGTTGATCGCCGGGCTCGAGGCGCCGACCGCGGGCGAAGTCATCATCCAAGGCGAAGTTGCGTCGACTCCGGAGAGGCAGACGCCTCCCGACAAGCGGGCCGTGGGGATGGTCGTCCAGGAGTACGCTCTCTTCCCGCACATGACGGTCGAGCAGAACATCGCCTTCGGCCTCCACAACCTCGACGACGCTGAGGTCGGCGCACGAGTAGCCGAGGTTATGGAACTGGTGCAGTTGCCCGAGTTGGGGGCTCGATACCCTCACGAGCTTTCCGGAGGACAGCAGCAACGTGTGGCGCTGGCTCGAACGCTGGCGCCGAGGCCGGTTACCGTGCTCATGGACGAACCGTTCAGCAACGTCGACGCGGGCATGCGATCCGAGATGCGCCGCGAGGTCGAGGCGATCCTGCGGAACGGTCAGATGGCCGCGGTGTTCGTCACCCACGACCGCGACCAGGCGTTTGCCATCGCGGACAGGGTGGGGATCATGAGCGACGGCGAGATGGCGCAGGTGGACACCCCGGAAGCGGTCTACCATCTTCCAGTCAGCAGGCACGTCGCCCGCCTGACCGGAGCGTGCGACTTCCTACCGGGCGAAGTGCAGGCGGACGGAACCGCGATCACGGAAGCCGGCGTCTTCCCGATCCTCAGTCCCGCCGAAGAGCTCGAGGCTGGCGTCGACGTCGATCTCCTGGTTCGGCCGGACGACTTCGGAATCGAGGTCAACGAATCGGGTTCGGCAATGCTGCGGTCACGCGAGTTCAGGGGAGACGAGACGATGCTCGTCGTGTCGCTCCCGTCGAGACGGACCCTGCGATGTCGCCAGGAGTCGTTCTTCGACCTGTCCGCGGGGATACGGGTCGACCTCGTGCTCCGACGCCCCACCCCCTTTGCAGCCTTCAGGTCCTGACCGGTTCCTTTGACCGCGCCGCCATTTGCGGCTGCTTGACCGTCAGGACCAGCGGGATGCAAACGAGAACCGCAATCGCAAGGATCACGTACGGCTCGCGGTACCCCCCTCTGTAATCTGCCATCCAGCCGACCATCAGCGGCCCAGTCACGCCAAACACGGTGCTGAACGTCATCATAATGCCCATGATAGAGCCGAAGTGCCGGCGTCCGAACAGGTCGGCCAGGTACGCGAACCGGATGGGTATCGACACCCCGAATCCGATTCCCCAAAAGACGATGAACCCAATGAGATGCCATGTGCCGCCGATGTACGCGAACAGCAGCGTGCCGACGAATTGCATGGCGAACGACACGGCGAGCACGTAGCGTTTGTCCAACTGGTCGCCGAAGAACCCGCTCGTCAACCTCCCAAACAGCCCGATTATCGAGACGGCCATGATCACGATCCCGCCGACGGTGCGGCTCACGCCGAAGCTGGACATCGCCGAGATCTGGTAGACCGAAGCGGATATTATGAGCTGACCGCCGCCCATGGCCAGCGCCATTTGCCAGAACGCTCTGGTCGCCATCGCTTGTCTTGTCGTGAACGCAACTTCTCGTCCAGCGCCGAGCCCTGAGCCTCCGGCCGCGCCCGAGCCGTCGTCGTTTCGCTGCACCCCGTCCGGAAGCATGCCATAGTCCTCGGGCCGGCTCCGCATGACGAAGGCCGCGGGAAATCCGACCACCCAAAAGCCTATTGCGATGGCGACGAGGCCCGTGCGCCAGTCAGTTGTCGCAATGAACCACACGATTACGGGGACGAGCAGCCCTCCGATTCCCGAGCCTGCCGACATGATGGCCAGGGCGCGCGCACGTCTGGCTACGAACCAGTTGGCGACCGTCGTGGTAACCGTCAAGAACGAACCGAAGGACAAGCCGACGGTAATTACAGCGAAGGCGGCGTAGAACTGCCAGAGGTTGTTGATGCGGCTGAGCAGGATGAAGCCCAGGCCCGTGGCCGCCACGCCGAACAGCATCACGTTGCGGGGGCCGAACCGCTCGATGAACCAGCCGACGAAAGGCGAGATCATCCCGGATTCGGTGCGTTGGAGGGACACGGCCGCGCCGGTGATCGCCTTTCCCCAACCGAAATGGTCGACGATCGGATCGAAGAAAGCGCCGAATCCCTGCCAGAAGGCGCCCGACGTATAAGCCTGGCTCATGGAGCCCGCGAAAACGATCCACCAGCCGTAGAAGATATTTCGATGAGAGCCGTCCGGGGTTGAGTCTTGGGCCGGTGTAGGTGCTTTGGCCAAGACCCCTCCCAGGCTTTCGATGGATTCAGTGCAATGGGAATGGTGAATTCCCGAGCACATCTTACTCCGCGTCCATGCGGATGTAAAACGCCGATTAGGGACTCCTTCGGCGTGAGGTTGTTCGAGCGCGGGCGCCACGGTCAGCCGTGACGAGAAACGGCCTGCGAGGTGTGGCCTAAGCTGGGACGAGGGAGGCCGCCACGCATCACGATGAACGACAACACCGGCAACGCCTCGCCGTGACACGCAGCCAAATCCTCGAATAGAGCCGGACGCCGCGTTACAATGATCACGCCTCCGTCCCGACGATCGACGCGAGGCGGAGTGTAACGCGAACCCACCCGATCTCGGGCGTGAGTGAAGATGCCAAGAACCGTGAAACGAAAACGAAGGCTCTGGCTACTTGTCGGCGCGGTTCTTATGTACGCCGTCTCAATGGCCATCTTTTTCTACTCGGCCAACGACGCGACGCCCGAGGCTGCCTGGCCTTCGCTGACGATGATCTACGAGCTGGGCGACACGACCCCAAACGCCGCGACCGCCCCAGAAGTCCATCGCCTCGACTACCGCTCGACCGCCGAATGGACCGACACGATAATCGAAGCCGAGCCAACCCAACTGCTCGGCTCGGGAGTCGTAAGCAAAATCGACTCATACCGACGATTGAGCGGAGCAAGCATCGAGGAATACAACTCGATCCACGACGAAGCCACCGTGAAGGACACCGAAGACGCCATCCTCGTCCCGCACCCGTTCCTGAAACCGATGGACATCGCCGAGCTCAACGACACCCATAATCTGACCCCAACCACCACAACATCAACAGTCTGCTACTCCAACGACTGCAACCGAAACGCCCCCGGCCTCACCTTCACCACCGACGGCGCCGCCTGGACCATCGCCAACGACCCCAGCTGGGCCATCCCGCTCCAAGTCGGCGCCGCTTTCCGCGTGCGCGAGCTGCGCATCGACGTGGGGCGGGAGTAGCGAGGGTCGGGCGGTGAGCCGCCGCACCTCGTACAGCGTCCGAAAGCGGACCACATTCAGCCACTCGGCCCGACCACGTGTAATCGCAAGAATTCCCGAGCCCGATAGATCCCACAGCCCGCCCGCCTATAAACCCCATCGAGACTCGCCGTGAACATTTCCTTATTGCGATGTCAACCGCGAATGTGGGAGGCGGCCAGAGGGCGCACCGTTGGAGAGTACATCTGACTTACCTTGGGCGCCTCGGTCGAATCCCTGTGAGGAGACATCCAAACTTTCGGTGTGGGTTGGCTGACCGGCTGGGCCGATTGACCATGCGCTTCGTCATAAAGGTTGGCTTCAAAGGTGACGTACGATTGTCCATCGATGGAACGCTTCGCAGCCATGACTCCGCGTTTGAAGGCTAGGAAAAATGCTCTCCTCGCCAGCCTGGAGGCATACGATGATTGACTGATTCTCAGACAGTCCAGGATTTTGCAATTTGGCTTTCCTGATGGCCGGTATGCCAGCCCTCAGGAATCTCCCCTCGAAGTTCAAAGGCGCTCCGGAGACGTCGACGCCGGCCTCGGTTAACTCGATCTTAACAAGCACGCTTTCGCCTCAGCCTTGGCCTCCTCCTTCAGCCGTCCTTCAACGTACTCTTCCTTGCTAAAAGTGTTGATGTTCGGAGTCAGACCGCCGTGAAAGCGCTCCGCATGAATCATCTCGTGAACGAAGAGAAGAGCGGCCCGTACACTCGTCATCTCCGAGTCGATTACGATGGTGTTGGAATCGAAATCGAAGTAGGTGCCGTGCCCTGATTTAAAACGTACTTGAATGTTGTGCATATCCTTCAATTCTAACGCTTCTTTACCTGCAGGTATCGCGTTGAGAATCTCGTTAATGTCGCCGAATACAAGGGCACCAGATGCGTATTTAAATTGGTCCGTTGTACCGATAAATGTGTCGCTTGGGATCGTAGTAATGGTTGCTAGAATCGTAACGATTCCAATAAGGGTCAGTGTCTTTTTTGTAGTGTTGCGGGTCATTCGACCACCTCGTATTGGGGTGATCTAATGATCGCAAAGAGACGCCTATCCCCGCATCAAACGAAACTATAAGCTTTAGAAATAGACTCCCAAACAAATTACTGCATTGATACACATTTACAGTGATTAAAAACCGTAAGTGTGCCGTGTAGTCGTATGGCGGCAACAAGTGATTTGATGCGAAGGGCTGACCTACGTCGGCATGCGCATAACAGTAAACTGTTATTGAGGCGAGGGGTTTCCGGAGACCTGGGCTTGATCGGATGCCTACGACGGCGGCTGAGAGCGAATGGCCCAAACCGGTGGACGATCTCAGAAGAGGATGTTCGCGGCCGTTCTCAGGCGTTGCCGGTCCGAGCCATCGGAGCCGACGCTGTCAAATCCAAAGAAAGAGAAAGATTGGCACGCTGTGAATCCTGCAACGGATGCGGCCTAGCACTACTCTTCTAAGGAAGCCAGACCCTTCCTGGCCGCATACATCGTGGCATCGGCACGGTTCGCGGACCCGGTCTTGCCAAATATGTTGCTCACGTGGCGCAACACGGTGTTCAGGCTGATGACTAACTCGTCGGCAATACGCTGATTGGTCCTGCCTGAGGCGATCAGCCGCAGCACCTCAACCTCTCGTCCCGTCATACCGTCTGGATATTCGGGCTTAGGCGAAGGCCGGGCGTCGAGTTGCTCTTTGAGAGCAACTACCTTCTCGTGGAGTCGCGCCATGCTGAGGTTTGAAGCGATGCGATCGGCCTCGTCCGAAAGCTCTCTTGCCTTCGAGAGGCCGCCTGATCCGCTGCGTTGGATGATCATGTCGGCGTAGTCGTAAAGAGTCCAGGGCAGCTCGGGGCGGTAGTTGGCCTTACGGCAGAAGGTTATGGCATCCTCGAAGTGGGTCTGGGCGGCGTCCAGGTTCCCCATCACATGGGCTAGGAGACCGAGGATGTGGTCTGCGCAGAAAAGAGAAGGGTACAGGATAGTGCCTTTGTCTCGGGCCAAGGCTGAGTAGTGGTCGGCGCCAGTGGCTGCGTCGTTTCTCAACGCCGCAGATATCGCCGCGTAGTGTTCGATCCAGAAGCTCTGAAGCCCATTGGTCCGGCCGGACCCTGAAATCAGAATTGCCTCCCCGAGATCCATATAGGTGTTGTTTCCCGTCTCATAGGCAGCTCTTATTAACCGGGCGCTGACATGAATTGTAGCGTTTGGGTCACTGGAAAGTTTATCAATCAAACGCTCTGCAGCCTCCACATCATTACTGTCCAAGCTGATTTCGGCTTCGAGACCAAGTGAAAGTTCTCTATTCGGCAATATCTCCTCGGACCGGTGAGCCAACTCGCCGGCTTTCGACCAGTCCCCCTGGTACGCGGCACAATAAGCGCCTACCAAAAGTTGACTCGTCTGGAAAACACGATCATGCAATTTCTCTGCAGCTTGAAACGCCGAATCCACATAGGCCTTGGCCCTGTCAGGTTCCCCGACAGTCAACAACGCCTGAGCGAGAACCCACGGTGAACTCTGCAGTGATCGAAGATCTCCAATACGCTGTGCGATCTCTATGGATTTGAGGCTGACGTCGATTGCTTCGTAGGGTCGATGGTCAATTAGCAAAGGGCTTATCGAGTTAGAAAGACTTCGTGCTTCAAGAAATTCGTCGTTTTCGCGTCTGGCGATGGTTGTTGCTTCAGTCGCGGCGGCAAGTGCCCCCTCGAAGTCGGACAACTCGTAAATCAGAGCCCCGGCGAGTCTGTAAAGTAGATAACCCGCACGTAAGGAATCTTTTGGAACAAGTTTGAGAGCCCTGGTCTGAAGGTCTGCCACACCTGTAACCAAAGCAAGCGGCACTGGGTGAGTTGCCACATTGACCGCTTTCTCGACGCCACCTTGTTCTACGTAGTAATCGAAAGCTTGGGACAGGGCGTCCCATGCCGGTTGGGCTTCGCTGGGGGTCCCTACCGTCGGAATCATCACCCGACCGAGGCCGAATTTTATCGTTGCGAGCTGATCGTCCATGGTCTGGTCTTCTCGGGCGTCCAGCGCCCTCTGAAAGTGGCCGAGGGCGTCCTCGAGCGCGAACGATTCTAAGGCTCGTCCGCCTGCCATGATCGAGTAATGCAGCAACTTGTCGGGGCCGACCAGGGCTTCAGCCTCAGCGGCGTGATAGGCCAACTCGGCGGCGTGAGCCTCTATGCCATCTCCGTACAATTCCTCGATCATTTCGATGATGCGAACAGACAGCCGCACCCTGCGGGTTGCGGACAGTTCGTCCATCAACGTCTGCCGTATCAGCGCATGGGTGAATTGGTAGCGACCCACACTCCGCAGAATCTCCTCGATCACTCTGGCAGATACCGCCTCCTCCAACGACTCCAGCAGGCCGTCCTCCGACACACCTTCAACGAGCCGCACCGGCGGGTCAAACTCGAACTCTCTGCCGATCACGGACGCCACTGTCAGCTCCTGGTTGCACTGCTCGGTCAGCCGGTTTAGCCGCCTGCCTATGACTTCCCTCACGCCCTCGGGTATTCTCAGGTCTGAGCGTTCTTGTGCGACGCCGCCTTCCTGCTCCAGCATCCGCACCACTTCGCTGATGAACAAGGGATTGCCTTCGGTCCGAGAGTGGACCAGCTCGACGAACTCTTGATTCGGCTGCGCTCCCGAGGTGGCCTGGATCAACTGTCCCTCATCCTCCAGGCTCAGGCCTCAAAGCGCCACCCGCCGAAAAAGACGTGCTCTGGTCAACTGCCCGAGGGTCTCGGCCAGAGAATGTTGTCGCGACAGGTCCGCATCACGATAAGTCCCAACAACCATCAGACGACTATCGGAAAGCTCCTGGCTCAGGAACTCCAACAAAGACAGAGACGGTGTGTCGGCCCAGTGCAGGTCGTCCAATACAAGCACCAACGCTGTTGTCTGGGCAGAAACGTTCTTCAGGAACCTGGTAATAGCGTCGAACAGGCGGAACCTGGCCTGTTCCGGACTGTCGAGCTGGGGCGGAGGGTCAAGGTCAGGCAGCAGTTCGTTGACGTCAGGCACAATCTCGGCGATTACCGATGCACCGGAGCCCATGTCGGAGCGCAGGTGTTCGGGTTCGCGCTCTCGAACGTAGGACCGTAGGATCTGCACCCAGAGCCAGAAAGGGGGCATGCCCTGTTGCTCATGACAGCGCCCCCACAGGACCAGGGAGTCTTGTTTCTGGGCGTAGGCAACGAACTCCTCGGCGGTGCGGGTCTTGCCGATTCCCGGCTCTCCAACCAGCATGACCAGCCTGCCTTGGCCCGATCTGGCGTCTTCGAGAGCCGCCACCAGCTCACCCATCTCCCGCCGGCGCCCCACGAAGTCGGAGCTCACCTCGGTGACGGGTTCATGGGGGTTTTCCCCGTTGCCGTCGGGCGTGTTCAAACCAGCGGCGCATACGTCGCAAAATGTTGCACCTTGCCGGTTTTCGTGACCACAATTTGTGCAGAGCATCGAAGATAGTGGCTCCTGGACGGATAGGCGAGTTTAGCAACCGTCGAAGCTCGCGTCAATCGACGTAAGCTGGCGCCCTGTGAGAGTTCGCTTGTGGTTTCGAGGTGAGAATTCCCGCGTGGAATGCGCCCGTAAGTGCGGCCCTCTCGGCAGGTGTTGCTCATTCGTGCCACGAGCTCGATGAATGTCTCAGTTTGTCTGGCGCAGAGCGACGGCGGACAGCCTAATTGAACTACTTACCGTCATACGATGCAACAGGCCCGACAGCATGATCAACGCGAGAAGGGCAGAAGCATCAGCCATAACCGGCCGCGGTGAGATTTGCCGCACGTGCTGCATGGCGGCGTTTAGCAACCGTTTCTGCTGCTGTTCGTTCGCTGACGCGGCAGTCGTATGTGCATGGACGGGCAGTTCCGCGTCCTCCGATCCTGTGGCGGTTCAAGGCAGTCGCCGGCTACCGATCCGCCACCGAGCCGTCGAGCGCAATCGGTGTTTCGAGGATCTTGTCCTCGAAGGGGTATTTTTCGATGGCGGATTCGTTGAGCTCGATGCCGAGGCCAGGGGTTTCGGGGACGATCAAGTGGCCGTCCACCAGCTTCAGCGGGTTGACGAGGAGCTCGCTTTTTGGGGGCTCGGACTCGCCGGTGTACTCTTGGAGGGCGAAATTGGGGATGCATGCGTCGAGCTGGACGCAGGCGGCGGTGCTGACTGGACTCAGCGGGTTGTGGGGGATGACCTTGACGTGGCTCGCCTCGGCCATCGCGGCGACCTTCTTGCAGCCGGTTAGTCCGCCGCACAGGCACAGGTCGGGTCGGACGTATGCGCAGGCTTTGTTTTCGAGGATCTGCTGGAACTCGAAGATCGTCGTGAAGCGCTCGCCGGTCGCGATGGGCAGGTTGCCGCGTTGCTGGACCTCGGCCATCGTCGCGGGGCTGTCGGGCAGCATCGGGTCTTCGTAGAAGTAGGGGTGGAACTCCTCGAGCCGGCGTCCGAGCGCGATCGACTCCGCGGGGTTCATCTGACGGTGTATCTCGACGCAGACGTCGATGTCGGGGCCGACCGCCTCGCGCACGGCTGCGACGTTGTCGACGGCGCCGTTGGCCCACTCGGTGTACGACTTGTGCAGCCAGAACTCGGGGCCGAAGGCGCCGAACCGGACCGCGGTGAAACCCTCGTCGGCGCGCTTCTTGGCGTCACGTCCGAGCTCGTCCGGGGTGTCGCCGCGCACGTGGATGTAGCAGCGGACCTTGTCGCGGGTCTTGCCGCCCATCAGCTCGTAGATCGGCACGCCGAACCGCTTGGCCTTGATGTCCCACAGCGCGATGTCGATGGCGGACAGCGCGCCGTTGATGATCGAGCCCATGAAGTGCGAGTTGCGGTAGAGGAACTGGAAGTGGTGCTCGATCTTCGACGGGTCCTGGCCGATCAGGTACGGCTCACACGTGCGGATCATCGTCTCGGTGGGTCGCTGCCAGCCGTGGACGCCCGCTTCGCCTATCCCGACTGTCCCGTCTTCGCAGTAGATTCGCAACAGCAGCCAACGCGACCGAAGGATAGTTTCGATCTTTTCGATCTTTGTGGGCTTCATGTAGAGAATCTCCTTTGTTCAGGGGCGTCTTACGTCCACGAGCTTTCGCGAGGTCCCGGTTTCCGACAGCCTCGGCCTTGACGCAAATCGTTGCGAACAAGCTCCGCGAACAGCGCGTGAAAGTAGGCGGAGATGTGCGTGGCCGATTGTCAGAGTGCGCCCATTCTAGGACGAGTGCGGCGGGGATGCAACGACCCGCGCCCGGCAGGTCACGCTTCGTCAATCGTCCAGTGGACGATGCCTTGGCGGGCGGGCTTGGAGCCTTTGATGGCGTAGCCGTCCGAGGTCTCTTCGAGGAAGTCGGGGAGGGCGGCTCGCAGTCGCTCTTCCTTGATAGGGTTGTCGCCGATGAACAGGCGTCGCATCATCTCGTCCATCGCGGAGTCGGCCGAGTCGAAGAGCCGGCGCTGTTTTCCCGGGACCATCGTGATGTCCGGGTGGATCCCCATCTCCCACAGCACGTTGACGAGCTCGGGCAACGCGGGGAGTTCGATTCTGGCCTCACCGTGGACCGGACCCCAGAGTCCGGCGATGTGCGATTGCGGGGCTTTGACGAACGAGAGCAGGGCGACGCGTTTGGTCGCGTGCTCGTGCAGCCGCCTCACGAAGCCTTCGATCTGGGGGATGCCGTAGACGACGTGGGAGCACACAACGAAGTCATGCGCCGCGACCTCCGCTTCCTCCCACTTGGATCGGACCGTCATGACATTCTCGACGTCGTGTTCGGCGACCGAGGCCCGCAGTTGGCCCAGCATGCCCTCGGACGGCTCGACCACGGTGACCGACTGGCATTTCAGCGCCAACGGAAGGGCGAGCCTTCCCGCGCCGCCGCCGACGTCCAGAACCGTGTCGTCCTGGTTCGCCAGGTTCAACATGATGTTAAGCGATTCGTCGTCCGTGCGGAGGGGGTCGGCCCTGAATGACGCGGCCGTCTCCGCCCAGAAGTCGCCGTTTCGCATCGCGGTGGGCATCACCCACTGCGATTGCTCGTGATGTGCCTCGACTCTCGATTTCCAAGCGCCGATAGCCGAGTGGTTTGAGTTCATTCTAAAGTCTGCCCCGACCCTACGCCCGATGGCTGGCTTCCCGGCGAGTCCGGAAGGCCGCGGGTCTCGTCTTCAATTATGGCAGTGTCGGAGGCCAATTCCAAGATGTCGACGACGGTAATTTGGGAGCAATCGAAAAATCCGATTGGAGCAAATTGTCGCATTCCACCATGTCGAAACGCCAAGCTTAGCCCTGGATCAGTTCGAGGTAGTTGCCTTCGGGGTCCTGGAAGTAGACGATGCCGCCGTGGCTGCCGTCCGCGTTGTCCCTGATTATCGGCGGGGTCACGAAATGCACGCCCTGGGCCGACAGGCTCTTGTAAATCGCATCCGTGTCGTCGACGTAGAAGCAGATGTGCGATGCGCCTAGTTGGTGCTTGTCCAGGTGGCCCTCCGGGCTGGGCGGATCGATGTACTTGACGAGCTCGATTTGATGGCCGCCATCGGGGAAGCCGACGAATACGAGGATGCGCTCGGCGCCGGGTATCCCCGTGTGGTCTCCCTCGGGCGGAGCTTTGCTGTGAGCCTCTCTCAGAACGCTGAGCCCCAGCGCGTCCCGATAGAAGGCCACCATCTTGTCCATGTCCTTGACGACCAGTCCTGAATGGAAGAAACCCTTTATCATCGCGGCCCCCCGAGCGTTGTATCGAAGGGAGTTTAGCCGAGCTTGGGACCGTGCCGCAACTAGATCGCGTTGAAAGTTGGCCGAAGGCGTTGTATCCTTCGTGGCGAGGTTTGACGTGGAACATGTGAAAAGACTGGATAGCTGGATAACTTGGGGAGTGGTCGGCGGCGCCATTGGGTTCGCGCTAGGCGCCAATGCGGCCTCCGTCATTCTGGTCGCCGTCGGCTTGGGCGCCTTCCTTCTATATCTGCATCTGCACGGACCCGCGATCGAATCCGTTGACGCGAATCAATTGGCTGTCGCCGGAGCCGCCGACGTCCAAGAAGAGCAGCAGACGGACGACGATCAGGAAACCCCGGCGCGTCCACTCCTGCCGCCAAAGTCCGAAGGCGACCTCTTCGCTGCGGGCGGCGTCTTCATGGTCGCCTGGCTGCTCGGTTTCGTCGTCAGAGGGCTTATCTTCGGAGCAGGGGCCGGATAAAGTGCTGGCTGATGTCGTTTCGGCGCGCCGTACGCTGCGATGGAGTTGACGATTGACTGACGCAATCCGGGCTTCACTGTTCGCGACCTGCATCGTCGACCAGTTCTACCCCGAGGTGGGGGAGTCGACGGCTCGAGTCCTCAACCAGCTCGGCGTCGATCTCGACTTCCCGCCAAAGCAGACCTGCTGCGGCCAGCCCGCGTTCAACTCAGGGTTCTGGAACGACGCGAGGCCACTAGCAAAGCGATTCCTCGACGCCTTCGAGGGCGACCGTTACGTTGTCGCGCCGTCCGGCTCTTGCGTGAGCATGGTTCGCGTCTACTACGCCCAACTCTTTCAGGATGACCCCGAATTGCTGGCCCGCGCCCAGGCGATGTCGTCGCGCGTCTTCGAGTT
This sequence comes from uncultured Dehalococcoidia bacterium, assembly GCA_964588665.1. GTDB lineage: Bacteria > Chloroflexota > Dehalococcoidia > Lucifugimonadales > UBA1123 > UBA2160. The sequence continues at coordinate 27,527 of CAZPQQ010000003.1, read as the reverse complement.
CACGGAGTTCATCGTCGACGTCCTCGGCGTGAACAGCCTCGGCAGCAAGGCTGCGAGCTCAGGCGCCAGGCGCGTCACGTACCACGGATCGTGCCACCTGAAACGCGAACTCGGCATCGACAGCCAGCCCCGCGCCCTGCTAGCCTCCTTGCCCGGCGTCGAGACGGTCGAGATGCCCGGCTCGGATGTTTGCTGCGGATTCGGCGGCACGTTCGCCGTGAAGTACCCCGAGATATCCGGCGCGATGCTCAACGACAAGATCGAAGGCATTCGCGCCACCAACGCCGAATCGGTGGTCGCCTGCGACATGGGCTGCCTCATGCATATCGGTGGCGGCATGGAGCGGCAGGGCGTACCGGTCCGCGCCACTCACGTTGCACAGCTCATCGACGAGTTGACCTGATGTTGAAGGTCCGCGCTTTTGCAGCCTGACACGAAGAACTTTCGCAACGCCGCAGCCGCCGCATTGGCCAACGAGAACGTACAAGCCAATCTAGCCGGACTCACCGGATTCCACGACGCTCGACTCGAGGCCAAGCGGCAGACTCCACAGTGGGACGGCGCTTCCGAACGAGCCAGAGCGATCAAAGCCCACACGCTGGACAACCTCGACCGCTACCTTCTCATGATGGAAAGCAACGTGAAGAAGGCCGGCGGCCACGTCTACTTCGCAAGCGACGCCGCTGCCGCGGCCAGCTACGTGGTCGACCTGGCCCGCGAGAAGGGCGTCGAGCTGGTCATCAAGAGCAAGTCCATGCTCTCCGAGGAGATGGCCCTCAACAGCCGCTTGGAAGAAGGCGGCGTCGAGCCAGTTGAGACGGACCTCGGCGAGTTCATCGTACAGCTAGCCGGCGAGACTCCGTTCCACATCATCGCCCCGGCGATCCACAAATCCAAAGAGGATGTCTCAGAGCTGTTTCGAGACAAGCTCAACGTTCCGCTCTACGATGATATAGGCGACCTGACCCGCGAGGCGCGAGCGCAGTTGAGGCAGAGGTTCCTCGTGGCCGGAATGGGGATCACCGGCGCGAACTTCATGGTGGCAGAAACCGGCACAGTCGCACTCGTGACCAACGAGGGCAATGGCCGGATGTGCACGTCCATGCCCAAGATCCACGTTGCCATCGCGGGCATGGAGCGGATCGTCCCGTCCATGGAAGACCTCGGGACGTTCTTGCGGCTGCTGATTCGGTCGGCCACCGGCCAGATGATCTCCAGCTACGTCACCACGGTCACGGGTCCAAGGAAAGCCGATGACGAGGACGGCCCCGAGGAGTTCCACCTGGTCATCGTCGACAACGGCCGCTCACGCCTGCTGGCCGACCCCGAACTCCGCGAGGCGCTCTACTGTCTTCGATGCGGCGCGTGCCTGAACGCCTGCCCCGTATACAAGAAAGTCGGCGGTCACGCTTACGGCTGGGTGTACCCCGGCCCGATCGGCGCCGTGGTCTCGCCGATGCTCACGAGTCTGTCCGACGCGAAAGACCTGCCCTTTGCGTCCACGCTTTGTGGCGCCTGTCGCGAGGCCTGTCCCGTCAACATCGACCTGCCCAGGATGCTCCTCTATATGCGCAAGGAGCTGACCCAAGGCGAAACCTATCCCGAGCACAAGAGCAGATCGACTCTCGAGGCGGTCGCGATGAAAGGGTGGCGGGCCAGCGTGTCGTCGGGCCTGATGATGAGGCTGACGAATACGCTCGGGCGGCTTGCGCAGCTTCCCATCGCCCGCAGAGGACGGATCAACCGGCTCCCGCCGCCTCTATCGGGATGGACTCGGGCCCGCAGCTTCCCCGCGCTGGCGAAGCCGTTCCGAGCGAGATGGCGGAAACGGAGACGGGGATGACCGAACGCGACGCCTTCTTCGCGAACCTCCGGCAAGCGCTGGGCAGGGAACCCGACGACGCGACGACGCCTCAGCCGCCTGACGCCAGTCTGACTCCGGCGGGTCACACCGTTCACGACCGCGCCCGCGCCATCCTGGATCGCATGGATTACGATGCCGAAGGACTCATGATCAAGCTGGCGAACACCGCCGAGCGATCGGGATGGAACGTCACTCGGTTCAGATCCGTGGCCGATGCTCGCGGTTATGTGATGCAGATCATCCGGGGTGTCGAGGCCCACCAGGCGGTCAAGTCGTCGCACCCGGTGCTTACGGACGGCACGATCGACTCGTGGTTCACGGAGCTCGGAGTGTCGGTGGAGCCGATGGCGATCTCCGCGACATCCGCGAGAGCGCGACAGGCGTCGAGGGAACGGTTGCGCGACCTAGCTGCTCGGTCGGACATCGGAGTCACAGGCGTCGACTACGCCATCGCGGAGACGGGCACTTGCGTGTTGCTGCCCCGCGCGGGAGTCAGCCGGCTGGTGTCGTTGCTGCCGCCGGTGCACATCGCCTTTGTCCAGCGAGGCGAAGTGTTGCCGAGCCTGGACGAGCTTTTCGCCCTGCAACGTCGAGATCATCTGGACGGCGAACTGGGCAGCTACCTGAGCCTTATATCCGGTCCCAGCCGCTCGGCCGACATCGAGTACACGCTGGCAACCGGCGTCCACGGTCCGGGGCAGGTGCACATGGTGTTGATCGGGTAGACAGGCTGAGGCGAGCCATGCCGGAGCGGTGCCTCCTGCGGCCTCATCTCGAAAACCAGGAACACGACAGAGATAGCGAGTACATGCGTTGACCAACAATGAATTGCGCGTCACAGACAAGACCCGGCTCGTAAGGGCTCCCGACAGAGCGTCGTACGACCGGAAGCTGGCATACGAGATCATCGACAGCACGCCGATGTGCCACGTCTCCTATATCATCGACGGTGAGCCGTACATTACGCCAACGTTTCAGTGGCGGCAAGGCGACGACATCTACTGGCATGGTTCCTCCGCCAGCAGATTTCTCCGAAACGCGGCCGGCGCCAGTGTGTCGCTCAACGTCATGCTGTTCGACGGGCTCGTCCTCGCTAGGTCGGCGTATCACAGCTCGGCGAATTTCCGCTCGATCACCATCTTCGGACAGGCGATTCAGGTGGAAGGCGACGAGAAACTGACGGCGCTTCAACGATTCGTCGACAGGCTGACCCCAGGCAGATGGGAGACGCTTCGCCCGATGAACGACCAGGAAATCAAGGCGACCACCGTTCTCTCCATGCCCATCGACGAGGCGTCGGTAAAGCTTCGCACGGGTGGTCCGATCGATGACGACGAAGATTACGAGCTCCCAATCTGGGCGGGAGTCATTCCCGTGGCTCAGACTGTGGGCGAATTCGTGCCTGACGTCAAGAACTTACCCAACGTCGATGTTCCTGAACACGTGCGGCGGTTCAGTCTCGGCTAGCGATTTCAGACCTTGCCGAACACCTTTGCGCCCACCATGAGCATGCGCATCGTCTCCTGAGTGCAGTCGGAGATGAGGTCAGCGGCCCGTTCGGAGGCCTCTTCGAGGGACATCGGTCGCGAGGGAATCGCCGTCGCGGCATGGATGCCGTGCTGGTGAACGATCTGGTACTCGTCGCCCAACGAACCGTTGATGGCCACCACGGGTATGTCGTAGGCGGCGGCCCGTTCGGCGACCCCGATCGGCGCTTTCCTGTAGATCGTTTGGCTGTCGAGGCTGCCTTCACCGGTGAGCACCAAGTCCGCGCCCTTCAGGTGGCCGTCGAGGTCGACGGTGTCGAGCACTATGTCCACTCCGGCTCGCAGGGACCCGCCCAGAAATGCGACGAATCCTCCACCCAGTCCGCCGGCGGCGCCTGAGCCCGCCAGGTCGTTGATTTCGACCCCGATATCCCGTTTGACGACATCGGCGAAGTTCGTCAGCGCGGCGTCCAGTTCTACGATCATGTCCGGAGTCGCGCCTTTTTGCGGACCGTAGATTGCCGAAGCCCCCTCCGGGCCGGTCAGCGGGTTGTTGACGTCGCATGCCACGAGAAACGTCGATTCGCCAGCTCGGGCGTCGAGGCCGGTCAGGTCGATGTGGCGCAGTCGAGCCAGGGCGCGGCCTCCGAATGGGAGGTTCACGCCGTTTTCGTCCAGAAGCCGAACTCCAAGAGCCTGAGCCATGCCGGCGCCCGCGTCGTTGGTTGCGCTGCCGCCAATGCCGATAATGAATCGGCGGTGACCGTCGTCGAGTGCGGCCGTTATCGCTTCGCCTAACCCGTAGGTGGTCGTGATCAGCGGATTGAGTTGGGTAGGGGGGACCAACGCCAAACCGGAGGCGCGCGCCATTTCGATGATCGCGGTGCTGCCGTCGCCCAGCGAGCCCCAACTGGCATTTCGCGCCTCGCCCAGCGGTCCGGTGACCGGCGCCGTTCTGATTTCACCCCCAGAGCCGTCCACTAAAGTTTCCAGCGTTCCGTCGCCTCCGTCAGCCACCGGGACAAGCACTGTCTCGGCGTCTTCGATGACACGCGACACGCCGTCACGCATCGCCTCGGCGACGTCGAGGGCGGATATGCTTCCCTTAAATGTCTGCGGAGCAATGACGATTTTCATGACGCGCAACAGTATATACCATCAGATGGGTGGCTCCGTGCGTGGCGCGGAATTGGGCTCGGTGACGGTCATGCCTGAGGTGGACATCCCAGAGAACCGAGACCCCCGGTGCTCTGGCCGTTCACGGCCAAGCGTTGGATGCGATACTTCCGATGTGCGGACAAGAAGCACATGCAGCCGGTTCTGCAACAATTATAATATCGATGAAATGAGGTATGACCACCATTTCTCCTTGTCGGTGCTATCAAGAAATGGATGTACGAGCAGCCGCTCCAGGCACTAGCTGGTCTTGGAAATACCGCCGTGCAGCGTATTGAGCAATCGCGGTTGACAATATGTTGATATTGAATTACCGTAACTGTGCTATGCCCAGACCACGCCAAGATGGACCAACCAGACAGATCTACGCGGCAGTCCGCGAAGACCTATATCTGGCGGCCAAAGCCAAGGCAGCCGAAATGCGCGTTCCGCTCAGAGAGTTTCTCGAGCAAGCCTTGGAAATGGCGTTGGGTGTGGGAGAGCCTCCGAAACCGGCGGCTGTCGAGGGCCGCGAGCCCTCGGTGTGGGATGACGAGTACATCGCGATGCAGGCGAATCAACCCCTCGGAGCGCCGGTGGAGTTGACCGAGGATGAGGCGGCCGCGATCGCTCGTGGCGCGTTCGAAAAACGCTAGGGAACCGAGTTGGCGGCGCCAGTTTCGTGCCCGCGTCGCCGGACAACTCTCGCCGTTTTCCGACCAAATGGAGTCGACGGTCGGTACGCAGGTCGGCCAACCCTGCATTTACGGACGCATGCGACAAACTGATTCGGCCGTGACAAGCACACTGACCTGATCTTTCGTCAGAAGGAGAAGGCTTGCAGCCTATCGGGGAGACAACTGCTCGGCTGCACTCCACGGTGGCGTCGAAGATCGACCGCGCGTCATCTAATCTCCTGACTCGCAAGTTCGTTATACATATCGAGGCGTGGGCTTGAGCGGCACTGTGGTTCGACAGGCTCACCACGAACGGGGGAGCCCCGCCACTCCGTTCGCCCTGAGCCTGTCGAAGGGTCGTCGACCACCCGCAATTGTTGAGCGGACTTCGGAGACAGGACGCTAGTACGACCTTTTCTGAAGCCTCTTACTAAGGACGTCGAAATCATGTCGGAATCATCACTGCTGGACATCGCGGTCCTGACCGATTGCCTCGAGGGCGACATCGGCGCGCGTGAAGTGCTGGAGCGCGCATTGTCGGGCGACGAGACGGCAGTGGTGACGGCAGTGACCGTCCTGTACCTGTGGAAGGATCGAGTTGTCGATCGCCGCAGCGAGATTCAGCTAGTCGCCTTGCTCAGATTCATCACGCAGATCCCGGTCACGGGCGAGGCTGCCCGAGAAGCGGGATCGATGCGATTCGCTCCGGATGACGACGTTTCAGATGACGACCGGGTTATGCGCGCCGTCAACGTCGTCGTCTCACGTGAGCGCGGGATTCCCGTGCGAACGCGCGCCGTCGAGTGGTACGAAGCCCAAGAGTGCGACGTGCTGTCCTACTGAACCACCCGTAGTCGACTTGTTGCTCATGTATAATGGGTTCGTCGTGTTGGTCCCCCGCTAAGAGGGAAGAGGTCTTGCATGAGAACCTTGGCCTTGTGGATGCTCGTTGCTGCGGCGCTGATTGCGCTGGCGGCGATTCCGCGTGAGGCTGCGGCGCAATCGAAACCGCATGCTGTTCTGCTACGGATCGACAGCGTAATCCATCCTGTCTCAGGCAGGTTCTTCGCCCGAGGCTTGGAGCAGGCTGCTGAGGACGGCGCCGAGTTCGTCATAGTCGAACTCGACACGCCAGGCGGTTTGTTCGACACCACGCGCGACATGGTCTCGGCTATGCTCGATTCGCCGATCCCCGTCATCATATACGTCTCGCCGTCCGGCGCCCACGCGGCTTCGGCGGGCACATTCGTCCTCGCGGCCGCCCACATCGCCGCCATGGCCCCGGCCACCAACATCGGCGCCGCCTCACCCGTCGGCACGGGCGGGGATGAGCTTGACGAGACTATCAAGTCCAAGGCGACGCAAGACGCCGCGGCGTTTCTGCGGAGCATCGCAGACCAGCGAGACCGAAACGTCGACGCCTACGACAAGACCGTCCTGGATGCCACGTCGTACACGGAATCCGAGGCGCTGGAGTTGGACGTGATCGATCTCGTCGCGAGGGATCTGGACGACCTGTTGGCTAAACTCGATGGAGTCACGGTGTCCGTGACTGGAGGGCAATTGACGCTGGACACTGACGGGATCGAGATCCAGCATTTCGAGCGCAACATGGTCGAGCGTTTCCTGGACGTGGTCGCCGATCCGCAGATCGCTTTCTTGCTGATGGCTATTGGCGGTATTCTTTTGATCATCGAACTGCTGAACCCGGGCCTGATTGTTCCTGGGGCCGTTGGGGCGGGCCTCCTTGCCTTGGCCTTGGTAGGCGCAGGAAACCTGCCTGTCAGTTGGGTGGGCGTCGGCCTAATCCTCCTGGGCATGGGGTTGATCTATTTCGAGTTGCTGGCTCCGGGACTCGGCGCGTTCGGTCTCTCGGGCGGGGTCAGTTTCGTCATCGGCGCATTCCTGATGTTCGCCCGCTTCAGTCCGCCTGCTATCCCCACGCCATCGGTCGGCGTCAGCATCTGGGCCGTCGCCGCCGTCAGTGCGGTGTTCTTCTCGTTCGGAGGATTGCTGTTCATGGGCATCCGATCGTCGAAGCTGACGCATTACGTATCGACTAGCAGGCGTCTCGTGGGCGACATGGGGGTGACAACGACGGCGTTGGAACCTAGAGGGACCGTCCGGGTCGGCAGCGAGCTTTGGACCGCGGAGTCGGACGACGGCCGCCCGATTCGGACTGGAGAGAAGATCGTGGTTGCCGAAATCGACGGCATTACTTTAAAGGTGTACAAGACCGATGAGATTGAAGGTTGAGGAGAGGTTGAAATGATTCCGTACGTCAGGATCGTCAAGCAGTACGAGCTGTTGGCAGTGTTCAAATTCGGCAAGTTCGCCGAGATGCGCAAGGCTGGATTCCAGATCCTCTTCTGGCCGCTTCACCAGACCAAGATTGTCGACATGCGTGAGGAAGTGGTGGACATACCCCGCCAGACCAACATCACAAAGGACAACGCTCCAATCGAAATCGACTTTCTCGTGTACATGAGGATCATGGAAAACGAGGCTGAGAGGGCGGTGCTGGACGTCGTCGACTACCACAGCGCGGTGATTGGCATCGCAACGACGACTCTGCGCGCCGTAATCGGTGAGATGACCGTCGACGACGTGCTGTCCCAACGCGAACGGATCAACGAGGAACTCCGCATCAAGCTGGACGAGATCACCGGACGGTGGGGGATCAAAGTAAACCAGGTGGAGATTCGCGAAATCGAGCCTGCTAGGGACATTCAAGAAGCCATGAACAGACAGATGTCTGCAGAACGCATACGTCGGGCCAACGTTACCGAGGCCGAGGGCACCAGGCAAGCCGCGATCACGGTCGCCGAGGGAGAGAAGCAGTCGGCCATCCTGCGCGCCGAGGGCGATCGCCAGTCTGAGATCCTGACGGCTGAGGGCGACCAGCAAGCCGCCGTACTCAGGGCCGAGGGCTTCAGCACCGCGCTCGACCGCATCTACAGCGTCGCCCAAAACGTCGACGCCAATACGCTGAGCCTCCAGTACTTCGACACGCTGAAGGCGCTTGGCTCCAGCTCGTCAACGAAATTCATCTTCCCAATGGAGTTCACCAAACTGCTGAACCCGTTCATCAACATGGCCGGCGGCGGATCGAACGGAGACAAAGACGGCTCGTCGTAAGGGCGGTTGACGCCAATCGGATTGGCGGTCTGGCGCTAGGTCGCTCGATCGCCTGCTGAGCCTACCGGCGCGCCGGCAACTGGTTCTGGGTGTCGTGCCTGACACTTCGTCCAGAGGTTCGTCGCGCAGTCCCTGAAGTCTTTTGAGTCCCTTGCGTCCCTTCTGGCGTGGTCGAGAAGCGCTCCGCCACATCGTCCAGAGCGATACCTAACTTACACGCAAAACGAAAAGCACTGCGAAATTCAACCGAATCAGGCGTGGGATAACTCAAGCTTAAACGCAAAGCGGCGTAAGGCTAACTCAGATCTGCGCTTTCAGCGCCTGCGCCGCACGCATCGTCATGCCGGGGACCGCCGCGATCTCCTCGAGTTGCGCGTCCCGGATCCCCTTGACTGAGCCGAACCGCCGGAGCAGCATTCGCTTCCGCTTCGGGCCGATGCCGGGCACGACGTCGAGCACCGATTTGATGCTGTTTTTCGACCGGCGCTGTCGGTGGAACGTGATCGCGAACCTATGTGCTTCGTCCCTGATGCGTTGCACGAGGAACAGGCCCTGGGACGATTTCGGGAGCTCGATGCTTTCCTGAACGTAAGGGACGAACAACTCCTCGTTCTCCTTGGCCAGGCTGGCCAGAGGAACGTCGTCGATGCCAAGCTCGAGGAACACCTGCAGCGCAGCGCCGAGGTGGCCTTTGCCGCCGTCGATGATGACAAGGTCCGGGATGATGCCCCAAGCGGCAGTGGCGCCTTCGGGCTTACTCCCGTTCGAGTCATTGCCGTTCGCGTTCTCTTTGCGTGAATCTGACAGTCGTTTGAACCGGCGGGTCAGCACTTCGCGCATCGAGGAATAGTCATCCGGGCCGACCACGGTCTTGATCTTGAACCGGCGGTAGTTGGCGGTCTTCGGTTTGCCGTCCTCGAACACCACCATGCTTCCGACGGAGTTGGTGCCTTGTATGTTCGAGATGTCGTAGCACTCGATCCGGTTGGGCAGGGAGGGCAGGCTCAGCGCTTCCTGAAGCTCGTTGATGGCCGAGGTGTTGTTCGACTCCTCGTGGATACGACGAATGGTGAGTTGCTCCAAGGCCTGTGAGGCATTGTCGGACACCATCTGAACCAGCTTGCGCTTCTCGCCTCTCTGCGGCACGTGGACGCGAACCTGGCTCTGTCGCTTCTCTGAGAGCCAAGTCTGGATGGTGCCGATGTCGTCCAACTTGCGCTCAACCAATATCCGAGGCGGAACGTAAGGGGTCGCATCGTAGAACTGCTTTACGAACGCGGTGAGCACCTCGGTCGGGTCGTCTTCTTCAGTGCTGTGCATCAGAAAGTTGTCGCGACCGATGAGTTTGCCCTGCCTGATGAAGAATATTTCGATCCACGACTCTCGTTTGCCCTGGGCCCCGGCTATCACGTCGAGGTTCTCGGAGGACAGGTGCAGCACTTTCTGGCCTTCGTGGACCCTCTCGATCGCCTGTATCTGGTCACGAAGGGCAGCCGCCTTCTCAAACTCCAGGCCTTCCGCGGCCTCCAGCATCCGGATCTCTATCCCTTTGACAACCTGGTCGGTCTTGCCCTCCAGGAAATTCGACACCTCGTCGATGATCTCCCGGTATCGATCCTTGTCCACGGCGCCGATGCATGGGCCGGCGCAGCGGTGGATGAAGTAGTCCAGGCATGCGCGCGGATCGTTTCCGGTGATGTTCTTTGTGCAAGACCGGTACGGAAACAGCTTCTTGAGCGTCGCCAGCGTACGCCGAATACTGGTTGCGCTGGCGTACGGTCCGAAGTACTTTGCCCCATCCGAAGAAACCTTGCGCGTAACGTAGATGAGCGGAAACTCCTCCGTCAGGTCGATCTTGATGAACGGGTAGGACTTGTCGTCTTTCAGCCGGGCGTTATAGGGCGGCTGATGCTCTTTGATGAGGTTGCATTCGAGTATGAGGGCTTCTTGCTCGGACTCGGTGACGATGAACTCGAAGTTCGCAACTTTGCGCACCATCTGGCGAATCTTCGGGGGAAGTCCGGACGGGCTCGCGAAGTAACTTGACACGCGATGCCTGAGGCTGGCGGCCTTGCCGACGTACAGGATGCTTTCGGTGTCGGAGCGCATGAGATATACGCCGGGCTTGGTAGGCGTTGCCTTTAGTCGTTGGTCGAATTTCCTGGCGGTGTTGACCAAGCTGTCCTCTGGATCGGCGATTCAGCTTCAGGCCGAGGAGCCGGCGCCCGAGAGCCGAGTCGCTCTCGAGGTCTACCTCAATACTGCGGTAAGTATGCCCAGGAGCACGACTATTACGAACGTAATCGCGCCGATCCGGCGGAGTTCGGAGCCGAGGCGTGAATACGTCGGCAACGGTTCGACCCTGGCGGGAGTGCGCCTGCGCCCCGCTCGACTTTGCCGCGACGCCTGTCGCGGTTGGGCTGGAATCGTGGCCGGTCGGGGAGCGGCCGCGGCTTGGGCGCCGCCCTCGATCTGGTCGCCTTGACCCTCGGTCGAAGCAGGGGACGGCGACGTCGTGGGCCGGGCCGGGACGTCGGTTTGCGCGGCTCGGTTTCGCGAACGTCGCTTGCGTTGGCTAAGCTCAGCTTGTCGTGAGGCGACTCTTCTACGTTTGCTTGGCATTCGTGTACTCCTGTTTCGTTCTTAACGCTGCAGGTGCATCAATTCTATCTATCTAACAGCGCCAGACGCAACGGTCTGCGCCTCGGTCTGTAGAACCTGACCGTCGCGCCCGCCGTGCTCACGCCCGCGGATGGGCTTTGTCGTACTCGGACCGGACGTGCTCAGACGTCAGATGCGTGTACACCTGCGTCGTCGTAATGCTCGCGTGACCCAACAACTCCTGAACATGTCGGAGTTGCGCGCCTCCTCGCAACAAATGGGTTGCGAAGCTGTGCCTCAAAGTGTGCGGCGTGATCTTCCCCTCAAGCCCAGCATGTCGCGCGTAATTCTTCAGCACCAGCCAGAACCCTTGCCTGGTGAGCCGCGACCCCCGCCGATTGAGGAAGACCGCCGGCCGCGAGGCCTTGTCTTTCGGAGCCGGGCGTCCTTCACCCAAATAGGCGCTGACTGCCTCGATCGCTTGCTGATGAAGCGGAATCATCCGCTCTTTGCCGCCTTTGCCGAAGCATCGTACGGACGCGCTGTCGAAATCCAAGTCTTCCAGGTCCAGGGAGACCAGTTCCGTGACCCGCATGCCCGTGGCGTACAGGAGCTCGAGCATCGCATGATCACGAGCCGACTCCGCCGTGTCGACGACCCTCGGGGCGGCGAGCAGTCGGTCGACCTCGTCTTCCGTCAGTGCGGCGGGCAGGGATCGTCCGACTTTCGGAGAGGTCACGTACTCGGTCGGGTCCTTTTCGAGGTGTCCCTCTCTGACCAAAAACCCAAACAGCGACTTTGCCGACGCTACTTTTCTCGCGCGGGTAGTGTCGGAGTAGCCCAGGCCGTGAAGATGCATAACGTAGTCTGTGATTACAGCATCGTTGACGGCGGTCCAGTCTCTGGCGCCTTCTTCCAGGAACTGCACGAGCTGACTGAGGTCGTTGCGATAGGCGGCCAACGTATTCGTTGAAACGCCCCTCTCGACAGTCATGAAATGAAGGAAGTTATCGACGTTGTCCTGCAACGACTCGACTACTTTCAATTTCGATGCGACGCGCATTTCATCTTACCATAGGCCCTTGATTGGTCACGCCGCGCTTGACACCGCAGCGGCTGACACTTAGATTTGTCCTGCGAGGCAGCACGGGGCGCCGCCTTGGGAGGGTTGACTGTTTCATGGTTGAAATTGTAGTAGGTCCGAACCTGTTCACTCTAGGGACGTTTGTCCTCAGTTGGCACGGGTTCTTCAGTTTTTTGGCAGTCGCCACGGCCGTCTACCTGGTGGGACGGTGGGCGCCAATGCAGGGGATCGACCCCGACGACATATACTCCATCGCAATCTGGGGCATACTCGGCGGCATAATCGGGGCCCGGTTCGTCCACGTCATCGACAATTGGGGCTACTACTCGGGAAACCCCGGACAGATGCTCGCCATCTGGAGCGGCGGGATCGGGCTTTGGGGCGGCATCCTGGGCGGCTTCATCGCGGCCGCGACCTATGCCCTCATCAAAAAGCATCCGGTGGGCGTGATCGCAGACCTCACCGCCCCGGTAATGCTCTTCGTCCAGGCGATAGGACGGCTAGGCGACATCGTCAACGGCGAGCACTGCGCGAGGGCGTGGGACTTCGCGCTCGGGTTCATCTGGACCAATCCGGCCTCCGATGCGCGAATCTGCGCCAACGGCGTCGGCGTCTCGGTCCAACCCGTGATCGCCTACGAGATGCTCTGGAACATGTTTGCGCTCTTCATCATTTGGAGACTGAGAGGCAGACTGAAACCGGCCGGAATGTTGTGGGCCGTGTATCTCGTGTTCTACTCGGTGGGACGGTTCGGCATCACATTCCTACGCCAGGACAAGATCTGGGCGCTGGGAATGCAGGAAGCCCAGTACATCGCGCTGCTGATACTCGGGATCACCGTCGTGATCCTGGCGTGGAAGGCGCGGTGGATGTCCCCTGGCGAGGCAGCGGAAGCGGCGACAGGACGCAGGCAAACAGCACGCGGCACTCGGGCCGAACGGCGACGCCAAGAGCGGTAACGGGCGCTGCACGGGCCGCGATGCAGTTGGTCGCGCGCCAGCCTTCCGACTTGTGTCCCTGACGTCCCTTGGGTCCCTGACGCGCGGGCCGCCGCTACCTGCTTGCCGGCCTCAGATCCTCGATGACCAACTGGATGTTCGTGCGCCCCTGCCAGGTGTTGTGCTCCATGCCGTAGGCGATGTCGACGCCGCCCCATACCGACTCGAGTTGGACGCCATGGCCGAACGCGATCGCGTCCCAGGCCGATCCGGCGTCGCTAAGCTTCAACTTCAGGTGTCTGCCTCGTCCGACTGCTCGCGCCTCCACTACTTGCAGGTTCTGCGCGACGAAGACGGGGGTGGGGTTCTCGGCGCCAAACGGCGCGAGCTTTTGGATGAATTGGAAGTTCCGCCCGGCGACTTCGGACGGCAGGGCGGCCATTTCGACGGCCAATTCCGGTTGAGGCGCCAGTCCGTCGACCTGGGATGCGGCAGCCTCCGTGAGCTTTCGCACCAGCTCTCGCATCTTGTCGGTGCGTATGGTGAAGCCCGCCGCGCGGGCGTGGCCGCCGAACTTGACGAACTCCTCGCCGGCGCCCGCGAGCGCTTCCACGATATCGAACTCCGCGATGCTTCTGGCGCTGGCGCGACACTCCACCGAGCCAACTTGCACGGCGACGGCAGGCCGGTAGTGCGCCTCGCACAGGCGGCCTGCGATCAAACCCAGGATGCCGGGCTTCCACGACTTGTCGCCAACGACGATGATGGGAGGTATGCCCGAAGGGTGCCGGGCGCTTAGCTGTTCGTCCGCTTCTTCGATGCCGCGGGCGGTTAACGCCTGGCGCTCCCGGTTGCACCGCTCCAATTCCGCGGCCAACGAGTGAGCTCGCGGGTCGTCGTCCGTCGTCAGCAGTTCAAAGCTGGTTTCCGCGCTCCCAAGTCGTCCGGCCGCGTTGAGCCGAGGAATCAACCCAAACGAAAGCGAGGACGTGTCGATGGCGCCCAGCGTCAATCCCGCGACTTCCGCTAACGCGCGGATGCCGGGATTCGAGGACGAGTTGATTCGGGCCAACCCCTCCATGACGAAGAACCGGTTCTCGCCGGTCAGCGGACCGACGTCCGCCACCGTTCCGAGCGCAACCAGCTCCAGGAGGTCGTCCGCGGGCTCGCCGCCGATCTCTTCGTGTATGGCCTGCACCAGCTTGTAGGCCATCCCGACACCGGTGAGCTCGGAGTATGGGTATACCGAATCGTCCCGTTTAGGATCGATCAACGCCACGGCGGCGGGAGGGTCGCCATGCAGCACATGGTGGTCCGTCACGATCGTGTCGATCCCGTAGCCGCGAGCGATCTGTATTTCGTCTACCGAAGTGGCGCCGCAGTCGACCGTGATCAGCAGCGTCACACCACGGTCTCGGAGCTGCCGCAGCGCGTCGGGATTTAGACCGTGCCCCTCGTCCACGCGGTCCGGCAGGTACGGCACACCCTCGGCGCCCATGTCGCGCAGGGCCTTGACCATGAGTGCGGTTCCGGTGATGCCGTCCGTGTCGAAGTCGCCGAAGATCCCGATGGTCTCTCCCGACTTCAACGCGGCGGCGACCCTTCGAACCGCAACGGCCATGTCGGGAAGCAGGGCAGGGTCATGACTCGATCCTGAATCGACGTCTACGAAGTTGGCGGCGTCCGCGGAGGTTCTGACGCCGCGGTTGTACAGCAGTTGCGCCTGGATGCGGGACAATCCAAGTGTCGCCTCGAATCCCTCCGGGGCGGGCGGCATGATCTTCCAATTCTTACCCATGCACAAGATGTTATGACAGAGCGGTGTGCAGGGCAAACAACCGGGCAGCCTGCGGCATGCGCTATTCCGGCGGTTTTCGACGGGCGCGGCACGGCGAGGCAGGCCCCACACGCCGCGATCAGAGTGACTGCCCGCCCGCACATCCCATCAGGGCGTCAACAGCGTGGCGGCTAGACCGATAATCGCGCCCAGGCGACGACCGTGAAGGGATCAGGGAAGGGCGCCTCTGAAAAGGAGATTATTGTGTACCCGAGAAACTGGCGTACGCAACTGAGCGGCTGACAGACGGGACTCGGATAAACTGGCGACCGGCTTCGGCGTCTACTCCACGTACTCTTGGAAGACGAGCGAGGCGTTGTGCCCTCCGAACCCGAAAGAGTTGCTCATTGCGGCCCCAATGTGAATCTCCCGTGAGG
Organism: uncultured Dehalococcoidia bacterium; assembly: GCA_964588665.1. Taxonomy (GTDB): domain Bacteria; phylum Chloroflexota; class Dehalococcoidia; order Lucifugimonadales; family UBA1123; genus UBA2160. The sequence goes on along the minus strand of CAZPQQ010000003.1, from coordinate 12,369 downwards.
TGTTCGGCGTGTAATCGAGGTCGCAGTCAGGGTCGGAGTTTTCCAGGTTCATCGTCGGCGGAATCCGCGACGTGGAGATCGCCATCGACGTCACAGCCGCCTCGAGTGCGCCGCTGGCGCCCAGCAGGTGCCCGGTCATGGACTTCGTCGAGCTAATCGGGATCGTGTAGGCATCCTCGTCGAATACGGTCTTCACCGCCATCGTCTCGAACTTGTCGTTGAGCTGTGTGGACGTGCCGTGAGCGTTAATGTACTCGATGTCGCTGGGCTTCAGGGTGGCCTGGTTCAGGGCTTTATGCATGGCCCTGGCCGCGCCTTCGCCCTCGGGTGCAGGTTGAGTGATGTGGTATGCATCCGCGGTGGAGCCGTAGCCTACCAGCTCGACGATGGGGCGAGCGCCCCGACCGATCGCGGAGTCGATTGTCTCCAAGACCAGGACGGCGGCGCCTTCTCCCAGCACGAAACCGTCCCGGTCGGCGTCGAACGGCCGTGACGCGTGTCCCGGATCGTCGTTGCGTCTCGACAGCGCCTGACACGCGTTGAACCCTGCTACGCCGATGGGGCAGACGGCTGCTTCAGACCCGCCGGCCAGCGCGATGTCGGAATCCCCTCTGCGGATGGCCTCGAAGGCCATCCCAATGGTGTCCGCGGCGCTGGAGCAAGCGGATACCGTCGAATAGTTTGCGCCCTTCGCCCCGAGGAGCATGGAGACCTGACCCGACGCCATGTCCGGCAGCATCATCGGCACGAGAAACGGGGAGATGCGCCCTGGCCCGCGGTCGTTAAGCACCCCGACCTGTTGGGACAACGTCATGATGCCGCCGATCCCGCTGGCTATCATCACTGAGACACGTTCACAATTCTCGGGCGTTATCTTGACGTCCGCGGCATCGACCGCCTCGAACGTTGCAGCCGAGGCAAGTTGCACGAACCGATCCATCCTCCGAGCCTGCTTGCGGCCGACTACGCCCTCGGCGTCGAAGTCTTTGACTTCGGCGGCAAACGTCGTCTGGTATCCTTCCGGATCGAAACTCGTGATTGGTCCCATCCCGGACTCACCGGCAAGCAGCGCGGCCCAAGTTGAATCTCGGTCAAGCCCCAATGGACTGACGATGCCGATGCCCGTGACGACCACGCGGTTAAATACCAAGATATCCGCTCCCATGAATGTCGTTCAACCATGCCCGACGGGTCCCCGATCTGCAGGCGCAGACGGAAGGCGAGTAAGGATGGTTGTAAGATTACCGCAGTAGGCCGACGTATGTAAATCAATCCAGCGCATGCCTGCCAGTCAAAAGTCCGCGCTGGGGCTGTAGCGCTGGTTGAGACACTTGCATCTGAACCCGTTAGGCGCATTGCTGACACTACTCCGGATGCACCAGCCAACTCTCCATCCAGCCGATATCGTGTCTGCAAGCGACCATGCCGCGTGTCGTGCTTTGAGGCTTGGCCATCCATCATCGGCCCCAGATCGGTGAGCGGCGCCGGTTCGATCCGTCACCGACTTGGCTGTTCTTGCAACGACTTGTGCTTACCCCTCGAACATCGGCGCGAGCGGGCAGGGTGGACCCGGCGTCCGATTGCCCGAGCATGTTAATCGCCCCGGTAGCCCCGAGAGCTTTGTAAGCGCTCCATGTAGTGCCGCACCATCATCGCCGCGGTGCTGCCCTCGCCGACGGCGCCGGTTACCTGCTTGGTGCTGCCCGCCCTGACATCGCCCGCTGCATACACGCCTGGGATGTTTGTCGAGAAATTCTCGCCGGTCTTGATGAAGTTCCACTGGTCGAGCTCAATAGAGTCGCCCAAGAAGCTGGTGTTCGGATCGAGTCCGATGAATATGAATGCCGCCGCGGGATGGATCTCCTCTGTTTCGCCGCTTTCCATATCCTTGATCAGGACCGACTCCAATCGGTTTTGGCCTCTGAATTCCTGGACCGCTGTGCTCGTTCGTATCTCGATCTTGGGGTTCTCAGCCGCCTTGTCCTGTAATCTCCGGCTGGCGCCAAGTCGGTCCATGAACTCGACGATCGTCACTTTGGTCGCAAACTTCGCGAGGAACAAGCCTTCTTCAACGCCGCTGTTGCCGCCGCCGACCACCAACATTTCGCGGTCTTTGTAGAATGGGCCGTCGCAGGTCGCGCAAAAGTGAATGCCCGCGCCGATCAGGTCCTCTTCGCCCGGCAGGTTGAGCCGCCGGTATCGGCTTCCCGTGGCAATTATCACCGCGTCCGCGCAGTACTCGTCTCCCGTTTCGGTGGTGATTATCTTGAAGTCGCCCATCGCTTTGACGTTGGTGACCGACTGGGCGGGGAGTATCTCCACACCGAAGCGTTCGGCATGCGCGCGCATCTGATCGGCCAACTGGGCGCCGGCGATTCCCTCAGGGAACCCGGGGTAGTTGTCGATACGCTCGGTGACGCCGGTCTGGCCGCCCACGCCGCTTCTCTCGATGATCAGCGTGTCCATGCCTTCACGGGCCGCGTACAGCGCCGACGTCAAGCCCGCCGGACCCCCGCCGATCACGATCAGGTTGTAATAACTGCGCTCTGCCTTGGGGTTGATGTTCAGTTTGGCGGCCAATTCCGCGTTGGACGGTTCCACTAGCAGCGATCCATCCTCGAACACGATTGTTGGGATGATCTGCTTGCCGTTGTTGATCTGTTGAACGTATTCACGTCCTGCCGGGTCATCGTCGATGTCTACCCACTTGAACATGACACGCTGTTCGCCCAGAAACTGCTTTGCTCTTTTGCAGTCAGGGCACCACGGCGCTCCGTAAACTGTGATGTTGGGTTCTGTGTTCGTCATTGAGATTCCTCCGTTTGCACTCAGTATGGACGGGTACACAGCCGGTTAGATGCGGAACAATCGCATTCGATTGCAACCCGGTAAACAGGCAGGGAACGTTAATTCGCGTTGGGCGACAGAGGGTCGGTCAGGGCGCGATCCCACGGGTCGTAGCCCGGTAATATGCGAGGCCAAGCGCCCTTTTTGCTTCGGTTTCGTCCAACGGCGCCCTGAGAGGAGCCCACTCGGTCCGAGCAGCCGCAACGGCCAACGCCAGTGCGCCGGAACGCGGTTCGATCGAAAGCACGATCGAGATGTTCGAATCGCTGCCCCATTCAAGAGCCCACGTGCATTGGTAAACCAACTCCGGTTCCGGGCCGAAGCCCTCCGTAACGTCGGCGCCCCGCGTCACTTCGATTCGGCCTTCGCCGTTCAGGAGCCGGTCGTTCATCTGGTCGTATAAACCACAAAGTGTCTCGTCCAGGTCGTCGGCGTAGGTCCAGAGTTGGCAGACCGCCTCCGCGTCGGCGGGATCGTTGGGCAATTGAGTGCCCACGCGGCGGACGAATTCGACCGCTTCACTTTGATATTCCACCAGGCTTTCAGCCCGTTCGATCCAGTCCATGCCGTCATTGCTTGCTGAAGTCATGTGGCCTCCATGCCGTCGATCAATATTGCCCTTACCGGAGCCCCTTCCGTCCCGATCAGTTTCAGAGGCAGGCAGACTAAGAAGTGCATTCCCGTGACAACACCTGAGAGGTCCAGGTTTTCGATCAGCACCGTGCCGGCGCCCAACAATGTCTTGTGAACCTCGAGCTCGTCATTGTCTAGTGAATCCACTGAAATGCCGTCGAATCCGATCAAGCTCGGTGCGAATCTTGCCAGCCACCGGCAGGCGTCGGAAGAAAACCAAGAGTTAGGGTCTCCGGACCTTATCAGCAGTCGTTTCATCGGTTGCGTTGGGCGTGCTGCCGCCAATGCGCGAGAGTCGACAGGGCGACTGCCCGACACGTCCATGACCCACGCGGGTCCGACCAGCGCGTCCAATCCGATGCTGTCGACGGTTCTCTCGTCGCTGAATACGTGAGACGGCGCATCCATGTGGGTTCCGGTGTGAGCGCTCAATGAGATTCGCGACAGCGTGTTCGGATCTCCGGCCGCGACCGCCGAAAGAACGTCGAACACCACGGGCGGGTCTCCCGGAAAGACCTGAGTTTCAGGCGACAGCGGCATCGAGATATCGACGATTTTCATTCGCACATCCGCCTATCGGTCCGATCCGAAATTCGGCCTATGATACCATGAATAGCGTCTCCACAGACGCTGTTTTCGTGCTCCGATGCCCGTCGATCACCAAGCGAGTGATGCTATGACGCCAGCCAGTCAGACACCATTAAGGGTCGCCATCGAGACTCAGGGTTGCAAGCTCAACCAGGCCGATTCGATGGCGTTGGCCCGCGAATTCACCACGGCCGGTTTTCACGTGGTCGACGCAACGGATCCGCTCGACGCGTATGTGCTGAATTCCTGCACTGTGACCCACGTCGCGGACCGCAAAGCGCGCCGGGCGCTGCGAGCCGCCAGGAGGCGCAATCCCGACGCTACGATCGTTGCGACAGGGTGCTATGCGCAACGTTCTCCGGAGACGCTTCAGGCGATTCCAGAGATCGACATCGTCCTTGGAAACGACGACAAGAAGGCCGTCGTTGGCCGGGTGCTCAACGCTCTGACCGATATACCTCCACTATTGGCAGCGGGGCGGGACCCGATCACAACCTCGGTTTCAGATCGCACCCGTGCGATGGTCAAAATACAGGAAGGATGCGATCAAGTCTGTGCTTTCTGCATCGTCCCTCGAGTCAGGGGCAGGGAGCGGAGCGTTCCTTCGGAGGCGATTGTCGAGGACATCTCCCGATTCGAGTCGTTGGGTTTCAAGGAGGTTGTGCTAACCGGAACGCAACTCGGGTCATACGGATTCGATCTTCCCGCGAAACAAAACCTCACGAGCCTGTTGGCAAGAATCCTGGATTCGACGACCGTTCCCAGGATCAGGGTGTCGTCGCTCCAACCCCAGGATATCGACGACGGATTGCTTGAGCTGTGGGCCGACCCACGTTTGTGCCCGCATTTCCACCTGCCGCTGCAATCGGGCAGCGACTCCGTGCTCGAGCGTATGAGGAGACGGTACGACGCCGACGCTTGCGAAGCGGCTGCTGACGCCGTTCGACGTCATGTATCGGGTGTGGCAATAACCGCCGACGTGATTGTTGGCTTCCCCGGAGAGACCGATGAAGATTTCCGCCGCACCCTTGATCTGTGCAAGCGGGTGAAATTCGCGGACTTGCACGTGTTCCCGTACTCGCCCCGCCCCGGAACCAGCGCCACGCATCTCGGCGACCGGGTGAAGCCGGAAATAGTGTCAGAGCGATCTCGGAAGCTGCTGGCTCACGCGGTCGACAGTGCATCGGATTTCAAACGGATGTTCATCGGTGCTTCGAGGCCAGTGCTCTGGGAATCGTCGAGAGAATCGGAGTCACAGCAAATTTGGACGGGTCTCACGGACAATTATCTCAGGGTGACGACGGTTTCTCGGGCGCCCCTGGCAAACACGATCACGGACGCTCGGCTCGACCGCGTGGACGGTCATGGGTTGGTCAGCGAGGGAGCCGCAAATACCGCTCCCGTGACGGGAACATAGCTCTCCTCGATCGACGAAGAGATTATCTCCGTTATTCGCATCGGCGGCGGCCCACCTGGCAGACGGTGGATTTATCACCGCCATGTCCGTTTCGTTAGCAATCAAGAACGGCCCTCTTCTCTTTTGCAGGGAAGGGGGCCGTTCAGCTTCCATTGATTGGATTACGTCCTCGAGCCTAGATCTCCACAGGAACGAATTCGGCTCTGCCGTTGCGGTCTCTAACGTAGCCGGACTGGCATTGGTTGCCGTGGCCGAATATGATCAGCCACCCGTCTTCCATGGCCATTTCGATGAGCTCACGCTTCTGAGCGAGTGTCTCATTCGGGAATTCATCTTGGGCGGGAATACATGCCAGCGGCAGATGGTATGGGGTGGGGATGAGGTCGCCCGCGAATGCGATGCGTTCGCTCCCACGTTCGATCAACACGATTTGATGACCGGCTGAAGGCCCGTTCGCGGTCTTTACGGTAACGCCCGGCATGATCTCGTCGTCGCCGTCCAAGAAAGAGACCATCTCGCGGTCGGCTAGCGGCAGAAAGTCGTCTTCGTGGAACCGGTTGAGGTAGCGTTCATTTGGGTTGTGTGCGGAATCCCAAGCCTGCTGCTGGATGAGGTACTTAGCCTTTGGAAAGGCGGGAACGGCGTCGCCGGTGCGGTCCAGCTTCGTGCAGCCGCCGCTGTGCCCAGTGAACAACTGAGTCAACACGACAACGTCAATATCTCTCGGAGTCATTCCGTAATTGCGAAGGTTTCTAGCGAGTTTGTTGCCGTTGAGGCCGCGTTCTTCTTTGAGCAACGCAGACCGTTTGCTGCCGGCGCCGGTGTCCACAAGGATATTCGTTTCCGGGGTAGTGATTAACACCGTGTTCATGCTCAGTCTGACCCGGTTTCTTCGGTCCGGTTTGACTTGGAGTTCCCATTCGGTTTTCGGGATTCCGCCGAACAAAATACCGCCGTCGAGCAGGTAGGTTCCGTCTTGAAGGAGGTTGATGGAAGTGCTTCCAATATTCACAGGATTTTGGCTCCTAATTGGTTAGCAAAATATGCATGCAAGGTTGTGAGTTAAGAAAGACTAAACGCCGCACTTGCGAATCCACTTACGATCTGGATCATCTTGGACCTGATCGAATAACGCTGCCTGTCGCAGGCACGCCGAGTCAGAGTTAAATCGCCAACTCAACAATCGGAACGCGTGAATGCCATAGAAACAACGAGCACTTTAGGCGTAATCGCGTTAAGCGGGTGAAGACACGAATCGTTCAGACCGGGCGGCGGCAACGCCTCCCGGAAAATCAGATTGCAACGGATAGCGTCCTATCCTGGAGTTTTCTGATCGATGCCGAAGGGCTGCTAAAACACCGAGCGAATGATGCTGTCTGACTTACTTTGACGGGTGCCACGCCGAAGCGCTGGACACCCTTTCCTGACCCACGTCAATCAATGTAATGGTACGGAAATGGCGTGTCAAGGTTAAAACAGACTATCTTTTCGGGAATTCACATCGGATTCTGTTAAATAATCTGTGATTACTGAATTCCTGTTACTAGAACTAATGTGCCGTGTGTTTCCAAGTCCCGTCTGACTGATTGAAGTGCGCTCAGGCGTAGCAATTTCGACGTGGCGCCAGCCGCATAACGGCGGCCGCACTCGACGGCTATTTGTCAGTCTTGCATTCGCTCAATCACGGTTTCGAATGCAGTGATCGTTCGAGACAGGTCCTCTTCGGTGTGGACGGTCGACACGTAGAACTTCGGCGATCCTTTGATCACGCCCGCTGAGCGAAGGGCCGCGTTGAACTGAACCAGCTTCGAGCTGTCGGCCTGCAGCACCGATCGGTAGTCGGTCACTTCCGAATCGGTGAAGTACACATCGAAAAATGTGGCGTGCCCCATGACCCTAGCGGGGATCTCAGCCTGGTCCAACAATCCTCGAAGAGCGTCCATGGTCCGTTGGCCGGTTTCGCACAGTCGTTCGTACGTGCCTTCTCGTCTGAGAATCTCCAGCGTCTTCAATCCCGCGACCGCGGCAATGGGATTGCCGCTGAGGGTTCCGACCTGGGGCATGAACCCGTCCGACGGCACGGCGTTGGGGTCCATGTGTGACATGATCTCATCTTTTCCGGCGACGGCAGCCAAAGGGAACCCTCCGGCGGCCGCTTTGCCCAGAGTGCACAGATCGGGGGTGACGCCGTAATATTCTTGTGCGCCGCCGTAGCTCATTCGGAACCCTGTGACGATTTCGTCGAAGATCAGAGGGATGCGGTGGTGCTCTGTAACCTCACGGAGTCCTTCCAAGAACCCTGGCTTGGGCGGCAGGACGCGTTGAACCGGCTCGACGATGACGCCGCCCAACTCGTCGTGGTGTCGCTCGATTATGGCGCTGGCGGTCTCCAGGTCGTTGAACGGAGCGATTAGCACTTCGTCTCGGATCGAGCGTGGGATGCCGGCCGAGTCCGCGGCAGCTTGAGGAAAGTCCGGAGGGTCGGACGGCGCCATCGACATCAAAGCGTAGTCGTTCATCCCGTGGAACCCGCCTTCGAATTTGAGGATCTTGTCCCGTCCCGTGAACGCCCGAGCAGCCCGCATGGCGTAAAGCGTGGCCTCGGTGCCCGATGATGTGAATCGAACCTTTTCCGCGCATGGTACGGCTCGAACGATCTCTTCGGCCAACGCTACAGCGTGCTCGTTGCCGGCGAAAAAGGTTGTGCCTTTGTCGAGTTGCTCTCGCACTACGGCCAACACCTCGGGGTGGGAGTGGCCGACAATCATGGGCCCGGACCCCAGCAGGTAGTCGATGTACTCGTTTCCGCTGACATCCCAAACGCGGCTGCCTTCGCCACGTTCGATGAGGAGGTCGCTGCCGGGATTGCCGAGGTGTCCTCCGGGCAAAACCCGATGCGTGCGGGCGAGCAGGTCTCGTTCACGTTGTGACGGCTGGTTGTGCGCCATTTGTTGAGCTCCTCAAGGTGGCGTTAGGGCGTCAACGATTGAGTTTTCAATGCCTGGACCGGGGGGACCGACGATGCGCCAGGATTATACCAGAGGTCTTGGGCCCGTTCTAGCGGATACAGCCGCCCTCGCATATAATATTGGCGGCCCTTGAGGCCGTGGAGGGAAAGCATGGATTTTCGAGTTATCGAAGGAAACATAGCCGAGATCGAGGGTTCGGCTATTGTGGTCAACATCTTCGAAGGAGCAGCAGCGCCCGTAGGGGCGACCGCCGAGATCGACAAGAGGCTCGACGGAGCTATCACGGCGCTAATCTCGGACGGAGAGATCAAGGGCAAGCGCGGCGAGTTTACGCTTATCCATACGCTCGGCCGTCTGCCAGCGGCGCGGGTGGTGGTTGCCGGCCTGGGTAAGTCCGATGACCTGACGGTGGACATCGTTCGCGGTGTCGCCGGTGGCGTCGGCCGGTTCATCAGGTCGAAACACGTGACCGGCTTTGCGTCCGTCGTGCACGGCGCCGGGGCGGGACGCATCGATCCGGAGGACTGCGCTCAAGCCGTCGCCGAAGGGACAGTGATGGGGTTGTACCGATTCGACAAGTATAAATCGAAATCCGAGACAGACCAAATTGAAGAGGTCACGCTGGTGACGCCCGATGGCAGCAGCGTCGGCCGAATCGAATCCCGTGTCGAAAAAGGCGAGATCATCGCGCAGGCCGTCGCGCTGTGCAGAGACATGTCCAACGAGCCCGCCAACACAATGACCCCAACTGCTATGGCGGAGCACGCCCTCGAGGTTGCTCGCGACACTGGCATTGAAATCGAGGTGCTCGACCGAGATAGGATGGCCGAGCTCGGCATGGGGTCGTTGCTTGGCGTGGCACAAGGCAGCAGCGAACCGCCGAAACTGATCGTGCTCACATACTGCGGTGACCCGGATAACGAGGACAACAGCGTCGGGATACTCGGCAAGGGCATCACGTTCGATAGCGGGGGACTCGACATCAAGGGCGCGGCTGGCATGTTGACGATGAAGGGCGACATGGCCGGCGGCGCTTCCGTAATCGGGGCGATGGGAGCGATAGCGCGCATCAAGCCAAAGGTTAACGTCGTTGGAATCGTGCCGGCCACCGAAAACATGCCGGGCGGTAAAGCCCAGCGGCCAGGAGACGTCGTCCGTGCAATGAACGGCAAGACCATAGAGATCGGTAACACCGACGCCGAAGGCCGGCTCGTCCTGGCCGACGCCGTGTGCTACGCACGATCACTCGGCCTTACGAGGCTGGTCGACGTCGCCACTCTGACCGGAGCCGTCGTGGTCGCGCTCGGCGACCTTGCGATCGGCGCGTTCGGCAACAACCAAGAATGGACTGACCGGATCATCGAGGCCGGCGCCAGCGTTGGAGAACGCATCTGGGAGTTGCCAACCTATCCGGAGTACAAGCGTCAGTATCGCAGCGACATCGCCGACATCAAGAACACCGGTGAGCGGGGCGGGGGAGCGATCACCGGGGCGATGATTATCGGAGAGTTCGCCGACGACGCGGCCTGGGCCCACCTGGACATAGCCGGCACGGCCAGAACATCAAGAAACAGAGGCTACACACCCAAAGGCGCCACCGGGACGCTTGTCCGCACATTGGTGCAACTCGCCGAATCTTTGTCTGCCGGCTGATTCCGTAATCGCCACCGAAAGACGACGCTCGACTGGCGGGTTAAGATGCGTGTTCTTTTCCCCCTCCATTCGTAGACGGGCAACCGAACGAAAAACGATTGCTCGCGGGGGCGCTTTGTGGTAGTATTCGTGGAGCCTGAAATGGGGGCCCATTGCATATGAACAGCCCGGCACGGTGGACCTTCATCACAAATCACGGTTTGGTGCTCAGTTACATCTCCCATAACAATACCAGCACTGCGCGAGAGATCGCCCAGTACATTGGGGTAACCGAGCGCACAACCCACAAGATCATATCCGATCTTGAAGCCGCCGGATACATCGAACGGCGCAAGATGGGGCGACGCAACGTCTACAGCGTCGATCCCGAGCTCCCGCTTCGGCACCACACCAAGCAGGATGTCAACGTCTCCTATCTGCTCGAGGCTCTCACCAGCAAGGACCTGCACGAGTTGATGGAGCCGGACCAGGGCGGCGCGCCCAGTCCCTGACACTCCAAGGCGTCTCTGCTTCGTTGACCCTTCCCAGAGAGCGGTGCTAGAATTCACTGCGTATGATGGTGAGCGTGGCCAAGTTGGTTAAGGCGCCAGGTTGTGGCCCTGGAGATCGAGGGTTCAAATCCCTTCGCTCACCCCACCTCTCTTTCACCCTGTAGCCGCCCCCACCTTTTTCCAGGAGCGTACAATTATGCCCCAAGCCTTCGCCGATGTAGCAGTGCTGCGCAAGGGCGATCCGCAAGGGAACCGAATGATACTTTGGCTGACGACGCACGGAGGACTGACGGTCCACGCCATCGGCGTCCCGCAAGACTGGCCGTCGAGGACCGGTCCGACGTGGGCGTACCTCTTCGAAAGCGACGGCGTCACGCTCATCGACCCAGGCGCACACGGCTCGTTTCAGGAACTGGTCGAAGGCATTGAGCAGTGCGGTTTCTCAGTGAAGAACATCGACCGCGTGATAGTGAGCCACGGCCATTCGGACCACGACGGCTCCATCGCCGAGATGGTCGAAACTTCGGACGCCGACTTGTGGACGCACGGAATGTACGCAACGCTCCTCCCGTATAGCCAATGGGAGGTTCAAGACCGCGCATCGTCGCCGATCCACACTGAGATGAACGCCCTGGCCGATGCCGCCATAAATCACCGCGAAGAGAGCACGTACCGCCGTCGCAATCAAAGGTACAGCGACAGCAAGAAGGGCTTAACCGTCGACCACACCGTGGCGAACGGGGAGAAGTTCGGGGACGCCACAATAATCCACGCCCCAGGCCACTCGCCTGACGAGCTATGCGTGACCCTCGACGGAGTCATCTTCACGGGCGACCACGTCCTCCCGGAGATCACGCCTCACCCGACGACCAAAGCGACATACCGCAGCCACATCAAAGAGATCATGCCGGCCGAATTCGCCGACGCCAGCAAGTCTTACGGGCTCGAGACCTACATGCGATCCTTGAAAACGGTAATCGACCTAGGCCCGACCTACTCGATTCTCCCCGCGCATCGGCTGTATAATCGAAACAGGTACAATTTCCAAACGGTCGACCGCGCGCGGGAAGTGGTCTTGCATCATGCCCGTAGGCTGAATCAGATCCTCCAACGCCTGACAAACGAGACATCGGGTTTAGAGACCGTCACCAGAGGGATATTCGAGCACGGGAAACTGCTCGGCGGCAACCTTTACATGGCGCTCGCGGAGATCGTTGCGCACGTCGAGCTGCTCGAAGACCTCGGCGACCTGGAATTTACGGAAGACAAGCGACTCCGGAAAACGGGCAGTCAAAACCACCGACAGTTCGTCGCCGAGTTGATCGGCTAGGCACCTACTAGACCACGCTGGCGCACGCTCTGCATCACACACCTGGGCCGCCCAGCCAGCAAGAAGCCTCACGCGCCTGTAGCTCAGTGGATAGAGCATCGGTCTTCGGAACCGAGGGTCGCGGGTTCGAATCCTGCCAGGCGCGCCACTATTCCGGGCACGAGAGAAGCTCTTCGGATAGCTGCGAATGACGATTATGCGTGAATAGCTTGTCGCTGAATTCGCCGTCGAGAGTGTGTGCCCTCCCCGGGTTTCGCACGCACTGGCAACGCTGCCGCGAATTCTTCGTCGATGGTACTTCGTGTTCTGTGGGTTGGGTTGGGCATTTGCGGGGGCATTCGTCTCGTTCAGGTCGGAGTCAACGGACTCACGCCGTTGGGTCTCCGCGACGTCTACCTCGTCACTTGTAGACCGTCAGCGAAAGTGGGACACATTTGGGCC
>CAZPQQ010000002.1:0-127446 GCA_964588665.1 uncultured Dehalococcoidia bacterium | reverse complement strand
TGCGCTCGAAGGTGATTCCGTCGTGCACACTGCACGACGAGCAGGACCCTCAATCACCCGAGGCGGTGATGATTACGTCGCACTCCTTCGCCATCTCGTCGATGATCGACGTGGGGCACGGCCGCGAGGCGTTGCCCTTGTTGCGCGTGACGACAGTCCGGAACGAGTAGCTGTCGGCCAGCACGTCGCTCACGGCAGCCAGCAACTCTTCCGAGTTCATTTTGCCGTTGGCAAGCAGTCCGACTACCTTGCCGTCCAGGGTGGTCGGTCGTTCCGCGACCACCCCGTGAGCCGGAATCGGCTGCACGGTTGGGTCGAGCACACCCAGCTTGGTTCCGAGTACCATAAATGAACCTCCCTTTCGGTTTCGAGACCTGGGCCCCGCATCTACTATTGTATCCTCTTGGTCACCGACTGAGAGCCGGCGCCGCCACCCCATAGCGGTATTATACTCGAAAACGCCCCGGCTGCACCCCCGGCGACCAGAATCGTCACGTTGTCGGGTTCCGCGGCCACTGGCACCATCCGCGAACTGCCGTCCGGATTGGCAGGCACGACCTCTCCGGCGGCTCGCCAGTCCGCGTCGGAGCGCTGGGACGTCTCGAACAGGAACTGTTGCACTTGCGCCTTCGACCAGCCGGCGTCTCGGATATTCCCTATGTGCTCAGGACACAACACCGCGATGAGCTCCCTCTGCGTCGGTCCGACCGCGAACATCGCATCCCGGAAACTGACTAGAATCTCTTCGGGCGCCTGTGCGTGGTGATTGGCCACCTGGGTCCCGGAAAGTCCCGCGAAGATGGAGACAGTGCTGTCGCCGGCGTCGAAGCCGCGATCGACGTGCATCGGCGGCCAGGGGCTGACCTCGTCGGCCTCAGCCATGCACCAGGAGAACTTTCCGGGATGGCCCAAAGTCGCCTTGTCGATCTCGCCCGAAGCCGAGCCGGTGGCGTTGATTATGATGAGCCTGATCGCCCGTCCGATAGTCGAGTTGGCGCGATGTCCCGGGCCGAACACGCCGACGCCTGAATTGATCTTGAGCTCCTTGGCGATGGGACCGCTGACGACTGTGAGCACGGCTGCGCCCATCGTCGACGCCGTAATCGCGTGCAGGTTGAATTCGGGTTCGCACATCGCTTCGACGGCGGTCACGACCACTGGGAAGTACTCGGGGAGGCAGCCTGCCATCACCGTATTCACGGCCACCTTTTCAGCAGTGATCACACGACCTTTGGTCGGCTCCGTGCCCACGATGTCCGACGGCGAACGACCACCCGCGGCCAGGCATGCCCGCACGCGCTCCGGCGTGGGCGGCGTGATTGGCAGACCATCCGTCCATCCTCTGCGCAGGTACTCTTCGGCAATCTCCGATTCGTCTTCGAATTCCAACACGGTCGAGGTCAAGTTCGCGCCTATCATTTACTGCTCCCACCACTATTACCAGCCCATCTGGCCCAAACTGGCTGGTAATCTAGCTCAACACCCCGACAATTGCAAGCTCGGAGGACTTCGGCGCGTCACAAGGCGCTCTCAAGATGGGTCCCACGGCAGCCCAATCCATGGCGAAGGACCGTGTCGGCTATGTTAAAATTGCGACGTCCGCGACATTGATGCAAGCGACCGCCTTCGGGAGACAATTGTATGACCCACCAGGAAGCCAAGGCCAGATTTGAGCCCGTTCCGACCGCTGCTTCCGATTCACCCCCCCGGTTCGCCCACCCCAGTGAGAAAGAGTTCGCCCAGATCTTGGATTTCTACGGGCTGCGTTGGGCGTACGAACCTTACTCGTTCCCCCTCAGATGGGACGGGGACGCGATCGCGGAGATGCTGACTCCGGACTTCTACTTGCCTGACCTCGACCTCTACCTCGAATTGACGACGATGAAGCAGAGCCTCGTCACGCAGAAGAACCGCAAGATCAGGAGGATTCGAGAGATCTATCCTGACATCAATATCCGGCTGCTGTATCGCAAGGACTTCCACCGTCTTCTGGCTAAATTCGGATTTGGCCCGCTGATCGAGTCGGGCGTTCCGGGCATCAACAGAGTCCTGTTCTCGGACGGACAGGTGCAACAGAAAGTGGAGGAATTGGGAAAGCTGTTGTCGGCGGACTACGCGCAGCGGCAGCCCGTCCTGGTCGGGGTGCAGCGCGGCATGGTGTGCTTCATGGCGGACCTGATGCGAAAGATAACGCTGCCGGTGATGATGGACTTCATGTCGATCTCTCATTACGGCGGAGCAGACGGCGACGGCCTGAAAATCACAAAAGACCTGGACATCGAACTGGACGACCTCGACGTCGTCCTGGTGGAAGACATCGTCGACACGGGCATGACGTTGAATTATTTGATCAACCATCTACGGTCGAAGGGCGCCGCCTCGGTGGAAGTGTGCACCCTCCTGGACAAGCGCGCCCGCCGCATCGTCGACGTGCCGATAAAATACGTGGGGTTCGGAGTGCCGGACGAATTCTTGGTGGGATACGGGTTGGACTATCTGGAGAAGTACCGGAACCTGCCGTTCATAGGCGTGCTCAAACCCGATGGCGGGTAGGGGGGCCGGCCACCGCCAACCAATGGAGCGTCGGCGCCGCCCGTCACCGCTGTGGCGCCAATAGAGGTTGGTCCTGGGGCAAGCCGCGTCGGACGCAAAAGAAACGCCCCCCAAGGGACTTCGCCTATCTGCTCGTCGCCCGCTGCCTCCGCGGGTGGGCCGCGTCGGCTCTCATGACAACAAGCATGTGGCTTGGTTCCTTGGGACTTCATTAATACTATCAAAATACAAGAGATTTGTCAAAGACCGGCCACGCCTAGGCCGTAACGGATTTCGGTGTATTTCCGCCGTCGTCAAACCGTGCAGGGCTGAGGTCATGCGCCCGTACGGAGGACGAAGTCGCGCAGCATCAACGCTGTTTCGGCGAGCATGCCGAAGTCGACCCCGTCGATGTTATCTTTGGCCGTATGCGTGATTTCACGGGAGAGCCATTCGAGGTCTTCCGACGTGACCACCCGAGCCGTCGCCCGCCGCTCTTCCGCGCATTCGGCATTGCGGCTCGGTCGGATCGCGTTGATCGGGCGCCACGGTGGTGATACCCTGCGAGCGCTGGCCGATGCGCGGTCCCCCACGACAACGCCTGATCGATTTCGGAGGACTGAATTGAGCATGTCCACAATGACCACCTTCAACAAGACCGAGGCGAGAGCCAGCGGCGGGATGGTGGCGACTAAAGACGTCAACGCGACCCAGGCCGGTCTTGAGATGCTTCGGCTCGGAGGCAACGCGGTCGACGCCGCTGTCGCCGCATGTTTCGCCGTGGGCGTAGTGGAGCCTTATTACAGCGGAATCGGCGGCGGGGGCTATCTCGTCTACCAGGTAGGGGACAAGGGCGGGGTATTCGGCTTTCCGATGCGGGGCCCGTTGGCGGCGAAACCGGACATGTACGAGCTGACCGGCGAGGAGTCGGTTGGCGGCTTCGGTTGGGCAGGGGTGACCGGCAACGAGAACATCGAGGGGTATCGATCAATCGCCACCCCCGGAGCCGTATCGGGGCTCTGCCTGGCCCACGAGCGGCTCGGCAAGCTGCCGTTGGCCGAGGTCGTCGCGCCGGCCGTGCGGCTCGCCCGAGACGGATTCGCTCCCGGATGGTACAACCTGTACGCCACGGGCAATCTCGCGGGAATGCTGGTCAAGTACGACGAGCTCCGGCGCGTGCTCATGCCCGGAGGAGCGATGCCAGTTGGCAGGGGCCGCAATCGAGCGAACCTGCGTCAGCCTGAGTTGGCCAACATTCTCGAAGCGATCGGTCGAGACGGCCCAGACGCGTTTTACAAAGGCGACTTCGCCAAGGCGTTGGTCTCGGACGTCCAGGCAAACGGAGGAATCCTCTCCGAGCGTGACCTGGCCGAGTACAAGCCCTTCGTCTGGGATCGCGGCCTCGAGTTCGGCTACCGAGGCCTCACGGTCCGAGTGCCGCCGTTCGCATGCGCCGGCATCACCAGCGCGATGACGCTCAAGCTGCTGGAAGGATTCGACGTGGCGTCGATGGGTCACAACAGCGTCGACACGCTGCACGCGTACATCTCGTCGGCGCGGCTGGCGTACGCGGACCGATTCGAGTACCTTGCCGATCCCGAGTTCGCCGACGTTCCGTGGAACGGACTGTTGTCGGACGGCTACACCGCACGAAGACAGCAAGGGATCGACATGGCTGAACTTGGCCGGATCGGTCCGGGAGACCCGTGGCGCGAAGAAGGCCGTCAACCCACGTCGCGGCTCGTGGCCAGCGCTCCAGTGGTCAACGACGGAACGACCCACCTGTGCGCCATGGACTCCGACGGCAACGCCGTCTCGCTGACCAACACCGTCATGTCCGGGTTCGGCTCGGGCATCATCCCCAAGGGAACGGGCGTGGTCATGAACAACGGCATGATGTGGTACGACCCCGTGCCCGGACGAGTCAACTCGATCATGCCCGGCAAGTTCCCGCTGAACAACATGACTCCGATGCTCGCGATGGACGGCGAAGGCGTCAAGCTAGCCGTCGGCGCGTCGGGCGGGCGGATGATCACCAACTGCGTCACACAGCTCCTGATCAAAATCATGGACTTCGGCATGGGGCCTCAAGCCGCCATCGATTCTCCGCGAGTCGACTGCAGCCTGCCGCAGACGTTGATCGACCCGAGGCTGGACGCGGAGGTCGTCGCCGGGCTCGAATCGCGAGGGCACCGGCTCCACGCAATCAGCGGTGAGTTCCAGGCGGGCTTCACCACATTCGCCAGCCCAGTCGCCATCCTGCGAGAGTCGCCGAACTCCTTCCGAGCCGGCGTCGACACCTTCCACTCGGCCCACGCCGAAGGGGTGTAGGGGTGTTGCCGAGTAGGTGAGCAATCCATGGTTACGCGGGCAGCGAGACGCCGCCGTATGTGAACTCATGTGGCCACATCAGACCCGCTCGGTTCGTCGCGCCGCCGAACGCTATCCCTAAGATTGCGGTTTCGAAGACGCCAACTCGAGTTTGACACGCTCGAACCCAGGCTGGTCACATTTCGCAGTTGCACTCTGACTCCATTGAAATTCGACACGCGAATTGAATCGGCGTCGGGACGCCTGCGCACGGAATCGCTGCCTGACTGGAAAGGTTCTACCGATTAGGGAACGGTTAACGAATCCAGCCAGGCAGCACCCTCTCTCGATCTGCCTTTCAGCGCCCGAGTGACGGGCGCCACTGTCACCTGTTTTGTTCAACGAGCACAACGAACGCAAGGTCGAGCAGTTCCGTTTCTTCCGCGGTGGGCTCCACGTACATCGACCTGCTCTGAAGTACGCTCGAACGATGCCCGTTCTGGTTGCCATCGAACCCACCGAACGTAAGGTCGAGCAGCTCCACTTCTTCCGCGGTGGGCTCAACGTACATCGAACTCCTCTGAAATACGCTCGAGTGATTTCCGTTCTGGTTGGCGCCGATTGCACGGGACTGGACATCAGGCGAATCCTCTGCCTTGAGGCTGTACGAGTCTCCGGCAGTGGACTTCTGATTGGTAACCGCTGCATTGGCCGGAATGTCCGACATACCTGCTGAGGCGCCTGTTGATTCCTGAGCTCGAACCTGGCTCCCTCTGATGCCGTTGTCCGGTCCTCGCGCAATCGATACCCCAACACCCAGCAACGCTGCCAATGCCATGCTGGATATGATGATTGTTGCGATGCGCCTGTTCATGTTGTTCCTCCTTTAAACGATCTCGTGCCGTTGGCTCCTGTCGTTGCCAGCGCAAGACCCGTTCTTACGAACTGCATTCTGAGTGGTCTCGTCTAGATCGGGATTGTGGCAATCTGCTGTGCCACTAGTCGAAGTGGTATTGCCCCTCGTAGCTTCCCATTTCCCCAATCAACCCTTCGAAGTGCGCTGTCCCGTGCAGATTGGCCAAACCACCGGCACCGGTGTTAGTGACGAACACTCGATCTCCGATGGATGGAACGCTCTCAAAAAGCCCGCCATCCTTTTTTCGGTTGTACCTGATGTCTATGGTCCCTGGGGCACTGTTGCCGATTGTGCCCGTGAAGTGGATGACCGCGTGACCAACCGTGGGCCCCGCGCCGCCACCGTGTATTACTCCCGACTCTTCGATCACTCCGGTCCCTTTCAGCGTGCCCGAGAACTCAATGCTGACGCCTATGCTGTAGAACGTGTTTTGACCCGCCACTTTGTCGAAGGTCAAGTAATTGAGGCCCGTGGTCCAGAAGCTGCCGCTAGACGGTGTAGGTGTGGAAGCTTGAGCTACCGCGACCGCCGCAAGCGACATCACCGCCACCAGCGACAACAGAATCAAGATTCGAGCCTTCAATAGCTTGGAAGTACGCACATCATTTCCTCCGTTTGAGATTTATTACCGATTTTCGGACATTCGTTAGTGATCACGCTCGACGTTTTTTGCCGACAGTTCTACTCCTTTCGATCGGTCGGCCGGGTCGGCATTTCTTCCGCCTCGAACTCGTGGATGACTTCCGGGCATCCGCCTCCGTTGTGTCGGGAGTCCGCCGGGTGCATTTGGGTCGATCCATCTGCGTCCGACGAATCTCCCGACGTCAGACAGGTTATCCATGCGGGCGAGTTGGCCTCATCCGCGAAACTACGCATCTTGAAAAAACGGGACACCCAGTTTTGGGCAAAAGAAAAAGGCGCCTCGACAGCGCCTTGTGGGTGTTTGCGCGAGAGCCTTACGTCGTTCTAAGTGGCGTCGTCCATATTGTGGCGTAGCGCATATGCGACGGCGTCCGCTCTGCCACGGGCGTCTCTTCCTGTAGATGTTGTTGATATGGCGCTCTACCGTCCGTACACTCAGCACTAGTTCGATGGCTATCTCCCGATTGCTGTCGCCGGCGGCAATGAGTCGCAGGACCTGAGTCTCTCTGCGGGTCAGTCCGTCGGGGTGGCGTTGTTGTCTCGATAGCTTGGACTCGACCTTCTCCTTGAGAGCGAGTGCGCGCGCCAAGGAGGGCTGCATCTTCATGTCCTGGAACTCGGCGACGGCGAAATCCAAGTGCTCCATCGCCTCGTCTCGCTGGCCAGGGCCGTGGCCTAGCAGAAGTTCGGCCATATCGAATCTGGAGAGCGCAGTCTCCGGACGGTCGCGCGTGTTGATTGAAACCTCCAACGCTTTGTGGAAGTATTCCTGCGCCTTGTTCCAATCCGCTGACAGGACGGCCGCCTCGCCCAATCGTCGGGCGATGCCTGGACTGCCGGCAATGACTTCGAGTTGTTCCGCCAGTCTGTTGGCAACGCCCACGTCTTTGAGAAGAACGGCCGTCTCCAAAAGGATCGACAGGTCGGTCACACTCGCGCGTCTTTCCGCTAAACTTTCCTCAATCCACGCCATCGCCAGGTCGAAATTCTCGTGTGCTTCGGTCGGACGGCCTGCGTAAGCATGACAAAGGGCATGCACCGAAGAGAATTCCGGCAGCAACGTTGAAGATGGAACCTCCGCTTCCAATCCGACGTTGCGGCCTGCCTGGGGGATGATCGCCAGTGCATCGTCCGGCCGGCCGAGGTGCAGCAACGGGATGAATCCACGGGTCGCTGCCATTTGTAAACCGACAGCAGCGGAACCCAACTCCCTGGATCGGACGATCAGGCGGTCGATCGTCTCGACCGCAGACTCTAACTCGCCCAAAAACGTCTTCATTTTGATGTCACCGGCGAGGGCGAGGGTCCGCAACAATGGGATATTTGTCCGCTCCACGAATTCTATGTATTCATCCCACATGCGCCAAGCGCGGTCCCCGTCTCCTGCGGCCAGCAGAAACTTTAAAATCGTTCCAAGGAATTCGCCGCGCAGTCTGGGGTCTACGTCGGGAACTGGCGAGTCCGCAGATCTACGCGCAATCTCGAACAGCTCTTTCTGATACTGAGGAGGCCACGTCCATCCCAACAACTGCCAGTTGCAGGTTACGACGTATTCGGGTTCGCCCAACTGGTGCGCTAGGCTCAAAGCCTGATTCACCAATCGCCAGGCTTCAAGGTATTCCCGGGCACTGTATCTGGGACCAGCCATCGCCACGTCGGCTTCAATTCGATCGGTCGTTTCCGGCTCCGCACGCTCGGCCCATTTGCGAAACTCGGACGTTGAAATTGCCGTAGCTGCTCCGAATGTCATCAATCCCCGAATTGCGACGCGGCAAGCTCGAAACGCCCGACCGCTCTCATCCGCCGCTTCAGCCATTGCGAACGCTTCGGGCGCAATCTCTGCGAACGCCCGTTTGGGGTACCCGGCAACTACCAGCGTCTCACCCAAATCGATGAGCAGGTCGCCGCGCGTCTCATTGTCGTGCGGATCGAGCGTTTGTTGGGTCTCCAAACATTGTTCCAGATAGGCCGCCGCCTCGCCGTACGCGTAGACCGAGGCGGCCTGATTCGCCGCCAAGTTCCCGTATCGCAAAGCCTTCTCCAAGTCCTGTCGTCTAGGTGATCTGGAATAATGGGACACAAGCTCGGATGCGTGTGCTTCGGCGTCCCTGCCGTAGACGTCCTCAAGTGCATCGCCGATCCGTGAGTGCAGTCTCGCCCTTCGACTCGTGGTCTGCCTTTCACAGAGCGTCTGCTCGATCAACGCGTGACTGAACCGGTATCTCTCGGTCGCCCCCGGCATGTCTTCGATCACCCGCGCTTCCACAGCCTCGTCCACAACGTCCAACAAGTCGTCGTCAGGGCTGCCGGTAAACCGAGATAGCAGATCGAAGTCGAACTCCCTGCCAATGACCGAAGCGACGGTAAGCGCCTGATTGCAACGATTTGACAACCCGCTGAGGCGTCTGCCGATAACCCCTCGGATTTCTTGAGGGATAGAGAATCGCCACGTGGGAGTCCCATCGCGCCCATACGTCGCCAACAGTTTGAGGAGCTCGACAACGAACAGCGCGTTGCCTTCGGTCCTGCGGTGCACCTCTTCGGCGTCACCTGGCAACGAGTCGCTCCCTATCGCGAGGACGACCAACTCGGCGACTTCGTCCAGACTCAGACCACTTAGCAGAAGACTCTGAAAGCTCGCGTGTCGCACGAGGCTTCCCAGCGTTCGAGAAAGAGGATGGTCATGCGATACATCTGTGTCGCGGTACGTGCCGATGACCAGGATGTTGGAAGATGCGATAGCGCCTGCGACGTGTTCCAACAGTGCCAGTGAGGAGGGGTCGGCCCAGTGCAGGTCTTCCAGGATGAGCACAAACGGCTGGTCGGTTGAGGCGTTCTTCAGAGACGTTGTGATCGAATCGAACAACCGGAACCGGGCGGAGTCCGGATCGAACGTCTGTGGGGACTCCAGGTTCGGCAACTTGGACCGCAGCTCAGGAACGATCTCGCCTATGGCCTGGGCCCCAAGACCCATCACCGCATCGAGGCGCTCGGCGTCCCACTCGTCAACGAAAGAGCGGATTATCTGGAGCCACGGCCAGTAGGGTGGAGCCCCTGCGCTTTCGTAGCAGTGACCCCAATAGACCTCAGCGTTTCGGGAATCAGCAATGGACGCGAGTTCTTGGGCGGCACGAGTTTTGCCAATTCCCGGGTCGCCTGCCAGCATGACGACCTGTCCCCGGCATGCAATAGCCCATTCCAGGCCGGCGACCAACTCGCCGACCTCTCGCTGGCGGCCCACGAAGCCAGCGCTGGTAACGACCTGGCCGATTTGGTCATTCCCAGAGTACGTTTCATTCGCCGCGTCGGCCACGCCAACAGTTGCTCCGCAGTCATTGCACAACGCGGGAGCTAGAACGTCACTGTGGCTACACGTGACATCAAGCATGGTCGATCGGGGCTCCTGACATGATGGCGTCCGTCAATCAACCGCCAACCCTAGGGTCAACTGAACGAAGCCCATCTACGATGAGGACGAACCGAAACCAAAACCATTGGACAATCGCTATTTTATGCGTTAATACGGTTACAATGCAAGCAATCGGTCTTTAGATAGCATCTGACTGGGTAGCGCTCGCGCCAAAGCTGTTAACGAGCGTGGCTGCCTCAGTATGGATTCTCGTCCAGCTCAGGCGTCGTTCGAGATGATGTTAGGCGCGACCGATCGCCGGCGGACGCGTTTCCATGACTGGCCGGTCCGCCGCCCAATTACATGATTGCGTGAGGTTGGGCTCGGCGTAGGCAACGACGCGGCTCGCAGTGGGTTGGCCGCCATATCACCCGAGGGGCGGCATCAGGCTGAGCCCACGCATCGGAGGCGGTTACAGGCCGCTGCAGATGCTGATCGACCCGAGGCTGGACGCGGAGGTCTCCGCCAGGCTCGAATCGCGAGGCCACCGGCTGCACACCATCAACGGTGAGAAACCGCAATCGGAAGTTCGGCGTTTCTCGCCGATCACAAATTCGCGTCGAGGAAGTCGGCGATGGCGGTGTAGGCGGTGATGCGGTTTGGGCGTTTGACGAAGCCGTGGCCTTCGTCCTCGAACCGGACGTACTCGACGGTCTGCCCGAGCTCGGAGAGGGTGGCGACGAGCTTTTCGGTTTCGGAGATGGGCACCCTCGGGTCCCTGGCGCCGTGGAGCACCATGAGCGGACACTTGATGGCGTCGGCTCGGTGGATCGGCGATATCTCTCGCAGGAACTCGGCGTCCTCGATCGGGTCTCCGTATTCGAGGGACCGCTGCCGACGACGGTAGGAGCCAGTGTTCTCCAAGAACGTCAGAAAATCGCCGATCCCGAACATCTCGACGGCGGCTTTCCAGAGGTCGGGGTACGTCGTGATGGCGGAGAGCGTCATGAATCCGCCGTAGCTGCCGCCCATGACGGCGATTCGGTCTTCGGCGGCCCAACCGCTGCTGACGAGCCACTTCTGGGCATACTCGAGATCGCTGACCGAATCCATCCGGTTCCGCACGTCGTCCAGGTGGATATACGTTCGGCCATAGCCGGAACTCCCCCTGACGTTGGGCGCCAGGACGGCGTAGCCGCGGTGGACGAAGTACTGGAAGATCGGGTTGAACACCGGACGATCTTGACCCTCCGGGCCTCTCCGTGGACGTGGAGGATCACCGGGTTCTCACCGGTCGGCCTGACGCCTGCGGGTGAGTACAACCAAGCCGGGATCTGCCGCCCGTCCAACGTCGGATACGACACCAGACGCGGCGAAACGAAATCTCTGCGAGGGATGCCTCCCGTGTCGGAACGGGTGACCTGGTTGATGGACGGAGCGGCCGCGTCGACGACCCACACGTTGGGATTGTGCGCCGGGCCGTTGACGGTGAAGGCCAGTCTCGTACCATCATGACACCAGTCCATCGAGGCGGGGCCTCGCGCGTTCTGGAGGGTGGCTTCCGGCAGAGAGTCCACCGAGGACTCGGCGCCCGACGCGATGTCCATGATGTGCAGGCGGGAGAGACCGCCTTCGTTCACCACAAACGCCAGACGGCCGCCGGTCGGGGCCACCGCGACGGCCTCGACGTCCCATTCGGGCTCGGCCAGCCACGCGATCCCGCCATCGGAAATCGCCATTCTTGCCAGACTCTTGAACTCTCTGCCCTTGTTGGACGTCAGATATAGCGCCGAGTTGTCCGGACTCCAGGCCACGCACTCATAGGCAGACTCATGCCCGTCCTCTGTCAGCCGACGTGACTCACCAGTAGCGACGTCCAACAGAATGAGATCGTTGTAGATGGCGGATTCGGCGCGGGAGACCACGATGTGTCGTCCGTCTGGCGACCAACCCACGGCCGAGTTCGTGCCGGCGTCTTCGAAAACCAATCGCGGCTCGCCATCGGGCATGTCCTGGACGTAGACGTCGAAAAATGTCCCGGTGCGCGCGTTGGAGGCGTATGCGATTTCATGGCCGGACGGGGACCAGCATCCGAGCAGGTGCACGACTTTGGGATCTGCGGTTAGGGCGGCGATCTCGCCAGATTCGGCGTCCAGCAGGTAGAGTTGATCGCGTTCGTCACCGCCAGTGTCCATCGAGAACAGGATGGCGTCGCCGGTCGGCGACCACCGGAAGCCCGATATCTTCTCGTCGAAGAAGGTCCGCTGCCGGGGCCATCCACCGTCCGCGGGTATCTCCCAGATCTGCGGCACGCCCGTGATGTCCGTGATGAACGCTATGGTCCGGCCCGACGGCGGGAATTGCGGTGCGTACGCCGATCGGACGCTGAGAAAGTCCGAAACCGGTCGAGTGGTCGTTGCCATTAGGCGCCCTTTCGATGACTGCCAGCGGACTAGTTCCTAGTGTCGGAACTTGCCGTCACAATATACCGCTCGCCCCTTCGGAAATCTCAGGGCAGGCTCTGAGCCTGTCGAAGGGCCTGTGGGCGGTGGTTCGACAAGCTCACCACGAACGGTATTGTTAACGCCGAATGTCGCAAGTAAGTACTAGAACGGCGATGGCATCATGCCGACTGGAACCTCAATCAACGTCGGGGCTTCGATTGCCAGCGATTCGGACAGCGCTGCTTCGAGTTCGGCGGCGCCGTTGGCCAGGACTCCTCGCGCGCCATACGCCTCCGCCAGCTTCACGAAGTCGGGATTGTGGACTTCGGACCCGATGGTTCGCCCGTTGAACCTGTTTGTCTGATCTCGGAGCACGTTGCCGAACGCGTTGTCATTGAACACGACGACGACGGCGTTGATTTTATGCTTTACGGCGGTTGCCAGCTCCTGTGAGTTGAACAGGAAGCCGCCGTCGCCGGACACCGCCACCACCGCTTTGTCGGGCTTCGCGACCTTCGCTCCCAACGCGACAGGGTAGGCGAATCCCAGGTTGCCGAAGTAGGACGAGGTCAGGTACGTCCGCGGTTCGTAAACGGGGAAGTTCGAGCGACTGTAGTATCCGATTTGGGTCATGCCCGCCACGATGATCCCGTCGTCGGGCATTGCGTTGCGAATTGCCTGCGTGTAGCCGTGCTGCGGTTCGACGCGAAAATCCGGGTTGGCGCGCTCCGCCTTCAGCTCCTCCATCTCCGCTTGCCGGTTCTGGCGCGGGGCGCCGCTGGCCGACAACAACTTCTGTAGCTCCTCGAGGGTTCGCCGCGCATCCCCCTGCAATCCGAACGTGTCATCATAGTTGCGTCCCAACTCCGCATCGTCGATGTCGATCTGGACGACCTTCTGGCTGAGCACGTTGGGGTTCGCTAGCCTCGTCCCCACCGCCAACACGAGGTCGTGTTTGCGCATGCGGTCCATCCACGGGTCGTTCCGGAATCGGAATCCGCCCATGGAAAGGTAATGCCGGTCTGAGATGGCGCCTTTGCCCTCCGCAGTCGTCATGACCGGCGCCTGAAGGAATTCGGCGATCTTGACCAACGCGCCGCCCGCGTCCGAGGCGACTGCCCCTCCGCCGACGTAGATCAGAGGATTAGACGCCTCGCCGATCATCTTGGCGGCTTCGCGCAACCTGGCGGCGTCCGCGGGCGGACGCTCGAATATGCCCGGCTCCAGCAGCTCTATGTCAGCCTCGTCGGAAAGTGTTTCAGGCGGTATCTCGATCTCGACGGGCCTGGGCCTGCCGGTCTTGAGTTGATGCATGGCCTCGTGCACCGCGGATGGAATCTCGGTCGGGTCCAGTATCCGGTGGGCCCACTTGGTCACAGGACGGATAGTGTCCAACTGGTCGTTGATCTCGTGCAGGACGCCCCGGTCGACGCCGATCATGTCCCGCTCCACCTGCCCCGCGACAACGAACACGGGTGATGACGCGGCGTACGCCGTGCCGATTGCAGCGCTGGCGTTCTGAAGCCCGGGACCCGGCACCACGAGCGCCGCTCCGATGCCGCCGGAAGCTCTGGCGTACCCGTCGGCCATGTATGCGGTGGCCTGCTCGTGTCGGGTGTTGATGAACCGAATGCCGGTCTCGTCGTAGAGACCGTCCATCAGGTGATAGAGCTGGACGCCCGGCAGACCGAATATCACGCGAACGCCTTCTCGGTACAGGGACTTGGCCAGCGCCTGTCCCCCCGTCATCTTTGCCATAGAGATTCGACTCCTCGTTATTTGCTAATCGATGTATTGTCCGTTATTTTCGTGCCGCACGAGTCGCAAATCCTGCGACCATGCGAGAGAGCTTACGGCGTACTGAAGCCGGAGCCTCTGTTGCGACCTCGGACGGGAAGCGTTAGGTTAGCCCCGCCCTCTTTGCGATTCGTAATCCTCGGCGGCGCGGGTCATTGCCTTCTGGCGCATGGCGTCGAGCTCCTCGCGGATGGACGCCGATCTGCGCTGTGAGTCCTCCAGGCTGTCGATCGAGCCCTGGAATTGCGGCATCACATATCGGGCGATCAACTCGTAGCTGTGCATGACCTGCTCACGGGTCCCCCATTCGGTGGCTTGGACCAACAACCCGCCGAATCCTCCGGTGCTCTCTTCGAGGCGATGCATGTATTCGACCAGGTCGTCGGGGGAGCCAACGCACCACGCGCCGCGCTCCATCATGATGTCGATCATCTGGTCCTGAGGACCGTCGAACGCTGGGGGATGGCCCAGCGTCTGCTCGAAATACTCCCGCTGGTACCGTCCTGCGCGCACTCTTGCTTGTTCCACTGCCTCTTTTCGGGTCTCGGCGATGTGGGCGTGAATCACCAACCGCCACTCCGAGCGGTCAACGGTGTTCCCGTACTGCTCGGCCGTCTCCTCGGCGATCTTCCAGAAATCTTTGAGGTCGCGGGCGTAGCTGCCGCCTCGCACGACGCTCACCGAGAGCACCCCGAGGCCGTGCTTGCCTGCCAGCACCATTCCGGACGGCGATTGGGCGGCAGCGGTCACTATCGGGAAATGAGGCTTGGTGTACGGCCGAAGATGAAGCGTGGCCTCGCGAAGCGTGAACCAATCGGCTTCGTACGTGATCGGTTCGGTTTCGGTCAACAGTCGCCGGATGACGCCCAGCGATTCGTCCGACCGTTCCCGCTGCGTCAACGGTTCGATGCCGAGCATGTAGGCGTCTGAGACCAGCGCTCCCGGGCCGACTCCTAACATCACTCTGCCCCGGGTCATGTGGTCGAGCTGCACCATGCGATTGGCCACCATCAGCGGATGGTGGTAGGGAAGACTGATGACGCCCGTTCCGAGTTTGATGTTGCGGGTGCGCTCGGCAGCCGCGGCGATGAACACCTCGGGCGATGCGATCGTCTCCCAGCCGGCGCTGTGGTGTTCGCCGATCCAGGCTTCGTCGTACCCCAGTTGATCCAACCACTGAATGGTCTCGAGGTCCCGATCCAGCGACAGGGTGGGGTTCTCGCCCAAGAGATGAAAGGGCGCCAGGAAGATACCGAACTTCATCCGATCAGTGACCGACACCGCCGCACCCCCATCTCGGCGCTCCCGCGGGCGCCAACCCTCAATCAAAAATGAAACCGGCCTTCCGGCCAGTCACCACGGGATTCTAGCACGGGGCAGGCCATCGGGCAATCGTGACCGGTCGCTTCAACTCGAAGGCGCCAGGTTTACCAATTCCCTCGCGAACACCGCGAGGTTCTTCATGGCGCCGGGCAGGTTCTCGTAGAAGTCGGTGTTGGAGGTTTCGTCGGCCAGATCGCTGATGCCTCGGATTTCGACGAATGGGACGCCCGAGAATTCGCACGCGCGGGCTCCACCGGCGCCTTCCCATGCGACGGCCAACGCGCCGGTCAACTCGACTACTTCGTTGGCTCGCGCCACGCTCATGATGCCTTCGTCGCCCGACGCCACGGGGCCGAAATGCACGTTGAACGGCAAATCGGCAAGCGACGCTGACGACCGCCACGAACTGAGGAGCCCGGCGTCTCCTTCGAAGCGAGGAGGTGGGTTCGTTGAGAGCATCCGGTTGAAATCGTGCTCAACCGTCTCTGTCGCGACCACGACGTCACCCACGGACAGGTTCGCCGAAAGCGCGCCGGACGTGCCGATGCAGAGCACTGCTGAGACGGTCGCGATATTGTCGATCAGGTGCTGGGTCTGGACGCCGAACTGGGCCTTGCCGAGGCCTCCCTTGGCGACGGTGAGCCTGCCATCGAGGTAGACGTTGGCGTCCAACCGGCCGAGCGGCGTCTCGTGCCCTTCGATGCCCATGCCCGCCATCGCCTCGATGAACGAGTCCAGTTCAAGTTGGGTTGGCACAATCGCCAGAATCGTCAATGGACATCCTCCAACCGCTCGCCGATCACTTGAACTTGCACGGATGAGGCGGAGACACTCCCGCCCGCTTTGTCCGCCAGCGCCACATGTGAGATACTGCCGCGGACGGTCCCGAATGCAGCGACTCGCAACAGGAATCCTATCTTATTTCACTCGTGAACGATAATCCAGTCGACCCTCGGAGTAGCCCGTGAAACGAATCGTCCGAGTTGGCGTGCCCGCGGCGCTGCTGACGCTCGTGGTGATGTACTTGGGGATCTCCTACCTGATTGCGTCAGGAGTCACGAAGGCTGAGCGCAACGAACAAGAGGATAGCCTCGGCGCGCACGGAGTCGAATACGAGACGATCAAGTTCGAGTCGAGACGGGGCGACGTGACGCTCGACGGTTGGTACGTCCCGCCGGAGCCTCAGCAACCAGTGATCATATACGTCCACGGCATCGGATCGGTCAGGACCGGCGATGGCCTCACCGACCTTGCGGCGAGACTGCACCGGCTGGGTTTCGGCGCGCTGATGTTCGACCTACGAGCTCACGGCAGTTCCGAAGGTGACAAGATCTCCGGCGGATACCACGAGAGATTCGACGTTCTGGGCGGCTATGACTATCTGCTGGCGCGAGGTGTCGAGTCCGACGACATCGGTGTTCTCGGCATGTCGATGGGCGCGGGAATAGCCGCGCTGGCAGCGGCGGATGCGCCGGGGATCGAGGCTCTGATCTTGGACGGCCCGTACGCCAGGGCGTCGGAGTTGATCGCCCAAGAGACCGCCCGCAAGACGCCTTTTCCCGAGTGGTTCGTGCCGTTGTTCGAGCCAGGCGTCGATGTGTTGGCCGATCTGCTCTTCGACATCGACATCGAAGCCCTGGCTCCAGAGGCTGCTGTTGCCAACCTGGGCTACCCGCTCATGGTGATCTACGGAACCGACGATACGAGGATTCCGACGGATCACAGCCAGCGCGTGTACGACGCGGCTCCCGCGGGCAGCATAGTCTGGGTCGTCGAAGGCGTGGAGCACACCGACGCGTTCGTAGATAAGCCTGACGAGTACGCCAGACGTGTGGCCGAATACTTCCTCGAGAGGCTAGGCACCGAGTAGTTCGCGGATCTTGCCCAACGCCTCGCCCGGCACCACAGTAACGGCGTCGTCGCTGGAACGCAACTTGATCTCAACCACGTCCTGCTTCAGGTTTCGGGGCGAGACGACCACCCTGACCGGGAGTCCCAAAAGATCGGCGTCGTTGAACTTCACGCCGGCGGTATCCGTTCTGTCGTCGAAAAGCGTTTCGAGTCCGGCTTCGCCGAGTTGGGCGTAGAGCGCCTCGGCGGCCTTGGCCACGTCTTCGTTGTCGGCGTTCAGCGCCAGGAGGTGCACGTCAAACGGGGTGATCGGACTCGGAAAGATCATGCCTCGCTCGTCGTGATGCTGCTCGATCGCCGCGGCCAGCAACCTGCCGACGCCGATGCCATAGCACCCCATGGAGATGGGATGACGGTCGCCGTTCTGGTCGGGGAACGTGGCGTCGAACACCTCGCTGTAGAGAGTGCCGAGCTTGAACACGTGCCCGACCTCGATGCCGCGTCGTGTCTCCACCGGGGTGGCGCAGTCGATGCACGCGTCGCCCTCGGCCGCCAGGGCGATGTCGGTGAAGATGTCGGCCGTGAAGTCTCTCGGGTAGTTGGCGTTCTTCAGGTGGTAGCCTTCCTTGTTCGCTCCCGCGACGAAGTTCGAGCCCTGTTCGACCGAGTCGTCGGCGACGACGTGCACGCCGTCCAAGCCAACGGGCGACGCGGACCCGGCCACGATGCCCGCCTCCTTGACCTCGCCGGGGCTGGCCAGGCGCAGGTCCGTGGCATCGAGGGCGTTGTGCAGCTTGATCTCGTTCACTTCGAGGTCGCCCCTGATCACGATTACGCTCAACCGTCCGTCGGCCATGTAGAAGACGGCCTTGAGTGTCTTGGCGCTGGGGATGTCCAGAAACTCGGAGAGCTCCTCGATTGTTCCGACGCCGGGCGTCGCCACCTCTTCGGTAGGCGCCGGCTCTTCGGCAGGCAGAGGACTTTTGCGCACGGCTGCCTTTTCCGCGTTGGCCGCATACCCGCACGACGGACACAGAACGATGGTGTCCTCTCCGGAGTCGGCAAGCAGTATGAACTCGTGCGAATCCTTGCCCCCGATGGCGCCGCTGTCGGCTTGGACCATGATCGCGTCGAGGCCGCAGCGGGCGTAGATGTTCTTGTACGCCTGGACCATCGCCTGGTAGCTCGCGTCGAATGCTTCATCGTCTGCGTCGAAGCTGTAGGCGTCCTTCATGTCGAACTCGCGGACCCGAATCAACCCTCCGCGGGGGCGGGGTTCGTCGCGGAATTTGGTCTGGATCTGGTACAGCATCAGCGGCAAGTCACGATAGCTGGGCACGTTAGCCTTCACGATGTTGGTGAGCAGCTCTTCGTGCGTCGGGGCAAGCAGCATCTGCCGATCGCGTCGGTCTTGGAGTCGGAACGCGTCAGGTCCATATGCCTCGTCGCGCCCGGATTGCCGCCAGATCTCGCGAGGTTGAAGCGCGGGCATCCGAAGCTCCTGGCCTCCCGCGGCGTCCATCTCCTCGCGGATGATGCGTTCGATCTTGCGGAGCGACCGCCACGCCATCGGCAGGTAGGCGTAGATCCCGGCCGCAGCCTGGTAGATCATGCCGGCCTTGAGCATCAGCCGGTGACTGGGAAGTTCTGCCTCGGCGGGGTCGTCTCGTTGGGTCTTGCCGAACATTTTCGATACGCGCATATGTCATCTCACGTGGTCTGGGATTGGGCTTGTTGTGGAGAGTAGGACAAGGCTAGCAACTATCGGCGGGACGTTGCAACAACGACCGGCCGTCCCGGAACTTAGCGATTCGAGGCAATCCGACTATTAGCCGCACTGCCTAACGTGGTCGTAGGGGAGGGTTTGAAACCCTCCCGGCATCTCGCATGGATAGCCAACGCTATTGCTACGGGCAGCACGTTGAACCCGTGCTGCGAGCAGTCACTCCGTCGGAACCACGCGGGAGGGTTTGAAACCCTCCCCTACGCGCTCCCGCATCGCCTCCGTCGAGCGCCGATATATCGTCGACTGTGCGGGCTCGACATTGCTCGGATTCGACCGGCGGGGTTCGCATTTGGCGCACAGGAGGAGCCCATTTAGCACTTGGCACGACTTGAGCGCTAGGCGTCGATTTCTGCGGTTGCGCGGTCCACTTCTTCCATGAGCGCGGTTAGCATTTCGGCCTCGGGTACGATGCGAACCTTTTGGCCCTTGCGAAAGATGATCGCCCGGCCGGCTCCGGCAGCGATGCCTACGTCTGCGTCCTTTGCCTCGCCGGGACCGTTGACCTCGCATCCCATGACCGCAACTTTGACCGGGGTCTTGATCGACTTCAGCAGCTCGTCGACGGCATTGGCGAGCTTGACCACGTCGACGTCTGCACGACCGCAGCTAGGGCATGCCACGAGGACGGCGCCTTCTTTCCGAAGCTCCAGCGACTTGAGTATCTCGAAGCCCGTGTACACCTCTTCGTGCGGGTCGTCGCTGAGAGACACGCGGATCGTGTCGCCGATGCCGTCGTAGAGCAATGTCCCGAGGCCGATGGCGCTTCGGATGCTGCCGGATTTCGCGGTGCCGGATTCCGTCACGCCGAGGTGGAACGGGTAGGGGACCATGGTCGCCATTCTTCGGTAGGCCTCGACAGTGGTGTCGATGTCGAAGGCCTTCAGTGAAATCTTGATCAGGTCGAAGTCGAGATCTTCTAGAATACCGATCTCCCAGAGGCCGGTGGCGACCATGTGGTCCACCGCCGAATAGGAGCTGTCATCGGATTCCGAGACCTTTGGGAGGGCGTTGACGCCGTCGGTGTGGCGCGGCAGGCCGCGAGTCTTGCCGATCCCGCCGACGGGCGGCAGGCTGCCGAAGTTCACGCCGATGCGGATTGGCACGGCCCTGGACTTGGCTTCGCGTACCACCGTCTCCACTTGCCCGCGGTCTCGGATGTTGCCAGGGTTGAGCCGGAGACAGTCGACGCCGCTTTCAAGCGCCTCGAGGGCGAGTTGGTGGTGGAAGTGGATGTCCGCAACAACCGGGATACGCACCTGGCGCTTGATATCGGCGAGCGCCTTGGCCGCTTCCATATCGGGAACGGCGCAACGGATGATCTCGCAGCCAACTTCTTCGAGCTCGTGGATCTGTCGCACCGTCGCGGCAACGTCCCGGGTGTCCGTCTTGGTCATGGACTGGACGGAGATCGGAGCGTTTCCGCCGACCTGGACTCCGCCTACCGTCACGACCTTGGTCACACGACGCTTTTTCATTCAGTTAACCCTCCCTTGGAAAGAGACTACCTGAAGAAGCTGTCGCCGCTCAAGATGCGAGCGATGTCGAAATAGCTGATGACCACGATGAACCCGATCATCAACGCGAATCCGACCAGATGGACGAGGCCTTCTTTCTGGGGCGGTATGCGCTTGCCGCGCCGCACCCACTCGATGATCACGAACATGAGCCGCCCCCCGTCCAACGCGGGAATCGGGAGGATGTTCATGATCGCCAGGCTGATGCTTATCAGCGCCATCAGCTCGAAGACCGGAGAGATGCCCGCCTCGGCCACTTCGCCGGTTACCCGGGCTATGCCGATCGGACCGGTCAGTCCCGGATCAGGGCCCCCTGAGAACCAACGGGCGAACCCGTTCTTGGTGATCTTGAGAATGTCGGTCATACGCCCCAACGCGGCGGGAACCGCATTCCACACCGGCTCTCTGCGCTTGACCATCTTGACGTTCGACGTGCCGACCATGACGCCGACCGATCCCTGCTCCATCGTGTCCCCGACTTGGAGTTGGCCGTTATATCGTCGCGCCTTCCGGATCGAAATCTCGGTGTCAGGGTCCGTGACCGTCTCGACCACGGTGAACTCGGGCGGGTTGAGGCGGGGAACAACTGATACTGTGTCGACGACGGACGAATCGAGCGACATGCTCAGTCCGCTGACGATGGACCCTCGTCGAACCGTGAGTTCGATCTCGGAGCCAAGCGACGCCATCACCTGTTCGATTACCACGAGATGGTTGTCGACTGTCTTGCCGTCGACGGACAGGATCGTGTCTCCGGGACGCAGTCCGGCCTCGGCGGCCGGTGAGTTTGGAGCGACGCCTCTGATCATCACGGCGCCGACGGCCGTGTCTTGGGGCAGAGCGAACAGGAGCGTGAAGATTACTAGCGGCGTGAGAAGGTTCATGAATGAACCCGCTGACAAGACAATTGCGCGCTTCAGGACGGTTTGGCTGGCGAAGCTTCGCTCTTCGGTGGGGTCTTCTTCGCCGACCATGCGTACGAACCCGCCCAGCGGCAAGAGGTTGATCGAGTAGAGGGTTTCGCCGCGTCGCACTCCGAACAACCTCGGGGGGAACCCGAATGCGAATTCGGTGACCTTGATCCCGAACAACTTGGCGGTCAGGAAATGACCCAACTCATGAACGAAAATGAGAAATGCGAGAATCGGAACGATCAGCAACCATGTCGGCAGACCGAACACGTTACGCCCCCACCAATCCGACCACTCGCCCATTGGCGTCTCTGCAGGCCGTGATGATGTCGTCGAGTTCGGGGTTAGTTATGTTCACGTGTCCGTTGAGTCCATCGCGTATCGCGTCGCCGATCTCCATGAATCCGATTTTGCCAGCGAGAAAGAGCTCCACGGCGGCGTCGTTCGCCCCGCTCAACGCGGACGGCCACGTTCCGCCTCGCCGAGCGACCTCGATGGCGAGGTCGAAGCATGGGTAGCGCCCAGATTCCCATCGCTCGAAAGTCAGCGATCCGGTGGCCACTGGATCGAGTCGCTTGATGCTGGGATTGGCGTGCCTCTCCGGGTAGAGGATGGCGTACTGGATCGGCAGACGCATGTCGGGCGGACTGAGCTGTGCCTTGACCGACCCGTCGATGAATTCCACCATCGAGTGGATGACGCTTTGGGGGTGGATCACGACGTCGATGTCATCCCAGTCAACTCCGAAGAGCCACCGAGCCTCTATCACCTCGAACGCCTTGTTCATCATCGTCGCGGAATCCACGGTTATTTTCTGGCCCATCTTCCAAGTTGGATGCTGCAACGCCTGCTCGGGTGTCACGGACCCAAGACGGTCGATCGGCGTGTTCCGAAATGCGCCCCCGGAAGCGGTTACGATCAGCTTCGAAACTGCGGTGTCTTCACCTCGTAGGCATTGCCAGATCGCATTGGGCTCGCTGTCCATTGGCAGGAGCGGCACACTGTTTGCCTTCGCTCGCTCTGACACGAGCTCGCCAGCCATCACGACCGTTTCCTTGTTCGCCAGCGCGATCGATTTTCCACATTCGATGGCCGCCAGGGTCGGGGCCAGAGCGACGTCGCCGATAGTGGCGGTTACGACGATGTCCACGTCCGCATGGGACACCATGGCGTCGAGATCGCTCTCCTGGCAACCGTTGTGCGACAGCGACGCCATCTCGGTTGGCGACCCGTTGCAGGAAAAGAACCGGGGCGAGAACTCGTCGATCTGCTTCTTGAGGAGTTCGACGTTTCGATTACACGCAAGCCCCATCACGTCCAACTCGTCGGGAAAAGAGCGAACAACGTCCAGGGTTTGAGTCCCGACGGAGCCGGTCGAGCCCAGCAAGGCCAGTGTTTTTCGCTTAGCGCTCATGATACAAAATGATACACGACCACTAGGTTCCATACAATTGAGTCAAGCCTGTCCCACGTGCCACCGTGCCCCGGGACAATCGACCCGGAGTCTTTCGTGCCGGCCCGGCGTTTCATCTTGGATTCGACCAGGTCTCCCGCCTGACCCAGGACTCCGAGCAAGACACCGAAGCCGACGACCTGAGCAGATGAGATGTCGATGGACACCAGAGCGTCTGCGACCAGAGCGACTACAACCGCTCCGACCAGCCCGCCAATGGCGCCTTCCGACGTCTTGCCCGGGCTTATCGACGGGGCCAACTTCCTGCGGCCCAGAACTCTTCCGACGATCAGCGCGCCCGTGTCTGAGGCGAACGTGACCGCCAACAAAAAGATCAACCAGTCCCGGCCGGCGTCCAAACCACGAAGCATGGGCCCGTGCAGCAGTGTCCCGCCGACGAAACCGGCGACCGCCAACGTCGACAAGATTCTTCGCAGCAAAGTAGCGTCAGGCGCCGCAGCCAAAATCCAAGCCAACGAAGCGACGGCAACGACAGTGGCAGCCATGCCCAACACGGTGGATTGAGTGCTCGAGACGGGCGCGTAGTAGGCGTAGATGCTAGCAGCGGAGGCCATCGCCGCCGTCGCCGGCCCATACGGTCGTGCGCCCCATCCCGTGGATACTCGGGACAGTTCGATCGCCGCCACGCCAGCGAGCACCGCCGTGGGCACGGCAAACCATAGGCCGCCCGCCCAAAGAGACGCAAGAAGCACCGGAATGATGAATGCGGACGTTGCCAGTCGCAGGGCCATTGACGTCGGACCTATCGCAGCCGAAACGATCTGCCCATGCGAGGACTCACCGTCGCTGTTGTTCGACCCGGCCAAACCGCCGCGATCTTTTGTCGTAGGCGTTGAGAGCGCGCTGAACTTCCTCGGCGTCAAAATCGGGCCAGAGCACCTCGGTGCTGTAGTACTCCGCGTAGGCGGATTGCCACAGCAGGAAGTTGCTAAGGCGCATCTCTCCGGCTGTACGGATGATCAGGTCCGGGTCGGGCATGTCGTGGGTGTAGAGGTTCGAAGCGAACAGCTCGTCGTCAATCCGGTCGGCGCTGACTCCCGACGCGACTATGCGTTTGACCGCGTCCAGTATCTCGGCTCGCCCGCCGTAGTTGAACGCCACCGAAAGCGTCATGCGCGTGTTTTGTTTGGTCAACTCGATGCCGTCGCTGATTGCAGTCCCCAGATCGGGGCTCATCCTGTCCAGCGTCCCCAGGTGGCGGATTCGGATGCCCTGAGCGTGGAGGTTCGCGACCTCGCGGCTGATCGTTTCGTGGAGGATGGTGATCAACGCGTTAACTTCCTGGTCCGGACGGTCCCAGTTCTCGGTGGAGAAAGCGAACAGGGTGAGGTACTCGACACCGGAACGTGCAAATGCCTCGACCACCTGCCGAACGTTCTCGGTGCCGGCCCGATGCCCATTGCTTCGCGTCTTGCCTCGACTCGTGGCCCACCTGCCGTTGCCGTCCATGATGATGGCCACGTGGGTGGGAGAGGACGCAGCTTCGGATGCCCGCATGGAGTCGTCATGCTCCGACTGCTGAGTGGAAGTCCCGGATTGGCGCGTCAAACTTCCATGACCTCGGCTTCCTTTTCTTGCTTAAGGTCGTTCATCTGGGCGATGAACGTGTCTGTCACTTGTTGCAAGTCGTTTTGAGCTCGACGGGATTCGTCCTGCGAAAAGTCGCCTTCCTTCTCCAGCCCACGAAATGTCTCCAGGCTGTCTCTGCGGACGTTGCGCACTGAGACGTAGCCGTCTTCGACTTTGCGACTGACAAGCTTAACTAAGTCTCGTCGGCGCTCTTCCGTCAGGGGAGGGATATTGATTCGGATCACGGTTCCGTCGTTGTTGGGCATCAAACCGAGGTCCGATTTCATGATGGACTTTTCCACCTCTTTGAGGCTCTGCTTGTCCCACGGTTGGACTACCAGCGAGCGCGCCTCGGGAACGGAAATCGAAGCGAGCTGGTTCAGCGGGGTCGGTACTCCGTAGTAGTCGATCGTCAGGCTCTCGACAAGACCGGGAGACGCCCTTCCGGTCCGGATTATCGCCAGCTCGCGCTTGAGGGCTTCTACCGAACTGGTCATGCGTGTACGAGTGTCCGACAAAATCTCTGCGGCAGTTGCCATAATCTCACGCTCCGTATCGGAATTGGTTTGTTAGGCTGCGTGAAGCACGATGGTGATTCCGGTTTCTGATCCCGCTTGTTCCCAGAAGTGATGTCGGTTTGGCTTGAAGATATCGACTAATCCGACCGTTTGTGGCCGACCCGGGTGCCAAGCGTTTCGCCGCGCACCAATCTGACGAGATTGCCCGGCGTGAACATGTCGAACACGATGATGCCGAGGTCGTTTTCGCGGCACATCAACAATGCAGAACTATCCATAATTTCGAGTTGTTTTTCAAGCGCTTCGAAATAGTCTACAAATTCCAGTTTCGTCGCGTTGGGGTTCACGTGGGGGTCGTCGTCGTAAATCCCGTCGACGTCGTGCTTGGCCATCAGCAACATGTCGGCGCCGATTTCGACGGCGCGCAAAGCAGCGCCGGTGTCGGTCGACACGTAGGGGTTCCCCGTGCCCGCGGCAAAAAGCACCACACGGCCTTTTTCGAGGTGCCTGATCGCCCGCCGCCGAATGTAGGGCTCGGCGATCTGGGACACGTTGATGGCGCTCTGGGTCCTGGTGTTTACACCGTGTCGCTCCAGGGCGTCTTGAAGGGCAAGGGCGCTGATAATGGTGGCGAGCATTCCGGCATAGTCGGCGGTCGCGCGATCCATGCCTTCGGCCTCAGCTTCGGCGCCGCGCCAAATGTTGCCGCCGCCTACGACCACGCCAATTTCCACGCCCAACTCGATGACGGACCCAATCTCGGTGGCCATGTAATTAACCGCCGCCGGGTCGATGCCGTGGCCGCGCTCACCCTTGAGCGATTCGCCGCTTACCTTCAGGAGCACGCGGCCGAAAGTCTCGGGGTCAGCAGCTTTCGAACTCATTCGCCGAGGGCGAATCTCGTGAACCGGCGAACTTGCACGTTCTCCCCAAGTTTGCCGGCGGCCTCTCGCACGAGGTCTTGAACGCTTTGCGAGGGGTCTTTGATGAACGGCTGCTGAAGAAGGCAAACCTCTTCGGCGTTCTCGTCGTCGCCATCCGGAATATCCGAGGCGTCGACGTATTTGGGGTTCATCGCGGCGACCTGCATCGCCAGGTTATGGGCCAATGATCTGAAGTCATCGGTGCGGGCCACGAAATCGGTCTCGCAGTTGGCTTCGACGATGGCACCTATGCGGCCGCCACTGTGGATGTAGGACTCCACGAGTCCTTGGTTAGTCTCTCTGGAGGATTTCTTCAACGCCGAGGCGATGCCCTTCGACCTCAGAATTTCTTCGGCCTTGGCCATGTCGCCGCCCGATTCTTCAAGGGCGTTCTTACAGTCCATGATCCCTGCGCTGGTCAAATCTCGCAACGCCTTGATCGTTTCAATGTTGATCTGCATGCTGCGTTGAGTCTTCCTGTACGAGTTGTAGCAGGCGGGAAGCCTACTCGGTTGAAGCCTGAGTGTCTTCCGCCAGAGCCTCAGGTTGAGCCGGCTCGGCGGCAGGCGGCGGGGCCGCAGCTTCCGGTGCTGGAGCGACTGCCTCAACGGCGGGCGCTGGTGCTGCAACTGGCGGCGCCGGAGCAACTGCCTCAGCGGCGGGCGCTGGCGTTGCAACCGGAGCTGGTGTCGCAACTGGTGGGACCGGAGCGACCGCCTCAGCGGCGGGCGCTGGCGTTGCAACAGGAGCTGGTGTCGCAACTGGTGAGACCGGAGCGGCTGCCTCAGCGGCGGGCGCTGGTGTCGCAGCTTCCGGAGCAGGAGCGGCTGCCTCAGCCACTGGAGCCGCCACGACAGCGACCGCAGGCGTTTCGGCATCGGCTTCGATATCGGCGTCAGGGTCTCCGAGAGCGATCTCCACCTCGGCGGTTTCGATTTCCTCTCGCCTTTGCTGTCCTTCAAGTATCGCCTCAGCGATCTTGTTGGTGACCAGCCTGATGGACCGGATGGCATCGTCGTTGCCGGGAATCGGGTAGTCGATCAGGTCCGGATCGCAATCCGAATCCACGAGAGCGACAACCGGAATCCCCACGCGACGAGCTTCGGCAACGGCGATGTGCTCTTTGCCGACGTCGATCACGAAAAGCAGATCAGGCATGACCGTCATGGCCTTGATTCCGCTCAGATGCCGGTTGAGTTTGGTGATGGCTTGTTCCAGCTTCAGCGATTCCTTCTTGGTCACGCGGCTGAAATCGCCTTTTTCTTTTCGAGTTTCCAACTCCACCAGATAGTCGATGCGCGACTGAATGGTCTTGAAGTTGGTGAGGGTGCCGCCGAGCCAACGAGTGGAAACGAAGAACGAGCCGCTGCGTTGGGCTTCGGCAATGATCGTGTCCTGAGCCTGTTTCTTGGTGCCGACCAGGAGCACCTTGGCGCCCAGAGCGACGCTGTCGGAAATGAATGACGCGGCCTGCTCAAGCATCCAAAGAGTCTTCTGCAGGTCGATGATGTGGATGCCGTTCCGATGTGTGAAAATGAACTGACGCATCTTCGGGTTCCAGCGGCGCTTTTGGTGTCCGAAGTGGACGCCAGCCTCCAACAATGACTTCATCGTTACCGGCCCTTGGGGGGGCATGGCAGCCTGTGCGGCTGGCTGTCGTTCCGGTGGCGCCGTCTGAACCATATATCTTCCCTTCTTGGAAACTTGCAACAGGGCATTGCCAGCACGTCTGACATGCCGCCGAGAGTATACCACAGGCGTAAGATGTCCGGCAAACATCGTCAGGCGTCAGCCGCGACTGGTGGCGTTCCCGGAATCGGATCGGCCCGACGCGTGCCAGCGCTGTAGCTCAGAATCGTACGTAAGCACGGCGGTTCAGTCGCCCAACACCTCTTCGCGCACCTTGCTCCACCTGAGCGCGTCGGTGATCGCCTGCTGGACTGTCGAACGAGCGCTCCAATCCAGCAGCCGCGCGGCGCGGTCTCCGCTGACGTACGTTCCCGCCGTATCGCCGGGACGTCGAGGCGCATCCATTTTGGCTATCTCATGGCCCACGGCGCTCTCGAACGCATCGACCAGCTCCCTCACGGTGACGCCCTGACCCGTGCCCAGATTGACTGCCAGGTGGCCCGAGCTGCCGTCATCGCCAGCCCGTTCGAACACCTGGTCAAACTGCTCTATGGCGTTCACATGGGCTTTCGCCAAATCCCATACGTGGATGTAATCGCGGATGCCTGTGCCGTCCCGCGTTGGCCAGTCCGTTCCAGTGATGCGGAACATTGGCAGACGGCCCATCGAGACATCGACCAGCGTGTTAAGGACTTGGCTGGTCGCCTTCCCATGCGGTCCCGACCGCAGCTCTGGGTCGGCGCCGATTGGGTTGAAGTACCTCAACGAGATTCCCCGCAGGTCGCTGGCTTTGCAAATATCTTCGATCAGGAACTCGACCATCATCTTGGTCCGGGCGTAGGGACTTGACGGCGCCAGAGGCGATGTCTCGTCGACCATGAATTCGGGCGCCTCACCGTAGACCGACGCCGATGAGCTGAACACAAACCGGCGGCACCCGACTTCTTCCAGGCCTTTCAGCAGCTCTAATGTCTTGCCGACGTTGTTGACGTAGTAATCGTATGGTCGTTCGACTGACTCCGGAACCGAAATCAGCGCCGCGCAATGCATCGCGCACGCGATGTCAGGGTGGTCTCGAAATATCTCGGCGAGGAGCTGCCGATCGGCGATGTCTCCTTCATAGAAAGACCTGTTTCGGGCAAGGGCTCGGTGGCCGACGACCAGCGAATCGAGGATGACCGCCTCGTGGCCTCGATCTTCCAGGGCGGAGCTGATGGTGCTCCCAATGTATCCGGCCCCGCCGGTGACCAGTACTTTCATATCTCAACACCTGACGCTTTGAAATGGGTCTCGTAGCTCGTCCCCCAGTATATGTGCGCGAAGAAAGGGAATGGGCGGCTCGCCGTATGACAGGGCCAGATCGTGGGACTCGCGAAGGGAGAAGCCGGCGCCTTTCATACGTTTGTATTCGTCCCGAAATCGGATGGAACCGTAGGACAGATCCGACGGCCGGCCGTGATATTGGTGCCGCCCAAGCGAGGACGCCCGGTCAGGGTAAAAGTCCCGGTGCGAATTCAGGATGCGTTCGGAGACGGCTTCGAATGTAGAGTCCATTGTGTAGTGTCCACCGTGTGTTGGGCGATCACGATTATCGTATTGCATAGCTGGCGCCCGAACAAGCTCTGTGAGGCTCGGGACGGCCCGTCCCACACGTCCGATAACGGTGGTTCACAAAACGTTAGTGGCGTGATAGGCTTCAATGCACCAATTTGCCGGACTAACTTAGGCGTGGAACCCCAGGCGGAGGCACAGTGACTCACGAACGGCCGAAGAAGGACGAGTGGGCCCAGCCCCCGACTCCTCCAAAGTACCTCTGGATGTCCGGGGAGTTGGTGGAATGGGACAAAGCGCTGATCCACGCTTCCATGCTGGGGTGGTCGTCAATCTCGATGGTGTTCGAGGGCATACGGGGCTATTGGAACGCCGACCAAGAGCAGCTCAGCGTGTTCCATCTTGACGCCCACATTACACGGCTGATGCGTTCGATGAAAGTAATGCGAATGACATCACCATGGACGCCTGAAGAGCTTCGCGACTCGGTTATCGACCTCGCGCGATGCAACGAGTTTCACGGCGACTGTTACATCCAGCCCCTGGCGTACTTCGGCGACGGCACTCCGGGCTACCTGCCGGCGGGCGGGAGTCCAGGCGAGAT
This sequence comes from uncultured Dehalococcoidia bacterium, assembly GCA_964588665.1. Lineage (GTDB taxonomy): Bacteria > Chloroflexota > Dehalococcoidia > Lucifugimonadales > UBA1123 > UBA2160. The sequence continues at coordinate 97,803 of CAZPQQ010000002.1, read as the reverse complement.
TGCCATCTTCAGTCGAACGTCATCATCCGTACTGGGCTCGAATTCGACCATCACCTGCGGGGTCAGCTCCTGGAGCAGAATCTCCGACAACGTCATGCCGCCGCGCGTGAAAGCGATCGCCAACTACCAGAACAGCCGGTACGTCGCCGACGAGGTCAGCCTAAACGGGCATGACTTTGGCATCATTCTGAACCAACAAGGCAAGGTGTCCGAAGTGTCGTACGCCTGCATCTTCATCGTTCGCGACGGCGTCGCCATCACGCCTCCGCTGACCGCTGGAATCCTGGAGAGCATTACCCGCGACGTGGCAGTCGAACTGCTCCGCGACGAACTCGGCGTGCCCGTCATCGAGCGCGACGTGGACCGGACCGAGCTTTACATAGCGGACGAAGCATTCATATGCGGCACGGGCGCCGAGATTCAGGCAATATCGGAGATCGACCGCTACCAGATCGGCGAGGGCGTCATCGGGCCTGTCGTGTCCCGCCTCGAAAAGCTATTTCACGACGTTGTGAGGGGCAGAGTCGAGAGCCGGTCGGCATGGCTGACCGGTGTCTACTGATGCTGTATTGCAGATGACCGAATGCCAAGTCTTTGCTCGAAACGTTCAACTCTAAAGGAGGGACCACGATGATCTATGAATTCCGCACCTACGACCTCAAACCGAGATCCGTGCCGATTTTTGAGGAGCGTATGGCCGAAAGCCTGCCCGGCAGATTGAAGCTATCTCCGCTTGGCGGGTTCTGGTCCTCCGAGATCGGGCCTCTGAATCAGGTCGTTCACATCTGGCCGTACGACGATCTCAACGAACGAGCGGACATCCGGGCGAAAGCGGCGGCGGTCCCCAACTGGCCGCCGAGCAACAACGACATCATGGTGAACATGCGAACAGAGATATTCATTCCAGCGCCGTTCATGACGCCCCTGGGAGATCGCAAGATCGGACCCGTTTACGAGATGCGCACCTACAAATACGAGCCCGGCGCCATCCCGCAGGTCCTGGAGGCGTGGGGCGCACGAATCGAGGAGCGCGAGAAATACTCGCCGCTTGCAGGCGCCTGGCACTCCGAGATCGGCGGGTTGAACCTGTGGGTCCACCTTTGGGCTTACAGCAGCATGGACGAGCGAGCGAGAGTCCGGGCCGAAACCCGCGAGAAGGGCGTCTGGCCCCCTCCGGGCAGCGCCACACCGATCGAGCAAGAAAACAAGATTCTGACGCCCTTTAACTTCTCACCGATGCAGTAGATTTCAACCGCGGACTCGTCGCTGCCGAGTCCGAAAACGGCGATCCGCCGGACGAACCAACCAGATCGAACGAGACCCCGACGGCGTTCAGTAAACACAGGGAACCAGGGAGGTGCTCAACCGTGGCAACAGCAAAACTCACAGGCGAGGAACTGGAAGAGATCAAACAGATGGCCGCCGACCACTTCTGGCCACACGCGAGGCCGGCAGGGGACATGTCGGAAGAGACCGGCCTGAAGGTGGTCACGGATGCTCAGGGAATCTGGGTAACGGACGCCAACGGGAAGCGCTGGATAGACACCATATCAAGCATGTGGCTCACCAACATTGGGCACGGCAGACGGGAGATAGCCGACGCCGTGCACCAGCAGATGACCGATATATCCTACTCGCCCGGTGGAACGGTCAGTCCCGCGACCGCCAAGCTGGCGAGTAGGGTGGCCGCGCTTGCGCCCGACAAAGATTCTCGCGTCTACTTCGTGAGCGGCGGATCCGAGGCGGTGGAGACTGCCCTCAAGATGGCCAAGAACTACCATAAGAACAACGGCGAACCGACCAGGTGGAAGGTCCTCAGCCGTCGCGGCAGCTACCACGGCGCGACGATGGCGTGCACGAGCCTCGGCGGCGGTGGAATCGCGGCGCCGATGAATTTCGGACCGCTGATGCCGGGCAACATCCACGTGGCGCAACCCGACCAGTACCGCTGCGTCTACTGTGCCGACAAAGGCGGATGCAACCTGGAGTGCGCTCGGGACGTCGAGAGGGCGATTGACCACGAAGGCCCGCAAACCGTCGCGGCGTTCATCGGCGAACCGGTCTCGGCGGCTTCCGGCATCCATGTCCCGCATCCCGAGTACTGGCCCACCATCCGAGAAATCTGCGACCGAACCGGCGTTATCATGATCTGCGACGAAGTCATTACCGGCTTCGGCAGGACCGGCACGATGTTCGCCACGGAGCACTGGGATATCCAGCCGGACATCTTCACGGTGGCCAAGGCGTTGACCAGCGGATACATCCCCATCGGTGCCGCTGTCGCCAGCAAGAAGGTCTCGGAAGCGTTCATGGGCGGCGACGACAAGGTGTTCAGACACCTGCTCACGTTTGGCGGAAACCCAGCAGCCACCTCCGCCGGCAACGCCAACCTCGACGTGATGATAGGCGAGGGCATGGTCCAAAACTCCGCGGACATGGGCGACTACCTCTACGAGCAGCTTCAGACGCTGTACGAGCATCGCATCGTCGGCGACGTCCGAGGCGGCATGGGATTGATCGCCGCCGTTGAGCTCGTCAAAGATCGCGACACCCGGGAGAAGTTCCCCAAGGAAGCCGACCTGGCGAAGAAGATCAACCCGCTGATGGACAAACACGGTCTGTTGGGCCGCGCCGGGGATGTGATCTCGCTCGCCCCGCCGCTCTGCATCACCAAGGACGAGGTGGACATCCTCGTCAAAAGGGTGGATGCGGTGTTAACCGAAATGGAAGAACTCCTCTAGGCGCCGTCGTATAGTCTGGAACGAGAAAACGACCAGGGTAGGTTAATTCCACCCCGGTCGTTTTTCGATTCATTGTTCCCTTGGCTTTCCGGCGATCGATTTTCGATGTGCGGTCACCGGATATTTGCGTTCCTAGTTGGGCCAGGGATCGAGGATCAAGGAAATCTCGATAGTTTTGCGGTCGCGGAACACCGAGAGCTCGATTTCGTCGCCGGGCGCCTTGCCATTTAGGTAGCTGACCATATCCTCCATCGACTCGACCGGCGTGCCGTCGATGGCGGTGATGACATCGCCGCGGTCCTGGGCGCTGAGGGTTCGAAAAGCGTCAAGGCCCGCCAGTGAGGCAGGGCTCGGGACCACCACTTGCGTCACCATGATCCCTCTCGGCAAGCCCCGCGCATCGCTCAGCTCCTTCGTGACGTCGCCGCCCGCTAACCCGATCCACGGACGCCGCACGTCCTCTCCATTCATCAACTGTGGGAGCAGGTCCCGCACGGTGTTGGAGGGCACGGCGAATCCGATCCTGAAATCGGCCAACGAGTTTCCCATGTCGGGAGTGCGCACTGAAGACGCCACTCCGATGGCGTCGCCCTCGGAATTGAGCAACGGCCCGCCGGAGTTGCCAGGATTGAGAGCGGCGTCGGTTTGGATCATGTCCGGTATCGGCCTGCGCAGGATCGAAGCAGGGCCTCGGCCCGTTCCGCTAACGATGCCGACCGTGATCGAATTGAACTGCCGAAACGGGCTGCCTATGGCCACGGCGAGTTCGCCGGCCCGCACGTCGGAAGAGTCTGCGAGGACCAAAGGTTCGATCCCTTGGACCTCGGCCGCGTCCACTTTCAGCACCGCCAGGTCGTCGGCGGCGCTCACACCCAGTCGTTTTGCTGCCACCTCGCGTCCGTCCGCGAACCTGACGTAGAGATTGTCGGCGCTGGACACGACATGCTGGTTGGTGACTATGTGGCCCTCCGCGTCGATCAAAAACCCTGAGCCGCTGCCAACGGCGGGAATGCGGCCTCCTCGATCGCGGCTGACATTGATCTCAACGACGGCCGGCGCCGCCTGCTTGAACAACTCGGTCACAAGTTCTGCATCGTAGAGCGAGGCGCCTCCGTTGCCCGACCATCCCAGTGGTGAGGCGAAGATCAATCCCAACGCGAAGCCAGCCGCTAATCCCATAGCAAGGATGGGCCACAGAATAGTCCTCGTTTTGCGGGAGGAGGGTTGAGTTGGGGCCTCCGCCGGCGGCTGATAAGTTCTGTATCCTCTGAACTCCATGCACTCTCCGAAACGTTCTAGAATCGAGTCGCGCGATCATATCGCGGTTCGTCTGGCATTAGGATGGTCGAAACTAGCTGGGAGATGCGATCGCATCTCCTCTATACAATTATACGTCCGGCACGGGAATAGGTTAGGCGCCCCTTCAATCTAGTCGAGTCCTTTCGCATCTAAACATCATAGCCCAGCCCAACGGGGCAGGGGCGTACGCGATACTCGCAGTGAGGATGAAGATGCAGATCACCAAGAAATTGACCATCGGCGTCGTGGTCGGAGTCGCCATGCTGGCGGTTGCGTGCCAGAACGCCGGCACGGCTTCCGAGCCCAATCGACAGGATACAGTGGCGTCAATTGCGCCCGTGGCCCCAGCCTTCGTAGCGGCAGCGCCCACGCCGATCCCGACCGCCGTGCCGCCGACCCCGTTCCCGGCGCCAGCGCCTGCTGAGGCGGCGGCGCCGACGCCGCTCCCCATGGCGCGGACGCAAACGCCGACGGCCACACCGTTCCCCACAGATGACGTTCCCGCACGCTTGTTGAGGAACTGGGCGACCGATTTCACAAAGCACTCGGTGGCGTATTCTGAGATCATATCCGGCGGACCGCCTCGCGACGGGATTCCACCCATCGACGAACCGCTGTTCCACGACGTGTCGGATGCGCCCGACTACATGGTGGACAACGCTCCCGTGTTGAGCCTCGAGATCAACGGCGAGGCGAAGGCGTACCCATTGGCGATCATGATTTGGCATGAGATCGTCAACGACGAGATCGGCAGAGTTCCAGTCTCCATTACGTATTGCCCGCTCTGCAACACGGCCATAGTCTTCGACCGCAGGGTCGACGGCACGGTGCTCGACTTCGGAACCTCCGGGAACCTTCGCAACAGCGATCTGGTGATGTGGGACCAACAGACCGAGTCTTGGTGGCAGCAGATCACCGGAGAGGCCATTGTCGGGGAACTCACCGGCACGAAGCTCGAGTTCATCCCGGCTTCGTTGGTGTCGTGGTCTGCGTTTGCCGAGAACCATCCGGATGGCAAGTTGCTGTCACGGATGACCGGTTATAACCGCGACTACGCCGGGGCGCCGTACAGCGGCTACGACACGATTGGCAACAAGCCTTTCCTGTTCGGCGGCCAGGTCGACAACCGGCTGGATGCGGTGGAGCGCGTGGTCGGCCTGACCTTGGACGGTCACACCGTCGCGTATCCCTTCCCCATATTCGAACACACCGCGGTCGTGAACGACACCGTGGGTTCGCAAGACCTGGTCATCTTTTACGCGTCAGACACGTTGTCCGCCTTCTTCGGTCGTGGCTACTCGGAAAAGAGAGCCGTCGGTTCAACCGGAGTTTTCGACCCGAATCTGGACGGCCAGAAACTCACCTTCAGCCAAGACGAATCGTCCATCGTGGACGAGCAGACCGGCTCGTCTTGGACCGTCCTGGGGCAGGCCGTCGAAGGCCCGCTCGCAGGCAAGTCTCTGGCGCCGGTCGTGCATGCCAACCATTTCTGGTTCGCGTGGGCGGTCTTCTTCCCCGAGACCGAATTGCGGTCCAGTGACGCCGTTTCGGGTTAGGATCACCCAACGCCGTCACGTAGTGGCAACAGCGGCGAGTGAAAACCGAGCATGATCACCCGGTCGCCCTGAGATTCAGGGCGGCCGGGTTTGCATCAGGGATTCGAGATGTTCGACTCGATTCCGCCGGTGGCGCCGTAAAACTCGATAGCCGCGCGGCGTGCGCGCCAGAGACGATCGACATTCAGCCGCGGACTTTTCCAGCGTCAATGCGATTCCTGAATCCGTTGGGGGTAGGTATTCGGACATTTGTGCGAAGCAGCGCCAACGGGTGGATTGACCCGTCGCCTGGCAGTCGCTAGAATGGAAGCAATACGAATGTACAACCCGCGAGGAGCAAAACATGGGATTTGTGCGTAATTTCGGAGTAACCGAACTGATCATAATCCTTGTCATAGTGATGATCATCTTTGGCGTTGGCAGACTGGCTGAGATCGGGGGCGCCCTTGGAAAGTCCATCAGGGAGTTCCGAAAGTCGTCTGAAGGCGTTGGCGAAACGGCGGCGAGTTCGGACCCCGATTCTGACTCAAAGCAACAGATAGGCCAAGGCAACTCTTAGGGGACAACACCGGGAACAGCCCCAGCGCCTCAGGCAATGGAAGATCACGGGACGCGGCTCAGGCCGCGTCCTTTTGTTGTCCCTAAGAGTCTGTCTTGAGGCTGCGCGTCCGCCGCCCTCTGGCGGCGAATTTGGCCAGCCAGATGCTGATCTCGTAGAGCGCGTATGTTGGCAAGGCGATGAGCGCCTGATTGAGCGGGTCGATGGTAGGGGTGATTAGCGCGCCCAGAATAAATGCGATGACCAGCGCCCATCGTCGATTGCGCGCCAGGAACGACGGGGTGACCAACCCGAGTTTTGCCAGGAAGAAGATTACCACCGGGGTCTCGAAGATGATCCCCATCCAGAAGAGCAACCTCAGCATCAGGTTGACGTACGTGCCTATCCGTATCATCGGTGTGGCGACGTCGTTGCCGAAGGTGAGCAAGAATTTCACCATCGGCGGGAACAGCACGCGATATCCGAAGAACGCGCCGATCATGAAAACGATCAAAGTCGTGGGCAACAAGGCGTAGAGGTATCTCTTCTCCGCCTTGTTAAGACCGGGCGCGATGAACATGACGGCCTGGTAGAGCACAAAAGGCAAGGAAGCGAATATCCCAACCAACAGAGAAGTCTTGGCTGCTATGCCGATGAACTCCGTCAGGTCGGTGTAGATGGGCTTGCCGTTGGGCATGTCGACGAAACCCTGGGCCGGCCCCATCAGCAGTTGCAGTATCTGTTCGTAGAACACGAACGCCACGACCGTCGTGACGAGCACCCATATGGCCGCGTGGGTCACCCGGCGCCGCAGCTCCAACATGTGGTCGCGAATCGATTGCGGCTGGTCTTTCACGGCGTTGGGGTCTCGCTGGGCGGGTCCACGGGCGGCGCCTGGCCGCCGGACCTGAACGTGACGGGACCGTCGTCGGCTTCGTCATCCTCCGCTTCGTCTCGATCACCGGGTTCGTCTTTGCGCTCGTCATCGAGATCGGCGCTAGGCCCTGATTCGTTGCGGATAAGCCGCTGAGGGTCCATGTTGAGGATTTTGATGTCGTCGTCTTCGATGACCACCTTGGGCAATTCGGCCATGATGCGCCTGCCCTCCCGGACTGCCTTGCCGAGGAGTTTGGCGGCATCCATCATCTTCTCAGGTCCAAGGAAGATGAACGCGACGAGCAAGACCAGCAAGATCTCCATCGGGCCCATGCCAAGGAAGTTCACCGCTGCTCCTCCGTGGGCCAGCGCAAGTCGCACCCAAGACAGTGTTCGACGTAAGGGACGCTCGCCCTGGGTTGTAGCTGCACATCCGCTCCAACCCTCGACAACAGTCTAACAACTGTGCACAAGGGCAATCCAACCACGTTGAGGTAACATCCCTCAATTCGTCCGACGGGTTGGAACTCGCGATCCTGGATCCCGTATCCCCCGGCCTTGTCCAATCCGGACCCGGCCTGCGCATACGTCCGAATCTCGGCTTGCGAGTAATCGCGCATCTCCACGTCGGTCCGGGTCACCTCCGTGACGGGCGTCGCCAAGGAGCCGTTGCGTACTGAGACGCCGGTCAAGACCTGATGGACGCGACCGCGGAGGTCTGTAAGCATGGCTTCGGTCTCATCCGCGTCTTCCGGCTTACCGAGCGCACGGCCATCCAGCACGACCATTGTGTCGGCAGACAAGACGACGGCTCCACCGTTGTCGCGGGGCGCCGCCTCGCATTTCTCGATCGCCATCCGCGCAACGTAGTCGGCGGGCGACTCGTTCGGATGCGGCGGCCCCTCGACGTTATCCGGCCGGACTGAACAGACCAGGTTTCGGACGCCGTGCATGATCTCCACCCGCCTTGGGGAGCCAGAGGCCAGCAGAATCGGGGTCAGTCGAGTCGAAACGCCCATGAAGGTCATCGCTCCCAAAAAGCAAACGGCCGAGCAAGATTAGCCGCGTCGATCATCGAGCTGCACCGACGGTCAGCGTCGCCAGACACTCGACGTGATAGGTCTGCGGGAACATGTCGACGGGATCGACGCTGTCCAGCGTGTACCCTCCTCTGACCAATATGTCGAGGTCTCTGGCGAGACTGGGCGGGTCGCACGAGACGTAAGCGACTCGTCTGGATTGGAGCTCCAGCAACGCCTCCAAGGTTCCCGGGTGACACCCCACACGCGGCGGGTCCAGGAGAACGGCCTCCGGAGGGCCGTCGAGACCGTATTCGTCGACGATTGTCCGCATCGCGTCCTCGGCCCTTGCCTCGACGAACGCGATGTTGCCCAGATCCGCGGCGTTGATCTTGGCGTCCTCGATCGCGGAGTGTGAGTCTTCGATGGCTATGGCTCGGCTCACATGGGGCGCCAGCAAGATCGCGAACACGCCAACGCCCGCGTAAGCGTCGACCACCGTCTCGCTCCCGGCGAGCGCCAGACGCTCTCGAACGAGGTCGGTCAACGCCTCGGCTTGGGCGGTGTTCACTTGGAAAAACGAAGGCGACGCGACACGGAACGGCCAGCCGTGAAGCTCTTCGACGTAGTGCGTCTGACCGGAGGTCACTTCTATTTCCGGGTTCTTGAACGTGGGCTGGATCAACCGGTCTCCGGTGTTTGCGCCGATCCTGACCGACAGGTTCGTCGTCTCGCCGGATCGATCTTGGAGCGCGGTCAACGCGTCGTTGATGCTCTCGTCCATGAGCATGCAGCGGTCGACTCGAACGAACCTGCGGGTGATCCTGTTCGAGAACCCGAGTTGGCCGCCGTACCGAACGGTGAAGCGAGCGTGATTTCGGTAGTTGAACCGAGACGGCCCAGGGCGTGTAGGCGCCACTTCGGCGTCGGACAGGGCGGGGTAGCTTCGCAGGCACGCGACGACGGCGTCGCGCTTTAGCTCCAGTTGGGCATTATACGAAATGTGCTGCCATTGGCACCCGCTGCACGGTCCGTAGTAGGGGCAAGGAGTAGCGACCCTGGAAGGCGACGCGCGCAGAACGGCGTCGACCATCGCCGAGACGATCTTCTTTTTGCGTCTCCGATACCTGTAAATCCTGGCGACAACCCGCTCTCCGGGGATGCCGCCGAACACGTTTATCCGCTGTTCTTCGAACTCCGCCACCGTGTCGCCGAGTTCACCCATCTCGATGAGTTCAAGTTCGGCTGTTTCCGTCTCGCGGTCGGGAGTCGCCCTATGTGGCGCTAGCGTCATTTGTCGCTCGCATGATCGATTTCTGTCGTCGTCCCTTGAGGCGGGTTGGTGAAATCGATCGGGGATTCGAGGAATTTGCGTTGGTCGAATTAGGCTGCGATCAGCGCCCGGAACAGGGGCGCCGCAGGCGGTTTTACTATAGCACAGCGCTGCCTGACTGATGGGTCGCAACAGACAGGTTTGGTATCATTGGTGGATACTTATCGCGAAGGTGGATAGATGGCTGTCCAACGAAGGCTTCCCCAGTGGCTCAAAGTACAGATGCCCGGCGGTCCGAACTATCTTCAGCTTCGCGACGTCCTGAAGGAGGGCCGTCTCAACACCGTGTGCGAGGAGGCCCATTGCCCGAACATCGGCGAGTGTTGGGAATCGGGGACCGCGACGTTCATGATCCTGGGCGACGTCTGCACAAGGGCGTGCACTTATTGCGCCGTCGCATCCGGTGTGCCGGGCGCCGTGGACCCGCTTGAGCCAGGCCGCGTAGCCGATGCAGTCCGTCGAATGGGGCTGTCTTACGCCGTCATCACCTCGGTGGACAGAGACGACCTGGGCGACGGCGGCGCCTCAATCTTCGCCGAGTGCATCGCGTCGGTCCGAGAGCGCGTGCGCGCCTGCAAGATCGAGGTGCTCATCCCCGATTTCGGCGGCGACGAGGACTCGCTCGCTGTGGTCATGAACGCACGGCCGGATACGCTCAACCACAACATCGAGACCGTGCGGCGCGTATTCAGCCGCGTACGGCCCAAAGGCGACTACGACCTGTCGCTGGAGCTGCTCAGACGAGCCAAGTCACGGGACCCGAACGCGGTGACCAAGTCCGGCATGATGGTCGGGCTCGGCGAGACCTGGGACGAGATCGTCGAAACGATGGCCGACTTGCGGGCCGTCGACTGCGACCTCCTGACAATCGGGCAGTACCTCCGGCCGTCGAAGAAACAGACCCCGCTTGCCAAGTGGTACACGCCGGGGGAATTCGACGACCTGAAACGGGAAGGCGAGTCGATGGGCTTCAAAGACATCGCCTCCGGCCCGCTGGTCCGGAGTTCGTACCACGCCGACCAACAGCACGCCTCAGCGACAACGGCCAGCCGACCGACGATTGACGCCTAGACCGGCCATAACCTGGAATCGCGCTGGACGCCCGGCTCGATCAGGCCAAACGCGGGGCGACGCCCCATTCCAAGCCGCATCCTCTCATGAGGCAGTCGTCACAAAACGATCTTAGACTGCCTCCGTGCTACACTAACGGCTGCGTTTTTCGACCACGCATCGTGAAAACATGAGCTCTCAGGGAGGGTAAATGACGTCTACGACCTATAGACACCACACTTCGCACTGGGGCGCGTTCACAGCCGAGGTCCAGGACGGAAAGCTCGTTGGCGTCACGCCATTCGAGAAAGACAGCGACCCGTCAATTTTTCTCAAGTCGATTCCTGACGCCGTGCACTCGGAAGCCAGGATTGCCGGGCCGGTGGTTCGCAAGGGTTGGCTCGAAAACGGTCCCGGCAGAAACCGGGAGAAACGAGGCGCCGAGCCATTCGTCGCGGTTTCGTGGGACAAAGCCCTCGATCTGGTCGCCGACGAGCTCCGGCGCGTCAAGCGCGACTTCGGCAACGAGTCGATCATGGCTGGATCATACGGGTGGGCTAGCGCCGGGAAATTCCACCACGCCCGAACACAGTTGCATCGCTTCATGAACTGCTTCGGCGGCTTCACCGGACAGATTGGCACCTACAGCGCCGCGGCCGCCACAACGATCATGCCCCACGTTGTTGGAACCGCGACAGCGGCGCTGGCGGGCACATCGTCAGCGAGCATTGCGGACAATGCCAAGCTCTTGGTGTGCTTTGGCGGCTTGCCGCTCGGCAACATGCAGTCGGCCGTAGGCGGCGTGGGAGACCACAATACTCAGTCGTGGCTCCGTGAGGCACGGGCGAACGGATGCGAGTTCGCGAGCATCAGCCCGATGCGCGAGGACATGGCCGAATTCGTCCAGGCGGACTGGCTGCACCCCAGGCCGAACACCGACGTGGCCGTCATGCTGGCGCTGGCTCACGTGCTCGCCGCTGAGTCGCTGCACGACAAGAGCTTCCTGGCCAGCCATTGCGTCGGATACGACCGTTTCGAGCGCTACGTGCTGGGCGAGACAGACGGGCAACCGAAAACGCCGGAGTGGGCTGCCGCCATTTCCGGAATCGATGCCGACGCGATACGAAGCCTCGCGAGACGGATGGCCGCGACGCGGACGATGCTGACGTGTACCTACTCGCTTCAGCGCGGCGACCACGGCGAGCAGCCGTTCTGGATGGTTGTCGTTTTGGCCGCGATGTTGGGGCAGATCGGATTGCCCGGCGGCGGTTTCGCGATGGGATACGGCTCGATTGGCGTTAACAGAAACTCCGCCAGGGACCTGAGTGTGCCCAGCCTCCCGACGGGTCGAAACCTTGCCGACAGCTCCATACCGGTTGCCCGAATATCCGACATGCTGCTTCACCCCGGTGAGCCGTACCAGTTCGACGGGATGGACCGAACGTACCCGGACATCAAGGTCGTGTACTGGTCCGGCGGCAACCCGTTCCACCATCACCAGGACTTGAACAGGCTTATTCGCGCCTGGCAGCAGCCTGACACCGTCATCGTCAACGAGCCGTGGTGGACCGCGACGGCGCGACACGCCGACATAGTTCTGCCCGCGACGACGTCGCTCGAACGAAACGACCTGAGCGCCAGCGCCGGCGATCGTTTCGTCATGGCGATGCAACAATCGGTGGCGCCGGTCGGCGAGGCCCGCAACGACTTCGACATCTTCCTGGGATTGGCCAAGCGCCTCGGAATAGCGGACGCCTTCGACGAGGGTCAGGACGAAGAAGCCTGGATTCGCCATCTGTACGATCAGACGCATCAATTCGCCGCCCAGAGGGGAGTCGAGTTGCCTGGATTCGATGCGTTTTGGGAGCAAGGATTCGCCGAGATTCCACCTCCGGCCAAACCGTTCGTGATGTTCGACGATTTCCGGTCCGACCCCGAAGAACATCCTCTTCGCACTCCCAGCGGGAAGGTTGAGATTTTTTCGGAGAAGATCGCGGGATTCGAGTACGACGGCTGTCCCGGGCATCCCGTGTGGCAAGAGCCCGCCGAATGGTTGGGCGCGGAAGCAGCAAAGCGATATCCGCTGCACATGATCTCAAACCAACCCAACACACGGATCCACTCCCAGATGGACCAAGGCAGGGCCAGCAGGGACACGAAGATCAGAGGCCGCGAACCGATCACGATCAGTCCCGACGACGCCGCGGCCAGAGGACTGGCGGACGGCGACATCGCTCGGGTCTTCAACGATCGAGGAGCGACGCTGGCGGGCGTCCGGGTATCCGACGGCATTCTCCCGGGAGTGGTCGCGCTTCGCGCTAGCCACTGGCGCTTGGTACAACCCGTTGGAGCCTGGCGAGGTCGGTACGCTCGACGTGCACGGCAATCCCAATCTCTTGACATTAGACAAGGGAACGTCGAAGTTGGCCCAGGGTCCGGCCGCCCAAAGCGTGCTTGTGGAGATCGAGCGCTACGACGGCGTTTTGCCCGAGATCACTGTCTTCTCGCAGCCCCCGATCGTCGCGAGGTAGCGCGCGGACGCGATGCGCGCGCCTCACAATCTTGGGTTCAGGTCACCGGGCGTTGAGGGGGCAGCCTGAACGCAATATCATTCGCTGACCCACTGCGGCCGGCCCAACGACGATGTCATTGTTGTCTCAGGTTTGGGAAATCTGAGGGGGGTTAGTCTGAGGAGGGGAGCTTCCGGGGCTGCTGGACGTCCATCTCTGATGAGTGGCACTGAACGGCGCCTTCGCCTGCCTTCGTGCAAAGGACCATGGTCCCGCACACCTCGCACTGATATCGCCTACCAAGCTGGTTAGCCATCTAGTCACTCCGCCTCAAGGGATACTGAATTGGGTCGGATTGTGTTTCTCGGATGTATCCGCTACGTCTTCTTTGTCATGGGCTCGCTGCAGCAAATGATTGCGCCTTCGTCAGAGCCGCGTGTGACAACGAATTCCGAGCCACACTTCGCGCAGGAGTACCGCTTTCCGGTTTCTGTAGCCAAGGTTTCTACCTCTTCGCTTTGAGCAATTGCTAAAAGATTATAGCACTACAACCTATCGCGTCAACGCACCCGCGCCCATAGATATCGGAATTATGATTCACGCTTCCCGTGCTGGGCAATGAGAATCACAGCATTTGCGCGAAGCTGTAGACTAGGTCGTCGTTTCGCGCGCGATAGCCATGACTCTGGCGGCGGCTTCGTAATCGCGTCGCCCTCCCCGTAGGATCGGGGGTATCAGGTAGAAGCGGGTGAAGCCGACGTTGGCGTACTCCCGAATTACCTGGAGCGCGATGTCGTCCCCGGACCTGCCCAAGTCGAGGTCGTCGGTGACCCACTCAGGGATGTCGGCGAACCTCACACCGTCCGCCGACATGATCTGCACTCCGTGATACACGGGCGGCGCCAGCTTCTCGCCGAAATCTCGAGCGTACACGTCGAACAGCCGCTGAGAAACCTGAGCGTCAAACGTCGGCTGCGCCAGGAAGAACTCGGCGCCAGCCTCGACCTTACGGCGGGTGAGCGCTGCTTCGGCACTCAATCCGCGTGACAAGTCGATGGTCGCCCCAACGCAAAAACTCGTCGGTTGGCGGAGCTTCAGGCCTCGGAAATCCAGGCCTTCGTTCATGCTCCGGATCGCTTCGATGAGCTCAGCCGGGCGAATGTCGTTTACCTGGGTCAATCGCTCTCGATCACGCGCCGTCAGCGGGTCGCCCTGCACGACGACGACGTTCTCAAGCCCGAGCAGTTGTGCGCCGAGGAGCAGGCTCTGGATCGCGATTGTGTTCATGTCGCGGGTCGCTATCGTGAAGACGACGTCCTGGCCCATATTGGCCTTGACCCACGCGGCGACGGCAACCGAGCTGACACGCACTGACCGGCCGGGGTTGTAAGCGATCGAAAGGAAAGCCGGATCCAGCGATTCAGCGCCGTCAAGCAAAGAGGGAACGCCCCCTCGGGGAGGGGAGAAGTCGCAGACGATGCTGAGCTTGCCGTCGTCGGACCTGGCATGATCGGCCACTTTCGCCATTGCAGCGCTCCCATGTCAGGCGTCGCGGACATTGTTGCAGATGCCGGACATTGTAACAACTCGATGGACGAGGGTCGATTTCACGGCGCCAGCGGAATCCGCGACGCCGTGTGCGTGAACCCAAAAGGGCCGGCCCACTATCGGGGGCCGGCCCTTGCATCTAGTTCCTAGCTGTGAGCTACTTCCAGCCCAGAGATCCGTCCTTCTTAGGAAGGAGCGAAACCCTGTGCCCGCTCGGGCACTTGTACCGTTCCTCACGCACTTCTCGACGTTTGCCGGACAACGACGACTGGTCCATGTCACCGCCGCAGAACGGGCACTTGACACCGTAAACGACCCGGTTCCTGATCCGCCTTAGGCGGACGTGCGTAAGCGTTTCGGTCAACGTCGGAAACTCCCCGACGTAGCGAAGGATGAATCGAGTCCCGGCGGCGACGACGCTCCGTTCCGTCCGCTGGACGGGCGGCGTGTATGCGTAGTCCGCATAGCCGCAGGACAGGCACTCTGGCTCGTGGTAGCTGATTACCAACGCAGATTTGCAGCGCGGGCATATGCTCTGAGGTTTAGTTGTGGCCTCGAGGGCCATCGATGCGACCATGTTGCTCCCCCTCTATTTCCCCGTGTGGAACCGGCTGTTACGGTCGGAGTCAGCGACGCCTCGCTAGGGAACTCACCGCCGTCGATTACAAAACGTGAATAGAAGCGCCGAAACGCGCCTTGTTCACAATGTTTGCAACTGAAGACCGCAACTCGATTGTTATCGAGACTTACCCAATGTAGAATCGGCAGAGGAGGGTATTTCCTTCTTGGAGCATCGCCGCATGGCGGACCAAGAGGGCGCACCTCTCCCTAGGACGAGTTCTACGGCGCCGAATTCTCGCCGGGCACGTATCTGGCAGAGGCCCCGGTCGGCTCAAGACAGGACGGTTTCGCGATTCTCAGATCTCCGTCCCGACCTGCCAACACAATTTGCCAGAAAACGCCAGAGAGGCGTTTGCGCCCGAAAACGGCATGGCCAAGTCGATTCCTATATTATTACGGTTTTTTGACTATGTCAAGAACTTTCCGTGCCAATTGACATCATGATTCTATCTTTTCTGATTATCATCGGCCAATATCCATCCAGACTGTTGGTTCTGGTCAGACAGCGCCAGGCATCAACGCACGCACGGTCGATGCGTCGGCTAACGAAATTGGAATGAAAGTTCAACTCCGCTGGTCACTCGCGGAACACGCACGTTCAGACGGGCGGAGATGCGAGCCAGCGGGATGCCAAGCGAAATGCGACAGTATTTTTACAATTCCAATATCGAGCATAACCAACGGTGCGACGTAAGTATTAGAGACTTCGATGAACGTGATATGGACAGTGTCCGATACGTTCAGACAAGACGATATCGGCGCTTGCGGCAACACGTCCATCAGAACTCCGGCACTCGACGATCTCGCTTCGAAGTACACCGGGTTCGACCGGCATTGCGCAGGCGGTTTCCGACGATGCCGACCCAGGCGAATCACGCCGCGGGTCGTTGAACGATGTAGTTCAGGGGCTAGGAGCCGCTTCCGGAGGGCGTCGCCACGGTCGCACAGATTGTCGCGGCCAACGGTTGCGACACGGCTGTTATGGTCGGTACGCGTATCCACCGATTAGGGGGGACGAATCAAGAAAGCGGCCTGTTGCTCCGAGATCACCATGGTCGATGCACAGCTTGGGCCCTTACTCCGGCGGACCGACGACATCGCGAGACAGTTCCGCGCATCGCCTGTCACCGCCTTGACTACCAACGACCATGCTCTTTTGTATAGTATGGGTGAAGGTGTTTCGGAGTTTCATAATCTGAACGACCAGCAGCGTCAGCCCGACTACCTGAGTAGGGTCGGCAAATGACACCGACGGCGACCTGCACGTCATGCTCGTCGAGTTCAAGAAACAGACCAATGTTGCGAACGGTCTTCCGGCGCCCAGACTGGAGCTGAGACTGTAGAAGACGCGGTCCGATTTGACGCCAATCTCGGCCTTTGCTATATTCCCAGCGGCTTGGATAAACGCCGATCAAGGCGAAATCAGGAGAACATAGATGCCAACCAATATCATCGTCTGCGCCAAGCAGGTTGTCGATCCCGAAACCCCAGCATCCGCATTTCGGATTGACCCGGACGCAAAGCAGGTCATCCCTGCCCAAGGCGTTCCTCCGGTAGTCAACGGATTCGACGAAAACGCCGTCGAGGCGGCGCTTCAAATCAAGGACGCTGGCGCCGATGCCAACATCACGGTCATCTCCGTTGGCACGGGTTTCGTGATGGACGTCATGAAGAAGCCTCTGTCGATGGGCGCCGATCAACTCATCCTTGTCGACGACCTGGAAGCCGCCGATCTGGATTCGTTCGCCAGCGCCAGCGTGCTGACCGAGGCGATCAAAAAAGCCGGCGAGTACGACTTGATTCTCTGCGGCCGGCAGGCGTCCGACTGGGACAACGGAATGGTTCCGTTGGGCGTTGCCGAGATGCTGGGGATCCCATGCATCACTCTGGCCCAGAAGATCGAGTTGACCGAGGACGGCGTGTCCGTGCAGCGGGCCATGCCCGACGGATACGAGGTCGTTGAGTCGTCTCTGCCAGCGGTGATCACCGTCAGCAACGAACTCGGCGAACCCAGATATCCGACCCTTCGAGGCATCATGCAGGCCAGCCGAAAAGCACCGACCGTGTGGTCGGCGTCTGACCTGGGTCTGTCCGAAGATCAACTAGCCAAAAAACTTGAGCTCGCCGAACTCTTCGTGCCGGTCTCGGACCTGGAGTGCGAGTTCGTCGAGGGCGAGGACGAAGCCGACGCCGGACGTCAGCTTGCCCTTAAGCTGCGCGAAGCTAGACTCATCTGACGTAAACCCATTCGTCCGCAGTCGCGACGTGTCGGGGACAGCTCCCGAGGCGCCGACGCTGGGACGCAACCTTAGACTTATGAAACCAACGCGCTTGAGGAGACGAACATGCCGGGAATACTAATCCTGGGCGAAACAGAGAACGGAAGCCTCGGATCGATTACAGGAGAGCTTATCGCAGTCGGGCGGTCGCTAGCCGACAGCCTCGGCGAGCAGGTCTCAGTGGCCCTTCAAGATGAAGCGCCCGCCGACCTTGCGGGCGGCGCCATCGAGCTCGGAGCGGACCGTGTATACACCGTGGCCGATGCCCTGCTGGCGAATGCCCAGCCAGACGCGCAGCTTTCCGCGTTCGAGCGAGTTTGCCAGCAGACCGAGCCTTCGGTCGTCCTGATCGGCCGCACACCGCTGGGCCGAGACCTTGGCCCAAGGCTCGCGTTCCGATTGGGCGTGGCCGTGGCGCAGGATTGCACCGAAGTCGGTGTCGATTCGAGCACGAACCGAGTCGTCGCGACCCGCCCGGTGTACGGCGGCAGCGCCGTGGCCCGAGTCACTTTCCCCGGCGACGGCGTTCAGGTGGTGATCGCTCGGTCCAAGACCTTCGAGGCGCTCGAAGCCGACTCCGGCAGGACCGGAGACGTCGAGGAACTGTCGGTGCAGATAGACCCCGATGTGATCAAGACGAAGCTAGTCGAGACCGTCACCCAAGAGACTGCAGGCATCAGACTGGAAGACGCCGACGTCGTGGTGAGCGGCGGGCGGGGAATGGGCGGCCCGGAACCATTCGAGCAGCTTTCCAGCCTTGCCGATATCCTTACCGGCGCCATGGGGGCTTCGCGAGCGGCGTGCGACGCGGGGTGGCTCGATCATAGCCACCAGGTTGGTTTGACCGGCAAGACCATCAGCCCGAATCTGTACGTCACGGTGGCCATCTCCGGCGCCAGCCAGCACATGGCGGGCTGCTCCGGCGCAAAGTTCATCGTCGCGATCAACAGAGACAAGGACGCCAATATCTTCAAGTCCGCAAGCTACGGAGTTGTCGGCGATTGGAACAACGTGCTTCCCGCATTCATCGAAAGCGTCAGGGAGCTGGTGGAGTCCTGATCGGGACTAGGGGGTCGCGACATGGAAGGAAATTTCCTGTTCGACATTGACGAAGTAATCCGCAACGTCGAGGAAGCAGAGGTCATGTCTCTCTTCTTCCCGGCGTTCCGAAAATCTCTGATCATCGACACACGCTCCAACGCGACCGACGGGCCGATGGTGCGACTGATGGCGATGGCGAACTCGCCGCAGGACCGGGCACGTTCGATTCGGCGGCTCAGGCCCGGGTTTCCGCGCCTGCAGAACCTGGTGCTCATCCCGTGGCAACGTTACGTCGGCAGCTTGGTGGAGTTGGGCGTGTGGGGCAGGATCGTAGTACGGATCGAATCGTCAGGGGACGAAGACGCCGTCAAAGCGTGTGAAGCCGCCCTCGACGAGCTCCGGCGGATCGAACGAGACGAGCTGGTGGCGGCGGTGTCCGGCAAGAACTACCAGACCATCTGGTCCGCCAGAGACTGACGCTCACCGACTGCCAAGCGCACATGCTGAAAATAACCCCTGCCGCACGAAAAGAGCTCAAGCGCATCGTCGACGACCGCAAATTGGACGTGGGTCGGTGTCTTCGACTGGCCATACCCCCGGCTTGGACCGGGGAGGGCGACTTTGGCATCGTGATCGACGAAGAGAAGAGCAACGATCGGCCTGTTCTGGTCCGCGGCGTCAAGGTGCTGCTGCTAGACGAGCACCTCCTCGAGAAGCTGGCAAGCTCGAAGCTCGATTTCAGAGAGACCCTGCGGGGCAAGGGCTTCACGCTGGACGTTTACTGAACGTGTCGTCGCCAACCTGCCGAACAGTCTCCGCCCCCAAACGTTCGTCCCTTCGGCGAGCTCAGGGCAAGCTCTGAGCCCGTCGAAGGACTTTGGCGCGCCGATCGCATCGACGCCAATTTCGGGTAGCCCATAATCTCCATCGTGACAACAAATGCCGAGCGACCGCCAATCTGCCCGTTATGCGGGGCAGCGAACGTCGCCCAGATCCACCGCTCGGATGACAGGCACGGCGTACGCGAGTTCTGGCTGTGCGTGGGTTGCGACCTGGTGTTCGTCCCGAAGCAACACCACTTGGACTTCGAGTCCGAACGCGAACGCTACCTGATGCACGAAAACGACCCCGACGACCCGCGATACCGAGAGTTCCTCGCGCAGCTTTGGACCGTCCTGAAGCCCTTGCTTCGTCCTGGATCCAGCGGACTCGACTACGGCTCTGGTCCCGGCCCCGCGCTGGTGGCCATGGCTCGCGAGGACGGCTTCGAGATGACCGCCTACGACCCGCACTTCGCCCCCGACGCCTCGGCGCTCGACCGGACCTACGACTTCGTCACGTGCACCGAAACCGCCGAGCACTTCGCCTCCCCCGGTGAAGAGTTTAGCCGCCTGAGCAACCTGCTCGAACCCGACGGCCTCCTCGGCGTCATGACGTCGATGCTCGACGACCGCTCAGCGTTTCCCTCATGGCACTACCACCGAGACCCCACGCACCTCGCGTTCTACAGCTCAACCACGTTGCTGTGGATCGCTGCCCGCCACGAACTCCACGTCACGTTTCCGACGCGCAACGTGGCGGTCTTCACCAGGGGGTAGTCCGGTTCTTGGGCCACGCAGGGGCGCCTTGCAGCGAGCCACCCGGAGTGCGCGGTGATCGTCGGCCTCAAGGGACCAAAGGGACGCAAAGGACTGAAGAGACCGGATTGCGAGCCTCTCCGAACGGCATGGTCGCTGGCAATGCGTGGAGCACATGGTAGAATCCGCCTGACGGACTCAGGTAGACGGATGGTTCATGAGCTTAGGGGGCGAACAATGCAGCGCTCGACCGCAGATGCGACCGAAATCGACGGCTTGAGCTTCCCGGAGGCAGGGGGCGATTGGCGGTCTCTATCGCCGGAGGATGCGCGGATCGATGCCGACGGACTGGCGCAGGCGATCGCATACTCCCAGGATCAGGCCAATGCCGGCTATCCGCCCGATCTGGGCGAACATCTGGCCGCGACCCACGGCGCGAAACGCCACGACGACGGGCTGATCGTCGGTCCGACCAAGACCCATGGGCCGGTCACTGGCGTCGTGCTGCGAAACGGATACCTGGTGGCCGAATGGGGTGAACCTCACAGGGTCGACATGACGTTCAGCGTCACCAAAAGTTTCCTGTCGTCGGTTGCAGGGTTGGCCTGGCAGGCGGGATTGATTCGCGACGTCCACGACCGCGTGTGCGATTACGTCGACGACGGTGGATTCGACTCCGAGCACAACCGCCGAATTACGTGGGACATGATGTTGAGGCAGATCAACGAGTGGGACGGCTCGATTTGGGGCAAGCACTACTCGGCGGGGAACTCGGACGACGAGGTCAGGCCTGCCGCCGAGCCTGGAACTGTCTACGAATACAACGACGCCCGCGTGAACCGGCTCGCGCTGGCGTTGCTGCGGGTCTGGCGGCGGCCACTGCCCGAGGTGCTGGAGGAGCACGTGATGGACCCGATCGGAGCGTCGGACACCTGGCGGTGGAACGGATACCGAAACTCGTACGTGATGATCGATGGGAAGCGAATGCAATCGGTCAGCGGGGGAGGGCACTGGGGCGGCGGCATGTGGATCAGCGCCCGAGACCAGGCCCGATTCGGACTCATGAGCCTGGCCGGAGGCAAGTGGAACGGCTCGACGATCCTGTCGGACGAGTGGGTGAAGATGGCCAAGACGCCCACCGAACTCAAGCCAACCTACGGGTTCATGAACTGGATGCTAAACACCGACCGCGCCTTGATGCCGAACGCTCCGGACGACGCTTTCTACCACTCAGGCGCCGGAGCGAACCGCGTTCTTGCCGTGCCGTCGCTGGGACTGGTCGCCGTGTTGCGGTGGGTCGGCCCTGACCGCTGCAACGGGTTCGTGGACCGGCTGCTGGACGCAGTGCGCTAGCAGCGCGTCTCATCGACCCGTAATCAACTTGGCTGCGTCGGAAGTGACGCGGCATTCGGGATGAGGTGTTCGTGGCCTGCGATCGCCATGCAGTGGGTCAGTATCAAACCTGGATAGCGTCGCCCGACTTGTGGCGTAGCGCCGGACGTAGCGATACTCGCCGCAGTGTAGTGAGCTTCCCGGGCAACCCACAGGAAGCCTTGCGGGGACTTGGCGCGAATTCGTGGTAATTGGTGGACTCGAGGGACCGAGGGGACGAAAAGGACTGAAGAGAGCGGATTACGAAGTCCTCCCCACGGCCTGATGGATGGCCTGGACGGCGTTGCTCATCTCTCGCACCAGGAGGGCGGTCGGAGGCGGGGCAACGTGGGTGTAGCCGACGCCGAGGTTCAGAAGATCCTGCGCGCCGAGGGGGAACGCCGGGTGGTTCATCGGGATCTGCAGTTTGGCCTTGCCCACCCGCCTGACAGTTTCCGCGATCTCTTCGACCTGAGCTCGCAATCGAGGGTCGGCCGGGTCCGTTACGCCTAAGGTCTGGGACAGGTCAGTTGGCCCGAGCGCCACGAGATCGACGCCGTCCAGTGCTGCAATGTCTTCAATCTCGGAGATCGCGCGGGCGTCCTCGGCCATCACGGACAGCAGTATCTCTTCGTTCGACGTTCGGACGTGGTCCGCCCAGCTCACCGTGCCGAATCGGGCTGCCCGTGTGCCGCCGGCGCCGCCTCGATCCCCGGCCGGCGGATAGCGCACCGCCGCGACGGCCCGCCTCGCGCCGTGAACGCCGTCGACGTGGGGAATGATGATGCCCTGTGCTCCCATGTCCAACAACCTGAGTAAGAGCTTCTCGTCGTTGTCTGGGATCCGAACCATCGGAGTGATCCCGACAAGGTCGGCGGCCACGATCATCCGCTCGATCAAACCGAGCTCGAACGCGGTGTGCTCCATGTCGATGAAAGCGGCGTCGAAACCGGCAAGACCAATGATCTCGACCACTTGGGGGTCGGCCAGGCTCACGTAGGTCCCCAGCGCGAGCTGCCCTTCCCGCATCAGCCTCTTTACACGATTGGTCTGCATGTGACTGCTCCTAATTGCCTGCCGGATTTCGTGGCGAGTGTATCGGGGTGAGATCGGCCAGTCAACGGAGCCTTGATGGCCTCGGCGCCGTGTGCGTCGCAGATCAGAATCGACTCGGAGTGCGTCGGCTCAGCGGACGGCCTACGCGTCACCCAGTCGCAGGATCCGTTGCAGGGCTATCCGTCGGATGTATACGATAACGCCGATGATGACTAGCGCGAAGAGGATGACCATCGAGGAGTAGGCGATCGCCAGTGCGGTCCAATCCACCTCGACCACGAACGGCGGCACGATTTTGGTCCCAAAGGAGTCGTGGCCAAGGAACGGCATGATCAGCTTGCTCAGCCGACCGCCCATCCATGTCCCCAACGCCATCCCGACGGCGATCAGCAAGACCTGCTCCAACAACACGAGCGAGACCAACTGCCTCATGGAGAACCCCATGGTCCGCATGAGGGCAAACTGGCCCTCGCGAGCCCGCGCCGAGACGTAGGCGTGAACCAGGAATCCGACGGCGCTGGTCACCAGGGCGGCGGTGAAGGCGATGACGAGCAGCGCGCTCCAACCGGATTTCGCCAGCGGGTCCACCTGGGACTCGGCGAGCCGCTTCTCTCTGTTGTCGACGAATTTGCTGGTGTACGGGGAGGTCTTGAGCCGATCGACGAGACCCAGCCGGTCGTCCCCGGAGTTGTCGCTGGATAGCCAGGCCTCGTTGGCGAAGAACTGGCCGGCGATAGGGTCGAGATTGGCGAACCGCAACAGTGACGTGAGGTCCGCGATCAAGAAATTATCCCTGTCCGGGTTTATGGTGGGGAAGAAATCGACGACGTTGTCAAGGCGAACCTGCACCGAGTGACCGCTGAGAGACACGAGCAGTTCGTCGCCCGGTGCGTAGCCTAAAGAATCGAGAAAGGACTGACTCGCAAGGACTGGCAGCGACGGCGTTTGAAGGCCGTGCACGATGCCATGGGTGGCCCTCACATCATCACTAGCCCAAGAGAACTCTGCCAGACCTGGGTTCTCCACGTCCGAGCCGTCGTGCAAATCGTCCGACTGGGCTGCCGGACTGACGTGCAGTATCTCCCACTGGTCCGTGCTGTCGAAATTCTCGAGGACGGCGTTATCGACGTCCCCAGTAGCCCGCCCATCCACCAAGCGCATCGTCAGAGTCGCCACCTGATCTATCGAGACCGACCCTCGCGGCAGCCTTTCCCGACCTGGCACGGCATGAATGCCCAGCGACACCAGGCTAAGCGGCTCTGCCGATTGAGGCCTGGTCATAAGCGTCGTCCCGAGCTCCGCCATGGTGGGTTTGTTCAGGTTGCCCAGAAAATCCCTGGTCCCCAGCGGACCGAGACGGTAGGTGTAGTATCTGTCGTTGGCATCCCGCACCCGAGCGCTGACATAGACCTCCGGCTCTGGCGTCGAAGCCTTCAGCGTGACGCTCAGGAATGCGGCCGACCTGGGCAACTCGATCCCTCCTTTCGGTATAGTCGCGCCCAATGCCTCGACCATTTCCGCCAGCGGCTCGCGAGCGAAGTCGTCACGCGTCCAGGCGACATCGCCAAAGGTGGCGCCATCGACTCCCAGCACGATGAAGGATTCGTTGCCAGGGCTGGTCGCGTCGGCGCCGCGACCGCGATACGCGGGGCTCACGTCGTCGATTCCGGACACCCTCTCGTAACGGTCCACGAAGGTCGCGCGAAATCGGCTGTTGTCCAATCTCACTCCTTCAACCCGGACGTCGCTGCCGGTCGAGTAGAACACTCGCTCCTGGTGGCTTCGCTCAAGGGTGGCGACGAAGCTGGCGGCGAACACGCCCATGCTCGCGGTCAGAACCAACAACAACATGAGTCGGGCGTAGTGGGTGGGCTCTCTTGCCATCTGCCAGAGGCCCATCGCCAGACCGGCGGGGAGCCATCGACCCAGTATGCGGCTGGTCAGACTTAACGCCAGCGGGAACAGCCGCAACAGGACCATCGCGGCTGCGACCAACATGACGCCTGGGATCGCCAGGAGGAGCTCGTTCACCACCACCTCGCCCAGCAGGTCTCGCCCCAGCACCGAGCCTTGTTCGTCCAATTGCCTGAGGAGGAGTACTCCAACTGCCAGCAACAACAGGTCCAGATAGTAACGGTGGAAGAAAGGCCGTTGCGACGGTCGAGCCGATTCGACTCGATGTCTGGTGACGCTGGAACGCGAAGCCTGAATGGCCGGTATCATCAGCGCAAAGAAGCTGAGGACGCCCCCTGCAGCGCTCATGAGGTAGGCGTTGCGCGATATCTCGACCGCCATGAATGAGTTCTCGGTAAGGTCCGAAAACATCGGAGCGAATCCCAGGGCGCTGATTCCGAAGGCGGCAAGCACGGGCCCGACCGCCGTGGCCAAAACGGCGATCGTGGCGCCTTCGAGCACGAACACCGCGAGGATCTGGCCCGGGCTCGCCCCCCTGCTTCGCAGCAGAGCGATTTCACCCTTTTGCTGTTCAACCAGAAGCGACGCCAACGTGACGACGTAGTACAGGATCACAACCGCGATGAGGATCAGAAAGACGAGCATCGGCGATCTGGTGAAGAAAAGCCGTTGATCGTATTCGATGAAGACTCGCAACAGGCGCGTCGACATGTGGAAATTGCCGATCTCTTTGCTTATGAGCTCTTGAGTCGCGATTATGTCGGCTGCGGCTTGCAGCGTGTTCTCGTCGTTGAGCCGCTCCGGGACCACGTCGAGCAACCATGCGTACGTGCTCGAGTCATCGTCGATGGCCGGACTCAATGTCTCCAGGAACGTGCTATCGGAGATGAAGAAGGGAAGCGCACGGACTGTTTGAGACACGTCGGCTTGGAACGCACGTTGGTGCAGGCGCGAGAACTCATCCTCGTCGTCATTCCTCTGGAAGACCCCGCTGACGACGACCCTAACGAACGGGATTTCGGTTGGCCACGTAGGGACGACGGAGAATTGGTCGCCGATCCCGACTTTCAGCAGTTCGGCGGCTTCGACGGGAACGAGGGCCTCGAGTTCGAGCGGATCGCCGGGCGAGTTGACCGGGCCGTCTTGCGGCATTCGACTTCCAGGCGCCAGTGTCGAATACCGATCGAAATCCGGGGCGAAGGCGAAATACGCTCGATTGTCGTCGCTTCCGGCCGGTTCCTCGTCACCGCGGCGCGTGAGATAGAAGGTCGAGGTCTTGACCGCGCTCACTTGGCCGTCGACGAGCCAGTCGAGCTGGCGATCGAATTCGCGATCGGCGACGGCGGCCGCGGATTCATAATCGGAGCGCGATGAGAGCCGAAGCTCGACCTCGCCTAGAATGTCCAGTTGGTCGTCGGTGCGCTGGTTCAGGGCATGTTTCAGCGCCAGGTCCCGCAACGCGTCGAGGTAGATAACCGTGCTCGCCATGATCGCCGATGCCAGCAAGACGCCCGCTATCACGGACGACAGCGCCTTCCAGTGGACGAGGGCGCGCTTGGCGACCAGCGGCCAGGCCGAGACGAACCTGGATGCTATTCGAAACATCTGGTGCTCGCGAGAGGGCAGGGTGGAATCGTGTGTTGAATCAGTTTTCGAGCCTCGTCGCGGTCGCCGCATCCCATCGGAATACGCTCCGGTTGATTACGAACAGCATTGTCGCGAAGGTCACGCCAACCGCGACGTAGAGCACAGAGAGCGCCGCCCAATCCGTCGAGATCAACAACGTCGGCGCCACGTCGCCTCCGCTCTCGGCAAGCGACACCAACGGCGCCATCATCGAGCTCATCCTCAAGCCGGCCCATGTGCCGAGACCCATTCCGACGACTGCGATCAGCATGTGCTCCAACGCAAGCAGGTTGATCATCTGGCCATGCGCCAGCCCCAACGAGCGGACCACGCCCATCTCGCCACGATTGCTGTCCGAGAAGAACACCAGGTAAGTTACGATCCCCGTAAGCGCCGTGAATGCGACGACTGCCAGCGACACGAACGCGACTGCACGCCATCCAGCCGTAACGAGGGGGTTCAGCTCAAAAGACTGCGAAATTGACTCTGTGTCGTGCACATCAATCCCAGGTCTCGACAACTCGTGAATCCGTGCGCGCGTCTCCGAGCCGGCGCCGGGCGACAATTCGATGAACAGTTCATTTGGCCCCCTCGAGTGTTTGGGGTCTCCTACATCCAGATGCCGAATCAACTGATCGAAATCTGCAATCAGGAATCCACTCTCTATCTGCTCCATGGTGGGGAAGAATCGAACGGTGTCGCTGACGACCATCGGGACCAACTGTTGGTCCACCGACGCAATGAAAGTTTGGCCAACGCCGACGCCCATTGTGTCGATGAACTCGCTGTTGACCACGACCGGCAGCGGCCCTCCGCTGGGGCTCTGATAGATCCCCGGCGCCGTATCACGGTTCTGCTGCCTCACGCTGTATTTTGCGGCCGCCGCGCCCTCGTGTGCGTCGCGCGTCGTCACGACGAGGCTGTCTGACTCTTCGAACGAAGTGGGCATGGGCTTCCATCTGCCCGCTCCCTCGAAATCGTCCAGCACTTCGACCGTCTCGCCGTCGCCGACGATCACGTGTATGTCGTCGAGAAAGACGGTGTTGGTAATGCCGATGAGTCGCTTTTGAGGCAGCACCTGTATCGCCGCGAGGCGCAACGGCGCCGTCAAGTTGCCAGGCAAATCCGCCGTCACCGCGCCCCAGTCGCGCGGCGCCTCTCCGGGCGGCAGGAGCCTCATCGCTCCCGTGCCATCTTGAACGATCATGCGAAGCGACAACCCCGGGGTCGACTCCCCCAGCTTCGCCCAGACGCCGATTTTGGCGCTGCCGGAAGGGATGGCGAGTGGCCTAGGGGGGGGGTACGGCCGCAACGAGCTCATGACTGCGTCCAAGCCTTCGTCTGAGAAGTCCTTCCGGTACCACGAGATGTCGCCGAACTCCAAAGAATTCACGGCGAGGACGCCAAATGAGCCGCCGAACAGCTTGCCGGTTCCCCCGGTCCGATAACCCGGCGAAACTCGGGCGACTCCGGCGACGGAAGCGAAATTGTCGCTCAGGGCCCGGCTGTCGGTTGGGACCCGGATTTCCACCCTGAGATCTGCGGCGACTTCGTACCGGATCCTCGTATCGTCTCTCGCTTCGAGAGTCATTCCCATGGTTAGCGAGAGCGTCGCGAGACCGGCCACGAGGACAAGCACCAGAACCAGCCATGTGTATTGGAGCGGGTTTCTGGCCATTCGCCAAAGCGCCAACGACACCCAGACGGGGGCGATGCGGGCATACGATTCCAAAAGCATGAAAGCGACCTGGCCCGGCACAACAAAGGCCAGCGCGACCGCGGGATATACGAGCACGCTGGAGGTGTCGAGGGGCTCAATAAACAAGTAAGCCGCGACTGCTGGTATTTGCGCCACCAACCACAACGTCCGCCACCAAGTGGTGCGTGCTCGGAATCTGGCCGCGTACGCGGCTGCGAAGGCCAGCAATGGCGCGACTGGGCCGATCCACGCGGTCAAATTCCCGTCCAGCAGATTTCTGGCGATCAACCCGGAGACCAATGCAAACGTCGTTGCCGCAGCGAGCGCATGCAGAAGGACGGGCGACTCCCCACTTATGTACTTCAACACAAGCGGAAAGAACCTCGAGAACAGCAGCGCCACGACGACCATCAAGAGCACTGGCGCCAACAGCAGGGTTTCGTTCACCTCGACATCTTCAAATAGACCGCCAGCAACAAGATCGCCTCTCGAGTGAAGTTCCCAGAAGATGACGCCAACTAAGACCATCAGGCCCAGGTCCAGGTAGTAGCGATGGAAGAATGGGACGGAGGGCGGTCGGGACGACGCCAGCTTGAGAACGACCAGGCCGGATCTGGCTGAAGCTACAGCCGGGACGATGAATACGCCCAGACACAACACTCCGACGCCGGCCGCCACGAGGAACGGAACGACGCCGATCTCGACCGGCAAGAAATCGCCGCCGGTCAGCGTGTCGAAATGCGGAAGCTTGCCCGCCATGGCGATGCCCGCCAGCGCCAGCAACGGCGCCGCCGCCACCGCGACTGCGGTCACCAAAATGCCCTCGACCCCGTAAAGTCTGAACATTCGCGGAGTGCTGATGCCGCGCGTCTTCAGCAGCGCCACGTCGCGTTCCCGGCTTCGAACCAGGTAAGACACCATCATCGAAACGAAGTACAAGACCGTAACGACGATGGTGGCGACGAGCAGGAGAAGTGGAACGCTGCCGAGAAGAATCTTGCGCTCGAAACCCTGCACAAGCCTGTCGATCCCAGTGGACGTCAATTGCCCGGGCAACGCCTCGGCCAGATCGGCATCTAGGTCTCGGAGCCGCAGACGGGTCTCTTCGGCGGACCAATCGTCGAAACCCTCTGCGTCCACGTCGGTATACCACACGAACCTCGCCAGACTGCCGGGATATGCATTGGCGATGCCCTCCACCAGAGTCTCTCGGGTGATCATTACTCCCAGGTGGGCAGGCTCTTCCGGCGCCAACGGAACAAAGAATCCGCTGGGACCCCACAACCAGTAAGGATCGGCTGGGTCTGTGCGTTCGGCTATCCCAACGATCCGAGCGGACACCCATGTCGGCTCGTCGAGGAAGGGCGTGAGGCTGATGACGTCTCCGACACGAACGTTGAACCCGTCGGATAGCGGCGCTCCCAACATCGCCTCGATGACCGGTCCTCGGGGACCGGCTGTCACCTCGTCACCTGGGAGTCGTCCCTCGAGCATCGTCACGTGCTCAGCCAGGCCGGTGACTGTGGCGATATTGGCATGCTGAGTCCTGTGCTGCGACGGCTCGACTAGCCTTTCAGGCAGTTTCGATGCCGCTTCGGGGTCGATGATGAACGCGGCCACTATCCGGTCACGGTCGATCTTCACCTCGGGATCGCGGAGCCCCTCCTGGAACCACGGGCCGAAGAACAAACCGACGCGATCCAACCAAAACTCTTCACTTTGATCGATCGGGTCGATTATTCCAACGATTCGGGCCACGGCTTTGGCCGGCGCCAACGTGGCTGCGCTCACCAGTATCTCGCCTTCGCCATCCAGGCCGGAGTTGCCCGGCAGCAACACGCCGACGCCCCCACGCCAGAACGCTTCGCCGGGGTTGATCGGAACGATTACATCGTCGGCTCCGGCCAGGGGATCGGTTGAGGTGCTCGTTGCCGCGCTCAGGAGGACTTCGTCTCCCACGTCCAAGCCGAGAACCTCCGCGAATTGAGAGCCTAGCGTCGCTTCCACGACAGTTGCATAAGTTGGCTGGACGCCCTCAAAGAGGGTCGGACCGGGCATCCGGCCTCGCACAACGTTGACGTGGTTGGCCATATCTTGTGAGTTCATGAACTGGCCGAGGAATGGCGCATCCCGAGTCTCCTCGAACCGGGACAACGGGCCTTGCGCAAGAGCGAGGATGGGATCGGGGACAATCGGCGCCGGATTGACCAGAAGGATCGTGTCAGTCTTGACGTAACGATTCCGGCCTCTGTATATCGGAGAGAGGTTGGCTTGAAACGCCGCCTCGACTGAATCCTCGATGCGCGTCAGCCCGTCACGGTCGATCGGTATGTCGGGTGAGGTCGTGAGGATGTTGAGGACCAGGGGCGGGGACTGCTCGATGGATGCTAGGAACCCAATGCGGCCGAGGGACTTGACGTAGACCGGCGCGCCGCTGACGAGGATGGCGGCGACGGTGACACCGACGAATACGCTGAGCAGAAGTTTCCAGTTGTCGGCTAAGCGTTTCAGGATGAACTGGGGCGTGGATAGCGAACGCATAGACTATCTTGCCCGGATATCCGTTTTCGGTTTACTAAAGTTCAAACAACGCCCCGTCCTCGCCGTTGCCGATTGTACCGCCCTCTTTGGAACGCAGTCAATCGAACGCTGACGGGCGCAGACTGTCTCAAGGCCTGGAGCCTCGATCCGTAAGCCCCTCATACGTCGATACGGAATTGACAGTGCTGAGAGGCGTCAATACAATTACGCTGTCCACCACGCATACAAAAGGTATATCAGAATGGCGACGGATCGGTTGAGTGACAAGATATACGGATGTCTTCTGGCGGGCTTGATCGGCGATGCCATGGGCGCGGCAACGGAGCTCATCCACTACGATGAGATTATTGAGAAATTCGGTCCTGAAGGCGTGACCGACTTCGAGGGCGTCGGCACGGACGACACGGCTATCCGAGAGCAGTTGATCGACGCGGTTTTCCAGAGCGACGGACACCCAACCGTCGATCATTTCAGCCAGTCGTTCGTGGACTTCAAAGATCAGAACCGACACCTTTGGTTCATCCCGGTGCGGAATGCGGTAGGCAAGGTGGAGCAAGGATTGTCGTTGCCTGCATATGCCGGCTGGGGCAACATGCAGAGCTCCTCCGCGGCGATGTCGATTTCGCCGATCGGGATTATCAACGCCTGCGATCCGCGCCAGGCCGCGCTAGAGACCATGGACGTGGCGTCGTTGATCCACAACGGCCCGACCGGTTACTGCCGCGACGCCGCCTGTGCGATAGCCGCCGCGGTCGCCTCGGCGTTCGAGGCTGACGCAACGGTCGACACCGTTATCGACGCTGCGACTCGGTACTTGTTGCCCGTCAGCGCCGCAGAGCTCAGGCAGACCATCGCTGCTGCGCTTAAACTGGCTGCCGGCGCAGACTCATACGAGAGGTTCCGCGAAGAGTTCAACGCGAAATTCCAGCGAACCACGATGTCCGACTCAATGGAGACGATTCCGGCCGTCCTCGCTTTAATCAAACTGGCCGAGGGCGACCCCAGGAACTCCATCGTCTGGAGCGCCAACTTTGGCCGCGACACCGACACGATCGCAACGATGGTCGGAGGGATCGTCGGCGCCCTCCACGGCGCATCGGGCCTCCCGCCGGCTTGGGTCGCAAAGGTCGAGGCGAATCCGGACGTCAAGTACCGGGACGCCACCGAACGCCTGGCGGCATTGGTCCGAAGCCGCCAGGAGGAGTGCAAGAGACGGATCGCCGGCGTCGAGGCTCTGGGATAGTCGGAATTTCACGTCTGCCGCTAGGGTCAACGTGCCGGAATGCTCCATGGACGCCGTAACTCTCGACAACCTCGAACCAGCCTTTTGCCCACGATCAACCAGAAAGGACCATCGAAAATGGCAACGGACCGACTGAGCGACAAGATTTACGGATGCCTCCTCGGGGGCTTGATCGGCGACGCCATGGGCGCGCCCACTGAACGTCTCCACTACAAAGAGATCATCGAGAAATTCGGTCCCAACGGAGTGACTGACTTCGAAGGCGTCGGCACCGACGACACGGCCATCCGCGAGCAACTGCTCGACGCGATCTTCAAGAGCGAAGGTCGCCCCAACGTCGACAACTTCGCGCAGTCGTTCATCGACTTCAAAGAGCAGAACCGACATCTGTGGTTCATCTCAGTGCGG
The DNA here is from genome assembly GCA_964588665.1 of uncultured Dehalococcoidia bacterium. Lineage (GTDB taxonomy): Bacteria > Chloroflexota > Dehalococcoidia > Lucifugimonadales > UBA1123 > UBA2160. Next base: position 65,957 of record CAZPQQ010000002.1, on the reverse strand, counting down.
AACGCCGTCGGCAAGATGGAGCAGGGGCTGGAGTTGCCCGCATACGCGGGCTGGGGCAACATGCAGAGCTCGTCGACGGCCATGTCCATCTCGCCCATGGGGATAATCAACGCCTGTAACCCGCGTCAGGCGGCGATCGAGACGATGGACGTGGCTTCATTCATCCACAACGGCATGTCTGGTTACTGCCGCGACGCCGCATGCGCCATGGCGGCCGCCGTAGCATCCGCCTTCGAGGCCAATGCGACCATCGACACCGTCATCGACGACGCGACCCGATACCTGTTGCCCGTAAGCGCGGGCGAGCTTACACGAACCATCGCCGCGGCGCTCGAACTGGCCGCCAGCGCCGGTTCCTACGAGAATTTCCGCGAGGGTTACTATGCGAAATTCCAGAGGACTATGCTCGCCGACTCGATGGAGACGATCCCCGCTGTTCTCGCGATCCTGAAACTCGCCGAGGGCGACCCCGAACGGGCGATCCTGTGGGGCGCCAACTTCGGACGCGACGCCGACACGATCGGCACGATGATCGGCGGGGTCGTCGGAGCGTTGCACGGCGCCTCGGGCCTCCCGCCGGCCTGGGTCGCAAAGGTCGAAGCGAACCCGGACGTGAAGTACCGCGAAACCACTCCGCGCCTGGCCGGACTGGTGCGCAGCCGCCTCAAAGAAGCCCAAGAGCGAATCGCCGCAGTCGAGGCGCTGTCCTAGCGCCCGCACGCGGCGAATGCCGCGACTATGACATCTCTGAATTCTGCCCCAACCGGTGTCCCGCGTCAGGCCAACACTCCGTAGGGGCGGGTTTCAAACCCGCCCGCGGTTTCTGCGCGCGACATCCTCTGGTTTAATGCGTGTTCGGCAATATTGGCGCAGGAATCGCGCCAAACGCGCGGTATCGATGGTTGGGCGGGTTTGAAATCCGCCCCTACGAGTACGTACATCAGCAGTGATTGCCACACGTCGACTAACGCAATGCCATGAGAACGAGCCGGCTCGTTGGCGGATCGACGCGAGTGCACACCATCGCGCCGCGGGCGTCTACCTTCTGAGCGCTTTCACGCGCTCCACGAGCGCTGGCAGCGTTTGGCCGTTCTGGCCTCGCAGCACCACGTTGGCCAGCGGCGACAGCGGCGTCGGATTCGGGTTCGCCTCGATGAACACCCCGCCGCGCTCGCGGACCGTTTGGGGGAAACTGGCCGCCGGGTACACCGTGGCCGACGTGCCGCAAACGATCATGCAGTCGCACATCTCGGTCTGACTGAAGCACAGGTCAAGCACGTCTCGGGGTATCGGCTCTCCGAACATCACCGTGTCGCTCTTGACCAGGCCTCGGCACTCAGGGCAGTGGATCGGGTAGTCCTGGCCCTCGAAGCGGTCACGCGGCCATCGGGACTCGCAGTCTATGCACCGAAGCCGTGTGCGGTTGCCGTGAATCTCGGCGAGCAGCTCTTGTCCGGCTCGGGCGTGCAGGTCGTCGACGTTCTGCGTGATGGTCATCTTCAGAATCCCCATCCGCTCCAGATCGGCTAGGGCGTAGTGGCCCGGATTGGGCTCCGCTCGTTCGATGGCCTCTCGGAATTCCGTTCGATCAGGATCTGCTTGTTGATCTTGCTGCTCGCGCCACCACCTAGCCGGATCGCCCAGGAATTCCTGGTAGCCGTTCATGCTCGGCTCGCCCAGCTTCGTCCAGAGCCCGCCCGGCCCTCGGAACGTCGGGACGCCGCTCTCGGCCGACAGCCCGGCGCCGACTAGCGCCAACACATGACGGGACTCGACCAGCAGCCTCGCCGCCTCATCCAATGCGCGTTCTGTGTTGTCGACCATATCAAGGCTCCAGGTGTTTATTCTTGTATGCTCAGACGATCGGGGCCGTCAACGGCTGCACGGCGCCTCCGTTGACTCGGTAGCGTCGGATATCGGAAGCCCGCGACGAGGGGATCACGCCTGGGTCCGCGGTCGTTACGAGACACTGCTGGTAGGTCTCGATGCGGTCCAAGACCAGCCTTCGTCTTCCGAGGTCCAATTCAGAGAGCACGTCGTCCAGCAGGAGCACCGGCTCCTCGCCCCTGCGGGTTTTCAGGTGCTCCGCCTCCGCGAGCTTCATGGCGAGCACGATGGTCCGCGCCTGGCCTCGGGAGGCGTAGGCGCTGGCTTCCATTTCGCCAATCAGCGGAGCCAGGTCGTCGCGATGCGGTCCGCACGACGTGAATCCCTGCGCGATCTCGCGGTCGATCGCCCGTGCGAGCGCATCCCGGAACGAAGCTGAAATCGAGCGTTCATCGGCTTCCGGCTCGATTTCCACGTTCGGACGATAGACGAGGCGAAGGCGTTCGTCGTTTCCGCTGAGTTCCGAGTGGATCGGCGCGGCGATGCCGTCGAGGCTGGCAAGACTGCGGGCCCTGCGTTCTATGATGACCGTTCCCTCCGAAACCAACTCCTGGTTCCAGAATTGAAGCTCGTCCAACGACGCGGAGCGCCCTCTCAGCAGCTTCAGCAGCCGATTTCTTTGGGCCAATACTTTTTGGTACCGCTGAAGGCTCTTGAGGTAACGGTCATCGATTTGCGAGACGAGAATATCGATGTACCGACGCCTAACGGACGGATTGCCGAAGACCAGCTCAAGGTCCTCGGCGCCGAACATGACCGCGTTCAAGATTCCGACGACGCCGGAAGCCGGGCGCCCGATGCCGTTAACACGGAACGACTTCTGGAAGCCGAGCTCGCCCGAGGCGGCGCCATTGTTGGTCGAACCGTCGTCGTCGCCGCTCGTTCGGGGGAGGGGGCGAAAGTCCGCCTGTAGCCGGATAGTGCCGCACGGCTCGGTGACTTGGGCCGCGACCTGAGCGTGCGAGTAAGGATCGCGCCTAACCTGCCAGCGGACCAATTCACGGTCTGACGACGCTCTCCCGGCCTTGGCGATGGCCATTAGGTACACGGCCTCCAGCAGGGCGCTTTTGCCTTGACCGTTGTCGCCTTCCAGCAAGATGAACCCGGCGTCGAAACCCAATTCCAGGTGTTCGTAGCACCGGTAGTTGACCAAGCTCAATCTGGAGATGTAAATTTGAAGTCCCCCGGGCCGCCGAAAGGCTCTGCTCGGACGATTGTAACATCTGCATCATTCGACAGAGGTCGCGCTCGATCCTCGGGAGATGAAAGTGACGGAACACCACAGTTGAGCACAAAGATCTTGGCTCTGGCCGGTGGCGTCGGCGGCGCCAAGCTGGCCCTGGGTCTGTCCAAGCTGCTCTCGCCGGAAGGCCTGACCGTCGTCGTGAACACCGGCGACGACGAAGAGTTCCACGGTCTGCACGTGTCGCCTGACCTGGACACCGTAATGTACACTCTCGCCGGGCTCTCGAACCCGGAAACAGGGTGGGGGCTCCAAGGGGAGACGTTCAATGCCCTGGAGCGGTTGACGGCCTACGGAGCGGACACCTGGTTCGGGTTGGGCGACAAAGACCTCGCTACGCACATAATGCGGACCATGATGCTGGGTCAAGGCAAGAGCCTGTCGGAGGTGACGTCGGCGTTGTCGAGAGCGCTCGGCATCGTCCATGAGATCGCGCCGATGACCGATGACCGGGTTCGCACGATCGTCGAGACGGAGATTGGCCCGTTGGCGTTCCAAGACTATTTCGTTAAGCATCACTGCGAGCCCAGAGCTACCTCAATTCGCTTCGACGGCGGGGCCGAGGCCGAACCCTCCGCTGGCTTCGCGCGGGCGTTGGAAACCTCGGGTGCGTTAGTGTATTGTCCATCGAATCCATACCTGAGTGTGGCGCCGATTTTAGATGTTGGAGATGTTCGGGAAAAAGTCCGCCTCTTTCCTGGAATCCGTATAGCTGTCAGCCCAATCGTTGGAGGGCAGGCCTTGAAGGGCCCGGCGGCGAAATTGATGCAGGAGTTTGGCATCGAACCATCATGTGTGGACGTCGCCAAACAGTACATCGGGCTGTGCGACTGCTTCGTGATCGACGAGGTGGATCGTAGCCAATCGAAGGAGATCGAAGCTCTGGGAATGCGCGTTGAGGTGTGCAACACGGTAATGGTCACCGAAGACGACAAGATCGATTTGGGACGCAGGATCATCGACATTGTCGCTGAGTGAAGCCGCCGGCGCCGCGCCCAAGCTGGCGGCGGTGGCGCCGATGAAGCCGCCGCGCGAGTCCAAATCGCGCTTGTCCGACGAATTGAGCGAAGCCGAGCGGGCAACACTGAGCCTGAACCTGCTGCGCATCGTGCTGGCAGCGGCAACGGCATCGAAGCTCGGCCGGGTAATCGTACTCGGCGGCGATGGTGACGTTCGATTGTTAGCCGACAGTTTCGGCGCAGAGTGGACGGCCGACGGCAAACGAGGACTGAACGCAGAACTGAGCGTCGCCTTCGACGAGTTGTCGGCGGACGGTTGGGCCAGCCTGTATATCCCATGCGATCTGCCGTTGCTCACGGCGCCCGACGTCGACGCGGCCATCGACGCTTCGCGCGACGGCACACTGCTGGCCATGTGCCCGGCAACCCGCGACGGGGGCACCAACGGCCTCGTAGTGCCGTCTCAATGCCCGTTCCGACCGGAGCTCGGGGAGAACAGCTTCGCCAGGCACAAGAAAGCCGCGCTATCCGCGGGCCTGCCGTTCGCGACGTGCGACGCATTGGGCTTCTCGCTCGACCTGGACACGGTCGACGACCTGCTAGCCTGCGAGCGCATCGAACCCGGTTTCAGGGAGCGCATATTAACGCCTAGAGGAGACGTAACACTGTGAAGTTCGGAATTCTGCTGCCCACGCGCGGACTGCTCATGCAGGGTAGCCAACCCAAAAACATCGAATCGATCCTGAGCATGGCGGAAACCGCGGAAGCCGCCGGTCTCGATTCGGTTTGGGTCGGCGACAGCCTTACGGCCAAGCCCCGCCTCGAACCTTTGACGGTGCTCGCGGCGCTGGCGACCCGCACGCGCCGAGTCCGCATCGGCACCGCGGTCATGCTCGGAGCGTTGCGCCACCCCGTGCTCCTCGCGCACGCCGCCGCAACGGTGGACCTGATATCCGAGGGCAGGGTCGTGCTCGGCCTGGGCATCGGCGGCGCGTTCAACGACGCCCAGCGCCAGGAGTGGCTGAACGCCGGCGTCGACCCGTCCGGTCGTGCATCGCGTTTCGAGGAGACTGTCGACCTGCTGAAGCGACTGACGCGCGGCGAAGAGGTCACCTTCCAGGGCAGGCACTTCGATCTGCGAGAGGTCAGCGTCGCCCCGGTCTCGCCGAACGCAGGAGGTGTCCAAACGTTGATTGCGTGCCATTGGCGGGCGGGCAGGGAGCGACAGTTCCGACGCGCCGCCGAGTTCGGGGACGGCTACATGTCGATCTCCGACTACCCCGACGAATACGCACAAGTCACCGAACGCGTAAAAGCGCACGCGGAAGAACGGGGACGCGACTTCGAGTCGATGGAGCGCTCCTTCTACATGACGGTGAACATGCTCGACGACGCCGATGCAGCGACGGACGAAGCCGATCGGTTCCTGAAGCTGTATTATGGCATGAACATCTGGGGCGACCGATGGGGACCATGGGGACCAGTGGAGCTGACCGTCGACAGAATCCGACGCTACCAAGAAGCGGGCGCCGAGACCATGATCGTCAGGTTCGCGTCATTCGACCAGGAGCGACAACTCCAGCGGTTCCTCGACGAGGTCGTGCCGGAGTTTTAGGCGCCGGCGTCAAGCGGTGTGAATCAAGGCACAGCAGCATTAGGTCGTAGGGGAGGGTTTCAAACCCTCCCGCCTGGTTTCGAGGCCATAATGGTTTGCCACGCGGGTACGCCATGCGTCTCGCCTTTCTCACACCTATTATACCGCGACACGCCGGGAGGGTTGGAAACCCTCCCCTACGGATTTTCGTGTGGCCTCGCCTAGTTCGGGCACAATCTGGCGCCGCCGTCAGCTTCCAAATGCATCATCCGCCACGCAGACACGATCCCACTGGCATCGGGACTTCCGAGTAAATGCTCTCCCGCTACCATCCTGAGCCACAGCGAAGGATCTCGCCCGGCGCCGCAGTTTCCTCAATGCGAGGCCCGAGATGCTTCGCTGCGCTCAGCATGGTGGCTTGCGGGTCGTTGTATTCTTATGCATCGCCGGTCCTGCGGGCATAACTCTGCTCACCACGAACGGAAAACCCAACACTACGTTCGCCCCTTCGGAAATCTCAGGGCAGGCTCTGGGCCCGTCGAAGGGCCGCCGAGGACCCACGATTGTCGGGCGAACTTCGGAGACAGGACGCCGAGGATCAGTCTTTGCCCTCCACCAACGCCAGAAACTCGGACTCGTCGAGAACCTCGACATCCAGCGACTGGGCGTCAGCCAGCTTCGACCCACCGCCTTCCCCCGCCACCAGGTAGTCGGTTCGTTTGCTGACGGTGCCGGACACCGCCCCGCCAAGCTCCTTGATACGCGATTGGATCTGCGATCGGCTGAAGTTCGGCAGCCTGCCGGTTACCACGAACCGCAGGCCGTCCAGGGGGCGTTCGGCTGTCTGATCGACCGTACCCTCCTGCTTGAGCTGCAGACCGACTTGACGCAACCGTTGGATCAGTCCGATGTTACGTTGATTATTCATGAAAGCCGAAACGCTCTCGGCGATCTTGGGCCCTATTCCTGGCACAGCCGTGAACTGCTCAGGCTGGGCGACCCGTATGGCATACGTGCTCCCGATATGGCTCGCAAGTAGCGACGCGACTTCGGATCCGACGAGGTCGATTCCAAGCGCATAAAGTACGCGGCTCAAGGGTTGCTCTTTGCTTTTCTCTATCGCCTCGATGAGATTATCGACGCTCTTTTTGCCCATCCGATCCATCTCTTCCAGCTCGCCGCGGTGTAGAGAGAGGTCGTAGATGTCGGCTACCGTCTTGATTAATCCTTGATCGATTAGGGCTTCGCTTTGCTTGATTCCGAGCCCTTCGATGTCCATCGCGCCCCGGCTGACGAAGTGTTCCACTAGGCGAACCAACTGCTCGGGGCAGGCGGGGTTGCGACAGTAGGACATCGCCTCGCCCTCGATCCTGTCGATCGGCTGATCGCAGCTCGGGCACGCATCGATCATCTCGAACACCGGTGTGTCTCCGGTCCGGTGCTCCGGCCACGCCCGCACGACCTGCGGGATCACCTCTCCGGCGCGCTCGACGGTGACTCTATCGCCGACCCTGAGGTCTCGCGCTCGGATGTAGTCTTCGTTGTGCAGCGTCGCATTTCGCACCGTGACGCCACCCACGACGACAGGCTCCAATTCCGCGTACGGATTGATCGACCCCGTGCGGCCCACGTTGAATTCGATCGCATTCAACGTGGTCACGGCCTGGGCAGCAGGGAACTTGTAGGCGATTGCCCAGCGGGGTTCGCGGCCGACGTCGCCGAGGTGGTTCTGGTAGTCGAATCGATCGACCTTGACCACGACGCCGTCGCAGTCGTAGTCGAGCGACTGGACGTCTTCGATCCACTTACGATAGTAGTCGAGCACCCGGGATGGTGAGGGAGCGCGTGTTCGGTTGTCGTTGATCTTGAACCCGAGCTGCGACAGGTAGTCCAGGGCGGCCCATTGCGAGTCGGGAAGGTCGCCGCCTTCCTGGTATCCGATGTTGTAGACGAAGATGTCCAGTGGCCGTTGAGCCGTCATCTTGGGGTCGAGTTGCCTGAGCGAGCCAGCCGCCGTGTTCCGGGGATTCGCGTACGTCGCCAGTCCGTCTGCCTCACGTTGCGCGTTGAATGCATCGAACTTCGACTTGGGGAAGTAGACCTCGCCGCGCACTTCGATCACGGACGGCACGTTCGAGCCTCGGAGGCGTTGAGGGATGCTCTTGATTGTTCGCAGATTGGCGGTGACGTCCTCGCCGACGAGGGCATTGCCTCGGGTGGTGCCGCGAACCAGGACGCCTTGCTCGTACGTCAGAGCGACCGCGAGGCCGTCGTACTTGAGCTCGCACACCATCTCGAAGTCTTCGAGCTCCAGGAGGCCCGCAACTCGAGCGTGCCATGCAATGAGGTCGTCGTCCTCAAAGGCGTTGCCCAGGCTCAACATTGGCCTGCGATGCGTGACCTGTTGGAAGCTCTCGACGGGATCGCCTCCGACGCGTTGCGTGGGTGAATCGGGCGTGACAATATCGGGGTGCTGCTCTTCGAAGTCGCGCAACTCACGCATGAGTTTGTCGAATTCGAAATCGCTGATCTCGGGTGAGTCGAGGACATGATAGAGGTGATCGTGACGGTCGATCTCTCGACGCAACGCCTCGACGCGCGCCGACACGTCGGATTCCGAGCTTGCCATGCTCTCCTCCATCGGGACATGCTCTGGGGTTCGAAAAACTCGTAATCGAACGCCGGAGCCACCATGATACATCGAATGTGTCGAGCCTGGGATACTGCTGGGCAGTGCCGTGCAACGATCTCAGGCAGGCTGCGAAGTCCGCAAAAGACTGGACGCATTACGCGCCCAGTGGATATACTCGATACTACCTCACCGTGATGGCCGGCACCAGCAATTTGTACGGCCTTTGGCGCGGCTGTACGCGCTGCCGGCGAGGTTCTAGACACGCGAGGTGAACCGTTGGCGCCATCCCAAGACTTTCTGAATTTCATTGCCAAGTACCCGCCGCTTTTGGCCATCGGCGCCACGCCGATGGTCCGCGTCGATCTTGGATTGGACATTGGCGACGCTGAGATCCACGTTAAGTGCGAGCACCTCAATCCGGGCGGCTCGATCAAGGACCGCCCCATACTAAGGATGCTGGGCGAGGCGATTTTGTCGGGCGAATTGACTCCTGACAAAACGATCCTTGACGCGACTTCCGGCAACGCGGGGATCGCGTACGCCATGGTCGGAGCGGTCCTGGGATACCGCGTCGAGCTAGTGATGCCAGAGAACGCCTCTGAGGAGCGCAAGAAGAGGCTCCTGGCCCACGGAGCGAACATCGTGTACACCGACCCTATGCTGGGCTACGACGAGACGCTCCACGAGGTCAAACGGCGGTACGAAGCCAACCCGGACAAGTACTTCTGGTGCGACCAGTACAGCAACGTGAACAACCCCCAAGCCCACTACGACACGACGGCCGAGGAGATTCTGCAGCAGGTTCCCGACGTGACGCACATGGTCGCCGGGGTCGGAACCGGCGGCACCGTCAGCGGTGTAGGGCGCAGGCTCAAGGAGTCGAACCCCGACATTTACGTCGCAAGCATCAACCCGCCGGAGTGGCCCGGCGTCGAGGGACTGAAACCGCTCGGAGAAGGGCACATCATCCCCAAGACCTTCGACGAGTCGGTGGTCGACGAGAGGATTCCGATCGACGTGGACGAGGCGTACAACATGTCGAAGCGGTTAGCGTCCAAGGGCTTGTTTGCGGGCCAGTCGTCAGGTGCGTACGTGCTCGGCGCTTACGAGGTCGCGAAGCGGGTTCGCGCGGGCAAGATCGTCACGATCTTCAACGACATCGGTGAGCGGTACTTCAGCACCGGGATGTGGGACTGACGACAAGTCCTATCTCTGCGAGGAGCCGACTGGCACGCTGCGCCTTTGACAAGATTTTTCGTACGTCGGCTCTGAATGGCGTCACTGCCACTCGTCATGTTTATCTTTCCGAGGAAGGAGACGCATCTGGCCTTCGGCAGGCACACGGCTTTCGATCGGGCGAGGATACTCGCAGTCCCGCCCCGAGAGGCAACCCCGTACCTCGACGCACAGTGTGCCGACGCAACCGGCCTCTGACGGCAACCTGTTGTTCATTCGACCAGATTCTTCTCCTTCTGCGGAACGATCAGAATGACAAAGCGGCCGGGGTCGCCATGACTCCTCACACGACACCAATCGTTCATGAACAGAAAACGGGCCCGACATGGTGTCAAGCCCGTCGTCGCACCAGGTTGGTCCCGCGGGCGGGTTACACGTCGAGGTTCTTGACCTCGAGGGCGTGGGTCTGGATGAAGTTCTTGCGAGGCTCCACCACGTCGCCCATCAGCGTTCGGAAGACATCGTCGGCGACCGCGGCGTCTTCGACGGACACCTGGAGCAGGGTCCGCTCCTCCGGGTTCATCGTGGTCTCCCAGAGCTGGTCGGCGGTCATCTCTCCGAGGCCCTTGTAGCGCTGCAAGGTCACGGTCCGCTTCTTCTCGAGCTGGACCATGATCCCCTCGTGTTCGCCCTCGCTGTAGGCATAGTGAATCTGCTTGCCGGCAGTGATCTTGTACAGCGGCGGCTGTGCGATGTAGAGGTGGCCGTGATCGACCAGATCCTGCATGTGCCGGTAGAAGAACGTCAGCATCAGGGTGCGGATATGCGAGCCGTCGACGTCGGCGTCGGTCATGATGATGACGCGATGATACCGCAGCTTCGTGAGGTCCATGTCGTCGTCGAGACCTCCGCCGATGGCGGTGACCATGGCTCGGATGGCGTCGTGGCCGAGCATCTTGTCGGCACGGGCCTTCTCGACGTTCAGTATCTTGCCCCAGAGCGGCAGGATGGCCTGGGTGCGACGATCGCGGCCCATCTTGGCGGTGCCTCCCGCCGAGTCGCCCTCCACGAGATAGAGCTCGCAGAACTCGGGGTTCTTCTCAGAGCAGTCGGCCAGCTTCCCGGGCAGTCCGCCGCCGTCCATGGCGTTCTTGCGGATGATGAGGTCACGCGCCTTGCGTGCGGCTTCCCGAGCCCTTTGCGCCGTAAGGCACTTATCGAGGATGCGTTTGGCGTCGACGGGATTGTCTTCGAGGTAGTGTTGAACAGCCTCGGCCAGCACCGCCTCCACCTGCGTTCGCACCTCAGGATTGCCAAGCTTGCCTTTGGTTTGGCCTTCGAACTGCGGATCGGTCAATTTGACGCTGATAACCGCAGTCAGTCCCTCGCGAGTCTCTTCGCCGGCGAGGTTGGGTTCGTTGTCTTTGATCAGCTTTTGCTTGCGCCCGTAGTCGTTGAGGACCCTGGTCATGGCGGACCGGAACCCGGTGACGTGCGAACCGCCGTCGACGGTGTTGATGCAGTTGGCGAAAGAGTAGACGAACTCGGTGAAGCTGTCGTTGTACTGGAGGGCGGCCTCGACGATGGTGCCGTCGAGCTGCTTCTCCACGTAGATCGGCTCTTCGTGGACGACCTCTCGCGCCTGGTTGAGGTTCTTAACGAAGCTGGCGATGCCGCCGTCGAAGTAGTAGGTCACCTCGTTGTTCGGCCAGAGGGCGTCGTGGTACTCGCTTCGGAACTGAATCTCAAGCCCTTTGTTGAGGTAGGCCATCTCCTTGAATCGTTGGGCGAGAATATTGAAGTCGAACGTGGCGTCTTCGAATATCTCCGTGTCGTACATGAACGAGATGGCGGTTCCCGTGTCGCCGTTGGCCGATTCCGGGGCCTGCCTGTACTTCAGATCTGTCTGCCTTTTGCCGCGGGAGAACTCCTGGTGGTAGACGCGACTGCCCCGCGAGACCTCTACCAGCAGGTGAGAGGCTAAAGCGTTGACCACCGATGCCCCGACGCCATGAAGGCCGCCGGACACCGTATAGGCCTTGCCGCCGAACTTTCCGCCCGCGTGCAATGTGGTCATCACGGTCTCAACGCCGGAGAATCCGGTGGTCGCGTGTTTGTCGACGGGTATGCCACGACCATCGTCGGTGACGGTTACGAGCCCGTCTTTGGCGATGGTGATCCGGACGCAACTGCTCTGACCAGCCATGAACTCGTCTACGCTGTTGTCAACGAGCTCGTAGATCAGGTGATGAAGCCCGCGTTGATCCGTGCTCCCGATATACATGCCGGGGCGACGGCGCACGGCCTCCATGCCTTCGAGGACCTGGATATCGTCCGCTGTGTACTGGGTCCCCGGTTGTTCTGCTTTCGACGTGGCCATACAATACTCCTGACGAAGTTATGATCCGCGCAGTTGTGCCATTCTGGATGTGGACTGATAAGGCGCTGCTGTAAACAGGCGCGAGTTAGGCGTGGGGCCAACCTCAATCGACTGAGCGCAACACGACTCACCGGTGGATTTGTGGGGTCCGAAGCCGACGCCTGGCTGGAGCCAAGGTTGGGTCACTCCGGCTACTCTTCGGGAGTTTGGGAGATTTCCTGTACTTGTTCGGATTATCATCAACACATATATTCTAACATTTGTACAGCATAAACTCAATTGCGCCGCGCCTGAATCTAGGCAATTCAAGGCGATTTTGGCCCTGTTTTCAACCAACTGGGGACCCGCCGTCGCCGAATCAAGATTCACAGACGGATCGACGCTTGAACATTCCCCAGAATCGATAGTGATTGAGCCGCATCGGCTCCCGATCCAACCGGGCGCCAATTCGATTCTTGACAGTGCCGCGCATATAATGTGAACATATCCTGGTCGCTCGGAAACGCCGGGCGGGTTAACAAACACATACACGTGGTGGGAGTGCCTTCACGGAAGGCTCGAATGAGGAAGCCGGTCAAAGTCCGGCGCTGTCCCGCAACGGTAGGTCCTGAGATATTCAGGGCGAGCCCGGTCCACAGCTCCCGTCCATGTTCTGGCCTTCGAGGAAAGGTACGGGAATCAGGCTTCGCTCCGCCAATGCCCGCTTCCTCAGTGGAAGCGGTTTTTTTTGCCCTTGATTAGCGGTAAAGTGGCGGACGGCGCCCGCTCCGGACCTCATTCGAGAAATGAGGAGGAATTTGCAGTGAAGCTACGAGTATCCGCACTAATATTTGGACTGGTGGTGTCGCTCCTAGCCGCTTGTAGCGCAGAGCCGGCGGCCGCGCCCGCGCTGCCAAGCGCTGCAACATCGGCGGTGCAAGCGCCTAGCACACTCCAGGCGCCCGCCCCGAATCCAGCGCCGGCACAGCCTCTGCCTCCTGCGCCCGCGGATCCGGCGGCCACGGCCGTACCGACATCGACGCCCATGCCCACCCGACAGCCCGTCGTCCGTGTCGTAGAGATACCCTCGCCAACGCCCGCGCCCGAGCCGGTGGCGGCGACCGTGACATACCCGCTTGTCGTCACGGACTCGAACGGCGACGAGATCGTTTTCGACGAGGCGCCCGTGCGAATCGTGGCTTTCGACTCGGCCGTCGTCGAGATTCTGTTCGCGATCGGGGAGGGCCACAGGGTAATCGGGACGCACGACTTCGTGTTCTATCCGCCGGAAGCGGCCGACGTGACCAGGTTGGGCGGCGCTTTCAGCATGGACATCGAAACGACCGTCGCTCTCGAGCCCGACCTGGTGTTCATCTTCTTCGACACGTTCAAGGAAGACCTCGAGCGCGCCGGTTTGAAGGTGTTCTACCTGGCTACGCTCACCGACGAGTTCACGCAGGTGGCAGATCGAACTCGACTCTGGGGGGACATCGTCGGCAATCCTGAGGCCGCGGACGCGGTGGCAGACGATTTCGAGGAGCGGGTCGATGCGGTCGTCAGCACGATGGAGCGCTTCGGGGCCGGTCCCACGGTGTTCCAGGACGAGGGAGACCTTTGGACTCCGGGGCAGGGAACGCTGATCCAGCAGGTGTTCGATCTACTTAGTCTGGAGAACATCGCCGCTGAGATTAAAGGCTACGCTCAGTTGAGTCCAGAGGTTATCGTCGAGAGTGACCCGGCGCTCATCATCGCTTCATACGGGGACAACATCAGCACGAACCCGGCGTTCGCCGGCGTCCTGGCCGTTCAGAACGGCGCGATCTACGTCCCGACTTCGGACGCGTTGAGCATCGCAAGCCCCCGGTTCGTCAAAGGCATCGAAGACCTGGCGGCGTGGGTCTATCCTGGCCTGTTCAGGTGATGGAACAGCCGAATTCGCAAGTGAATCCGGAAGACTGATTTGAGCCATTCGGCACGAGAGCTAGGAGCGCGAGCATCTGAGAGTGGCGCCAGGCCCATTCCGGCATCGGTCGGGCTGCGCTACCCGTGGTGGCGTCTCGTCATCGCGGTCGGCGCCGTGGCGATGCTGGCGATTCTGGCCGTCAGTCAGGGGTCGGTCGGCATCCCGCCTCTGACGGTCGCGAAGATCCTCACCTCGAAGCTTCCGGTCTTCGACCCGACAGCGGATTGGCCCGGGACCTCCGAGACGATTCTGCTGCAGCTTCGACTGCCCAGGGTGGCGCTGGCCGGAATCGTCGGCGCGGCACTGGCGACCTCAGGGGCCGCGTATCAGGGATTGTTCAAGAACCCACTGGCCGATCCGTATCTGATCGGCGTGGCGTCAGGGGCGGGTCTGGGCGCCACGATCGTCTTGATCACCGGCGTGCCGCTGTTCATCGGCGCGCTGAACCTGTTGCCGGTCGCGGCGTTCGCCGGAGGCCTTGGCGCCGTTTCGCTCGCGTACATGATCGCCCGCCGGTCGACCGGAACGCCGTTGACCACGCTGATCTTGGCGGGCGTCGCCATCGCGTCGCTGGCCGGGGCTGCAATGAGCCTGCTGATGGTGCGTAGCGACCCGGACTTGCGACCGCTGCTGAGCTGGCTGCTCGGCGGATTCATCTCGGCCAGGTGGAGTCACAGCGCGATTGTCTTGGTGTATCTCGTGCCAGCCGCGGCTCTGTTGGCTGGCTACGGCAGAATACTCAACGTTCTGCAGTTGGACGAGGACCACGCGGCGCAACTCGGCGTGAACGTCGAGCGCACCAAGCTGCTCCTGATCGGGTCCGCGACGCTCGCGACCGCGGCCGCGGTGTCGTTCAGCGGGCTCATCGGGTTCGTCGGGCTGGTGGCGCCGCACGTAGTTCGGCTGGCGTGGGGCGGCGACTACCGGTTCCTGTTGCCGATGTCCGCTCTTGTCGGAGCCGGGTTCCTCATACTCGCCGATCTTGTCGCCAGAACCATCGTCAGTCCCGCCGAGCTCCCCGTGGGAGTCGTGACGGCATTCTGCGGCGCCCCGTTTTTCCTTTATCTGCTGCGAAGCCGAAAAGCCGTTGGTTTGTGAGCGCAGGATAGCTAACTTGAACGCAAAAACCAACCCAAACCACGACTACGGCGCCCCTCAGGCCTTGGAAGTGCGCGACCTTCGTTTCGCCTACAACAGCCGGAGCGTGTTGGACGGCTTCAACTTCCGGGCGGCGAAAGGCGAGCTGGTGGGGCTGGTGGGCCCGAACGGCACGGGGAAGACGACGCTGTTGAAGCTCCTGAGCGGCGTGCTCCAGCCTCTTGGCGGCAGCGTAGTGATCCTCGGAGAAGAAACCCGTCGGATGCCCACGTCCGAGAGAGCCAGGCTCGTGTCGGTCGTGCCCCAGGACCCTCGGACGCCCATGGGTTTGACGGCTTTCGATCTCGTCCTCCTCGGGCGCAATCCTCACCTGGGCTTGCTGCAATGGGAGGGGCGTCGGGACGCCGAGATAGCAATGCACTCCATGGCGCTCACTGGAACGGACGATCTCGCCCAGCGCAGATTCGAGAACCTGTCCGGAGGCGAGAAGCAGCGAGTGCTCATCGCATTAGCCTTGGCGCAACAAGCCCCGGTGATGCTGCTGGACGAGCCAACGTCAAACCTGGACATCGCGCACCAGCCCGCGGTTATGGAGCTGTTGGGCGATCTCAAGCGCGAGGCTGAAGGCGCCGTCGTCGTGGCGATGCACGACCTCACCCTGGCTGCGCAATTCTGCGACAGAATCGTAATCATCCACCAGGGCCGCAACTTCGCCAAAGGACCGCCGGCAACAGTTCTCACCGAGCAGAACATCGAGGCGGTTTACGGCACAAAGGTGCGCGTGATGTCGCATCCAGACACCGGCATGCCGGTCGTGGTGAGCGCGCGGTCGAGCGGCGTCGAACCGACAAGGGACGACGCGTGACCGCAAAAGTCATCATGGTGCAGGGCACCGGCTCGTCGGTCGGTAAGAGCGTGCTGGTTTCCGCGTTGTGTCGCATCTTCGCCCAGGACGGGTTGCGGGTGGCGCCGTTCAAAGCGCAGAACATGTCGCTGAACGCGGGCGTCACTCCGGACGGCCTTGAGATCGGCAGAGCGCAGGTCGTGCAGGCCGAGGCGGCCGGTGTGGCGCCGACGGTGGACATGAACCCGATCCTGCTGAAACCCGAGGCCGACTACCGGGCACAACTCGTCGTCATGGGACGCCCAGACGGGACGCTGGACTCGAAGGGGTACCCGACACGCAAAGCCCGGCTTTGGGGCGTCGTGACAGGGGCGTTGGACCGACTCCGCGCCGAGTACGACGTGGTCGTCGTGGAAGGGGCGGGAAGTCCGGCTGAGATCAACCTGAGGCAGGGCGACATCGTCAATATGGAGGTGGCGCTGTACGCGCGGTCGCCGGTGCTGCTGATCGGCGACATCGACAAAGGCGGAGTGTTCGCGTCGTTTTTCGGGACCGTGGCGCTGCTGGACGACCGAGAACGAGCGCTGGTCCAGGGATTCATCATCAACAAGTTCAGGGGAGACATCACGCTCCTGGAGCCCGGACTCAGGCAGATCGAAGGGCTCACAGCAGTGCCGGTAATTGGCGTCCTCCCGTACTTCCACGACATCTACGTCCCCGAGGAGGACGCCGCCAGCGCGGCACAAGCCACTTCCGGTCCGACCGCGAAACCAGACGCGGAGGCTCTCAGGATTGTCGTCGTCGTGCTGCCGCACATCGCCAATTTCGACGACTTCGATCCGTTGGCCCGCGAACACTCGGTTCAACTCAAATACGCGCGAGAAGCGAGCCAGATCGGGAAGCCCGACCTCATCATCATCCCCGGAACGAAGACCACGGCGACCGACTTAGCCTATTTACGCAGGTCCGGAATGGCCGAGGCGATCGTGCGGTTGGCGGCGTCGGGAACCGCTCTGATAGGGGTCTGCGGAGGGCTGCAGATGCTTGGCGCCACGATCGCGGATCCGATGTCGCTGGAGTCGGACCTCGGCGACGTTCCGGGTCTCGAGCAGTTGGCCATCGAGACGCGTTTCGGTGAAGAGAAGCGGACGAACCGCGTCGTCGCCGAGGTGACCCACGGCGTCGGGTTGCTCGAAGGCGCTGACGGCATCCGCTTCGACACGTACGAGATCCACATGGGCGAAACGCGTCCGGTCGCAGGCACGGGCATTCGGAGCGCCATGCCCTCGATTGCGGTCAAAACCAGGTCTGGTGCGCCCGCGGACGGGGTCGTCGGCTACTCCAGCGAGGACGGTTGGATTCTCGGTTCCTACACTCACGGCATGTTCGCCAGCACTCGAGTAAGGCGACTGATTCTGACCAACTTGGCTCGACGGGTCGGGCGAAAGTTGCGTTTCGAGGACGAATCCTTTTCGCAAGAAGGCGAGTTCGACAAGCTGGCCGCGCTGGTGCGCGCGAACCTGGACATGGACGCGATCAGGGCGATGATGAGCCGATAACCGCCTTCGGAGCGGTCTCGAACAGCGTCACACAGAATCTCGGCGCGGACCAGTGCCCTGGATGACCCTCAACAGAGAAAACCGCCAAGCCTGGCATGTGTTGGGGCATTTCCCCAGAGTTCAGCGATCAAATCTGTGTCCGACGCTCTACGCACTTTCCGGCATATGGGTGTGAATCCGCCTATTCCCGCAAATGACGCAAAAACTCGATCCCCTTGTCTGCGAACTCAGGCACGACGGGGTATTGCTGTTAAGCAGGGCAGTCGTTACAATCAAAATAGGGTGCGACATTGGGAGGTCTGTATATGCAATCCATCAGCGAGATCCTAAGTTCGGTTGATATTTCGGGCCTGCTTCTGGCAACTGTCTTCGCGTACGTGATCGGCGCTCTGCCGCTCGCGGACCGGGTGAGCCGTCGCCAAGGCGTGGATATTTTCCGGGCCGGCACCGGTTTGGCGGGCTCGTCCAACGTCATGAAGTCGGTCGGTCGCAAATCTGGCTCAGTGGTCTTCCTAGGAGATCTCGCCAAAGGAATAATCGTCGTCATCTTCGCCCAGAGGATCGGCGGAGTCGAAGACGCATGGATTGTTGTACCAGCCGCCGGGGCCGTGGTCGGGCACTGGAACTCAGTGTTCACGTTGCTCAAAGGCGGAGACGGCCTGGCGACTCTGGGCGGTGCGACGTTGGCGGTTTTCGGCGTAGCCGGATTCGTGGGGGTTGCAGTCGCCGGACTCGTCGCGTTCGGAGGGCAAAGGATGCCCTACACCTCGCTGTTCAGCGTCATCTCAGGGTATGTCACAATCGCGGTTATCAACGCGATGACCGGCGGTGACATGAGAACCATGGCCGCGATGGGAACCCTGGCTTTCATCGGGTTCGGTCATGCGATTCTGGGCCACGCGCGCAGGCGTCGCGGCGCTCCTGACATCGAGATGACCGGAGCCGAACAACTCGCCGAATAACCGGTTCCCGGCGATGCGTTCCCGGTCGATCACGATCGCCGATCTCTGAACGCCGCTCTCTTCGATTGCACGCGCCATCGCCGACCTGTCGTCGGTCGAGGGCGCATCGATCGTCCAATCCAAATGACCTACGCGAGAGATATCGTGCCGTCCGAGATAATGTGCCTGCGCCAAGGCTCGACGCGCACGTCAAGGCATTGGCGGCGAAGCCGATCTAAGACGCTTAGTTGCCAAGATCCAAAAGGAAATTCTGAGCGATCAGCAGCAAACCCTCGACCCGCTGCTTTTCCACGATGAACACGGTGGGCTGGCTGGGTATCGCCAGATAAAGCGTCAGGTCGTCGCGGTCCAGGAATCGCAAACGCGTTGTGGGGGTCGGCGCGTCCGGAGCGGTGATGATGCGAACCATCGCGTCGGGCGTCGCGAAGTTCAAATCCTCCGTTTCTCGCTCATCGGCGAAACCCGACGAAACAAGAAGCTGAAGCGACCCCAGGACGCTGTTGATAGCCGCGGGGTTGGCGGGTTCAGCCTGGCCTTCGGGAAAGACGATGACCCACTCACCGTCAGGGTCAGTCGTAATCGCGAATTGTTCAGTTGAGTACGTGAACTCGACGCTCTCGACTTCGTCTGGGGGGATGGCCGCGATCACCGGGTTCTTCCAGCCGTCCGGCTCAGGCGTAAACGTGTTGCCCTGGGCGCACGGAATGCCAAACACGTCGTCGGCTCCGGCCCGCCGAATGTAGCAGAGACGAACATCGGGTTTCCAGCTGCCGATGATCAGCTTCTCTTGAAGCGACCGGCGGTCCTGGAAGAACGAAACTTCTACGCCTTCGCCGTCCGCCACTCCCATGCGCGAGTGGTTGGCGGGGTTCGTCGCCACGAGTTGGGCGTCGTACAAGTCTGACACGGCCAGCCAGAACTGATTCAGCTTTGGTTCGAAAACAGGTTGGTCGTCTACCAACCAAGCGTACCCTGTTTCCGTGTCCCCGAGCCGTATCAGTTCCGTCTCGACGGCTCCGCTTCGGAGCACCACCTTGTCGCTGGCCTCGGAAGACACCTGCACCAAGCCCTCGAGAATCGTCTCGTCCGAGCCCAGGGCCACGATCCTGAATGCGAGCCCGGCGACTCCCACGGCGATGAGCGCCATGAGAACGTAGCCTACCTGCCTGCTCTTCATTCCGAGTCACCCCCGGAATCTTGAGCTGCGCCGCTTGTGTCCGGTTTTCGCCCGCGGCCCAACGATGACTTGGCCTGACCGTACAAAGAGACTCCGAACTTGCGTCGACGGGCTGACCTGATAAGGCCGAATGCGATCAGAACAAGGGGCACGCCGCCGACGTTTGCCCAGCGGGCGACATTCTGGTGAGCATCGGAAGACAACGGTCCGATCCCGTCAAAAAGCAGACGGCGTTCCGTAATGACTTTCGACCGTACAGCGGCGAGCGCGTCCTCCTGCGCCAGCCAGTCAACGAGATTCAATCCCAGAGCGAGGTTCTGAGGCGCTCGCTCCGCCAACGGGTCGCTGAGCCAGAGCGAGTTGCCGACTACGACCAAACGGAATCCGAGGTCCGAGGATGCCTTGTCGGCGATTGCAACGCCCATCAAACTCTGGACCAGATTGCTCTCGGTTATTTGCTCGAACACAGGGGAATTGGGCCGCACGTCACCGTAGTTGAAGTCGATGGCCGCAAATTCCGACGTCTCAAGCAACGGCACCACTTCGATTCTGGTTCTCGCAGCTTCCGATATGCCGATGGAACTCGCCCATGGCAACAGCACCGACTCGACGTCGCCCGAGACCTTCTTCGTTGAGGACAGCCTGACCACCGGCACTTGCATCCAAAACGGGTAGGGGAGGTATACGCTTCCGAGCTGCGTGCTGAATGGCAAAGTCTCGTTGGAGCGCACGTCGAACACCAGGTCGTTTTCGACAACTACGCCGTACTCGCTTACGAACCCCGCGAAACTGTTGAGGTTGGCCTGCGCGAAAAAACCACCCTGGTCGATTCCGACCGAGCTGATCAACATCATCGCTTTGCCGCCGCCGTCAAGGTATTTGCGAATTTCATCGACGGTAACATCCGGGATGTGGGCGGACGGCCCGCCTATGACCAAAACGTCGACGTCGGTCAAGTCCGCGGGGGCCCCGTCGACCTCGCCAACCTCGATGATGTCGTAAGAGTCGGCCAGGTTACCTGCGAAAGCGGCGTATCCGGAGCCGGGTGACAGTTCTCCATGGCCAACCAAAAATGCGATTGTCTTTTTCTGCTGCTGCGCCATCTTGTTGGCACGCGCCGCAAGCATGTATTCGAATCCGTCAACGGCGCTGACAAACGGTACGATCTCCCGCTGGTCCAGATAAGTCATCGCGATTCCGAGATAGCCGGTCGTTATCTGAAGTTCTCCCTGGCTCTGACGGTTGAACTGAACCGGCGGCACGCCAGCGACCTGCGCTTTTCTCGCGGCATTCTCATCGTCGTCCGGGAAGCGGTGCACGAGCTTGACTCGCCCGTCGGAGCTATCCGCAAAATCCTCTAAGAAGTCTTTGACGTCTCTCGAAACCAGCGACACCTGCGCAGGTGGGTCTTCGGACTGGAACAACTCAACCGTGAGAATGTCATCCAGGTTCGACAGAATCTCGGCTGTGGCGTCGCTCATCGTGTACAGCTTGTCCTCTGTCAGGTCGACGCGCCCGCCGATGACGTTGCTGGACCAGCCGATCAATACGCTCACCACGATTAGTCCCGCGACCCCGAGTTGGAGATTCCGGTATTGAGCGGATCGATGGCTTAGAGTGCGCCCCTGCACGCTAAGGTAAGTGGCGCTCAGGAAAGTAGACGTCAGGGCAACGAAGTACAGCACGTCCCTGAGATGGACGACGCCGCGAGCGATACTGGAGAAGTGGGTGACAGGGCTGAGGTCCTGCAAAAGAGTTGCCAAGCCGGTCGGGAGCGTTACGGATACGTCGTTCAGGCCCATTATCATCAAGAACATCGTTATGGACAGTCCGACTATGAACGCGACGATCTGGTTTCTGGTAAGGCTCGACGTGAACAGTCCGATCGAAACGAACGAGGCAGCGAGGAGCAAGCTCCCAACGTACTGCCCGGCGGCGGCACCGACGTCAAGGTCGCCCGCGGTTTGCACCGCAATTGGGATTCCGAGCGTCATGATGATCATGAGGGCCACGAACAGGAAACCGGAAACGAACTTCGACAGCAGTACAACCCATCCACGGATCGGGTGGGTCAAGAGCAACTCCAAGGTGCCGTCGCGGTTCTCTTCCGCCAGGAGCCGCATGGTTGCAGCCGGCACGAAGAACGCGAGAAGCCAGGGCAGCGTCGGCGGCCAAATCGAGGTCTGGATGCTGAATATAGGCCTAAGGGATGCTTCGTTCGATATGATGCCCGAACTGAAGTACACGTACGACAGAACCGCCACAAACGGCACGATGACTATGTAGGCGACGGGTTGGTCGAAATAGCCTTTGACGTCTTTTTTGACAAGTGTCAGCAACGGAGAGCGCATGTAGATTACTCTGCGCGCCCGTCGGCGTCTTCCGCCGGAACTGTCAGGTCATGGAATACGTCTTCAAGCCTAGGTTGCACTTCGTGAAGCTCCCAGATCACCCAGTTGCGCTTCACCGCCAGAGCGAAGATGTCGGGGCGGGGGTCGCCGTCGTCTGTCATCGAAATCTTGTACCGCTTGCGATTCTCGACCTGCGCCTCCGGCTCGACGCCCGAGATCGAGTCGATGGCAGCCAAGCCCGATTCGACGTTTTCGCCTTCGACCTCCAGGTGGACGGTCCGAAGCCCTTTGGCGTGGTCGAGCAGTTCCCGGACCTCACTGTTGGCCACGAGCTTGCCCCGGCTGATCACGAGGACGCGCTCGCACGTGTTCTCCACTTCCTGCATCACGTGTGTGCTGAGCAGCACCGTGCGGTCGCCGCCCAAGTGTCGAATCAGGTCGCGGATCGTGAGCCGTTGGTTTGGATCCAAACCCTCGGTCGGCTCGTCAAGCACCAGGACCGACGGCCGATGAAGGATTGCCTGGGCCAGGCCGACCCGCTGATGATACCCTTTGGATAGCTGGTGGATGGGCCGGTAGAAGACCTCGCTTATGCCGGTTTCTTCCACTGTGCGGTCCATGTTTTCTTTGCGGTCCTTGCCTGAGAGGCCTCGCAATTCCGCGACGAACGCCAGGTACTCCGAAACAAGCATGTCTTCGTAGAGCGGATTGTTCTCGGGCAGGTAGCCGATGGATGCCCGCGTGCTGAGGTCGTCCTGCTGCGTGTCGACGCCGTTGATCTCGATGGCGCCTATGTCGGGCGTGTAGAACGACGTCAGCATTCGCATCGTGGTCGTCTTGCCGGAGCCGTTGGGACCCAGAAACCCTGCGATCTCACCACGACGCACCGCAAATGACAGGTTGTCGACGGCGGCGAGATCGCCGAACTTCTTGGTTACGCCTTTGACCTGAATCGTCGCGTCCGAAGGGGCGCTGTCGTCGGCAGGGCTCTCAAGCTCCTCGACGGCAACCTCTTCGGCGGCGACAGCCTCTTCAGTCATTGCTGGGATTCACCTCGACATTGAATACGCAATGTTGCAGCCATCGGATTCGACGGTGAGTCCTGAGACGGACTATTCGTCTTCTTCGGGCACGGCATCGGTGATCAGCGAGTGAGTGGTGAGCACCATGCCCGCTACGCTGGCCGCGTTCTCGAGCGCCGAGCGAGTGACTTTGGCAGGATCGACGATGCCCATCTCGAACATGCTGCCGTACTCGGCGTTTTCGGCGTCGAACCCGAAGTCGTCCTCTCCCTGCGAGACACGGTGAAACACCACCTCACCGCCCAGGCCCGCGTTATCGGAGATGAGCCTGATCGGGACAGCGGCCGCCAGTGACAGCATGTTCACGCCTGTTTGCTCGTCGCCCGAGGCGTCGATTTTGGCCGCCGCACGTTGGGTCGCCCGCAACAGCGCGACGCCGCCGCCTGCCACTATGCCTTCGTCCATCGCGGCACGAGTCGCTGAGAGGGCGTCTTCCAAGCGCTGTTTCTTCTCGCGGAGCTCGACCTCGGTTGCCGCGCCAACCCTGAGCACTGAAACGCCGCCGGACAGCTTTGCGGCCCGCTCTTCGAGCTTCTCTCTGTCGTAGTCCGACGTGGTCTCATCTGCTTGTTGTCGGATCTGGCCGATTCTGGCATGAATGTCAACTTCGTTGCCGCGGCCGTCGACGAACGTGGTTTCGTCCTTGTTGCTGATGACGCGCCGGGCTTGTCCGAGGTCGTCGATCGAGACTGAGTCGAGGGTTCGGCCGGAGTCTGTGCTGATGACGGTGGCGCCGAACAAAATAGCCATGTCTTCCAGCATCTCTTTGCGCCGGTCTCCGAAGCCGGGGGCTTTGACGGCCAGGCAACTCAGATTGCCTTTCAGCTTATTCACGACCAGGGTGGCCAGGGCCTCGCCGTCGATGTCCTCAGCGATCACAAGGAAGTTCTTCGACACTGTGGTGACCCGCTCCAGGATCGGGACGAGTTCAGCGACGGTTGAGACCTTCTCGGATGTAATCAGAATGTACGGGTTGTCCAACTCGGCGATCATCTTTTCCTGGTTGGTCGAGAAATAAGGGGAGAGGTAGCCTCGGTCGATCTGCAGGCCTTCGACGTACTCGACCTCGTATCCGACGGTGTTGGACTCTTCGACGGTGACAACGCCCTTGCCGCCAACGTTTTCGAGGATGTCGGCCACGATGTCACCCATCTCTTGGTCATGGGCCGCGAGGATGGCCACCTGGGCGATCTGCTCTCGGCCTTCCACGGTTCGAGCCATGTCCTTGATCTCGTCCCTGGCGGCTTCGACGGCCCTCTCGATGCCGCGTTTGACCGCCATCGGGTTCGCGCCGGCCGCCACGTTTTTGAATCCTTCACGGATCAGGCCTTGGGCCATGACCGTCGAGGTTGTGGTGCCGTCGCCGACGTCGTCGTTGGTCTTGCTGGCCGCTTCCTTCACGAGTTGGGCGCCCATGTTCTGGAAGGGCTCGCTGAGCTCGATCTCTTTAGCAATCGTGACGCCGTCGCTGCATATCTGGGGAGGTCCGAATCCCTTGTCCAACACGACGTTCCGTCCGGCCGGACCGAGGGTGACGCCAACAGCGTGAGCTAGCGTGTCGATGCCGTCCACGAGTTCTTTGCGGGCATCTTCGTCATATTGAAACTGTTTTGGCATTGTTACCGTTTCTCCTCGCACACATATCGAAGTTCTAACGCCCAATCATCAGCTATGCGGAAAGTTCGCCGTCATCGGGCCCGACGACACTGTCTGCCAACGTAGGGAAGTCGATCGTAGCAGACGCGGAACATCAAGGGTATCCGAAGGGTATTCTAGCATCATTGCGTTCGGGATTTCACATGTCCGCCCGACAAACGGAGAGTGACCGGTTCAAGCTGGAACCGCGAAAACGCGAACGGGCGCCCGACAGTCATCCCGTGAGGAACGCCGAACCTTCTCGGGAGCGGTTGAGACCGAATGCGCATCCGCCTCGGACGGCGCCCGATCTGCGGGCGGCCGCAAAGGTCGCGGCCGCGTTCGTCCAGCCGACGAATCAGGTCATCAGGACGGGATTATTCGCGGTCTGATCCCCCTGTTAAGGAGTTTGGGCCGTGGAGGGCGCCCCTCGCTCCAGTTCGAGCAATGCTCGTTTCCGGTCTGCGCCCCAGCGGTAACCGCCGGGTTCGACGTCCGAGCGGGTCACGCGATGGCAGGGGATAAGGATCGCGACGGGGTTGGCTGCGCAGGCTCCGGCGACAGCCCGCGCGCCGTCCGGCGAACCGATGTCGGCGGCTATGGCGCCGTATGACGCCGTCTCGCCAGCCGGAATTCGACCCAGTCGGTCCCACACCAATCGCTGAAACCGGGTGCCCCCGACATCCAACACCGCGTCGATCGTTGTCCAACGCGAGTCGATGTACTCGGCAATCTCGGCTGCGACCCGGGCGGCGGTCGACGACCCTGGTTCCAACCGAGCGCCGGGGAATTCGGCTCCCAAGCCATCGCGCAGATCCGACTCAGTGTTGCCAAGACGGACCGAGCAGATGCCTTTCTGGGTTGCCGCAACCAGCAGGAATCCGAGCGAGCAGCCTGCGACATGGTAGCCAATCGTCGTTTCGTGGCCGCCTTTCCGATACTCAGCCGGCGTCATTCCCAACTGGTCTTTGGCTCGCTCGTACACGCGTCGGGGCGATCCGAACCCCGCCTCGTAGATCGCGTCGGTCACGCTTGGCCCGTTTTTGAGTGCCGATTTCAGGCTCTCGAACTTGAGCGACTCCGCGTATCGCCTGGGCGTCGTGCCCATGACGGCCCGGAAGACCTGGTGCACATGGCCGGAGCTGCGGCCCACGGCGGCGCCAAGCTCCGACAGCGTCGGCGGTTTGTCCGCGGCGGCTTCAATCAGGCGGCATACCTCTTCGGCCAGAAGGACGTGAGGGTGACGGGAGTGCGGCGTGCTGGGCAGGCACCGCTTGCACGCCCTGAAGCCCCCGGCCTCGGCCTCCTGCCACGATTTGTAGAACGTGAGGTTGGTTCGTTTGGGCGTGCGGCTCGGGCAGGTCGGACGGCAGTAGATGCCGGTCGACGACACGCCCAGAAAGAACTCATCGAGATAGGTTTCGTCTTTGGTTTGGACCGCAGCCCACATCGTGTCACTGTCGGGCAAAGCGCCTGATCGATCGGATTCATTGCTGCTCAACGCGTCCTCCTCCGGATTGTTGTGGGCCTGCACTTAATATCGTATCCGTCGAGCCACATCTTATCGACCAATTAGTTTCGACGCTATCCGAATCTTACACAGGGAGTGCGAAGACGTTCGACACCCCCGAAGCACCAACGCTATAATTACAGGCGAACTCGCTTGCGACGAGGCGAGTTCGCCCTGGGGAAGTGTTGGAATTGGTAGACAAGCATGATTTAGGATCATGTGCCGAAAGGCGTGGGAGTTCGAGTCTCCCCTTCCCCACGCTCCCGCCGAGCGATGTCGATCTCCTCGCCCTGGCCGATGCGAACGGCGGACTTAACGCCTGGCTGACGCCTCATCCTCCAAGGACCGAATTTTGCTGATCCACTATGCTCGCGTCGCCCATAGCGCGCGATTTTCCCACTCTGCTACCATTTACCTATGAACGCATCAAGAATTCGAAATTTCTGCATTATCGCTCACATCGATCACGGCAAGTCGACGCTGGCCGACCGGCTGCTTCAGGCAACGGGCACGGTTGATCCACGGCTTATGGTCGAACAGCACCTCGACTCCATGGACTTGGAGCGGGAGCGCGGCATCACGATCAAGGCCCAGGCCGTGCGGTTGGGACACACCGCCGACGACGGCGAAACGTATCAGCTCAACCTGATCGACACGCCGGGCCACGTCGACTTCTCATATGAGGTTTCGCGCAGTCTGACCGCTTGCGAAGGGGCTTTGCTGGTCGTGGACGCCGCCCAAGGCATCCAGGCGCAGACGTTGGCCAACGTCTACCTGGCCATGGAGCACGACCTCGAGATCATCCCGGTCATCAACAAGATCGACCTGGAATTGGCTGAACCCGACCGGGTCTCGACAGAGGTGCAGCAGGCGTTCGGGTTTGCCCCTGAGGACATGCTATTCGTCTCGGCCAAGTCCGGCCTGGGCATTGACGCCCTGTTGGAAGCGATCGTCGATCGCGTTCCGCCGCCAACCGGCGCCGCCGACGGTCCGCTGAAGGCGCTTATATTCGACTCGATGTACGACCCGTACAAAGGCGTGGTCGCTTACGTCCGCGTCTTCGAAGGATCGGCGCCGGCCCGAGGAAAAGTCAGGGTGGTGTCCAGCGGCACGGAGAGCGAGCTGTTGGAGGCGGGTTTCTTCGGTCCGACCCCAACCGTGGTTACAGGGTTGAGCGTCGGCGAGGTCGGGTACCTCGCAACGGGGCTCAAAAGCGTCGGCGAAGCGCCGGTCGGGGACACCCTGACCATGGCGAACGACCCGGCGGCTGACGCGTTGAAAGGCTACGAGCCTCTGAAGCCGATGGTGTTCGCCGGCCTCTACCCAGCCGACGGCGAGGACTACCTCGAACTTCGAGAGGCGCTTCAGAAGCTGCAACTCAACGACGCGGCGCTCAGCTACGTGCCTGAGACTTCGATGGCGTTGGGCAACGGCTTCCGGTGCGGATTCTTGGGCTTGCTGCACATGGACATCGTTCAAGAGCGGCTGGAACGAGAGTACGAAGTCGATCTCTTGGCAACATCGCCGAGCGTCGCATACCGTGTGGTTCTGACAGACGGCGGCGAGATCGAGATCGACAGCCCGGCGCTGTTGCCGGCGCCGCAGCGAATCGCCAAATTGCAGGAGCCTTGGCTCGAGCTGTCCATCATCACGCCCTCGGCGTTCATTGGCGCGACGATGGAATTGGTCCAGTCGCGCCGGGGCGAATTCAAGAAGATGGAGTACCTGCAGCACGAAGGCGCCAACGGGGCAGGGGACGGAGCGACCCAGAACCGCGTCCTGCTTGAGTACGACGTTCCGCTTTCGGAAGTGCTGCTGGACTTCCACGACCAGTTAAAAGCACGGACACAGGGCTATGCGTCCATGGACTACTCGGTGTCCGGATACCGGCCAGGAGACCTCGTGAGACTGGACATCCTGGTCAACGGCGAATCGGTGGACGCCCTCTCCGTAATCCTGCACCGCGAGAACTCATACCGGCAAGGAAAGGCTCTGGTCCTGCAGCTCAAAGAGCTGATCCCGCGCCAGTCGTTCGAGGTCCCCATCCAGGCCGCGATCGGCGGCAGGATCATCTCCCGCGAGACCATTCGGGCGTATCGCAAAGACGTGCTGGCCAAGCTCTACGGCGGCGACGTGACCCGCAAGCAGAAGCTCCTGAAGAAGCAAGCGAAGGGCAAGAAGCGGATGAAGCGGGTCGGGACCGTCGAGATCCCGCAAGAGGCTTTCTTAAGCGTCCTCAAGATGGAGCGGTAGGGAAAGCTTTCGCATCCAGGATGTCGGTCTGGTCGGTCGGATTCGTCTTCAACAACGTGGGTGGGCGGACCGTCGACGGGTTCAAATCGTCTTCACCAACTTCTGGAGCGAGCGACGCTCTTTCGTGGGGTCTGTGAGGGGCGGTATCAGGCCGCCATAGTTCTCAGTGCGAGAAACCTCGGCCACGTAGATGTCCCCACGCGAGTCGACCGCAATGCCGTGGGGAGAGAAGAATCGGCCGGGTTCTTCTCCGAAGGTCTGATCACCCAGCCTTGCCAGAACCTTCCCATCGGCGTCGAGGATCGAGACCCTGGGACCAATGCGCATTCCGGCAGAGTTGGAAGAGAATCCCGCGAAGAACTCACCCACGTACACCAGCTTCTCACCGGTTCGATAGTCCACGAATACGCAGCCTGGCCGGGCGATATTAAGGCCGAACTGCTCCTCGAACTTGCCGTCGGAGTCGAACACCTGAATTCGCTGGTTCTCTCTGTCTGCAACATACACCCAGCCGTCTTTGTCAGTCGTAAGATTGTGCGGCAGACTGAAATGGCCTTCGTCCGTCCCTGATTCGCCCCAGGAGAGCAGGTGTTGTCCATCCGGAGAATACTTGTGCACCCGAGCATTTTGGTAGCCGTCAGACACAAACAGGTCCCCATTTCGATGGTCTACTGCAACTTGAGTCGGGGAGCTGAAGGGGTCGCCGCTCATGGGCGACGCAGGATTGCCCGGATCACCGATCGTCATCAAGAGCTTTCCTTCAGGAGTGAATTTGCGAACGACATGGTCCCCGTTGTCGACGCAGTATACAGAGTCGTCGGGACCTATGGCCACACCGTGAGGATTGCTGAAGACGCCCTCTCCCCATGTGCGAATTACGTTTCCTTCGGAATCGAAGACAATCATCGGATGCAAGCCACGATTGAAGACATGAACGTTGTCGTGGGAATCTAGCGCGACGGCCGTGGCCTCCACGAAACTCCAACCTTCAGGCAGGGCGCCCCAATTTTCTCCGGAGACTTCATAAGCAAAAAGTCCGGCTCCTATTGTGGTCATTCTTCACCCCAGTTCCCAATTTCAGATCGACGGACCCCCGGCCATGATTGCGGAGAGGACCATGATGTCGAGAGTAACGCCCTCGCATAACACAGGATGTTAATCATATTCTCCAGTCGATCGGAACGCCAAACGATTCCACTAGTGCTTGCTCGCGATAATCGGCATAGACCAAGCCGTTCGTGGTGAGCCTGCCCCGAGATTTCCGAAGGGGCGAACGGATTATCCTGACGGCAATTTCCAACACTAGGAACTAGTGCCCTCATTCGCCAGTTCGTTGCAGATATCGAGGCATGCACTTGAGTGGCACTGTGGTTCGACAAGGTCACCACGAACGGGAACCTTGGCCCCACGCCGGTCCAAAACTCGCCGATTGTTCGTCGGTACCACGTCAAGCCGACGCACAGGCTCCCAGGCAACGAGTTGTACGTCGCGTTCGTGCCGACTAGCACTTGAATGGGCTCGAATCGGCCACCCTGAGGATCGCCGACCTCAATAGTGACTGAGAACATGCTCATCCCCTGACCTCGCGACCCTGATCACTTCAGCGCTTGCCGTGCCGCCTCGATCGTTTTGTCGACGTCTTCGTCGGTGTGGGCGGATGAGACGAACCATGCTTCAAACGGGGACGGCGGCGGGTAGACGCCCTGGTCGATCATACGATGGAAGAAGCGCGTGAAGCCTTCTTTGTCGGACTGGGACACCGACGCCCAGCCGTTAACCGGTCCGGCGTTGAAGAACATCGTCAGTATCGAGCCAACCCTGTTGACCGTCAGAGGAGTCTCGGCCTCGGCGAAGACGGCGGTGAGCCCAGCCTCCAGGCGAGCGGCTTTGGACTCGAGGTCGTCGTAGAAACCCGGCGCCGCCAACCGGCGCAACGTGGTGATGCCGGCCGCCATCGCGACGGGGTTTCCGGAGAGGGTGCCTGCTTGGTACATCGGGCCCAGCGGCGACACGACGTTCATGATGTCCGCTCGGCCGCCATAGGCGCCCACAGGCAGTCCGCCGCCGATGATCTTGCCGAGGCAGGTAAGGTCGGGCGTTACACCGTAGCGCTCTTGAGCGCCGCCGAGGGCGACCCTGAATCCCGTTATCACTTCGTCGAAGATGAGGAGGGCGCCAGCCTGGGTCGTCAGCTCCCGGAGACCTTCCAGGAACCCCGGATCGGGCGGAACCACACCCATGTTGCCGGCGACCGGCTCAGCGATGACGCAGGCGATCTCTCCGGGGTAAGCGTCCAGGTGAACCTTGATCGAGTCGAGGTCGTTGAACTGGGCGATGAGTGTGTCCTGAGCGAAGGAACCGGTCACGCCCGCGCTGTCGGGAACCCCGTGGGCCAGCGCGCCCGAACCGGCGGCGACCAGCAGAGCGTCGGCGTGGCCGTGGTAGCCGCCCTCGAATTTCACGATTTTATCACGCCCGGTGAAAGCCCTGGCCAGCCGCAACGCGCTCATTCCCGCTTCGGTGCCCGAGCTCACGAACCGGATGAGGTCGATCGACGGGTATGCGTCGAGCACCAGAGAAGCCATTTCGGATTCTGCCTGGGTCGGCGCGCCGAAGCTCGTCCCGCTCTTGGCGACCTCCGTCACGGCATTGATGACCTCGTCGTCGGCATGACCCAATATCATCGGTCCCCAGGAACCGACGTAGTCGATGTACTCGTTGCCGTCCACGTCCCAGATGTGCGAGCCTTTGCCGCGAGCGAAGAAGATCGGCGTGCCGCCGACCGCGCCCCAGGATCGAGCAGGGCTGTTCACGCCCCCCGGGATCAGTTCTTTGGCCTCGTCGTAAAGCTGCTCCGAGCGCTGACGGTTCAACGTGTTCACCTCATTATCGATTGTGCCTGTGAGTCGCGCCACATCATAGCATCAGGTCGAGCGCGACGCGACCCGAAGATTGCCTGCCACATCGGCCCGTAGTACACTCCGCCGTAGCCAATCCATGGAGGGCGCGCGTCATGAAGATCACCGGACTGAAGACCCACATATTCTCGTCGCAGCATCGCAACGCCAAGCGAAACTGGCTCATTGTCAGGCTGCAGACCGACGAAGGAATCGAAGGCCTAGGCGAGTCGTCCATGCTCGGATTCGACCCGTTGGTCTCCCAACTTCTGCAAGACATGGCGGAGTCGTATTTGATCGGCAAGGACCCGATGGCCCACGAGCTCCATTGGATGCGACTGCACCAGGACAACAACGGACGGGGCGGGAGGATGTTCTCCACGGCGCTCTCGGGGATCGACCTGGCGCTGTGGGACCTGCGAGGCAAGGCGCTCGGCGTGCCGATCTACTCGCTGCTCGGAGGCCCGATTCGCGAGCGGATCAGGGTGTACGCCAACGGCTGGTACACGAACCCAGGCACGCCGGAGCAGAACGCGGCGGAGGCGAAGCGCGTCGTGGCGATGGGCTACACCGCCATGAAGTTCGACCCGTTTGGCACGCACAACTACTACACCATCTCGCCCGAAGAGGCGCAGCTCGCCGAGGACCGTGTCGCTGCGGTTCGCGAGGCTGTCGGTCCCAACGTCGAGATTCTGGTCGAGGTGCACGCCAAGTTCAACGTCTATACCGCTATCCATCTCGGCAAGCGCCTGGAGCAGTACAGACCGTTCTGGTTCGAGGAGCCGGTGTCCGAAGAAAACGTGTCCGAAATGGCCCAAGTGCGAGACCAGGTCAGCATACCGATCGCAACCGGCGAGCGCTTGTACCTGAAGTTCCCGTTCTACGAGCTGGTCAAGGCTGACGCGGTCGACATACTGCAACCCGATATATGCAACGCGGGCGGCATCACCGAGCTCAAGAAGATAGCCGCCATCGCGGAACCCAGGCACGTGATGATGGCGCCTCACAACACCAACGCGGCAGTCGGAACAGTCGCGAGTCTCCATCTGGATACGGCAATGCCAAATTTCCTGATCCAGGAGTACCACGCCGAGTTCTACGAGCCTCACTATTTCGAGGTGTTCGACGGGCTCCCGAGGCAAAAGGACGGCTATGTCGATCTTCCGACCGGACCGGGCTTGGGCCTGACGTTCAACGAAGAAGTAGCCGACGCCCACCCGTACGTACCGCTCCGACGCGGCGAGAGGGGGATATAACCCCGTGCAGGATTTCGAGGGCAAAACGGCGGTGATTACGGGCGCGGCCGGCGGCATCGGCTGGGCGTTCGGGCCGGCAAGCTCTACTTGCTGCCCCACGCCGACCGGCGCGCAGACGTGCTGATGCGTGCCCAGGAAGTAGTCGCCGAAACCATTCCGAAACGCTAAAAGCAATGAAACGAGCCAAATCCGTTCGCCGTCTCACCGAAGGTGATTTGCAATGACGAAGATAGCGTTAGGCAATGGTTGGGAGCTTCGACCCTGGCAACCGAGCGACATTCACGCCCTCGCCAAGTACGCAAACAACCGGAACATATGGCGTAACTTGCGGGACGGGTTCCCACACCCGTATACGTTGGAAGACGCGCGAACCTACACTGAACGTGTCACCGTCGAATCACCCGTGACCTCGTTCGCGATCGCATCAGCCTCGGAGGCCGCCGGGGGCATCTCGATCCAGCGGCAAGGCGATGTCGCCAGGCGGTCCGCGGAGATCGGGTACTGGCTGGGCGAGCCGTTCTGGGGCAAAGGCATCGCCACGAAAGCGACCCTGGCAATCGTCGAGTACGCGTTCGCCCGGTTCGACCTGGTGCGGCGCCATGCCGGCGTATTCGAGTGGAACCCGGCATCGGCTCGCGTCCTGGAGAAGGCCGGGTTCACGTTGGAGAGCCGCGAACGCAAATCGGTCACCAAAGACGGGCAGACCATCGACGCGTTCGTGTACGCTCTGATACGTGATGAGGGGCTTGAGGATAGATGACCGCATCGCGCCAGCGGCCAGAACGGAACACGACTCTAAATGGATCAGGAACACTCGTATCGACGCCACGAATGTCGTCGGTCATAACGTCTCGACTCCTGGCGGTTCTCGCCGGCGTCACCGCCTTGGTGTGGGCCGGAGCCTGCGGCGACGTGACTCCGCCTATCGAGCCGCCAAGCATCGAGGCGACCGTCGAGGCCAAGGTGGAGGAGATCTTGGCCGTGCAGGCCGAAACGATGCGACAGAATTTGAAGCTAACGCCAAGCCCCGTACCGACGCGAACGCCCAGTCCCACGCCGGTCCCTGAAGCGCCGACGCCAACGCCGCTGCCAGCCCCGACCCCGACACCGACGCCGACTGTGTCTGACATGGTGTCGGAAGCCGTACGGTCTGTCGTCGCGATCAAAACGCCAGCGGGAACGGGCTCCGGTTTCTTCGTCGACCGGGGATTGATCCTGACAAATGCGCACGTCGTCGGAAGGTTTCATAAAGCGACGATCGCCGTGGACCGCGGCGAGATCAAGATCAGCGTGACCGGAGACGTGATCGGAATCGACGAGAAGGCTGATCTAGCGCTCGTGTCGGTCGGGTCGGACTTCGACCGTCCCGCGCTGGTCTTCGGCGACTATGACTCGACCAACCTGGCGGATGAGATCGTCGTCATCGGGTTTCCTTTGAGCGCCGTTCTCGGCGACGCGGTCAACGTCACAAAAGGCATCGCATCTTCCAAGAGAACGTACAATGGGCTCGAATACTTGCAGACCGACGCCGCCGCCAATCCCGGCAACAGCGGAGGGCCGCTGTTGAACTCCAGGGGCGAAGTGATTGGAATAATGACTTTGCGGGTGACGTTCAACCAATCCGGGGTTCTGACCGAGGGAACGGCGCTGGCGCTATCGGTAGACGGCATCAAGGCGCGCCTGCCGGCGCTGCGAGGGGAGTGAACCTCCCTGCAGTCTGAGACCAGAAAAAGAGGCGTTTAGAATAACACCATGAAGATCCTGGGAATCGAGACCTCATGCGACGAGACCGCGGCGGCGGTCATCGAGGACGGCGTGGCCATCCGGTCGAACGTCATCGCCTCGCAGGAGGAGCTTCACGCTCAGTACGGCGGCATCGTGCCGGAGATCGCATCGAGGCAGCACATGAAGGCGATGATGCCGGTGGTGCAGCAGGCGCTGCAGCAAGCGGACGTCGAGCTCGGAGAGCTGGACGGAGTCGCCGTGACTCATGGGCCAGGCTTGGCGGGCTCGTTGCTGGTCGGGGTCAACTCGGCCAAAGGCCTTGCGCTGTCCTACGACATCCCATTCATCGGCGTGAACCATCTCGAAGGCCACATATACGCCTCGTGGCTCGAAGACGGCGTCGATCCGGAGATGGCGCCGGGCTTCCCGCTGATGTGCCTGATCACGTCCGGGGGGCACACGGACCTGATCGTGATGAGAGGTCATGGCGACTACACACTGATCGGCCGGACCAGAGACGACGCCGCGGGCGAGGCGTTCGACAAGGCGGCGCGGGTTCTGGGACTGGGGTTTCCCGGCGGACCTGCCATTCAACGCGCCGCCGAGTCCGGAACGGGCGCCGAACCCCGATTGCCTCGGCCGTCGGTGAAAGGCTCCCTGGACTTCAGCTTCAGCGGACTCAAGACCGCGGTGCTCAGGAGGGCGGAGGAGAAAGGTCTGTATCCGCCGCCCAAGAACGGCGAGCTAGATCCTCAACAAGTCGCCGACCTCTCGAGAGCTTTCCAAGAGGCGATGGTCGACTGCATGGTGACGAGGACGCTCAAAGCCGCGGAAGATCGCGGCGTTCGGGGAATCTTGCTGGGCGGAGGGGTTGCTTCCAACTCGCATTTGAGACAGCAAATGGCGGATAAGTCACCGGTGCAGGTGGTGGTCCCGCGGCCCGCGTTGTGCACGGACAACGGCGCGATGATCGGCGCGGCAGCGTTCTTCCACCTGAGGGGCGGGGCACGGCGAAGTTGGGCCTTGGATGTCGTGCCAGGCCTCCGATTGGGCTAGCGGGGGGCGAACGATCGGTGGCTGCCGTTCCTGCTCCCGTTGGCGGCCTTGATCTGAAACAGCCTGCTGATCAACGAGTTCACGTCGTCAGCGTCGTCGTCTGGCCCGTAGGACCAGTTAATCTCGGTGGCGCCGGCCTTGAAGATCGCCGTGGGCCTGCCAGGTTCCGTCAGTTGGCTCACTATCAGGTAAACGCCCATCAAGAGCACCACGGCCGAGGCCCCCAGGCGGATCACTGAGTTCTCCATGGTCGCGAACAGCACGAACGCCAGCACGAACGCGAGGGCGGCCCAGAGGTACGAGGCGACCCCGCGCCGGTAGCTGGCGATCTCGACCGAGACGATGTCTTCAACAGCCGCCATTACAACCCGACGGTTCTTTTGCGGCCCGCTCAGATGAATCACCCTGGTGTCGGTCAGCAACAATGCTTCCGGGTACTTGGACGACGGTCTGCCCGCGGGATCGGCGACGTTAATCGCAAAGGCGATATCTTCGCCTTCCATCAGCTTAACGTCTTTGAACTCGAACTCCGTAAGCTCCAAACCGGACTCCTTGGCGCCACGATCCCACGCCCATGTTATCAAATTGGCGCTGGTTCAGGTTCGTTTACAGGTGATTGACCGCCACTGCGCCGTTCTTCATGACCAAACGGACACTCGCGCCCTTTTCCAGCGTTGACACATCTGCCAGAGGATCCCTGTCGATGAGAACGAGGTCGGCGCGCTTTCCTTTCTCGACCGTGCCGACGCTGCCGTCGATGCCGAGGCATTCCGCAGCGCGGGAGGTGGCGGCGGCCAGCGCGTCGGCCGGCGACATTCCAGCAGCTACAAGGCAAGATATCTCTTGAGCGTTGTTCCAATGCACCCAGCCGCCGGCGTCGGTGCCGGCTACGATCTTCACTCCGGCCTCCATGGCCAACTCCAGGCTGCGGATGTGATGCTGAGTTAGCTCCTCCGAACGGGCCCGTCCGTGAGGCGTGCCTTGCGCCCGATGGTAGATGTAAACGCTGAATGTCGGTATGTAGAAGATGTTCTTCTCGACCATCATGTGGACTAAGTCAGGGTCTTCGTCGAGGTGTGTGCCATGCTCGATCGAGTCGACGCCCGCCTCGATGGCGGCGCGAAGACCAGGGCCGCCTAATGCGTGGCACATCACGCGTTTGCCGAGTGAATGCGCCTCGTCCACCAAGGCGGCCAGCTCTTCCGGCCTCATGTTCGTGTCCTTGGGGCCGAAGCCAAGACGGGAACTGGCGCCGCCGGTTGTGCCGGTCTTTATGGCGTCTGCCCCGGCCAATGCCATCTGTCGCACCCGCTGACGCATCTCGTCCGGTCCGTCGGCAACGCCATCGGGCAGCGACGGGTTGGGCGGCGCCGGGTGATGGTAGCCGGAGGGGCTGGCATGGTCGCCGATGCCGCCGGTCGGTGTGATGACGTCGAGCACGACCTGAAGGCTCGGTCCCGGAACCAACCCTTCATCGACGGCGGTCCTGAACCCAGCTTCCAGCCCGCCGGCGTCGCGCACCGTCGTGTAGCCGGTGTGCAGCGTCTGCTCCAAAACGGATGCGATGCGCATGTGACGAAGGCTGCTCGGTTCTGTGAGACCCCACTTGTCGGCAAGCCCATAACCGAACGAACTCAGGTGATCGTGGCAGTCGATCAATCCCGGAATCAGCGTCATGCCGCTGGCATCGATGCGGTCCGCGTCGTCGGGGACCGAACGGGCGCCTGCCGGCGAGATCTCGACGATTTCGCCGTCGTCAACGACAACATCCATTCCTTCCCTGGGCCCGGCGCCGGTCCCGTCGATCAGTCTGGCTCCGTTAATGACGAACAATTTGTTCCTCCGTCGTGTTCGGATCGAGCATGACCGAATATAACACCAGCGGGCAATAAGTCCAATCCGCGCCGGGTCGCGACGCTGCGCCGAACGATAGACCGACACCCGCTTCTGTGATATCGTCGGTCTGCCCATTCGCACGTCTCGCATTCCGTCGACTCAGGGTGTTGCAACCATGGAACGACCCGTATTCAAGCCTGTAGGGACCCCCGTCGAAGAGCTCGACACTCCCGCTTTGGTCGTGGACCTCGACGCGTTGAACCACAATCTCGAAACCGTCCACGGCGCCTTCGCTAACGGCGGATTGGCTCTGAGACCGGACATGAGCGCACACCTTTGCCCTGCCGTAGCCAGCAGGCAGCTCTCGTCCGGCGGGACCGTCGGCGGCGTGGCGGTCTCGACGGTCGGAGAGGCCAAAGTTTTCGCGCAAGAAGGCATCGGCAACATCCTGATCGCCAATCTCCTCGTGACGGACGCCAAGATACAAGCGGCGTGCGGGCTCGCGATGACGAGCGACCTGACGGTGCTGGTCGAGCGACAAGACGTCGTCGCCCGATTCTCCGAGGCGGCCTCAGCCAAAGGCGTATCGCTCCGAGCGCTCGTGCAGGTCAGGACGGGCGACGAACAGCCCGGAGTCGAATCCGCCGAAGAAGCAGCGAACCTGGCGAGATCGATCTCGAACGCCGACGGTCTCCGATTCAGCGGATTGTTCGCACGAGTCGGAGTAGGGTCGAATCCGGGATCGAATGCGCTGAGCGCGATGAAGGCAGCGCGCGACACCGTAAGACAGGCCGGACTCGATGTCGACACCGTATGCCTCGCTGGCGCCCACGATCTGGCCAGCGACGACGACTCGGGCGTGGTCACCGAAGTCGTAACCGGCGTCTACGCGCTGATGGACCACAACTACGGTTCGCTACACCCTGGGTTGAAGCATGCGGCCAAACTCCTTACCACGGTGATCACCCATCCAGAACTCGATCTCGCATGGCTCGACACCGGCCAAAAGGCGGCCAGCGCCGACACGGGCCTGCCGGCGATCGACGGCATTCCGGGCGCGACGTTGACTCGGATGAGCGCCGAACACGGAGGCGTGGCCCTGGAAGGCGACGCGCAGAGCGAGTTCGAGATCGGCGACAAAGTCTGGCTGATACCCGCGGACATCGCCAATTGCGCGAATTTGTACGACTACATATACGCCGCCCAAGACGGCAAGCTCGTCGCGACCTGGGAAGTCGCGGCGCGGGGACGGTACCGGTAGGGTGGGTGCAACGGGTTCGGCCTGAAGGCTGAGACCACCGGATTCCGGCCTTTGGTGCTCTGGCCGTTTACGGCCAAGCCAACGCGCGCGTGGGTTCGGCCTGAAGGTCATGCCTTAGGCAGATTCACCTCAGGTGAACTGAGACCAACGGCAAACGTGGTGCAGACGAAACGGGTGCTCTGGCCGTTTACGGCCAAGCTGCATAACATCCCCGATCTGAGAAACACAACGAGGAGTCAGGATGGATAGCTATCGACCAAGGATCGGGACGCCGGTGGAGTCGCTGGACACACCGTGCCTGCTCATCGACCTCGATGCGCTTGAGCACAACTTCCGCTTCGTGGCGGAGACCTATCGAGACACAGAGTGCAAGATGCGTGAGCACGCCAAAAACATCAAGACGCCGATCATCGCGCACAAGCAGATCCGCGCGGGCGGCACCGTCAACGGGGTGTGCACGGCGAAGGTCTCCGAGGCCGAGGTGATGGTGGAGGGCGGCATCTCAGACATTCTCATCACGAGCCAGGTCGTGACCCGCGACAAGCTCGAACGCGTGTGCGGCATCTCTCGCGTCGCCGACGTCAAGGTCGCGATCGATTCGCGTGGGCCGCTCGAAGCTCTTTCCGACGCAGCTCGCGACTTCGGGACGACGGTCGGCGTCATCATCGAGGTCGACACGTCCATGCACAGGGCCGGGGTCAGGTCGCCGGAACACGGCGTCGAGCTCGCAAAGCTCGCAACGGAGTTGCCTGGGATCGCGTTCAAAGGCGTGATGAGTCACCAAACTTTAGCGGGGGACCCGGACCGCGAAACTCGTTTCATCGAAGGGCGTCGATACATGGATATCTGCCTCGAGGTGCGCGACGCCATCGTGGCGGCCGGCATTCCCGTCGAGATCGTGTCCACCGGCGAGACCTGGACCGTGGACGTGGCGGCGGAGGTTGAGGGCGTGACCGAAGTGCAGGGCGGAACCTATGCTCTCATGTGCACCAGCTCCGATTACATGGAAGACTTCCGATACGCGGCCCGAACGTTGAGCACCGTCATCAGCCGGCCCAGTTCCAACGTGGCCGTTGGCGACGTCGGCTACAGGGCGTTGGCGGCGCCCGGAGGCGTATTGCCAACGGTGGAGGACATGCCCGAGATCGAAGTCGCTACGCTCGAGTCGGAGCACATCGTCCTGCGTTCCGATGGCGACATGCCTCTCAATATCGGAGACCAGTTCATGCTGTTAAGCGCACAGCAGGACATCCTCGTGAACCGTTGGGACGAGTTCATCGCGGTCAGAAACGGCAAGGTGGAAGCAGTCTGGCCCATCCTGGCGCGGGGCTGCTACCACTAGTGTCTTGAATCGCAACATCGGCGCGCACATCGCAGATCAAGCGGAAACGTCGGATGGTTCGACAGGCTCACCACGAACGGGAAAATCCTTGCTCCGTTCGGCCTGAGCTTGTCGAAGGCTCGCGACACTTTCATACGAACCTCTGACTCAGAACAGTGGGCGCCTCATTCGACAGATGCGGTGGCCGCCCTCGCTCCCGCATTCGCTCGGGCCAGCGGCCACTGACGTTGTCCTGTCGATCATCGCCTCACGACGCCAGCGAGTATCCCATCGCGTGGATTTCGCAGCGGTTCCCGTGCTCGGCAACGTAGTCGTACGCCGCGGTCGCCGCAAGTGCGCCGCCGGCCGCGGCCGTGATCGTCTGCTTCAGGTCACCCGCTGCATCAGTCAGGTCTCCCGCCGCGAACACGCCCTCGACGCTTGTGGCGCCGTGCTTGTCCACCATCACCTCGTCGGTTTCGTTGAGTTTCACGCCCAATTGGTTGGCGAGCTCGACCCTGGGGTCGGCGCCGATTTCGATGAAGATGCCCGCCATCTTGATCTGCCGGCTTCCGTTGAACTCTCGGTCCAGCGCCACGCCTTCGAGGCCGTCCGTCCCCTCGAGGGCGACGACGTTGGCGTTGAAGATCGTGTGCAGGTTGGTCGGCTCTTCGAGCTGTCTGATGTTCATGGCCTCGGGCCGGGTGAAGCGGTCGCCGCGATAGATGATGTAGACCTGGTCGGCGTACTTGCTCAGAAGCACGGCGCCCTTGACCGCCGCGTCGCCGCCACCGACGGTATTGCCCCGATGCATTGGAGCGTCACAGGTGGCGCAGAACGAGACGCCTCTGCCCATCCACTCGGTCTCGTGCGCCAAGCCCAGCTTGCGGCGCTCTCGCCCGACGGCGAGGATCACTGAGGCGCCCTGGTAGACTTCTCCGGAGTCGGTCGTCACCTGGAAACAGTCCTCCATCCTGGCGGCTGAAACGATGTTCTCGTCGACGATTGGCCCGTCGTTGCTCTCCGCCTGCTCGCGGAATCGCATCATCAGATCGAATCCGTCGATCTCGGGTATGCCGGGGTAGTTTTCGATGCTGCTGCCGGTCGCCGTCTCACCGCCGAAAACGGCGCCGAAGATTATCGGTTTGATCTGGTATCTGGTGGCATACAACGCCGCTGCATATGCAGACGCCCCTTGTCCGATGATGAGTACGTCATAGCTGATGTCTTTGCTTGCCATTGATTCACGTCCTGTTGAGTTTTGCGGAGCTTTTCGCCCGTGAGGTTAGATGCATCGCATTGCGGAAGGGTGTCCCGCGCCTGGGGCATCCGCCGGTCGGCAGGCTTTCTCAGTGGAAGACTCGCCCGGAGTCCATCACCAGAGTCTGCCCGGTCACACTGTCGGTGGCGCAAAACTCGGTCACCTGGCGGCCCACGTCGTCTTTGTCGACGGCGCGTTCGAGCAGTGACGAGGCGGCAGCTTGCGCCCGGTACTCTGGGGAGAGATTTGCCGTGGCGCGGGTGCCTTCGAGGAATCCCGGGGCGACGCAATTGACAAATATGTCCGGCGCGAGGGCTACAGCCATGCACTTGGTGAGATGGATCAGACTTGCCTTCGAGACCGCGTATCCGATCGACGAGCCTTGCGGCCCCAGTCCGGCAACCGACGAAATGTTCACGATCCTCCCACCGCCCTGACGCCGCATCTCCGGGACGACTGCCTTGATCGCCATCATCGGGCCCGTCAGATTGACGTCCAGCATCCGAGCCCACTCTTCGTTGGTCATGCCGTCCAGGTCGTTGAACGGAATCCACTTGTTGTACGCCGCGTCGTTGACCAGTATGTCCACGCGACCGAATTTGGCCGACACGGCGGAGACCAGAGCCTCGACCTGCGCCGGATCGGTCACGTCGCACTGAAACGCCGCCGCCTTAGCGTCGCCGCCGAGCTCGTCCGCCACTTGTTGCGCCTCGTCGCGGCTCTGCGCGTAGACGACTCCGACGCGACAGCCGGCGTCGGCCAATGCATGGCAGATCCGCTGCCCAAGTCCGCCGTTGCCGCCGGTTACAATCGCGACTTTGTCATGAAGGTCCATCGCACGCTCCTGCCCGAATTCATCGAGGAGATTATAGCATCGGGTCGTTTGACAGGCTCCTGACCAACTGGTCAAATGTGATGCGTCTCAGACCGCAGACAAAGGCTCACATAGGCTGGGTTTGCACCGGGCGACGGCGACCTGTAGACGTAACGAGGGGAGATCGAAACGTAACCGATGCGATACGACGGTTTGGGAAAAAGGCTGTTCGCGACATGGTATGACCTGTTGAACGCGGGCGTCGAGAATCGAGTAATCCCGTTTCGCCGCGAAACCGCGGGCGTGAGCGACGGCGACGTGCTCGAGATCGGCGGCGGCACCGGCGCGAATTTGCCGTTCTATCCCGAAGACGTTCGCCTGACAGTCCTGGAGCCGAACCCGCACATGGCTCGAAAGCTGCGGCGAAACGCCGAACGCCAGGGTAGGGCGGTCAACATCGTACCCGGATTCGGCGAGAGCATTCCCTTCCCGGACGGCACGTTCGACTGCGTGCTGACTACGCTGGTTCTGTGCATGGTCCAAGACGTAGAAGCGGTAGTGAATGAGGCTAGGCGAGTCCTGAAACCGGGCGGGCGGTTCCTGTTCTACGAACACGTCGTATCGCCCCATCATTGGGCGAGCCGATGGCAAACCTGGCTGAACCCGCCGTGGCGATTCTTCACGACCGGGTGCAATCTCGACAGAGGCATCGGCGGCGACATCGAACGAGCCGGCTTCGAGAACGTGGACTACCGACAGTTCAGCCTGTCGGTCGGCGTCCCGGTCACGATTCCGAACATCGTCGGGGTGGCGACGCGGGGCAACGCCCCGTAACCTCGGTCGGGCGGCGCCGGGTCGGCATCGTCGTCGGGATGCCAGTCTTCACCGACCATGCATAAGTGAGAGGTCACAGTTCATATGGATTTTGAATTCGACTGGAAAAAGCACCCGGACAACATCGGCAGACCGCTGAAGCGAGCGCCTGACCGGTTGGCGGTCGGGACGAATGCGATCATATTCGATGACGACGGTCGAGTTCTGCTTGAACATCGTTCAGACAACGGCTTCTGGGGTTTGCCGGGCGGCCACGTCGAGATCGGAGAGCCCGTCGCCGACGCGGCCGTGCGGGAGGTGTACGAAGAGACCGGCCTGCACGTCAGAATCGGACGAATGGTCGGCGTCTACTCAGACCCCGCCAACTTCTGCGTAATCCAGTACCCAGACGGAAACGTCGCGCACGTCGTG
This sequence comes from uncultured Dehalococcoidia bacterium, assembly GCA_964588665.1. Taxonomy (GTDB): domain Bacteria; phylum Chloroflexota; class Dehalococcoidia; order Lucifugimonadales; family UBA1123; genus UBA2160. Next base: position 23,001 of record CAZPQQ010000002.1, on the reverse strand, counting down.
ACCACCGTATTCGAGTGCGTACGGATTGACGGTGAGTTGACGCTCTCCGACGAGAGCACGGAGCTGCGATACTTCGCGACCGACGCTTTGCCCGAGGTCATGCTCTGGTCACACCGAATCAGGGTCGAGGACGCGATCAAGGCAGACGGGGCGCCGTTCGTGAAGTAGACGGGGAGGTCGATGACAGCGCGACCGGCAAAGGGCGAAGCGCTGGGGCCAGAGACGCAAGCGAAAACAGGGACGAAAGGGATTTGTGGATGTCCATGGCGGGAAAGATCAACTAGTGTTCTGAGTCCCAACTTCGTGGCATAAATCGCAAATCGAGTGGAAACGTCGGGGTGGTTCGACAGGCTCACCACGAACGGAAAAACCCTTGCTCCGTTCGGCTTGAGCTTGTCGAAGGCTCGCGACAATATCATACGAACTTCTGACTCAGGATACTGGGTTTCCTGCTTCTGAATGTGGGCAATCGTTGGCGACGAGTTGCAGTCTAACTTTCAACCTCGGTTTTAAATTGGGCGAAGACTGTTTCAGCATCTACTCCACCGTCACGCTGCAATTCAGCCCAGACCTCATCGAGCCCTTGCGATAGTTCCGCGTCTTCTTTGGCCTCGAACCACTCGATCAGCGCCTCCGCCACTATATCCTTCGCGTAACGGCCTGTCCGCGCTGCCTCGACCTTCAGTGCGGTATACACCCGTCGTCATCGAATACTATCGTCATGCGCTTGGACATTTGAACTCCCGTCAGCGTGAACGTCGGTAAACCACACATTTTATCGCCTCTATCCGCAAGACGCGAATCAGTCAACCGCGTCCACCGGGCGCCTGGTCACGCTCTACATCCAGTCCTCGTTCGATCAGCCCGAGTCGTTCTCGGTTGACGGTGGCAGGCAGCGCCTGTTTCAAGCTCGGGAACACAGCGCTCATGCCGCGTTGGTGGTACATTATCTTTCTGCTATTAACAGATAATGTGATGATGCAATAGGCGTCATCGCGGGCGAGGCCATCATGATTGAGAGCCAGATCGAACGCATTGGAGGGCGCCTAAAGCTCCCATTGGACCGAGTCAGGGCAACGGTTGCACTCCTGGACGAAGGCGGGACCGTTCCGTTCATCGCGCGCTATCGCAAAGAGGCGACAGGCATGTTGGACGAAGTTGCGGTCGCGGCGATCCGGGACAGGCTGGCCACCCTCGTCGAGCTCGACGATCGCAGGGACGCGATTCTGAAGTCGCTGGCCGAGCGCGAGCTCTTGACGGACGATCTGCGGGCGCAGGTCGATTCCGCCGAGTCCATGACAGCGCTGGAGGATGTATATCTCCCGTTTCGTCCCAAACGGCGCACCCGGGCGACGATCGCTCGCGAAAAAGGTTTGGAGCCCTTGTCCGAAATCATATGGACGCAGACTGACATCGACATCGCCGCCAAAGCCATGCCTTTCGTCGACGAAAGCTTGGGTGTCGCGAACGTGGATGAAGCTCTCAGCGGCGCCCGTGACATTCTCGCCGAGCGGGTCAGTGAGGACAGTGCGGCTCGAGGCAGGGTGCGCGAACTGTTTGCCAGGCAAGGCGTGCTCAGGTCACGATCGGTCAAAGACGGTGAAGAGCGTGGAGCCAAGTACCGCGACTATTTCGAATGGGAAGAGCCGCTGGCAAACGCGCCGTCGCACCGGATTCTGGCGATGTTCCGAGGCGAAAACGAGTCGTTTCTGTCGGTGCGCATCTCGCCGTCGGAGCCCGCCGCGCTCGAGGTGCTGGCGGGCCTCTTCGTCACCGATGACAACCCCAGCGGCGAGCAAGTCGGTTCGGCGGTCGACGACAGCTACAAACGGCTGCTAGGTCCGGCTATCGAGAGAGAGGCCAGAAACGCGATCAAAGAACGCGCCGACCGAACCGCGATAAACGTATTCGCGGAAAATCTGCGCGAGCTGTTGCTGGCGCCTCCGTTGGGCCGCAAGATTGTCCTCGCCGCCGATCCGGGATTTCGAACCGGAGCGAAGATAGTCGTCCTCGACAGGCAGGGCGCGCTGCTCCACAACGACGTCGTTTACGTTTTGTCAGGCGAAAACAGGGCCAACGAGGCGAAAACGACCATCCTGAAACTGGTCAACCTGTTCGGCGTCGAAGTCATCGCCGTGGGGAACGGCACAGGCGGTCGAGAGACTGAGGCGTTCTTCCGGGACTTGGGTCTCGGCAGTCGAATCCCCGTCATCATGGTGAACGAAAGCGGCGCCTCGGTCTACTCAGCGTCGGACGTCGCCCGAGCGGAGTTTCCCGACCACGACCTTACCGTGCGGGGCGCCGTGTCGATAGGCCGGCGGCTCGTCGACCCTCTGGCCGAACTGGTGAAGATCGATCCACAGTCCATCGGAGTGGGTCAGTACCAGCACGACGTCGATCAGAAGCTCCTCAAAGAGAGATTGGACGACGTTGTCATTAACTGCGTCAACAGCGTCGGAGTGGATGTCAACACGGCCAGCGAGCAGTTGCTCACGTACGTGTCCGGACTGGGGCCTCGGCTGGCCCACAACATCGTTGCGCACAGGGACCGGCACGGGGCATTCACGAACAGAAGCTCCCTGAAGGACGTCTCGCGATTGGGCGAGAAGGCGTTTGAGCAGGCGGCGGGTTTCCTCCGAGTTCGGGGCGACGACCCGTTGGACGCCAGCTCAATCCACCCTGAGAGCTACTATATCGTTGACCAGATGGCCTGGAACCTCGGATGCTCGGTTTCGGATCTGATGCGAGATGATGCCCTACGCCAGCGGATCGACGTACAAAGCCATGTGAGCGAGGAAATCGGCCTGCCCACGTTGAACGACATTGTCGCCGAGTTGGGCCGGCCGGGCAGGGACCCGCGTCCCGAGTTCGAGACATTCAGTTTCGCCGAGGAAGTCAACTCCATCGACGACGTGAAGCCCGGGATGACATTGCCGGGAATCGTGACCGACGTTGCCGCGTTCGGCGCATTCGTGGACGTCGGCGTCCACCAGGACGGGCTCGTCCACGTGAGCCAACTCTCGGACAGCTATGTCAAGAATCCCAGCGACGTGGTCAAAGTGCTCCAGAAGGTCACGGTCAAAGTGCTCGACGTGGACCTCGAAAGACAGCGGATTTCACTTTCCATGAAAAGCCAGCCGTAAGACTCACAGCAACCGAGTCGGTGATTTGACACCCCGTTTAGCCGTGACCTACCATTAAAGCAGGCCGTGCTAGGCGGGGAGATAGCGGTGCCCTGAACTCGCAATCCGCTCTAGCGAGGCTGAATTCCTCCCTGAGGTCTTCTTTGCGCAGCCTCTGCCGGGAAGCGCCGGTGTTGATGGCTGGGTCCTGCGCGGCGGAAACCTGCGAATCCCGTCAGGTTCGGAAGAAAGCAGCGGTAAGTAGTTATTTCCGAGCGCCGCAGGGTCACCTGGCCTGAGTCGGTCTTGCCGATCATGCCGGCGGAAGGGATCGAATGGGGGTGCACGGCCTACCTTCGTCCTCAGCTATGAGTCAGAATTCTTCAGCGGGCATCCCCCGTCCTGCCGCGTCGCGTGCGGAGCGCCGAGTTCGACGCCCCGCCGCGAAAAAGTCGCTGGGGCAGAACTTCCTCGTCGATTCTCGGGTCGCCCGCCGGATTGTGTCCGAAGCCGAGGTTTCCGAAGACGACACGGTTCTCGAGATCGGCCCCGGCAAGGGGGCGCTCACCACACATCTGGCCGAGGCGGCCAGGCGGCTCATCGCCGTCGAGCTCGACGACGAGTTGGCGCCGCGTCTGCGCGAAAAGTACGCCGCCGTTGACAACGTTGAGATCGTGCACGACGACGCCCGCGAAGTGAAGATCGACGCGTTCATGGCGCCGGGTGAGCGATACAAGTTCGTGGCAAACCTGCCTTACAACGCGGCCAACCCGATCATCCGCAAGTTCCTGACAGCCAAACCAGCGCCCAGCGTGATGGTCGTCATGGTTCAGCGGGAGGTTGGACGTTCGATGGCGGCACGGCCCGGAGACATGGGCCTGCTGTCGGTGATGATTCAGCTTTACGGTGCCGTTAAAGTCGCCTTTTCCGTGCCACCGAGGGCTTTCAGGCCCGCGCCCAAAGTCACGTCGGCCGTCGTGCGCATCGACGTGTACGACTCTCCCGCGCTGTCATTCGACTCCCACGAACGGTTCATCGAATTCGCGGCTGCCGGGTTCAGAGCGCCGCGCAAACAGATTCGCAACAGTCTGAAGACTGGGCTCGGCGCGCCCGCCGACGCGGTCGATTCATTGCTGGATTCAGCCCGCATCGATCCCAAACGCCGTCCCGCGACACTTTCGATCGAAGAGTGGGGTTCGCTTTACGATCTGTGGCGTCAACATCCTGGCGGAGCGGACGCATGATTACCGTGGAGGCCCACGCCAAGATCAACCTGACGCTCGAGGTCCAAGGCCGCAGGCCGGACGAATTTCACGAGATCGCGTCCATCGTCCAAACAATCTCACTGCACGACGTGATCACGATCCACCCATCGGAGTCTTTGACCCTATCGTGCGACATCGAGGGTCTGGCGCCCGAGGAGAACCTGGCGTTCAAGGCAGCGTCGATGCTTCGAGAGCGAACCGGCACGACGTTGGGAGCTCGGGTCGAGATCGAGAAGCACATTCCAGTCGCCGCCGGGCTTGGTGGAGGCAGCAGCGATGCCGCGGCCACGTTGAACGCGTTGAACCAGCTCTGGAAACTCGACCTCGAAGCTCCGGAGCTTGAAGCGATCGCCGCCGAGTTGGGCTCCGACGTCCCGTATCTACTTCGTGGCGGAACGGCCATGCTGTCCGGTCGGGGCGAGAAGGTCCGAAGTCTGCCCGCCGCCGACTTGCCGTGGATCGTGCTGTTCACACCGAAGGCGGCGATCGACAACAAGACCGCGACGATGTACTCAGCGGTCGAGCCGTCCGACTACACGAAAGGCGCGCTGACGCGCAAGCTGGACGCTCGCATCCGCGGCGGCGGGGACGTGCCGCCCCAGTTCTTGTTCAACGTATTCGACGAAGTCGCCAAGCGGGCGGTCCCCGGTTTGTCCGACCAATGGGCGATGTTCGAGTCGCTGGGCGCCCGTGAGGTGCATCTGTCCGGAAGCGGGCCAACGATGTACTCGCCTGTCGCGAAGCGGGAATTCGGGTCGGCCATCCGACTGCTGCTGACCCACACGCACGGAGAGCAGTCGAACCTCGTGACGGCGTGGGACCCTGAACGAGGCGAGCATTGGACGCACTGATCGCCGGGCTGGCCAGCGGCGCGCTGATGGCGTCGATATTCGTGACGGTTGGAAGTTTCATGGCGTTCGCGATCATCAAAGACCCGCCGCCGACCGTGGCCGTGCTCCTGGCGAGGTTTCCGCCCGGCGGCACCGTCCTGGCGGTCGTCGTGATCTCGTATCCCGTGTGGGGAAGCATCGGGTTGATTCTGGCAGTCCTATTCTCGGCGCTCGAAAACGGCGCGCCCGCGGGAGGACTAGGCAGCCCGAATATCGCTTACACCAGTGTCGTCACAGCTTCTGGGTTGGTGCTGTCAGCGCCGGTGTTCTTGCTGCTGAAACGCGTCTGGCCTGGGGTCTTGAGCATCACTGTCTCCGCCATCGGCATATTCGGGTGGCTCCTGCCGACCCTGTCGAGTTAGGGCCGTCCGATGGTAACTGTATCTGGTGAGCGGCCACCGGGTTGTCTGGTCCCACCCGCCCGCCCGAAGGTTGTATTGGGGGTGTCCCCCAATACAACCTTCGGGCAAGGGGGCGAAGCCACCTTGCCGAACCCCCCGATTTCGGATGAATCGAGGTGGACCTGAAATGCCTGCGTTGTCGTTGAGAAGTTGATCGGCGCAATAGCGGGTTCGAGATTTGAAACTCGCGCGCTAAGACACCGTGGACCCACATACTAGATCGAGACTGCCTGCTCAGCGCAACCATACCGACGGGAACCTCTCTGACGCTTCCCGTGGCGTGTAGGCATCGGTCCTCAGTCGCTCGTATCGGAGCCGTCCGCAGCGCCTCACCGTCGCGAAACGTGGGTCCAGGGCCGTGCCCTGGTGGTTGACCGGCGCGGTGGGCGCGATTAGAATCAGGCAGATTTCGATCTTTGGGTACAGGTCACATTGGCGGTTTTCGATCTTCACGTTCATACGGCCAAGGGCAGCAGCGACAGCAGCCTGACGCCCGCGCAGCTTGTCGCGGAGGCATCGCGCATCGGTCTGGACGGCGTTTGTCTGACCGAGCACGGCGGCGGATGGGAGAATCCGGAGCTCGCGGCGGCTTTCGGCGAATCTGGCATGACCGTAATTCCCGCGCTCGAGGTCGACACCGAGATGGGGCATGTGCTGGTGTTCGGGATGCGACGGTATGTGCCGGGGATGCACAAGATCGGCGAGCTGCGTCGCGCCGTGAACCGGGCGGGTGGAGTCATGATCTCAGCCCATCCCTTCCGGAACCTGTTCAACAAAGAGCCTTACAACACCAATCTGCTGTATCGGAACGGCGCCAACCATCCGAATACAGCCATTGAAGCGTCGAGGCACCCTCTGTTCGAAGTCGTGGACGAAATCGAGGTTGTCAACGGCTCCAACACACCCGAAGAGAACGCGTTTGCTCTGGAGGTGGCCCGAAGCCTGGGCCTGCCCGGCGCCGGCGGCAGCGATGTTCACTCGACCCATGGGTTGGGCCGATGCGTCACGGTGTTCGACTCGGACGTCAAGTCGGAATCGGACCTGGTGGAAGCCATCAAAGCGAGGGCTTACCGGCCTGGTGAAGAGTACAATACCGGCAACCTTCGAACTATCTGATCGCCGGCAGACATCCGGTCCGGCCCCCGCGAAACCGACCCGATGACAGGAAATCGTGCATGGAGACAGTCAGCCAGCCCAGAATGGACCTCACGATCCGAACCGACCCGTTTGACGAGACCTGGGTGGCATTGGACCTCGAGACAACCGGTCTCGCCCCCGACAAAGACAAGATCATCGAGATCGGCGCGGTCAAATTCCGCGCCGACGAAGTGTTGGACACCTATCAGACGTTCGTCAATCCGGGACGGAGCTTGTCAGAGTTCATCACCGATTACACCGGCATACGCCAATCCGACGTGGACGGCGCTCCGCCGTTCAACCAAGTCAGCGGTGAGTTGCTGGCGTTCATTGGTGCTTCGTCGCTGGTAGGGCACAACCTCGAATTCGACCTCGGCTTCCTCAAGGCCAATGGCGTCAGCCCTCCGAACGCGACATGCGACACCTGGGAGCTCGCGTACGTGTTGCGGCCCAGGCTCGGCGCATACACGCTTGGGAGCCTCGCCAACCGATTCGGAGCGCGACACGACAGGCCGCATCGGGCGGTGGACGACGCCGACGCCACGCGCGAGGTGTTCGTGGCACTGCTCAGGGAGTTGGCGTCACTGGACGAGGCGACGTTGGCGGAGATGACCCGGCTGGCGGAGCGGTCCGGGTGGAAGCTCCGTCCCGTGCTGCAAGGCATCCAGCCCGCGGCGTCGAGCCGGACAGCACGCCCGAAAATCACCGACTTCGACAAGGACGGCCGAAGAATCGCAGGCGAGCCACCCGTATCTGGGATCGACATCAAAGCCATTGCTGCCCGTTTGGCTCGCAACCGTCCGATCCGGCCCAACGCGGTCGTGGAGCCCATCGACGTCGATCTCGTCGAATCCGTGTTGAAAGAAGGGAGCGGCTTCTCCGAGGCGATCACCGGGTTTGAAGAACGAACCGAGCAGATCGAGATGGCCCGCGCGGTCGCCGAGACGATGAATGAGGGCGGTCGCCTGGTCGTCGAGGCGGGCACAGGCGTCGGTAAGTCCATGGCGTACCTGCTTCCGGCGGCGATCTACGCCGCGCAGAACAACCGAAGGGTCGTCGTCTCGACGAACACGATCAACCTGCAGGAGCAACTCGTCGGCAAAGACCTGCCGATGCTGGTCGAGGGATTGGCGAAAGTCCCGGAGGCCGCAGGCATCGACTTGAAGTACACGCAACTCAAGGGCAGGGCCAACTACATGTGCCTCCGAAAGTGGCAGCATCTGCGCAATGCCGACGGCATCGCCGAGCCCGAGGCGCGGATGGTCGCCAAAACGCTGATGTGGCTGCGCGACACCGAGACCGGAGACCGCACGGAGCTGAACCTGGGGCATCGCGCCGCGGCCGCCCCGTGGGATCGGCTGTCCGCGCAGGGCGCCCAGGAATGCATGCACACGGGCGGACCGTGCTTCCTGAGAGCCGCGCGAGAGAAGGCCGCCGCGTCGCACGTGGTTGTCGTGAACCATGCGCTGCTGCTCTCCGACCTGGCGATGGGCGGCACCGTCATCCCCGAATACGACGTCCTAATCGTGGATGAAGCCCATCACCTGGAAGACGAGGCTACCCGACAACTCGGCTTCAGCCTGCCCCAGTCCGCTTTCGACGAGCACCTGACGAGGCTAGGCGGCGATCGGGGCGTGTTCAACGAGGCGGTGTCGATCGTCAGGAAGTCGAGCGCCGATGAGCTCCAGCGAAAGACGGTCGAGGAGGGGACAACCAAGGCGAACACGCAGATCGCGCCGCTCAGAGAAGCGCTGGCCCGTCTGTTCAGCGGATTGGACGCCGCTCTGTTCGCCGACGGCCAGGGCAGGCGCGACCGCAACTCGGATGTCAGGGTGTCGAAGGCCACTCGCGCGCAGCCAGGATGGTCCGACCTGGAGATTCTCTGGCACAACGCCGATCTTCTGCTGGCCGACCTCGGCTCGTCCCTGGAGGCGCTGCACCGCGCCGTGTCCGGCCTGGACAGCACGGACCTTCCAGGCTACGAAGGCATCATGACCGAGCTCACCGAGACCTCGCAGTCGAACGGGACTCTGCGACATCGGCTCGCCGAGTTCGTGGCCAATCCTGACGAGGATGGCATCTACTGGGCGACGAGGGCGCTCCAGTCGCGAGACCTCGAGCTGCACGCGGCCCCGCTCCACGTCGGCGAGACGCTGGACAAGACGCTCTACTCGACGAAGGAGTCGGTCATCCTGACCAGCGCGACGCTCAGCGCCAACGGGACGTTCGACCACCTGACCGAGAGGGTCGGATTCCAGGAGTCGCGGGAGCTGCTGCTGGGTTCGCCGTTCGACTACGAGCACGCGGCTTTGCTCTGCACGCCCAGGGACATGCACCAGCCGTCCTCGCCCGCATACCAGGACGCCGTAAACGACGCGGTGGCCCAGGCCGCCATCGCCGCAGGCGGGAGGACCATGGCGCTGTTCACATCGCACGCCGCACTGCGCGCCTGCGCTTCGTCGATCCGCAGCTACCTGCGGACCAAGGGCCTCAGCGTGCTCGCTCAGGGAGTCGACGGAACGCCTCAGCAGCTCGTCGGCAGGTTCGTGCGGCAGCCGGAGTCGGTGCTTCTGGGCACGTCCAGCTTCTGGGAGGGCGTCGACCTTGCCGGCAACGTCCTAAGCGTGCTGCTCGTGGCGCGATTGCCGTTCAACGTGCCGACCGAGCCCGTGTTCGCGGCCCGCTCGGAGCTGTACGAGAACCCGTTCACACAGTACTCGGTGCCTCAGGCCATCCTTCGGCTCAGGCAGGGCTTCGGTCGACTCATCCGGACGCGCTCCGACCGGGGCGTCGCGATCATCCTCGACCAGCGGATCGTATCCAAACGCTACGGCAAAGAGTTCATCTCGTCGCTGCCGCCAGTCACCGCGAACGCCTGCCTGCTCGAGGACATACCGTCCGAAATCGAACGCTGGCTGGACCGCTAGGTGGAGCTTCTCACGGTCGACGGGCCGCTGGACCTCGCGGCCACCCTCGAGAGCGGCCAGGCATTCCGCTGGCGCAGGCTCGAGCCTTCGCCAGACGAATCCCGATGGTTCGAGAGCGTGGCGTTCGGCAACCTGATCCACGTGCGGCAGACGAGTGACGGCGTCGAATTCACGGCGAGCCCGGGTCCCGAATCCGACGTGGCGCCGCTGCTGAGGGACTACCTGCGTCTCGACGAAGACATCACGGCGGTCTACGAGGCGTTGGAGTTCGACGAACACGTGCAGCAGGGCATCTCGTCGTATCCCGGACTGCGAATCCTGCGGCAGGACCCGTGGGAGTGCCTGGCGTCGTTCATCTGCTCGGCCAACAACAACATCCGTCGCATCGAGCGGAACGTCGAGGACATGTCGACGGCGTTCGGCTCGCCCGTCACCGAAACCGCCGACGAACGCAGGAGCTTCCCGACGCCAGCACAACTCGCAAACGCCGGCGAAGCGTCGCTCAGGGAGCTCGGACTCGGCTTTCGCGCAAAGTACATCGCCGCCACGGCGAAACGCATCGCAGGCGCGAATATCGACCTTTTCGCATTGCGGTTAGCTCCGTATCAGGAAGCACTGGACGTTCTGACCGAGCTCCCCGGCGTCGGCGACAAGATCGCTAACTGCGCGCTCCTTTTCTCGCTCGACAAGCCCGAGGCGTTCCCCGTCGACGTATGGATCGACCGCGCCCTCTGCGACTGGCATTTCACCGACGCGGAGAAGCCAATCCAACGCAACCGCATGCGTCCGTGGGCGCAGGACCGGTTCGGCCGCCACGCGGGCTACGCGAACCAGTACCTGTTTCACAGCAGGAGGTTGGAGAAGCGGGAGTAATGCGGAGAGGAATCGCCTACTGACTTTCGCCACGCCATTCGGCTATCTGCTTTCGGGCGACGTCAGCTTGAGGGACCTCTATCGCTTGGAAGATCACCAGCGCCTGCTCCATTCGTTCGATAGCAGCTCCCCGATCACCGAGTGCATCCAGCGATGCGCTCATATTGAAATGACCGCTAGCCTCACCCAGACGATCACCAATCTCTCTCGCAATTTCCAGCCGTTGCTCCAGATATCCGATGGCCCTGCCATATTCTCCCAACATATGGTACGCACTACCCAGGTTGCCCAACGACCGGCCTTCGGCCGGTCTGTTCCCCAATTTCTGCTCGATGGCTAGGGACCGTTCGTGGTACTCGATGGCTTTGCGGTTTTCGCCTAAGGAGTGGTACGTGATGCCCAGGTTGCCCAATGACTGGCCTTCTCCCAGCCTGTCGGCCAATTTGTTGGCTATCGCCAGATGCTGCTCGTGGTACTCGATAGCCTTGTGGTATTCGCCCAGGTTGCCGTACACAACACCCAGGTTGCCCAACGACCCGCCTTCGCCCAACTTGTTTCCCAATTCCCGCTTGATAGCGAGTGACCGTTCCTGGTACTCGATGGACTGGCGGTGCTCGCCCAGGAAGTAGTGTGCGATGCCCAGGTTGCTCAACGCACTTGCCTCGGCAGGTCGGTCGTTTTGCTGTTGGGCGATGTCCAGGTGTCGAATGTGGTACTCGATGGCCCTTTTGTACTCTCCTAACTGGTCATTTGCGATCCCCAGACTACCCAGGTGCCTCGCCTCGGTACTCCGGTCTTTCAGCTCGCGAGCTGCTTGAAGTCCGGCCTCAAGCCAGCGGATGAACTCGGCTGGGTGGAGACGGTTCCGAAGTATTGATGGCCCGACAGACACGTAGGTGCTGCGTCCGATAGATAATCGCGGGACGGTCCTCGTGCGATGGCCCGACAGACGCGTAGGTGCTGCGCAACACGGTGGCCGCCGAATCCGCACCACGGTTGTCCGCGGCCCACCTCTGCCCGGCGCGGATGTTTCCAGTTTCGGTATCGAACAACCCCAGACCCGGCAACGTCGAGTTCCCGCCCTGGCGAAATAGGTTCGCCGCCCGGTCCAAAATTTCCCCGTAATACGCGCTGTGACGCTGTCCCGCCGTAGTGCGCTCTTCGGGCTGCATCTGAGAATCCGCAAAATCGCGGACCAGGTCGTGGAGATGGTAACGTCTGGTGGCCTGGCTCCACTCCAGCAGGCTGTACGTGCGCAGGTCGCTCAGCGCGTTCTGCGCCTGGGCACTCTCCAGCTCCCAGACCGCAGCGGCCCCGGCGACGTCGAAGGTCTCGGGGAAAACCGCCAACAACCGAAAGCGTCTCTGCAATTCTTCACTCAGTAGATCGTAGCTGGTGCCGATGGACGCGTAAGCTTCCCCGAGTTCCCTCAAGCGGGTCGCCGTATTTCGGAGTCGGTCGATGTAATCCTCAGGAGTGAGGTCATCGCGGGCTGCGAGGGCACTCCCGGCCAGACGCAGGGCTTGCGGCAAATACCCGCACAAGTCTGCGATCGCGTCGGCGTGGTTTTCGATGCGCGGAGCGATGGCCAAAAGCAAATCCCGGGCCTCGCCCGGCAACATCGCATCCACGTCCTCGATATTCATCCCAGGCAAAGTGAATCGGGACCGTGATGTCACTAGCAACAGGCAGCCAGCAGGCGGTATCAAAGGCTCGACCTGCTCGGCGTTGGAGGCGTTGTCCATTAGCAAAAGAGCTCTCTTACTGGAGAGCGTCGAGTAGTAGAGGGCCGATAATCCTCCTTCATCCTGTGGTAACTGGGCCTGTGCATCGAAGGCTCGGATTACATGGGACATCGCCTCGGATGCCTTAGTGGGATTGTCGCTGGCACCCCTGAGATCCAGGAATATCTGAGCGTCGGGGTAGTAGGATATTAAACGGTGGGCCAGCACCAGAGCCAGCTCGGTCTTGCCGATGCCACCCATGCCACGTACGCCTGAGATCGCGACGCCGGATTCGACAACAACCCTCGACAATCGTTCCAACACGTCGCGGCGTCCAGTGAAATCGGCGACTGGCTGTCGGAGTTGATGCAATGCACTCGCGATGCCGGTCGTTTGCAGCGGAGCCGGCGGCGCGACATTGACCGTAGTGTGTTCCCCAGTGACGACAGCGCTGCCTTGCTCGACTGACACGGTAGTGGCGGTATCGCCGCCGCCTCTGCGGTTCATCAACACGGCGACAATGGCCACGCCAACCGCCAATGCGCCGAAGACACTCTGTACAACCTTCGTCAGAGAGTCAACAGAGTCCTCATGGGCATTGAGAAATTTGAGCAGCGGAGGCAGCCAAAAACCGCCTGTCGCGGCCAGAGTTACCAACGCCGCGATTGCGAGAATAACTGCAATCCATCTACCCAACACACTTCACCTGATTCGAGCTCGATACCGCAAGTTGTGACGGTGTCGTGCTGATTATACTCGGCCCCGGGGGAACTGGACAGATACTGTTCGGATAGAGAGGGTTGTGCTGGCAACGCTCTACCACCGAAGATGGACCGAACCACGATCCTGGGTTGGGCGCACCTGTTCAGCCGAGCGACAATTGAACCGCGAGTGGCCCTGTGATATCCTGACGTTGGATCGGGGAGTGGCGCAGCTTGGTAGCGCACCTGCATGGGGTGCAGGGGGCCGCTGGTTCGAATCCAGTCTCCCCGACCATCTTCAATAGACGCCGATGAACCGCCTGCGACGGGCGGTTTTTCTGTTTTCGCCTACTTCCCAGGCGTTGAGGGGACGGATGGCAGTTGTGGCGAGCGGCGATATTCTTAGAGGCTAGCGCCCTTGCTGCATCTGATCGCGTTGCCAGGCGTAGTCGACGTCTGAGTCGTAGAACTTCTCTGGGTTTTCCAGAGCCCAGATCTGTTTGCGGATGATGAAGTTGTCGGGCTCGAGGTCCACGGCTCTGCGCCACAGTTCGATGGCTCGCGCCGCGTTCCCGTCGCGATACGCCTGTTCGCCTTTGCGAAACAGCGAGTTCGTTTCGTCGTGCTCGTCGCCCATCAAATCGACTTCCGGGGTTTCGGCGGCTGCGTTCAAGGGCCGGTCGATCCAGTCCTCGACGATCTGCCTGGTCTCGGCGCGACGGATGTCGAAGCCGCCAAGCCTGCGGTATTCGACGGTCCCGTCAGAGTTGATCAGGTACCCGTTGGGGATGGCTTTGAATCGGTATTGCTGGCCCAGGACGTTTTCTCGGTCGACGACTGTCTCAAACGTGGCGCCGGCTTTTTCGACGAACGGCCGAGCAGCGTCCGCCCCTTGGACGTCCATAGCCACGGAGAGTATCTCGGTATTGTTGTCGGACAGAGCTTTCGACTCGTAGATCTGCTGCCATACAGGCAACTGCTCACGGCACGCTCACCACGACGCCCACATGAACAAAATGACCCGCTTGCCTCTGTAATCGGAAAGACTGATGTCTTCGCCGTCCAACGAGGGCAGCGTGAAGTCGGGCGCCATGTCGCCGGCTCCGATGGACTTGCGGCTGGCTTCGCGAGTGCTCATACGGTCCCCCTGCATACGCAACGGCAGGAGGACGAATGCCTCCTGCCGACGTTTTGACGGTATGTGTTCGGACTCAAGTGCGCTCTTGTCAGGGCCAACGGCCCTGGAGGTTACATGCTTCAACCAACTCCGTGGAAGCCAACCTCGACCACGTCGCCGGTCACCATGACGGGCGTGATCCGCTCGCCGCCGGTCAACTCCTCGACTGTGGCCCATTTGTCGGGATCAATCGACAGATCAATCTCGACGAAAGAGACCTCAAGTTCTTCCAACTCGGACTTCAAAGCGTCCGAATATGTGCAGTCCGGATGTGTATACAGCGTGATTGCGTCAGCCAAGCCTGTACCCCCGATTAATATTGTCCCGGTAAATCAGATGCTCCCACATTCTATGAGATTCAGATGTCTTTGGCAAAAGCTCGGACTCGGGGGGACGATGTCACGGATGTACGTGATGGCAGGCTTGACTCGAACCAATGGTAAGTATATGCTTACGGTTAGTTATGACTTACCAAAACGCTCTCACAGCCTTGGCCGATCCGACTCGGCGGCGGATCCTCGAGACCCTTCTAGCGGCTCCCAGTTCGGTTGGGGCGCTGGCCGATGGATTGCCAGTCAGCCGGCCCGCGGTATCGCAGCACCTGCGCGTCCTGAAAGAAGCCAATCTGGTCGCCGATTCGGCGGTTGGCACTCGCAGGGTGTACCGCGTCGAGACGGCCGGTTTGGTCGAGCTTCGGGCTTATTTAGAGAGCTTCTGGGGAGACGTCATGGCATCGTACAAAGATTTCGCGGATTCGATTGAGGGAGGACCAGATGGCACAACAGCGGGCTGAGCAGACGATCGCGCCAATCAAGAAGGCCGTAACAGTAGGGCAGAGCGTCGAGGACGCGTTTCGCATCTTCACCGATCAGATCGGGTCGTGGTGGCCGCTGAAGAGCCACTCGATGGGCGGGGAAAAGGCGGTGAGCTGCGGCATGGATGGCGCGGTCGGCGGCTATCTCTTCGAGGAGTTGGCCGACGGAACTCGATTGAACTGGGGCGAGGTGCTGACGTGGGACCCGCCGGACCGGCTTGCGTTCACGTGGCAACTGAACCGAACACCCGAGGAGGCCCAGAACGTCGAGGTGACGTTTGCCGCTGCTGAGGAGGGCACACGAGTCGAGTTGACGCACTCAGGCTTGGAGCGGCTCGGAGCACAAGCCGGAGAGGTTCGCGCCGGTTACGACTCGGGCTGGGAGTTCGTGTTCGTCGAGCGCTACGGTGGTCGAGTCGCCGACGAGGCGTAGTCGTAGCCGCAGGCAGCCATCCACACGGCGCAATTGGACGAGGTTGTCCACGGGTGGGGCCCGTGCTACCATCTCCGTGCCGGACCAGCACGGCGGCCGCAGCGGATGAGGCCAAACAGCCACAATGGATTTCCGAAACGGAAGCGGCCTGACGCCGCTTCCGTTTTGCGTTGAGTCGATCTCGGCTGAGCGAGCTAAACGCCTACGCGGGCGCGTCGACGTCGCGGACATGACCGTGCAAAGGCCGGTCCTCCAATTTCGAAAGAACAACGCCCAACCAGGAGAGGCAGCACATGAGCGAACACCGGATCGCGGTCATCAGAGGCGACGGCATTGGCATCGAGGTGATCGAAGAGGGAATCAAGGTTCTCGAGGCCGCGGGCAAAGAGTACGGCATCACCTGGCAGTTCGCGGAAATGCCGTGGGCGTCGGACTACTACTTCAAGCACGGCCACATGATGCCGTCTGACGGCCTCGACACGTTGTCCGAGTTCGACGCGATCTTGCTCGGCGCCGTGGGCGTACCCGAGATACAGGACCACATCACGTTGTCCGGATTGCTGCTGCCCATCAGGCGCTCGTTCGATCAGTACGTGTGCGAACGGCCCAGCGTGCTCTACCCAGGCATAGATTCGCCGCTGAAGGACAAGCAGCCAGGCGACATCGACATGGTGACCGTTCGAGAGAACACCGAGGGGGAATACGCGGACGTAGGCGGGTTCCAGTACACCGGTTTTGACCAAGAGATGGGCGTGCAGGTCGGGTTGTTCACCCGCAAGGGTTGCGAGAGACTGATCGCCTACGGGTTCGAGCTCGCCCGGCGCCGCAACAAGAAACGGCTCGTGACGTCGATCACCAAATCCAACGCTCTCGGGTACGGAATGATCGTGTGGGACAGGTCGTTCGCAGCCGTTGCCGAGCGGTATCCCGACATCCAGACCAACTCGCTGCTGATCGACGCGGCTTGCATGGATTTCATCCGCAGGCCAGAGGCCTTCGACGTGATCGTCGCCAGCAATTTATTCGGCGACATCCTCACGGATATCGGGGCCATCATCACCGGAAGCATGGGCCTGGCGCCCAGCGGCAACATCGATCCTGAACGTCGGTTCCCGTCGATGTTCGAGCCGGTCCACGGCAGCGCTCCGGACATTATGGGCAAGGGCATCGCAAACCCGATGGCCGCGATCCTGTCGGTGGCGATGATGATGAGACATCTCGGCGACGAGTCAGCGGCCGAGTCGGTTGAGAACGCGGTGCTGCGGACGGTCGAGTTGGGCGAGACGCTGACGCCGGACCTTGGCGGCGCGTCGACAACGGCGCAGGTGGGCGACGCGGTCGTGTCGGCGCTAAGTTAGCGGGCTAGTAAGGGTCGGCCTGAAGGCCGAGCCCACCTCATCAGGTGGCGCACTGGCCCTTCAGGGCCAAGCCTAGCTTTCACCGTTTTGTGCGGGTCTGACACAGAACCATCACAAGTTACCTTGAGGGAGGCGCACAATGGCGGATCTGATCATAACAGGCGGAACGGTAGTCACCCCATCTGGCATCGGCGACTACGATGTTGTCGTGGAGGGCGAGCAGATTGTCGGGGTCACCCAGCCCGGAGCGATCTCGACCGAGGGCGCACGCGTCATCGACGCCACGGGCAAGATCGTCATCCCCGGCGGCATCGAGCCGCACGCGCACATCGGCGGGCCGAGACAGGTTGAGCGGTCGGGCGCGGAGCCGGTGTCGCGAGCCGCAATCCACGGCGGCACCACCACCGTGCTGGACTTCGCGACCCAGGTTCACGGCGAGGACATTCGCCACGCGCTGGGCGAGGCCGCCGAGCGGTGGCAGGGGAACGCCTTCACCGACTACTCGTATCACCCCATCTTCAACAGCGTCTCCGACGAAGATTCGATCAACCAGATCGGAGAGTGCGTCGAGGACGGGTTCGCCAGCTTCAAGATATTCACCACCAGCATTAGGCCTCCGAGCCCTCAGATGCTCAGCAACAAGACAGATTTCGGCCGGTTGTCTCTCATCATGGAAAACATCTCGGCGGCAGGCGGGATGCTGCTCGTTCACTCAGAAGACGACGACATGGTCCACTACAACTACGGCTCCGCCCAGGAGAAGGGTTTGTGGGACTGGTGGCACATGCACGAGATACACACGAACATCTCAGAGGACGTATCGTTCAGGCGGGCGATTAGGCTCGCGGAGCGGAAGTCCTGCCCGATCTACTTCGTGCACGTCAGCGCCCGAGAAGGCGTAGAGGCGATCGGCGAAGCCAGGCGGCGTGGACTGCCGATTTACGGCGAGACCCTCCACAACTACGCGTGCTTCAACGCGGAGAACTACCGCGAAGACAACGGCATGAAGTACCACACGTACCCGTCGCTCAAGTCCGAGATCGACCGGCAGGCGCTGTGGCAGGGGCTGCTGGACGGCCGTCTGTCGACGGTCGCCACCGACCTGGTTTCGACCACATGGGAAGAGAAGATCCGGTTCAAGACTGTGGCCGACGTCACCGGCGGTCACAACGGCATCGAGACCCGGGTCGGCATCGCGTACTCGGTCGGTGTCGTCGAGTTGGGCATGTCGCTCGAACGGTTCGTCGACATCACGTCCGCCAACGCAGCGCGCATCTTCGGCATGTACCCTCGGAAGGGCGCTCTGGCCGCGGGCAGCGACGCCGACATCACGATCATCGACCCGACGTTCGACCGTCCGTTGACCGCCGACGACCTGCACCTGGAGGACTACAGCATCTGGGAAGGCTGGCACGTGAAGGGCTGGCCGACGACGACGATCCTTCGGGGCAAGGTCATGGTGGACGAGCGCCGCCTGGTTGGCTCCGGCGCCGACGGACGGCTGCTGTCGCGCAAAGTGGCGCCCGAGGTCACCGCAGGGCCGGTGTGCTGATCGGTGAGCACAGCGCCCGCCTGCGAAACTTTCCGGTCAAGGTGGTTCGACAAGCTCACCACGAACGGATTAAGGCAGAACTTCGCCCCCAATCCGTTCGCCCCTTCGGAAATCTCAGGGCAGGCTCTGAGCTTGTCGAAGGGCCACCCAAGCGCAACATAGCATCGAGTTCAGCCGGCGTGTCCGACCCAACGCCTCGGCCGTCGTCACTCGTCAATCGTGTAGATTTCCGGGAGTTGGCGATCTAGTTCGCCCGCATCGAGGCCGTATCCGACGACGAACTTGTCGGGCAGGGTGAACCCGATGTAGTTCGCGGTCACGGGCACTCGGCGTCGGCTCGGCTTGTCCAGCAGCGAGCAAAGAACGAGCGAGGCAGGGTTCAACTTGCCGAGATGCTCCATCGCCAACTGGGTCGACAGACCGGTGTCGACGATGTCCTCCACAACGATGACGTCATGCCCTTCGACAGATTCCGGCGCCAGGTCCACCACCATCTTGGGCTGTCCGCTGGTCGTCGTCGATGCGCCGTAGCTGCTCACGCGGATGAACTCGACGCTCTTGATGGGCGTTTCCATCTCCCGGATCAGATCGGCCAGAAACATGAACGCTCCCTTGAGGATGCCCACCACAACCGGAGACTTGCACGCGTAGTCACGGTCGATCTCACCGGCCAGTTCCGTGACTTTAATTTCGATTTCTGTGCTTGTGATGAACAGGGCATGATTCGAATTGACGCCTAAGTCGGGCATTTTGCAGCGCTCCGATGTTCTCGATTCAACTAAGTCTTGGACGGCCACACGTCCGCCTTCGCGTCGCGCCGTCCCATTATCGCCGATGAAGGCCGTCGCATCCAGGGCATCGCAGCGCCAGCGAGCATGGTTGGAGCACACGAAGCGACAGTTTCTTGACTGGTCTGCGACGCCTGTGCTAGGGTTTTCCAACATGCTGCACACGCAGCGTCATATCAGGCATCGATGGGGAGTAGTAGGGGACAAACCCGGCACAGAGAGCCAGCGGCAGGTGCGAAGCTGGCGCACGGACGCCCCCGAACTCGCCCCGGAGCCTCCGACCCCAAACCCGAGCATCGAACGGCTCGGGCGACAAGGCGGACGGCGCGCACCGTTATCGCGATCGAGTGGTCCGACGAACCTTCGCCGGGCAACTGGGGTGGTACCGCGGGTCCGTTCCGATTTTCAGCCCGTCCCTGGATAGGGGCGGGTTTTTTGTATTCCTTGAAACTGAACCTCGTCAGGACCTTTGATCGCAAATGTGAACTGATGAAATTGGAGTGCTGGGGCGAAGTCCCGCCGGGGTTTGGGGTGCCCCCAAGACCCCTTCCCCTCTATCCGGGGGGATGGGTGGGGCCGATTCGCTGGGGCGATGCATGGGCAGGAACGAAGGTCGACCGACCAAAATGACACGGAGCAGTGAATGACAACGACGAGAACCACAGCCACCAGGTTCGACCACGCTGAGATCTCCGCCAAGTGGCAGGCTCGTTGGGAGCGTGATGGAATCTACAAGGCGCACGACGACGATCCTCGTCCGAGGTGGTACGAGCTCCACATGTACCCGTATCCGTCGGGAGACCTGCACATCGGCCACTGGTTCGCCATGTCCGGCGCGGACACTCACGCTCGATTCAAGCGCATGCAGGGCTTCAACGTCCTGCACCCGATGGGCTTCGACGCATTCGGATTGAACGCCGAGAACGCGGCCATCGCTCGTGGCATCCATCCGTACACGTGGACGATGGACAATATCGAGAAGATGCGCGGCCAGCTTCGTTCGATGGGTCCGTCGTACGACTGGGATCGGGAAGTGGTCACGTGCGCGCCCGAGTACTATAAGTGGAACCAGTGGTTCTTCCTCCAGTTCTACAAGGCTGGTCTGGCTTATCGCGCCAAGGCGCCGGTCAACTGGTGCCCGTCTTGCGTCACCGTGCTGGCCAACGAGCAGGTCATCGATGGCCTGTGCGAGCGGTGCGACACCGCGGTCACGCACCGCGACATGAGCCAGTGGTTCTTCCGCATCACCAAGTACGCCGACGAGCTGCTCGACCAATCGGGGATGGACTGGCCCGAGAAGATCAACACGATGCAGACCAACTGGATCGGGCGCAGCGAGGGCGTCGAGATCGAGTTCGACATATCCGAGTACGGCCAGGACGAGAAGACGCTCCGGACGTTCACGACCCGCATCGACACGATCTTCGGCGTCACCTTCGTCGTGCTGGCACCGGAGCACCCGCTGGTGGACAAGCTGACGACGCCGGAGCAGGCGTCCGAGGTCGCCGCCTACGTCGAACAGGCGAGGCGGGACACCGAGGTCGAGCGGCTGTCGACCGAGCGCGAGAAGACCGGCGTCCACACGGGCGCGTATTGCGTCAACAGGCTCAATGGCGAGCGCGTGCCGATCCTGATCGGCGACTACGTGCTGCACACATACGGCACCGGCGTCGTGATGGGCGTGCCTGCCCACGACGAACGCGACTTCGTGTTCGCCAAGAAGTACGACCTGCCGATCCGCGTGGTCGTCGCGCCCCCGGACTGGGACGGCGGCGACCTGGACGACGCGTACATCGCCCCGGGCACGCAGGTGAACTCGGGCCAGTTCGACGGCATGCCCAGCACAGACGGCAAGGCCAAAATCGCCGAGCACATCGAGCAGCGGGGATGGGGCGACCGTACGGTCAACTACCGCATGCGCGACTGGCT
Source organism: uncultured Dehalococcoidia bacterium (assembly GCA_964588665.1). GTDB lineage: Bacteria > Chloroflexota > Dehalococcoidia > Lucifugimonadales > UBA1123 > UBA2160. The sequence continues at coordinate 1,910 of CAZPQQ010000002.1, read as the reverse complement.
GATCTCGCGACAGCGATACTGGGGCACGCCGATACCCATCGTGTTCTGCGACGAATGCGGCGAGGTGCCTGTGCCGGAATCCGACCTGCCAGTGCTGTTGCCTCAAGACGCCGAGTTCCTGCCGACCGGAGAGTCGCCGCTGGCTCTGCACGACGCGTTCGTGAACGTCCCGTGCCCGGACTGCGGCCGCCCGTCGAAGCGCGAGACCGACACCATGGACACGTTCGTCGACTCGTCATGGTACTTCCTGCGATACACCAACGCCCAGTACGCGGACGGGCCGTTCGACCCCGAAACCGTCGGCAAATGGAGCCCCGTCGATCAGTACACCGGCGGCGTCGAGCACGCGGTCATGCATCTGCTCTACGCACGATTCTTCGTCAAGGCGCTACGGGATCTGGGCTTGATCGATTTCGACGAGCCGTTCCAGCGATTGTTCAACCAGGGGACGATCATCTTCCAGCACCAGAAGATGAGCAAGTCCCGCGGCAACGTTATCGCGCCGGACGACTACGTGAATGAGGTCGGGGCGGATGTCGTACGCTGCTACCTGATGTTCCTCGGTCCTTGGGAACAGGGCGGCGACTGGAGCGACTCCGGCATCAACGGCATCGCTCGATGGGCGAATCGCGTGTGGGACATCGGGCATCGGGACCCGGCGGACCTGAACGGCGCGAACGTGAACGAAGACGCAACGCGGGACCTGCAACGATCGATGCACAAGACGATTCGCCGCGTCTCCGACGACATGGACCGGTTCAAGTTCAACACGTCTCTCGCCGCGATGATGGAGCTCACAAACGCCATGGTGCAGGCATGGGAACGAGCCGACGTCAGCGCCGACGTCTGGAACGACGCCGTGGCAAGCCTGCTGACCCTCATGGCGCCCATGGCGCCGCACATAGCCGAAGAGCTGTGGGAAGCATCCGGCCACGAATACAGCGTCCACACCCAACCCTGGCCCGAGTGGGACGCCGAGCTCGCCGCCGACGAGATGATCACGCTGGTCGTCCAGGTCAACGGTCGTCTCCGCGACCGCCTGGAGGTCCCGGTCTCCATCGACGAGGACACAGCCAAGGAGACCGCGCAGGCCAGCGCCAAGGTCAAGGTGCACACCGACGGCAAGACCATCGCCAAGGTGATCTACGTGCCCGGCAAGCTGGTGAACATCGTCGCGCGGTAGGGGGTTAGTGGACATCCCAACATTTCGGTGATCATAGGTTATATCCACATATACACTAAGGTTATTATTCCATTAGAAGCATCACACCGGCCTATCTTGGGCGTAAACAACATCGACCAGCGGCTCAATTTCACAGAAGGTTCCAAGAGAGCGTGGATACCAATGGCGAATCCCGTTGGGCCAACCGTAGGTGGCCCAAGAACAATCGTATTCTTCCCATACCTTTCCATGGGCACTGTTGATGAGGTCGATCTCGGGTTTTCGAAAATCTGGAACTTCCAGCGTCGCGCACTAGCCCACTTACCCAATGGCGATGCGCGAGCACATGTCACACGCATCCTCGAGTCATATCGCTCGGCATGGGGTCCGGTCGATGGAATTGGCGTGTTTTCGGTTGACCGCGACTCGATATTTGAGCCACAAAACGTCGCGTCGCAATACTCCAGATCAATTCGAGAGGCGAAATTGATCCTGTTTCTCTGTTTTGTTGCGAAAAACAATACACGGCTTAGGGTGCCCAACACAGCTCACTGGATGGCTACGTCTGATAATTTCAGCGAAGTCTATAAGAATTTCATTATCGGACAAGATATGGTCTCCGAATTCAGCGGGGTTGTAATCCCTTCGTTCAACGCCGGGCTCACGTTGGGTGAGTTTCAATACCAACGGCCAGGATTCGTCCCAAATCCCATCAGATTTGGCTATGATGAATATATGTTTGCGACGC
>CAZPQQ010000001.1:123146-137062 GCA_964588665.1 uncultured Dehalococcoidia bacterium | reverse complement strand
GATTGAGCAGGCCGAGTTCGTAGTAGTTTGTGTTGCGGACCGCAGCGATGCAGTGCCGGTGCGCCAGCCCGCCGCCGTGGAACTCGACGTCGAGGCCGAATCCTTCGGCTGCGTGGGCCACTTTCATCGCGCCGGTGATGCCGCCGTCCTCGTAGACGCCGACGCGCACCAGGTCGGTGCCTCCGTTGACGATGAAATCGACGTGGCCCTCCAGTCCGAATACGTGCTCGGTCTGGAGGATCGGAGTTTTGATCTTCTCTCGCAGTCGCTGATGCCCGAACATCGAAACGCCGCCGTCCTTGTACGGGTCCTCCAGCCAGAGGAAGCCCGCCTCGTCGCACGCCTTGCCGACACGAAGGGCGTCGGTCCAGGTGTTGTACTCGCACGCCGGGTCGATCATCAGGTCCATCTTGTCCCCGACTCGACGGCCGGCCTCCAGTACGTTGGCCACCTCACGCGCGATGGGCGCGTTGCCCCAGCCGTGTATCTTGAACGCTCGGTATCCGATGCCATAGCACTGCTCCGCGAAGTCCGCGAACTGCTCGGGCGTGCTCAAGCCGCCGTTCTCGTCGCCGTGATACGTCGACGCGTAGGCGGGGATGGTCTTCCGCCAGCCGCCCAGTAGCTGGTGGATCGGGACGCCGTAGACCTTGCCCGCGAAGTCCCACAGCGCGACATCGACGATGCTGATCGCCGTTCGGTCGGTGTGACGCAGTCCGCGCTTGAGATCGTTGTAGATCTTCTCGCGCCCGAATGGGTTCTTGCCGAGCAGATAGTTGGCCATCATGCTCAACCCGTGCTTGGTCCGTTCGGCGGGGCCGGACGGATACTCTCCCGTGACGCCCGTGTCCGTGTGGAATCGGACGATGCACTGCTGAGAGTTGAGAACGCTTCCCTTCTCGTACACCTGGTTGAAACCGTTGTAGTCGGTTCCCATGTCCTGAATCTGGTGCTCGAATACGATCGCTTCGATCTTGGTGATCTTCGGTTCTGCCATGGGGCACTCCTTACAATGAAACTGAATTGCGACGACGCCTACAAAAGGGGTCCCGGAGGCAGCCGGATCGGGAACGGGACGTCGGGGTTTTCGTCCACGAGCCTGCGCCAGGCGTCGTGGCCTGCTTGTTCGGCTGCGGCGATCACCTGGTCTTCGTCGATGGTCGTCAGCTTCGAGTCGCGCATGAGCCAAGCGCCGTCGACCATCACGTCGGTGATGTCGGGCTGCTGACCATTGTGAACGAATGCGGACACGACTCGCAGCGTGGGCACGAGGTGCGCTCGCCTCAGGTCGACGATGAACAGGTCTGCCTGCTTGCCAACCTCCAGCGACCCGACGCGGTCGGCGATGCCGAGGGCTCTGGCGCCTCCGATGGTTGCCCATTCGAGAACATCCTCGGGTTGAGGGTCCATTTCGTCGTTGCGGCGCACTCGCTCGTGGAACAGTCCGGCGCGCATCACCTCGACCATGTCCTCGGCCATGTTGTCCGAGCCCATGCCGATGGTGCACCCCGCGGCGATGAGTTCCTTCACCGGCGCGGCGGAGCCTCGTCTAGCGGCGATGGCGGAGTTGTTGGACACGGCAACGCTCGCCTGCCCTAGCAACGCGATTTCCGAGTCGTCGACGTACCGGCAATGGGCGACGACCAGTCGCTCGCCGAGGAAGTCGTTGGCGAAGAGGTATTGCGCGGGCCGGACGCCGCGTGTGCGCATGACCGCTTCGATCTCGATGTTGCTCTGGGACAGGTGGATCGTGTAACCGACGTCGTATCGCTCGGCCATCTCGCGAACCTGTCGCAGCAGTTCAGGCGAGCAGTTTTCGGGTGCGTGGGCTGCCGCGAAACCCATCACGCGACCGTTCGCTTTGCCGTCCCATGCCTCGATCAGGTCGGCGTTGCGTTGAAGGCCCGCTTCCCGTTTTCCGTCCAAGAATCGGTAGACGCCTCTGCGGGCTTCCGCGTCGTCGAAGTCGTTGACGTTCTCGGTCAGCGCCAGACGGAGCCCTGTGGACACCAGACTCTCCGCGTAGTCGGCGATGTTGTTCGAGATCTCCAGCAGGCAGGTAGCGCCGTTCCGTATGGATTCGGCGGCCGCCAACAAGGCAAACACGTTGCGTTCTTCAACGCTGAGCAGGCTTCTGCCGGTGGTCGGAAATCGGAGCGTGGTGGGGAAGCCGAAGTCTTCCAGGATGCCTCGATCCGCGGTCGCCAGCATGTGGGTGTGGCAGTTGACGAGGCCGGGGAAGATCGCTTTGCCTCGACCGTCGATCACTTCCGCTTCGGGGAGGTTAGCCACGACCTGTTCGGACGGTCCGACCGCCGCTATCTTGCCGTCGACGACGACCAACGAGGCATCGTAGAGCACCGTCCTCTCGGGGCCGCCGGTCACTATTGTCGCGTCCTTGATGATCGTAGCCATCGCTCACCTGCCATCGAGTTTCGCCCGATGATAGCACAGGAGACGCAGACGCCTTGACGCGGCGACGCGATGGCGTATCCGCCAACGGCAAGGTCCCAGCGACCGAAACTCACCCCTCGCTCATCGCTATGTACCGCCCGCTGGGCCTGGCGGGGTCGGGCGTGTAGGTGTACGAATTCCCAGGGGTCAGGATTTCTTGGTAGAGGATTTCCTCGTGATCTCCGTGTTTGACCACGACGGCGTAGAAGTCTTTGAAGGGCAGATTGAACTCGACGTAGCCTTCGCCGTCGGTGCGCGCTTCGGCCACCCCGACAATCGACACCTCAGCATCTACGACGACCTCATTTTGCAGATCGAGAATACGAATCTTCGTCAACGGATGCCCCGGGGCGGTTTCGAAAATGGCGGCAGGCGCCTTCGCTATCTGCGCGAAGACGTCTCTTTCGTAACCGTCCTGTTTCGGCGTCGTCCAGTTCGGACCGTATTTCGTTTCCAGGTACTCCTCGGGCGGATTCGGCACAAAATGGATATCACCCTTGAACTCGATCGGTTTGAGGTCGGCGAACAACCGGGCGGGCATCCAGATCATTGGAAAATGGAAGATGCTGTCGTCGATGATATGAAAGAAGGTCAGGTCAACTCGAACCGAGTTCTTTATCATTCCCGCGGAGATTTCGCGGTCGGAGTATTCCACTTCGACGAAATATCCCTGCTCTCTGAAGCCCTGCACGATGGGGTTGATCTGATCTTCGGTGAGACCGTTTAGGCCGAGCACGCATCCCAGATCGATGTCGTCGTCCCATGGGATGAAGTCGTTGTCTCTGACGGCTCCGAGACAGGTGCCCTGCCGAAGCCAGAAGGGCACCCCGAATCCATCCATTATCTCTTTCGCTTCCTTGAGTCTCTCTTTGGCGATCGCCGGGTCAATGCTTTGCAAGTTCTCGTACGACTTCAGTAGGGCCGCCTCATCCGATCCACTTTCAGAAACCATATTTCCTCCTGACATCCGGAACCGACCGGAACGACGAATGATCCAATAACGAACAGGTGCACTGAGGCATAATCAAGACAGTATCCGATCCCGGCCGTCGACCGAAATCGAGCAAGGCTTCAACATCACGGCTCAGCGAGAATGCCGGGATAGCGCCCTGCATTGCGGCCGATGAATGATCGCCGGAAGAATTGGCTAGCGCGGCCCAAGCCGCCGTCGATGCGCGAACGTGACATCGACAATTGCGAGGTTGCCGGCTGACCAGTCCATGGCCGGCACGAGGTGAAACGTCAGGCAGAGGTTTGCTCGGCGAGAGACCTTGCCCGTTCAACGTCCTCAGGGGTGTCGATCTCAATCCATCTCAGGTCGTGAACCTGTTCGCACCCCATAGACACGGTGTTGCAGAGGCGGTGGATTGCGTCTTCATACCCGACGCCGTCGCCTTGATCTTCGACGACCTGCCTCACGGCGCCAAGGAATTCTTGGCTGCCGTCCCCGTCCATCTTCATGAACCCTATCCACTCCCCATGGAGGTCGAACACACCGTCCATGCCGCGGCCAACTGCCGCGACGCGACCATTGTTGACGCCCATCATGATCTCTTCTCCGGTGTTCACCGAAGAAGAATCAACCAGCATGATGTTCGGGTCCGACGACTTCATGAGCCGGCGCATAAGCCGCGGCTCGAAGTAGACGTCGCCGTCCATCAGAAGGGTGTCGCTGTTAATGTCAAAGTGCTCGTATGCAGCCAAAAGAGAAAGGGCGCTCCCTTTTTCGTACCGAGGGTTCGTCGCGAAGCTGACGGCACCTCCGAAGGCGTGCTCTTGCACGTGCCGTTTGATGAGATCGCCCTTGTATCCGACGACGATCCCGACTTCCGTGACGCCGGTCTCCGGCTCTGACAGCGCATCCAGGTATCGGTGGATGAGGGACCGGCCGCCGAAGTTCAGAAGACACTTCGGTTCGTCGGTATGGTCTCGCAATCGGCGTCCTACTCCCGCCGCCAGGATGACCCCAATCATTTTGCCAGCACTCTTCCCAGCGCGTTCAGGAACCCTCGGATGTCGTCTTCGGTCATCACCCCCACGGTCCCCAGGCGGAACATCTTCTCCTGAAAGGAACCCTGGGCGTTATAGATGAGATAGCCCTGATCCTTCAGCGGATGGTGGAGGCTCGCGTACGTGAAGCCTTCCGGCATGCGGATCGACGTCATGGTGTTGGAGTACCAATCACGAGGGAGGAGCAACTCCAGACCCAGCTCGGCAAGACCGTTTCGCAGCACGGTCGCTATACGTTCGTAATGGGCTATTCGGCTGTCAACGCCTTCTTCCAGCAGCTCCTCCAAGGCAGCGCGGAAGGCTGCGAAGACCTGAACCGCGGGGGTAAAGGGCGTCTCCCCCTTTTCTTCTTGCTCCAGATGCGTGACCAAGTCCGTCACAAATGCGACCTGCTTCCGACCACGCATGACCTCGGCCAATCGGTCGTTCACGACGACGAAGGCGGCGCCCGGGACGCCTCGGATGCACTTGTTGGCTGAGCCCATGACCAGATCGACTCCCCAGCCTGGCATGTCGATCTCTTCGCCGCATACACTGCTGACCGCGTCCACGATGACCCACTTGTCGTACCGCTTGCCGATAGCCGCAATCTCTCTCAACGGGTTCAGCATCCCGGTTGTTGTCTCGTGGTGAATCAAGTAGATCGTGTCCGCGCTGGTGCTGCGGCACTTCTCTTCGATCGCATCGAGGTCCAGTTGGCCGGTCCACCCGAAATCCATCGTCTCGTGCGGCAGGTCGAACACGCTGGCGACCTTGGCTGCTCTCTCTCCATAAGAGCCGTTGGCGAGTATCAGGATGCCTGTCGACACGTCGTTCATCGCGGTCAACGAGCTCTCGATGCCAGTGGTGCCGGAGCCCGTCAGAACGACGCTGGTGTATCCGTCGGACACGCCGCATGCATCGAGGAGCATGGCTCGAACGTCTCGGAGAATGGCCCGGAACTCCGTGTCCCGGTGGCCGATGTCCGGCAGCGTCATAGCGGCGCGGACGCTCTCGGTGATGTTGGCGGGACCTGGCGAAAGTATTAGCACTGCTCTCAGCTCTCCTTCTGCACGGAGGATTCGAACCGGTCTCTGATCTCGGTGGGAGAGTGGGAGACCCGTCCGATGCCTTCGACAGGAGCGATGCCGGACTTCACGACGACCAAGTAGGGGCCGTCTTCGCCGGCATACTCCGCTATGGTGCCCTCCAAGCCTTCTATGTCGTCCACTCGGACCACTTGGGGGTAGCCGGCGCTTCGACCGATCTCAGCCAGGTCGACATGGGAACTGATCGACGGCTGGGCGCCGGTCGATTCGTATGCCTCGTTGTCCAGGATGATGTGAACTAGGTTCGCAGGACGCTCGGTGGCGATGAGAGGCAACGTTCCCAGGCTCATCAGGGCGCTACCGTCGCCCTCCAGCACGTACACTTTTTGTTCAGGGGAGAGCATCGCTAGACCCAGCCCAAATGACGAAAGAAGTCCCATGGAACCGATCATGTAGAAATTCGCCGGGCGGTCGTCAGCCGTGAACACCTCACGTGAAATCATCCCCGTTGTGCTCAGAACCAGATCGCTGGGCTTCACGCCCTCCAGGATTCTCACGATGGCTTGGTATCGGTCGATCATTCGATCACCCCGGCGCGTACCAACAGCGCACCCGGCGTCGAGCGGTCGTCCATCGCTGCCAGCAGCCGATCGAGGGCGGAATCGAGATTGTCCGGTTCAAGTGTTTCGTTGGGCATGTCCAGCAGGTCGAAGAACTCCGCGGACTTTTCGCCCATGATCCAGTGCTCCGGCGCATCGTTGGGCGGCCCGCCGTAGCCTCGCCAGCCGACGATGAGCAGCACCGGTATCTTGTACATCAGGCTGAAGGACGTCAGCGGGTTCACGACGTTGCCTATCCCTGAGTTCTGCATGATTACGCCGGCGCGTCGCCCTACAAAATAAGCAGCACTGGCCACTCCCAAGGCGACATCTTCGCGCACTGCTGAGACATAGCGGATTTCAGGGTCCGCTGCCATGGCGTTGTATGCCGAACGAAAAGTGGAATCGGGCACGCCTGAAAAGAAGGTGATTCCGCGACTTTTCAGAGCGTCCCAAAACGTTTGGGCATCCATAGAGCCTCCGAATTCTTGAACTTCAAATCTTGTCGACGTTGCATAGGACGCAGCTTAGTCCGCGACTGGGACGGCGGACGCCATGGGCAGCATCTCGCTCTCAGCGACTGCGATATCCCGTTGGTTGTGAATCTCCAGCCAGCCTTTGTGGATTTCTAGGCCGTGGACGGTGACGTCTCTGTTTATCAGCTCCTGCAACAGGTCCGTGACGGATGCCATGTTGAACGATCCAGCCTCGTGGAACGCTCCTCGCGCAGTCCGCTGGCAATCTTTGTAGGCGTCCATCAGGATCTTGGCGCCTTGCTCGGAGAAGTAGGCAATGCCGACGAACTCGTAATCCGCCACTTCTCTGTCGATGTCCTTGCCGAGCCGGGAGATCTCCGTCAACGCCGTCGGCTGAAGGCTCCGATGGTGGACCACGCGCCTGTTCGCGCTTATGGCAAGATCGAGGCGCTTGTCATTTTCGTGCATGTGATACTGGTAGGATCCGTCCATCGCCAGAATGATGTCCTCTCCCGTGTCAACGAGCTTCTGAAGAATCTCATGGTTGAACAGGATGTCCGAGTAGACGAGGACAAATCCCCGCTGCATGTGTTCCTCAGCCTGAAAGAGTGAGTACAGGTCGAAAGTATCCTCATAGTTCGGATTCTCGCAGAAGGTGATTGTCTCATCCGCGTACCGGGCGCCGAACTGCTGCCCTTCGTGACCTCGGACCACCACGATCTTGTTCATGCCAGTCCTGCGGACAGCTTCCAACTGGTAGTCCAATATGTGCCGGCCGGCTACCTGAATCAGAGACTTTGGCCTGTCCGGGAATGCGGCGTCCCTGCCGGCGGCGGGAATGATGGCGCTGAGCCGTTGCACCAGTGAGGCCTTCCGGTCTCTCTCGGTGACCAGATCGAACCCGACCGTGGCGAAAATCTCGGCCGTGGACGTGATGAAAGGGTCGACTTCCATGCTGCGGTCGCTCTCCAGAATCTTTTGCGCCACCTCTTTCATGGCTCTATGCGACGCCCGCAGCATGTGGTTGGCGTGGATGATGATGTTGAATCCAGCGGCGACGAGCTCCGTGTCCGAGATGGAGTTGTACGTCGTCGGCACGCTAACCAATACAGGGCGCCTCCCCAGGCGACGACAGAGAGGCTTGTACGCTTCCGCAAAGGCGAGGATCTCCTCCGGGTCTCGTTTGCTGGTGTGAATCATGATTCCGTCGGCGCCGGCGACGATGTACTGCTCGGCCCTTTCCAGCGCATCTTGGAGCCCAACGCCGGCGATGAGGCTCTCCAGGCGGGCGATTACCAGGAAGTCGTCGGATGCCCTGACCTCTCGGCCTGCCTGAATCTTGGCTGCAAACGCCTCGGGGTCTTCCAACGACTGGCTCGCGGAAGCGTCCAGGCTGTTGCGTTTGGGGTACACCTTGTCTTCGATGATGACAGCAGACACCCCGAGTCGCTCCAGGTGTCTGACGAGGTATCGGAACTGGGCGGGATCGCCTCCCGTGTCTCCGTCGACGATGATGGGCTTACTCGTTACGTTGAGTACCTCGTCTATCGTGTGTATGCGGGAGTCGTTTCCTACGATTGAAGCGTCGGGATAACCTTTGGTGGCCGAGTCGGTGAGGCTGCTCTCCCAGAAGCCGTCGTACTCGAGGGTGACTCCATCTCGTTCAACGGCAGTGTTCTCGGCTATGATCCCGCTCAGGCCGCTGTGGGTCTCCAGCATGCGCACGAATCCTCGGTCGTTGATGCGCTCAATGAGCGCACGAAGCCGTCGTCCGGGTGTGACTCTCGTTTCAATTACCATGACCTGTTCACTTCCTTCCGGCCCGGGGGCGACAGCATGAAGCTCCGCCGTGACCTGGTCCACTACACAATCCTCACCCGCAACAGGCGCGTACAAATCCGTGGGGTTGGGAATCTCCGAAATGTCGTTCAATGCGTCGCCACGACGTACACGCTCGAAAATGATTTCCGGCCCTGTGCCGAAAACATCGTGGACCGACTGCTGAACGGAGGGAGGACTGAAAGTTAATGTACCACGTATGCGACCCAAACGCACATTTGAGGCGCTCCGCGACCGTCCCCCAGTCCGTTTGAGTCGGGGACAGCGCCTGTTGGCGGTCCCGCCAACACGGCGACGCGGGGGAGGTACAATGCCCGGAGAGCCTCCGGGACAACTTCCCTTCGTCGACCGCCAAACCACTTCCGTTGGAGATGAGTCATGGCCGAATACGATCTTCTAGTCAAGAACGGGACCGTGGTGGACCCGTCCCAATCGCTGAACGGCCGGCGCGACGTCGCATTCGCTGGCGGCAGGGTCGCCGCGGTCGAGCGAAGCATCTCGGAGGGCTCAGCCGACGAGGTGCTCGACGCGTCGGACACGATCGTCGCTCCCGGATTGGTGGACCTTCACGTCCACGTCTACTGGGGCGTGGGTCACTACGGCATCGAGCCAGACCCCACTCAGGTCGCCCAGGGCGTGACCACCGCGGTCGACGCGGGCTCCGCCGGCGCGTGGACGTTCCCCGCGTTTCGCCGCTACGTCATCGAGCGGTCCGCCACACGGCTTTACGCCCTGCTCAACATTTCGTCGATGGGCATGATATCCCCGAAGATCGGCGAGCTCGAGGATCTGCGGTGGGCCGACGTCGAAGAGGCGGTCGGCGCCGGACGTTTGAATCGCGATCGCATCCTGGGGATAAAGGTTCGGCTCAGCCGGCCGTTGGCGGCGGACAACGACGTCGCGGCGCTGAAGCGCGCCATCGAGGCTGCCGAGGCGCTCGACTCGTTCGTGATGATCCACGTCGGAAACACACGAACTCCGATGGAGGAGCTGGTCGCGTTGCTTCGCCCGGGCGATGTCGTCACCCACGCCTACCACGGCAACGACCACGGCGTGCTGGACGACGCCGGCCGCGTGTTGCCCGGCATAATCGAAGCGCAGAACAGCGGCGTTGTCTTCGACATCGGCCACGGAGCGGGGAGCTTCTCCTTCGACGTTGCGGAACGAGCCCTCTCGCGCGGGTTCATGCCCGGAAACATCAGCAGCGACCTCCACGTCCACAACATCGCCGGTCCCGTGCACAACCAGCTCGAAACGCTCTCGAAGTTCCTGCACCTGGGCCTGTCGCTGGACGAGGTCATCCGGCTAAGCACGTCTTCGACGGCGGCCATCATCGGCGAAAGCGGCAGTCTGGGGACGCTCAAGCCCGGCGCGGAGGGCGACGCCGTCGTCGCTCGGCTCGCCGAGGGAAAGTTCACGTTCACCGACTCAAAAGGCGTGTCGGTCGAGGGCGTCCAACGCTTGGAGCACGTAGCCACCGTCAAGGCGGGTCGAGTCTATCGACCGTACCTTGGTTGACGATGCGATCGCGGCTTGCTCGAAGGACCTGTCGGATGGTTGCCCGCCCTAAATCGATGGAGTATCCTACGCACTGGGCGGACAACGCAGCCCCATGTAATTCGGATAGTTTCGCAGGCGCATGGATGACGCCTCCGACATGAAAGGAGATCAGCTTGAACGGCAACCAAGCCATAGCGAAGATTCTTAAACTTGAGGGTGTTGAGTGGATATCGTGCTTCCCGTCCAATCCTCTCATCGAAGCCGTCGCCAACGAGGGCATCCGGCTGGACATGTTCCGGACCGAGCGCGGCGCGATAATGGCCGCCGACGGCTATAGCCGAACCAGCGGGCGCAAAAAGTTCGGCATAACCATCACCCAGGGCGGGACCGGCGCTGAAAACGCGATGGGCGGCATCGCCCAGGCATACGCGGACAACATCCCAATCCTGCTGCTTCCGGGCGGATCGCCTCTCGCCAGTCGCAACGTGCGACCAAGCTTCTTGGTCTCGGACGTATACAGCCCCATCTCAAAACACGCCGAGCCCATCATGGCCTCCAGCCAAGTCGGAGCGGTGTTGCGCCGGGCGTTCCACGGCATGCGTAACGGCAACGGCGGCCCCATGACTGTCGAAACACCTGGCGACATCGGCGGCGCTGAAGTGCCGGACTCTGTCATCGAAAATTACAAGCCAGCCAAACGGACAATTGTCTCGCCGTCACTCTCGGACGTCAAAGACGCCGTGAAAATCTTCCTGGCAGCCAAGAACCCAGTGATCTGGGTGGGCGGCGGAGTCCTCTTCGGCGACGCTTGCGCGGAGCTCAAGGAGCTGGCTGAACTGACGGGCGTGCCCGTCTACACGACGATGCAGGGCAAGAGCGCCTTCCCAGAGGATCATGCGCTGTCCCTGGGCGCTGGCAGCGGGGCGACCACCCTGCCGGCAAGCACCTGGCTCAAAGAGAGCGACGTACTGCTCGGGTTGGGCACCAGCCTGACCAAGACCAACTACGGACAGGCGATTCCTCCGGGAAAGACCATCATTCACAACACCGAGAACATCGACGAAATCAACAAGGACGAGTTTGTCGAGGTTGGTCTGCCCGGCGACGTCAAAGTCACTATCCAGATGCTGCTGGACGAGGTCAAGGCCGCCATCGGCGAAGGCGGCAGGTCGACCAACGCCGCCGCACGGATCGCGGAGCTCCGCACCAAATGGATGGCCGACTGGACCCCGCTTTTGACATCCGATGAAAACCCCCTCAACCACTATCGTGTGATCGGCGAAATCGACAAGAACCTGGACAAAGCCAACAGCGTCGTCACCCACGACGCCGGCACGCCCAGGGACACGATCATCCCGTTCTACCATGCCACCACACCAGGCGGCTACGTGGGTTGGGGCAAGACCACGCACCTTGGTTTCGGAATTCCTCTGATGATCGGGGCCAAAATCGCACACCCTGACAAGTTCTGCTTGAACTTCATGGGCGACGCAGCGTTCGGCCACTCGTCCATCGACATTGAAGTGTCCGTTCGCATCGGGGCGCCGATCACCACGGTTGTGCTCAACAACGCGGGCATGGCGACCTACCCGTCGGGTTACGAGGCCGCGCAGGAGCGATTCGGTGTGACCAACATGGGCGGCAAATACGCCGACATGGCTGAGTCCATGGGTGCCACCGGCCTGGTCGTGAAGACCCCTGACGAGATGGGACCCGCTCTCATCGAAGCGCAGAAGCTCAATGCCGACGGCAAGACAGTGCTGATCGACGTCAACGCCGGATTCGAGTCCAAGAGGTCTCGGTTCTAGGCGAAGATCGGATCGACGCAATTTCGCGGATGCAATAAACAGGCTCGGCGCGAACGGTGGGATGGATTCTCCGTTCGCGCAGGGCCTGTCGCATGATCGGTTCAAGTCGACGGGCGGACTGAACCGGCTCCGTTCGTGATGAGCCTGTCAAGAGGTGGATTCATCAGGGACGCGCGAGGGATTTAGTCCGTTCGTGGTAAGCTTGTCGAACCACAAGCCGGTGCCGAATCGCAATCGGCCAGACGCAAAGATTTTCGAACCGCCACACCGCCCGCACCGCGAGACCTTTTACGTCGAAGTCCTTCGACAGGCTCAGGACGAACGGATAAAAGATGATGTCGGCGAGTCACTCGGAATCGGCGTTTCGGATTCACCAAGCTGCTTATCCACTGGGCTGGCGAAGTTTCGAGGCGACTCAAGTGGTCGAAGCGGTATCCAGATTCGGCCAGCGTCAGTGACGCCCCGACGTCGAGGCCACCGAGCGAACACACATAAGGAGTCACTCACATGAACGGGGTCGAAGCGGTCGCGGAGATACTGAAGCGCGAAGGGACCGAGTTCCTCGCGGCATTCCCGAGCCAGCCGCTGATCGATGCGGCCGCGCGACTGGACATCAGGCCGATCATCTGCCGCCAGGAACGCATCGGCGCGGCGATTGCAGACGGCATCAGCCGCACGACCAACGGCAAACGCCTCGGTGTGTTCTCGATGCAGCAAGGCCCGGGGTCCGAGAACTCCTTGCCCGGCGCGATCCAGGCGTTCGGCGACAACGTCCCCGTCTTGCTGCTGCCGGGCGGCTCGGCGACCGATCGCCTGAACGTCGACCCGAACTTCTTCGCGGTGCCTCATTATGAACGCGTGACCAAGTGGGCGGCCCAGATCAACCGAATCGAGCGCGTCCCCGAGCTCATGCGCCGCGCCTTCTACCATCTTCGAACCGGAAAGGGCGGCCCGGTGCTAGTCGAATTGCCCACCGACGTTGGCGCGGCCACATACCCCGGTGAGCTCGAATACAGGCCGGTGACATCGAACCGCACAGCTCCCGACCCACACGACGTCGGCGAGGTCGTGACTGCGCTGCTGAACGCCAAGAACCTCGTGATCCACACGGGCCAGGGCGTGATGTACGCTGAAGCTACGGCCGAGCTCGAACAACTCGCGGAGTTGCTTCAGGCGCCTGTCATGACGACCATGGCGGGCAAGAGCGGTTTTCCGGAGAACCACCCGCTCTCGCTGGGCGCTTCGGCGGTCTCCACGACCAAGCCCATCTCCGTGTTTCTCGACCAGGCCGATGTGGTCTTCGGAATCGGATGCAGCTTCGCGCGGTCTTCCTACGCGAAGAAGATTCCGTCTGGCAAGGTCATCATCCACTCGACCAACGACGCCATGGACGTGCACAAGGACTACGCGGCGGACCTGGCGCTGATCGGCGACGCCAAACTCACCCTCCAAGCCGTGATCGCCGAAATCGAGACCCGAACCAATGGCGCAGGCAATCGGAACGACTACCAAACCGCGGCGAACGTCCAGGCGGTCAAGAAGGAATGGCTGGACGAATGGATGCCCCAGCTGACGTCCCGCGAAACGCCGCTGAACCAGTACCGAATAATCTGGGATTTGATGCACCTGGTGGACCGACCGAACACCATCGTCACCCACGACGCCGGCAGCCCGCGCGACCAGCTTACGCCCTTCTGGGAGAGCGTCGCACCACGGACATACCAGGGCTGGGGAAAGTCTACGCAGCTCGGGTACGGACTGGGCATCACGATGGGCGCCAAACTCGCCGAACCCGACAAGCTGTGCATCAACATCATGGGCGACGCGGCAATCGGCATGGTCGGCATGGACCTCGAGACGGCCGTGAGGAACAGCATTGGCATCCTGACGATCGTGTTCAACAACGGGGCCATGGCCATCGAGCGAGACACGATGCCGATGGCGATCGAGAAGTACGGCTCCGTCTACCAGGGCGGCGATTACCGTGCGGTGGCCAAAGCCCTCGGCGGCTGGGCGGTCCGCGTCGAGCAGCCCGAGGAGATCGTCCCCGCGCTAACGCAAGCCATCGAGATCACGAAGACGGGCGCCCCGGCGCTCGTGGAATGCATCGTCAAAGAGGGCTTCGACTTCTCGCTGTATCCTTAGGAGCGAGGAGCAGGCCGGGCCAGGGTTCGACAGGCTCACCCCGAACGGAAAACACCC
>CAZPQQ010000001.1:0-123046 GCA_964588665.1 uncultured Dehalococcoidia bacterium | reverse complement strand
GGGTTCGACAGGCTCACCCCGAACGGAAAACACCCCCGCGGCATCCGTAGGAGCGCGGAGCAGGCCGGGCCAAGGTTCGACAGGCTCACCCCGAACGGGAAACACCCCGGCGACATCCGTAGGTGCGAGGAGCAGGCCGGGCCAGGGTTCGACAGGCTCACCCCGAACGGAAAACACCCCCGCGGCATCCGTAGGAGCGAGGAGCAGGCCGGGCCAGGGTTTGACAGGCTCACCCCGAACGGAAAACACCCACGCGACTTTTGACGCGAGCATGTCGCGGACGGGTTGAGGTGTTGGTTTACCGTTCGGCCTGAGCTTGTCGAAGGCCCGTCGGCGGCGCGGGTTCACTAGAACTTCTGGAAGCCGCCCGGCGTCTCGCCTTCAGCGTCGCCCGACGGGCTGACGCCAGCTAGAAGAGCTTCGACCCAGTCCACAAGCTTGCTCTCAGCCAACGCTCCCACCCATCGCCCCTGGACCATGCCATCGGCATCGACGAAGAACGTGACCGGCAATCCGATCACGCCGTAGTCCACGGTTATCGTGCCGTCGAGGTCTCTGCCGTTAGGAAACGTCAAGCCAAACTCGTCGACATACGCCTGGGCCACCTCTTCTCCATCCTGGATGTCGACGCCAACGAACACGATGCCTTTGTCCGCGTAGGTCCCCCAGGTCCGCTCGAACCCCGGAGATTCCTGCCTGCATGGCGGGCACCAAGAAGCCCAGAAGTTGATCACCATCGGCTTTCCACGATGCTCTGCTGCATCGAACGCGCCCCCGCCGATGAGCGGCATGGAAAACGACTCAGCCGGTTTGCCGACTCTGGTGATGCCGCTGCGCCCGGTCACCGATGAATCGTTCGTCAGGCCTATGGCCATCAAGATCACGAACAGGCCGGCGATCGTCAACGCGCCCGCGGTTACCCCCAGTCTCTTCTTGCTCAGATTCATTCCGACGTCTCCGCTGTTTAGTTGCCCCGGTCGATGACCATATATCTTTATGAGCCGCGAACCGGTCGTCACCGGTTGGCGCCCGAGAATATTGTAGAAAGTGGCAGTCGCGGTGTCCATGCCATATCAAAGACCGTAGGCTGCATCAAACGAACATTGGGGGCAATCCCGTTGGCGACTGTGGGCATCCTGCATAAGCTATTGTTATGACTGACCGATCAAAAGCGAACGAAGACCACCAAACTCCGGCATCTGCAGCCCCGTCTCCGGAGACTGCGATCGACGGCGACGCCTCTCCGCGCCGCTCGTCGAAGAGAGGCGTCGGACTGCTCTCGCCCGTGCTGCTGGCAGGCGTTTTGTTCCTCACTCTAGCTTGCGGATATATACCGTTCCTGGGCGACGAGGAAGCCGTGGATACGACGGAGGCGAATGAATCCGAAGGCGCTGAGCCGAATGAAGGCGGCGGCGAGGGTGAAGCCGACGCGACGGAAGACGGAAGCGAAGCTCCAGCCGAAGCGCCGGAAGGCGACGCCGCAGAGGCCGAACGGCCCGCCGCCAATGGGGCGGCTGGCGTTCAAGGCGCCACAGGCGTGCAAGGCGAAACAGACGCCACGGGTTCGCCCGGACCGGAAGGCCCCAAGGGCGAACCGGGCGGTCCAGGGATACAAGGATTGATCGGACTTACGGGCGATCGCGGTCCACAAGGTCCCACGGGCGCCACCGGAGAACAAGGCAAATTCGGCGACAGGGGCGTACTCGGACCTCCGGGCCCCGACGGACCTGAAGGACCGCCCGGACCAGAGGGAGTCGCGGGACCAGAGGGCCCGCTTGGACCAGAGGGGCTGACGGGACCGGAAGGGCCGGCTGGACCTCTGGGCATCCAGGGCGTCCAAGGCGTGATTGGGCCAATTGGGCTCACGGGATCGGCAGGGCCGGTTGGGCCAGCGGGACCGGTTGGAGCACAGGGGCCGGCTGGCGATCCGGGCGGACCCAAGGGAGACAAGGGTGACGCGGGGCCGGTGGGACCGGCAGGCGGCGTCGGTGATCACGTCATTGTCTCGCAAAACGTCGAGACGCAGTCCGCCGAGTTGACCATCGAAATTCCCTGCGGCGCAGACAGGACCGTCCTGGGAGGCGGGTTCGCCGTACACCGGGACGACGTGTTCGTTCGGTTCAGTCTGCCTCTGCTCGACGGCTCCGCGTGGAGGGTCAAGGCGAACGGTCCCGAGGGAACAGACTGGGCCATGCAGGTCTACGCCGTCTGTGTCTTGAAGTAGCTTTCGGCGACGAGTTCAGTCGCTGTCGGCGACGCCTGGGGCCGCACTGAGTCGCGTGGTTTCTTCGCGTTGGACTTTGGGCTGTCGCAAGAACAAAGTCACAACGAACGCGCTTGCCACGACGACGACGCTTATGGTGAAGACATCCCCGATTGCCCCCGCCAGCGCGGATTTCATGAGCGCGACAAGCTGGTCGGCCTTCGCGGCGCCCTCGGGACCCGCTTGCTCGAGACCTTCGCGAAGGGTCAAGAGCGCTTCGGGGTTGACGAGAGCCTGTGGGTTGCCTTGCAAAGTTTCGAACTGGCCCGGCGGCAGAGCTTGCGTGAGCGCATCGGTCATCGTATCGGCCAGCCTCGACGCGAATCGATTGGCCATCACGGCGCCCAAAATGGCCAGACCCAGCATGCCGCCGATCGAGCGGTAGAACTGAGTCGCCGACGTGGCGATCCCCATCACGCTGAACGGCACCGAGTTTTGCACGGCCAGCGTGAACACAGGGAAAGTCGTCCCAAGGCCAAACCCCATCACGATCAGATACCCCACCGCCGTGCCAAATCGGGTCGTCTCGTCCATGTTCCCGATCAAGTACATCCCCGTGGTCATGATCGAGATGCCGATCAACGCCTGAATCCTGTAGTGCCCTCCGGTTCTCGACAGCATCTGGCCAGAAAGGGCCGCCCCGAAGACGACTCCCATCATCATCGGCGTCAGGAAGCTCCCGCTCGACGTGGCTGAAGCCCCCAGCACGCCCTGGAAGAACAACGGAATGAATATGATCGCGCCGAACATCCCGAACCCGGTGAGGAATATCGCGATCAGCGACACCGTCACCATGCGGTTTTTGTAGATGTCCAACGGCATTATCGGCGCCGCGGTTTTCGACTCGACTATTACGAAGACGATCGACATCGCAAGTCCGAACCCGAGCGCGCCGATGACCTGCACCGAAACCCATTCGTACTGCACGCCTCCCCAGGACAGTCCGAGCAGCAGGGGCACCACGCCCAGAACCAGCGTCGCCATTCCAAGGTAGTCTAATTGGCGGTCGTCTTCGCTTCCGGGTCTTCTGGTGTCAGGGAAGAATCTAATGAACAGACCGATAATCGGAACGGAGATCGGCACGTTGACCAGAAACACCCAGTTCCATGACAGGTTGTCGGCGATGAATCCACCGAGGGTCGGGCCGAGGATTGACGACAGACCGAACACGCCGGCCATCAGGCCTTGGAATTTGCCTCGGTCTTCGGGGGGGAACAGGTCCGCGATTGAGACGAACGAGATCGCCATTATGACGCCGCCGCCCACGCCCTGCAGCGCCCGCGAGAGTATAAGCTGGTTCATCGTCCCGCTCAGGCCGGCGGCAACCGAGCCAGAGGCGAAAACCACGATCCCCGCGATATAGAACATTTTGCGGCCGGACATGTCGGTTAGCCGTCCGACGACGGGAACGACGGTCGTCGACGCCACGAGATACGCGGTGGTCACCCAGGTGAACCGGTCGAAGCCGCCCAGATCGGCGATGATGCGAGGCATCGCGGTGCCGACGACGGTCTGATCCAGCGACGCGAGGAACATGGCCAGCATGACTCCGGCCATGGTGAGCACCACCGTTCGACGCGGCAGTTGTATGAAGTCATCCTGACGAGGCGCCGGGGCATGCTTCGAGCCTGCCCCGGCTTGTTGTGACGGGGTTTCCATTCAACCCTCCTGTGGGCTGCGGTCCGCGATTCTTGTGCCTGATTCGCGCGGACGCGACTTGCATTATCTCGCAACCGGTTGTTTCGCGCCACTTTATGCCGCGATGCCATGATCCGGCTGCCTCAGACTCGTGGTCCGAAAGGACTCAAGGGACGAGAGGGACGGAAGAAGCGGCGACGCGTAGTCGATGGCCTTGGTTCTGCTAGAAACGGCATAGTGGAAGCCCAAGGTTAAGGCTGAGCGTCTGGGTTTGTTGCTTTCAGGTACGCCCGGGCGATCATGAGCTCGTCGTACGAGAAACCGTCTCCGACGAAGTCGCGGACCGTCCGCAGCGAGTAGTAGCCGTGGACGCGGAACGCTTCCCGAATGCGGTCGAGGCGACCGCCGGTCGGCACGAGATACTCTGCGGCATCCACGTCACCGGATTCAATCAAACGCGCCACATGATCGACAATGGTGCGCTGCGTCACACGCCGTGAACTCGCGATCTCGTCGATCGGAAGCTTTTCGAGCAAAAGCACACGGGTCTGGCGAACGGTGTCGGCGATAGAGTCGGTTTCGCGGCTTCGCGAATTCGATCCGCGTCCGGACCTCGGGCCATCGTTGGACCTGCCAACGAGCAAGTCCTTGTGTCCGTGGAGCCGCGCGTGATCTTGGATCACGGTTAAGAACGCGGCTCCGAGAAGATGCAGCTTGACCTCGCCGACCCCGGAAATCTGAAGGAACGTCTCTTCGGATTGCGGATAGTATTGGGCCATCTGCTGCAACGGCACGTCTCCGAAGATCACATAAGGCGGGACTCCTCGGTCTCGGGCGAGTTTCACGCGCAGGCTGCGTAACTTTTCAAACAACGAGGAATCGTATTCCGCCTGAGACGCGCCAAAACTCGGCTCCGACTCAACGGTCTCAAGCACCGGAAGAAGGACCTCTGCCTCGGGTTGGAGAGCCTCTCGCCCTGTTGGAGTCACGGAGAGCGTGGGAAACTGACCGCTGTTGACCAACAACCCTTGACCAACCAACATCGAGACGATTTCCCGGATTTGCGTATCCGAGTAATCATCGACGATATCGTAGACGGAAAGCCGATCATGTCCGAACTGGCGAATCTGTTTCGTCTTGCCGCCCCGAAGAACTCTCGCCACGTGGGCTGCGCCGAAGCGCTCGCCGGTTCGAATCACGGCCGAGAGTATTTTCTGCGTGATCACCGTTCCGTCGAAACGCTCCACATCCACCGACACGCACACGTCGCATCCGTCGCACTCCTGACCCAGCTCCTCGCCGAAGTAGTCCAGAAGCCGGGCTCGGCGGCATGTGGACAGCTCCGCATAGGCGATCAGTGCTTCGAGGCGCCGGCGGGCGCCTTCCTGTTCGGCCTCGTCCTCGATCTGGCCGATGAAGTACTCCTGCGTGCCGCGGTCTCCGGGCGAATAGAACAGCACGCAATCGGAGGGCAGCCCGTCGCGACCGGCGCGGCCGGTCTCCTGGTAGTACCGTTCTATCGAAGACGGTAAGTCGTAGTGGACCACGAGGCGGATGTCGGGCTTGTCGATCCCCATGCCGAAAGCCACGGTCGCGACGACTATCGGGACGTGGTCGTTGATGAACCGATCCTGAATCGCCGCCCGATCGTCGTCCAACCCGGCGTGGTACGCCACGGCCTGGAATCCGTCAGACGTCAACACCGACGCCAGGTCCTCGGTGCCCCGACGGCTCGTCCGATAGATAATCGCGGGACGGTCCTCGTGCTTCCGCAGATAACCGGTGAGGCGGCGGTATTGGTTGGTCTTCGAGTGCACGGAGTACGTGAGGTTGGGTCGGTTGAGGCTGGCGACGAACACGTTCGGGTCGCGGAGGCCGAGTTGGCCGAGGATATCCTGCCGAACCCGCTCGGTGGCCGTGGCCGTAAGCGCGATGACCGGAACATCCGGGAACGCTGTCCTGAGCGAGCTCAGGTTCCTGTAGTCGGGCCGGAACTCATGGCCCCACTCTGAAATGCAGTGGGCTTCGTCGACGGCAATCAGGCTCAACGTCGCCGACTGAAGGAAACGACGGAAATTCGCCATCGCCAATCTCTCAGGCGCCACGTACAGGATCTTCAACTCGCCGTTGAACGCCCGGCGCAAAACGTCGTTGATCTCGTTTTGCGAAAGTGTGCTGTTGACGTACCCAGATTCGATCCCGTTGCCCCGAAGAGCGTCGACCTGATCTTTCATCAGCGCGATCAACGGGGACACGACAAGGGTAATTCCCTCCAGCGACAGTGCGGGCAGTTGGTAGCAAAGCGACTTGCCGCCGCCCGTGGGCATCAGCACCAGGTTGTCTTTGCCCTCCAGCACGCTCGACATGATCTCTTCCTGCGGAGGCAGGAAGCTGTCGTACCCAAATTGCTTCTTGACCAGGTCTCTCAACAAGATGTCAGCTCCCGTCGGCGAAAGGGTCGCGCTGTCCACGCAAGCCCCATGTGCTCTAACCGGGTGATCCGCCCGCGATCTTGAGCGCGGCCGGCTTGAGCAAAGCGTAAATGGTCGTGTGTACCGGTGTAGGCACGTCATGCTCGCGCCCCAGTTTGACAACGGCGCCGGTCAATCCTTCGATCTCCACCGGGCGGCCTGCCTGGAAGTCGTTGGCGAGGCTCGTCCTACCGTGGGAAGGGAAGGCGTCGAGCGAGGACTCGCACCAGTCGAGAACGTCGTCGCCCGGGTCGGCCCCGCTTGCGTGGGCCACGGCTACGATCTCGCGCCAGGCGGCTTTGATCAAATCCCTGGTTTCCGGCACGGCTCGCATCTCGCCATATGTTATCTGGGTGGCGGCGTTCACGGTGGCCGAGCCTGTGAGGTACACGAATTTCCGCCACAGCGCCCGCGTGGCGTCCGCTGTAAGCTCGACGTTCCAACCCGACGCCCGGAAGACGTCCAGCAGCATCTGGCCCCTGTCGGAAATCCCACCCGACATCTCTCCGAACGTGATGCTGCCCACTTGCCCTCGCTGAGCGACCAGACCGGGCTTTTCTATGCCCGCCAGAACCACGGCAGTGCCCACCATCACGTGTTGGGCGCCCAGGTCCGCCGCCAACAGGTGTCCGTTGTCGACGCCGTTCTGGAGCGTCAGCACGATGGTGTTCGGTCCAACCATAGGCCGCACGGCCGGAATCGCCTGGGCGTTGTGGTACATCTTCACAGTGTATAGAACCAGGTCGACGGGGCTGACCGCCGCGGTGTCGTCCGTGGCGTTCGCCTTAACCGAGAAGTCGCCCGACAGGTCGGACGTCACCGCGAGTCCGTTGGAAATGATCGCTCTGAGATGCGGGCCTCTGGCGATGAACGTCACGTCCTGCCCTGCCTTGGCCAGCAGCCCTCCGAAATAGCCGCCGACCCCGCCGGCGCCCATCACCGCAATCTTCATTGTCCGTCAACCTCCAATTTCTCGATCGCCTTTCCGAATCCTTGCTCCGTGGCTGTCGTGAAAAGCGACACTCGGTTGATTCTCTTGGTCAGGTCGACACGGAGACCCAGCAGACCGTGCAAGTTGTCGTATATACCCATGGCCGACTCCAAGGCGAACTGCCGGTCCCAACGCTCGATCCACGGGCTCGGGCTGTGTTCGATCGGGAGAGGGTCGAGTTCTCGTTGCAAGAACCCTTGAGCGGCCTCACGGAACAAAGGCAAGTCGTCTTGAGGATTGCGCCCGTTGACGCCCTGGTTTCGATACAGCACCAAGTGGTAGAGCAACATCCACCAGTAGATCGTAGTCAACCTGCAGCTGTCGACCTTGCGCCAGCGGCTCCGCACACCCCAGTCCAGCCGGCGATCCTGATTCTTCACGAGGATCTGGCGCACCATTTCGCCGGCTCCGGAGCAGAACATCTGCCAGAGGGCGGATTCTCGGGCGCTGAATCGAGATATTTCAGACTGCGAGGCAGCCGATGCCGTCACTGCTTGGATCTCGTCCATCAGTTTCGAACGTCGCGATCGCCCCGGGAGCAGCCAATCAAGTGCGTCCATTCCGTGTCTTCCCTACCCGTCAACCCTCACCGCCGCCTGCCCTCACCGAATCCGGCGGCGAATCCAAGTTGCACCGCCTTCATCAGCGCAGGGCCGATGGCTTCCGGAATCACCGTCGCCAGACCTCCGGACGTGGCCGCCAGACGCACGATGTGCTCTTGTGTCAGGTCCACCACCACGGCCGCAAAGGGATGGATCCATCGAGGCGACGAATCCGGCGTGCCGAAGTTGGCCAACGCCTCCTCCGCCTCAAGCAGGTCGTCGACATCCGTATCGTCTGGCCGGCGCTCCAGAAGCATCGCCAGTGCGTTGCTGTAATCGACTTCGAATCGCTCTGACGCCGATAAGGGGCTACTCATTCTTCCTCCAATGAATCCGGTTGGCCGCCCGTCTCGGGCAAGAGTGGCCGGCAGGCTGCGTCGCGTCGCGTGCAGGGCGCCGCCCAGCTTGTTGAAGAACGCGGAGTTTGGCCGGTTGGCGCTGAGTTGTCGTTCATTTTGACGGCGCCTGTCGCATGAGAAAGTCATGACAGATTAGGAACGGGTCTACGGCAGCGTCCATAATCCATAGTGATCACGATCACGCCTGCCCACCGAGGCATCATTTGTCCTGCTTTACGCGGCCACTCGCAACATCTTCATCTCATCGAAATCCGACGCATGTCGGGCCAGAATACCAAAAACCTCGGTCCAATCCAATAATCGGGCGTCGCGGCGGGTTGACCTCTTTTCCGGCGGCGACTATTATTCAAGCCCAATCTTGAAACGGGAGCCCGACAATCGATATCAAGCAATACATCCGCGATGTACCTGATTTTCCGTCGCCGGGGATCTTGTACAAGGATATCACCCCGTTGTTGGGCGACGCGGACGCGTTCGCTTATTCGATCGACCTCTTGGCCGAGCGATACGAGAACACCGAGATCGACGCGATTGTAGGCATCGAAGCCCGCGGTTTCCTCTTCGCGGCGCCGCTGGCGGTGAAGCTTGGAGCGCCGATGGTGCCGGTGCGCAAGAAAGGCAAACTGCCGTTCCATACGATCAGCGTCGAGTACGCCTTGGAGTACGGTTCGGACGTGGTGGAGATGCACATCGACGCGGTGACCGCCGGACGGCGGGTACTCGTGATTGACGACGTCATCGCCACGGCAGGCACGTTGGCGGCCTCGCTAAAGCTGATCGAACAAGCCGGCGGGGAGATCGTCGGTTGCGCGGTCGTCGTTGAGCTGACCGATCTCGCCGGCAGAGATGCGCTGGCGGGCTACGACCTGCATTCGCTGATACAGTACTGAGAGGCCAAAAAGGAGCAGCCGTGTCCGACCAAAACGAGCACGAAGACCTCATCGAACGCCTGGAATCGACCGTTGAGAGGGGACTCGGATATTTCCTGGGCCAGGGCCGCGCCTCTGACGTCAAAGTCGGAGACTGGGGCGTATGGGAAGTGCTCTGCCATATGGTTTACTGGCACCAAGCGACGGTCAACGGCGTTGAGGCAATTGCCGCGGGAGGCGACCCGTACCTTATCGACGGCGAAACCGATGAAGTCAACGATCGCATCATCTCGAGCATGGCGGGCCGGAGCTCAGACGAACTCGCCGAAGACATACGCGGTCTCCAATCCAGGTTGTCATCGGCCGTCCGAGGGATGGGCGATCCCACCGTGACCGTGTTCATCCGCCAAAGCGGGGCCTCGGCTTCAGCCCTCGACCGAGTCGAACAGATAACCAGGCACTGGCAATCCCACGTCGACGAGCTGACGGCCGCCGATTAGACGCTCTCGCAATAACAGTCGTGGGCGACCGTTCGGCGCTGCCGCTTCCGTCCGAGGATGATGTTGCGACTGATTAATACTGAGACATGTTTCATGAGTGGTGATAACCCTATCTTGAGTCCTGAATTGTTCGCTTTCAGCAAAGCCTATCCGCCATTAGTTGACAAAAGCGCCATTTTCATGCAGTATATAATTGTACGTTAAACGGCGTCAGATTGGGTTGACGCGCCTGGAACAACGTCGATATCGACCGCAACTGCGGCACCCTCTCTTGAGGCGTTTGTCCACCCGCATGAATGACGGGCCGTAGCGCTACATCAGCTTTTCGCGATTCCACTTCGAGTGTTCAGACAGGTAACTAGAGACCGTTCCGTTTGGAGTGATGATCGTGACCGCGCTGCGGCGCCTGCTTAGACCGCGGCCTGTACCGAACAACCAAACATCAAGACGAGAGCAGTTGCCGAGGCGCGACGAGGCGGATTGAACGTGCTGGGGCAGAATTAGGCTAGGAGGAGTGCCATGGCTGTTATCACAATGGGCGGCCTCGCCGGTGGCGGAGCCAGGTCGTTGGGCCCGATCGTCGCCGAAAAACTAGGCGCCGACTACGTCGACAGGCTCATCCTGGCAAACGTGTCCAGGAAGGTCGGCGCAACGGTGGAAGCGCTGCATCAGCGCGAGGAGCGACCACCGACCCGAGGCGAACGGTATTCGCGCATCTTGCAGCGGATACTCGAAAGATCGGCTGTGACCGGCGCGGGGGGAGACCCGTACTTCGGCCCGGGCATTCCCGCATATCTCACCGAGGAATATGAGGACGTTCCGCAGCCGACGATCACACGCGGCCACGAACTCGAAGACGAAAAGTACCACGACGCGATACACAACGTGATTCACGAACTTGCCAACCAAGACAACGTTGTCGTGGTCGGACGCGGCGCTCACATCATTTTGAAAGAGGATCCCAACGTGCTCAGGGTTGGCGTGATCGCGAATGCAGAGGACCGCGTCAGAACAATCATGAGCCGCGAACGGATGAGCGAGGGCGACGCGGAACGCTGCATTGTCGCCCGCGACGATGCCAGGGCGCACTACTTCAGTAGTTTCTTCGACCTCGACCGGCCAGATGATCCTGAGTTCTACCACCTGATGATCAACACGAGCAGTGTAGCGTTGGAGGCCGCCGCCGACCTTGTCGTGCAGGCTTCGAACGCCCTGGTGGAAGGCAAATTCCGTCGGGAGGCCATCGCCTCCGTCTGAATCCGTCTCGGATCGACAACATGTACGAATATTAGGATGCAGTGCTCTCGGAGCCGGGAGCGCCGCATCCTACCCCTGCGAACAATCCCTCCGTTTCTGGGCCCCGGCGCCGGAAGCCTGCTTGACGCTCTGCTTTGCCGTCACACCAGCTCTTCTCCCGTCTTTCGGCATGACCGCTTCGCTGAGCCAATTCCAGTCCCCTATTGAACGCAAATCCACTCGGCGACCGCGAGCGTTCGTTCGCGCGTGTCGGCGTGCTGGCCTTGCCCTACTGCTCCATTCCACTGCCCTGGTGTGACCCGACGCGGGGCGGTCGACGCCCGTCTTCCCTCGGCAGGACGCCGCCAACCACACCAACCACCGCCAAGCGAAGTGTTGCATGCCAGGCCCTCCGGTCATTCCCACACACCATCTCGCCGATGTCGAATTAGTTGCGGTCGCCCACTCTTGAATGTACCTTGGGTTTTAATATACATGCTTTATATCTGAGAAAGCATGTTTAAGGATGCGGCATAAATCGTCAGAGCGTCGTCGTAGGCGCGAATGTCTTCGACAACTTAGCCCCGACGGGCTTCGCAGTCGGGATCGGAGGCCTTTCAACCAAACCAGTCAAAGCAAGCCAAACGAATCGCCGCGGAAGATCCAGATGTGGTCGGGTAGGGATGATGATTGGAGGGAGAGATCCATGCGAACGACGCTATTGGCATTCGGTGTATCGATCTTGGTGCTTGTTTTTGGTTGTGACTCGAACGACAAGGAATCAGGCAGCGCCGAGGGGTTGGGGCGGGTTACACAGACGCTCGTGGCCCCGCCATTTCTTCCGGAGCCCAAACAGGTGGCGGACGGTGACCCCAAGGTTGTCCAGATCCGCATGGAAGTCGTAGAGAAACTGATCGAGGTCGACCCCGCTGGGACCAAGATCTGGGCCCTGACATTCGACGGAAGCGTGCCAGGCCCGATCATAGTGGTGCACCAGGACGACTACGTCGAGCTCACGCTCGTGAATCCCGAAACGAATACGCTGCAACACAACATCGACTTTCACGCGGCCACAGGCGCCCTGGGCGGCGGCGAGCTCACGCTGGTCAACCCGGGGCAAGAGGTTGTTCTTCGATTCAAGGCTACGAAGCCAGGCGTGTTCGTGTATCACTGCGCCCCCGGGGGGGGGGGTGATGATACCATTGCACATCGTTTCAGGCATGAACGGGGCCATCATGGTTCTGCCCAGAGACGGCCTCAGGGATGCCGACGGCGATTCCGTCTCCTACGACAAGGCGTATTACATCGGTGAGCAGGACTATTACATCCCGAGAAACGAGGACGGCGACTTCAAGGGGTATGCATCCCCGCCGGCGGGCTTTGCCGACATGCTCCAGGTCATGCGAACGTTGACTCCCACCCACGTGGTTTTCAACGGCGCCATGGACGCGTTGACCGGCGATCGGGCGTTGACCGCAGCCGTTGGCGACAAAGTGTTGTTCATCCACTCGCAGGCGAATCGGGACTCGCGCCCCCACTTGATCGGCGGACACGGCGATCTCGTTTGGCGAGGAGGCGCGTTCGGAGACCCGCCGGCGACCGGCCTCGAGACTTGGTTTGTTGCGGGCGGCTCAGCCGTGGCCATGCTGTACGAATTCAGACAGCCTGGTCTGTATGTATACGTCAACCACAACCTGATCGAAGCCATCCTGCTCGGCGCGGCGGCCCACATAACGGTTGAAGGGGAATGGGATGACAACCTGATGGAACAGGTCACGGAGCCGGGTCCAGTGCTTTGAAGCCGACCGCGCCGTCACGACCCGCAACGCGTGAAAGCGTGCCGGGGTCAACGTCGGATGCCGGCCGAAAGTCTTCTTTGATCCGAGCGCCGTCTGCGCCGGAGCGCGGCGGGATTCGCGAATGTCGTCAAATGGGCGCCCGCAACATCAGTCCTCGCGGTTGCGAGTCTCGACGTATGAGGACCCCCAGGTTAGGCTGGCGACTACTGCGAGTGACGCCTGGGCGTTCGGTGGGGTGGTGCAATCCGCTTGACAATGGCGAGTGCCATACCATATCGTGACCCGGTGGTAATCGCAGGAGCTTGTCGGCGCGCCTTTTCGGTCGCGGCTGAAATGGAGCGCGTCCTGCGAATTGAGCGTGACATTTACAACGGCTCCGTTCATTTAAGGGGAGGCATATGGCGACGTTGCTTGAGGTGTCCAACCTCACTACACACTTCTTCACTCCTGACGGTGTCGTAAAGGCCGTCGATGGGATTTCTTACGAAATCGAAGAAGGCGAGGTGCTGGGCGTTGTAGGCGAAAGCGGGTGCGGAAAGAGCGTCCATGCCCTGTCCATCATGCGACTGGTCGCCAACCCTCCGGGCCGAATTGTCGCCGGGGAGATCATCTTTGACGGCGAAAACATTCTGAAGATGGACGACGCGGAGATGAGGCACATTCGCGGAAACCGCATCGCGATGGTGTTCCAAGAGCCCATGACCTCGCTGAACCCCGTCCTCACGATAGGCCGGCAGCTCACCGAAACCCTCGAGTTGCACCAGGGCATGAACAAGACACAGGCCCGTGAAAGGGCCGCTGAGCTGCTCGAGACGGTCGGCATACCCGACTCGACTCGACGCCTGAACGACTACCCTCATCAGTTCAGCGGAGGCATGCGGCAACGTGTGATGATCGCGATGGCCCTGAGCTGCAACCCTCGTCTGATTATCGCGGACGAGCCAACGACAGCGCTGGACGTCACGATTCAGGCCCAGATTCTCGAACTGATGCGGGACCTCTCGACAGAGTTCGGAACAGCCATGATCGTCATCACCCACAACCTGGGTGTCGTTGCTCGATACGCGACCCGCGTTATCGTGATGTACGCGGGCAAGATCATCGAGATTGGGTCGTCCGAGGACATTTACCACGACGCCAAGCACCCGTATACGATTGCTCTTCTGAACTCGGTGCCCAGGCTTGACGCCGTCGAGCGTGTTCGCCTAGATGCCATTGAAGGTTTGCCCCCGGATTTGGTGGACCTGCCGGTGGGATGCTCTTTCGCACCCCGCTGCAAGTACGCGAACGACAAATGTCTGCAAGAAGACCCAGTACTTGAGGAGGCCGCTCCCAACCACACGACCGCCTGCTGGCGACACACCGAACTGGCTGAGCTGACCGCGCAAACGGCCGCCAACTAGAGAGGACGCACGAGCAAATGACACAAAGTCAGACAGCATCGAACGGCCAGAACGGCGCGGATGACGTCCTGGTCGAAGTCAAGGACCTGAAGATGCACTTCCCGGTGACGTCCGGGATCATCTTTCAACGCAAAGTGGCCGACGTCAAAGCGGTCGACGGCATCAGCTTCACTATCAAGCGCGGTGAGACGTTGGGGCTTGTGGGCGAGAGCGGTTGCGGCAAGACGACCGCCGGCAGATGCATCCTCCAGCTATACAAGCCCACCGGGGGCGACGTGATCTACGACGGAACGCGAATCAACGATCTCGACAACCGCTCCATGCGGGGCATGCGCCGTCAGATGCAGATCATCTTCCAAGATCCCTACGGCTCTCTGAATCCGCGGATGACTTGCGGCGACATCGTCGGCGAACCCCTTGTCGTGCATAAGCTCACATCGGGCAAGGGCGAATACAGAGACCGCGTGACCGAGCTCCTCCAGACCGTGGGCCTCAACCCGTACATGGCCGACCGCTATCCGCACGAGTTCAGCGGCGGGCAACGCCAAAGGATCGGCATCGCCCGAGCGCTGGCCGTTAACCCGAGCTTCATCGTGTGCGACGAGCCGGTTTCGGCGTTGGACGTTTCAATTCAGGCTCAGGTCATCAACCTGCTCGAGGACCTTCAGGAGCAGTTCGGACTGACGTACTTGTTCATTGCGCACGACCTCTCAGTCGTCCGCCACATTAGCGACCGCATCGCCGTGATGTACCTGGGACATATCGTGGAGATCGCAGACCGGATCGAACTGTACGAAAACCCGCAGCATCCATATACCAGGGCACTCCTCTCCGCAATTCCAATTCCGGACCCCATCATCGAAGCGCAACGCGAGCGGATCATCCTGACCGGGGACGTTCCCAGCCCGATGAACCCGCCGCCGGGATGTGTGTTCCATACCCGTTGCCCGATTATGGTCGACTCGTGCATGGACGACACGCCCGAACTCAGAGAGATCTCTCCGGGCCACTGGGTCTCTTGCTTCCGAGTCGAAGGGTGGGACGAAGCCAGGGCTTAACAGTCTGTTTACCAGACGAAACCCAAGCCGCCCCTTGTATCCAACCGATCAAGGGGCGGTTGTCATTCTTGACGATCGCGGTCCGAAAGCGCCGGACGTGCATCAGGCAGTGTTCAGTTCACGCTCCGCCGTGCCCTGTCGCAACCTGCGCCTCTTCTCTCGTTCCCATCCGCTAAGCGCCGGCTTGCCCCTTCCAACTTGATGGTGCGTGTAGACGTGCTCGACGAAGTCCTCGCCGATGTGGTCGTCGACCTCGGCCTAGACCGCATCGGACACTTGTAAGTCTCTCCATCCACAGGTGAGACACATAGGGCCATCATCCGCAGACCGCTCGTGATTAAGCACAGCCCCGTTGCAGCGTGGGCACGCCTGAAGTTTGATCGATGCCATTGTTGCTCTCCTCCCGAACTGTTCCGACTCAACTCGGTCAGCTTCGTCCATCTCCACTCGATTCGAAGGACTTCAGTGCTCGATGTTGTCGATAGTTCCTCTCACATTCGCCATGCAAGAATTGTAGAATCGCTAAGAACGCATCACCTGACCAACGCCTCTCCAAAGCCTGACCTATAACTGACAGAACGTGTCAGAATGGGACGGCGCCGGCTGATAGTTCGGAGAAACCGACTATTCCCGCCGCTTGATCTGACCGGCGAACGACAGCGGCCAAGGGGAAAGGCGCCCCACGACCGTGCTATCCGGCGCCGAATTGATTCGCCACTGGAGGATCGTTATGAGTCCACCCGTCTACGCGCCGTTGACTGGCTACCACGAATACCCGTCCGACGAGATGCCCACACGGCGTCGGCGTTCTATGAGGACGTGCGCAGGCGCCGGACAGTCCGGGATTTCTCGGACCGCCCGGTTCCCAAGGCTGTGATCGAGGACTGCATCCGAGCTGTGGGCACTGCTCCGAGCGGAGCAAACATGCAGCCATGGACGTTCGTCGCGATATCTGACACCGGGGTCAAAGCTCGGATCAGGGTGGCCGCCGAGGAAGAGGAGCGCGAGTTCTACGCGCATCGAGCTCCACAGGAGTGGCTCGAAGCTCTGGAGCCGCTCGGCACGGACCCGAACAAGCCGTTCATCGAAAGGGCGTCGTACCTGATTGCAATCTTCGTCCAAAGCTACGGGGTCCAGGGAGACGGCCGGCAGGTGAAGCACTACTACGCCAACGAGTCGGTCGGGATCGCCACCGGAATGCTGATCGCCGCGGTGCACAACGCGGGTTTGGCATCGCTGACGCATACGCCGAGCCCGATGCGATTTCTCAACGACATCCTGGATCGCCCTCAGAACGAGCGTCCGTTCCTGTTGCTGGTGGTCGGCTATCCTGCTGAAGACGCCAAAGTGCCGGAGATTACCAAGAAGCGCCTCGACGAGATCGCCGTTTTCGTCTGAGCTCTGGGATCATCGTCTCGGCGCCACACCACAGGGCTTCGCAATGGGCTTGAGCCTGCCCACGAAACGGAACATGGAGCCACGTTTGACACGATGAACAACCCTGCTTGCAGTATGTGCCATCCCAAGATGGATTGTGCGCGACGGCCGAGACGCCCTCGCAGTGACCCCGAATACGAAGAGGAAATCTCGCGGGCAAGTGATGAACCAGAAGATCCGATTCTGCACGGCGCCCGACGGCGCCAGCATCGCGTATGCGGTCGGCGGCGACGGTCCGCCGCTGGTCAAGGCGCCTAACTGGTTGACCCACCTGGAGTTCGAGTGGAACAGCCCTGTGTGGCGGCATTGGTGGGAAGAGCTCGCCCGGGACTACTCGTTGGTCAGGTTCGACCAGCGCGGGTCGGGGCTTTCGGACCGCGTTGTCAGCGAGCAGTCGTTTGACACCTGGGTCGACGACATGGGGGCCGTGGTGGACGATCTCGGTCTCGACCGGTTCTCGCTTCTCGGGATATCTCAGGGTGGCGCAATCGCAGCGGCGTACACCGTGCGAAACCCAGGTCGCGTCGATCGACTCGTGATGTACGGAGCGTATCCAAGAGGGATGGCCATGCGCGGTGACACGTCTGAGGAAGAGTTTGAGGCGTTGCAAACTCTGACCCGGGCCGGGTGGGGCCGCGATGATCCCGCCTACCGCCAGATGTTTACGTCCAGGTTCATGCCGGGCGCAACCATTGAGCAGATGAGGTGGTTCAACGACCTGCAGCGCGTATCGACTTCCGGAGACAATGCTGCTTCCGTGATGGAGGTGTTCGCGCACATCGACGTGTTGCCGATTTTGAGGCAGGTGGACGTACCGACGTTGGTCCTGCACGCGCAGGGCGACATACAAGTGCCCTTCGAGCAAGGACGACAGCTCGCCTCGTTGATCCCAGGCGCCCGGTTCGTGGGACTAGACGGCGCCAACCACCTGCTTCTGGCTAACGAGCCCGCCTGGCCGGTGGCTCTGGCGGAGATTCGCGCCTTCTTGAGCGCTGAACCTGAGAATCGGGACGTGGCGAACGCGTCGCGTGAGACCGACGTTGGGGTGGTGGCGCCTATTCCGGCCAACCTCACGCCAAGAGAGGTGGAGGTGTTGCGCCTCCTGGCAGCAGGTCAGACGAACCGCGATATCGCCGCCGAGTTGTTCATCACGATCAACACCGTGGCCAACCACGTAAAGAACATCCTCTCCAAAACGGATTCAGCCAATCGAACTGAAGCGGCCGCGTTCGCCGGCAGGCACGGTCTGAATTAGGGTCGCGCGTTGCACGCGATAGGCGGTCTGTAGCCTAAGCTGGCTATCGACGCTATGGCCATGGCTAGGCATCGGGCAGATAATCGGTTCCAGACAATCACCAATATTGGAGATGTGCGTCCCCTGCATTGCTCGTAAACTTTTTGGTGTCGGTCACATCATGACCAACCGAACCAACGCCAAGGAGCCCTGCAATGTCGACGACTGCCTCCCTGCCACTCGCCTCCCACGTCGGATTCTCGGTTCGACAAATCAACCGGTCGAACCTGTCAGCCGGCGCCAGCGTGTTGCTGCTGTATCTATTCGCTGGCCTGCCGATACAGATAGGCGTCATGACCCAGCTTGGGTTGTCGTCGGCTGAATCAAGCATTTGGTTCTTCATTACCTGGATGACGACCGGTTTGTTCTCGTTCGCCCTAGCTTTGTTCACCAGGCAGCCGGTGTCCATCAATCTGTCGATCCCGGCGTTGATCTTCCTGGCCGGCGCCGCTGGCGGTTACAGCCTGCCGCAGATCATCGGGGCCAACCTCTTCGTCGGGATCGTCACCGTTGGGTTGTCGATGTTCCGTGTCGCGGACGCGTTTGCGCGGTTCATCCCGTCCCAAGTCGCAATCGGCGTGTCCGCCGGCAGCATGCTTCTGTTCATGCTGAAGACGTCTCAATTGGCGGTTGGGGACCTCGCGATCGCGGCGCCGATCATAGCGGGATTCATTCTGACGTTTGCAGCAACGCGAAACCAGTTGCTCGCCGTTGGCATCGCCGCGGCAGTCGGCATGCTGGGCGTCATCGTCGCGGACGGCGTCCCGGGCGCCGGCGCCTCGGCCGAGCTGCCTCGATTCTTCCCGCTCGCGATTGAACTCGACCCCTCGGCGATGATCGCTCTTGGCGTACCGCTCGTCATCCTCGTCGTCGGTGTTGGCAATATCCAGTCGCTGGCAGTTCTCCGATCCGAAGGCTATGCCGTGAGAGGCAACCTGTTCGGCTTCGTGGCGGGAGCAGCGACGGTGGTCAACGCGCTTGGAGGAGGACATGCTGACGGCGTCGGAGGAACCACTACGGTGATAGGCGCCGGGTCGGACGCCGGCCCCAGGGAACATCGCTACTGGGCGATCCTCATATCCTCCGTGCCGGTCGTCGTCATCGCATTCGCGGCATCGCCGATCATCGCCTTTGTCCAAGAGCTGCCGGTCACGTATCCGCTGACCGTGGGCGCGCTCGCGCTAGCGATGCCGTTCAAGCAGGTGATGGCGAAGACCTTGGCAGGTGACAACAGAACCGCCGCGCTGATCTCTGTACTCGTAGCAGCAGTCCCATTGCAAATGGTTGGGATGCCAATGGCCTTCTGGGCTCTCGTCGCGGGCACGGCCGTCGTGATGCTAGGCTCTGAACAGACGCGACGTTACTCGCGACGCACACGGTCGACGCTCATTTCGCGCATGAATCGCATCGGCTTGACGCCTGCCGCCCGATAGCTGGATTCGCGCTGGCTTGAGTGGCGGCCTGTTCACGGGCGGTCACCTTGACACCGCCGACCCAGCGTCAAGCCCTACCCTCGCAGCAAGCGCTCCATCTCGACGGCGAACCAGAGGGCCAGCGCGCCGGTGCGTTCGTCGGCGCCGAATTCCGCTTTGCGGTCGAGGTAAGCGCGGAGGTCAGGCTGCGGCCCCGTGCTGGTGCACCCGTCGACCAGCCCTCCGTCCATGGCGATGCGCTCTGTGACGCCGCGCCACGCCAGGTCTAGGAACGGGCGATGTCGATCGTCCAGCCAACCGCGTCTCAGGCCGCGAGCCACCGCGTACCCGAACATGGCGGTGGCGGTGTGCTCCTGGTACGAGCCGGGGACGTCGAGCACCTCCATCAGCATGCCCGATGGGCGCAGGCACGCGGCCAGTGCGTCCAAGTGACGGACGTGGATTGCGAGGAGCTCGGCCCTGTCGGGGTGGTCTTCGGGCACGTACGACAGGACTTCGGTGTATCCCAGGGCGGCGAACGTGTTGCCCCTGCCCCAGAAGTACGGGACCGACCGCGCGTGCCAGAAAAGCCCGTTCGACTGCTGGACCTTTGCGTCCAGCAGGAACTTCGTCAGTATGTCGATGTACGCAATGTCGTCGGTCAGTTCGTATGCCCGACCCAAAATTGCTGCTGCGAAGAACATGTCCTCAGTGCGATAGTCCGGGTCACAGGGCGCCGGGGGTTGGTCGTTGCTGACATCTCTGAACCTGTTCGCGGTCGCGATCAGGGCATCGGCGTAACGGGCGTCGCCGGTCGCCTGCGACAGTTCGTCGCACCAAACCAGACCAGCTAGGGCCGGGCCGCCCGCGCCAGCGGCCACGATCTCGCTGTTCGCTTTGATCAGAGGCTCCATCGTGGCGGCGATGTCGGCGGCAGTCTCGGCCAGCGACCCGGTGAGCTCGGTGACGCGCAAACGGCCGCTGATCGCGACGCCCTGCGTATACACGACCGGGTCCAACGAGTAGCCGTACTGTGACGCCAGCAGCTTCGCGACGTCCAGCGGACTTCGGGATCGTCTGGCGTCGAGCTCTTCACGGGCAGGAGACGGACTGGCGTGTTTTCGCTTCGCGCATTCGGCCATGAACGCGGCTATCTGCTCCTCCAGCGACTCTTCGGTCGCGGTGAGCCGAAGGCCGGCCATCGGGGCGAGTCCGTTGGGTGAACCGGCAGCCAGCGCCGCCAGCATCGAGTCCGTTGGACCAAGCGAACCTGCGTTCAACGATCGTCCGAGATCGAATGCCGGGTGGGTGGACTCCCAACCGGTGTCCGCGCCGTGAAGCACTTCGACCACAATGTCGGGCGCCATGAAGCTGACCCATCTCCAGAGATAGCGGGCTTCTGGGTCGCGCATGTCGTCGTAGAATCCGCCTTCAGGCGGGTAGCCGCGCCTGGGATCGCCTCCGACCCCGTTGTCGGGCCCGACTCCCAGACGCAAGCCGTCAGGGTTGGCGCACGGGACGACGCTCAGCGCGATATCGGAGGACGAGCCGATCAGAGCGGCCGCGCTCAACGCCAGATCCACGTCCGCCTGCTCGCCGGAGAAACCGCCGATCAGCAGTATTCTGTGCCGGCTGCATTCGGGTAGGTAGGCCTCGCGGTCGACCAATGCCGGAATGGGCGTCTCTTCACGGGTCACGCCAGAAGCGTCATGTACCCAGTGTCCTGGCTCGGTGTCAGCCAGAGCGTTTAGAGCTGCCTGGATATCGAAAATCGACTCGCGCATGAATTCCCTCCATTACAACATTTTCGTATTCGACTTGACGAATCACGTCACCTACGCCACCGGCCATTCCGTCGCTCATACACGAGCGCCAAGCACCGGTCGGTCTTGGTGTCTTGATCCCCAACGCTGGCCGGAGCCAACGGGCGCTGATATAATGCCGCCTAACTCCAGTCAGGAAAGGGGATGCCCATGATCTCCATCTTCGTTACGATTCGCGTCAAAGACGGATTCGCCGACCAGTTCAGAGAGGCCAGCCTTGGCGACGCCCAGGGCTCCACTAGGGACGAACCAGGCTGTTTCCGATTCGACATACTGCAGAACGACGACGACCGCAATCTGTTCCACTTGTACGAGGTGTACGCGAACGACGCGGCATTGGTCGCGCACCGCGCGGCGCCCCACTACCAAACGTGGCGATCAACCGTCGAACCTTGGTTCGAGGGTAACATCGAAAGGGTAGCTATGACTACCATATTCCCGTCGGATGAAGGGTGGCGTGGTCAGAAAGCTCACCTGACAATCTGGTAGTCAAAGACCGGACCGGACACCGGGTGTCTTAAGTTGCGAATGGAGGAGGAATCATAACTGACGACGTGGGGATTCGCAAAGGCGACGTGATCGTGATGGTCGGGACGCGGAAGGGCGCCTTTGTGCTGTCGGGCGCCGCTTCGCGTGACGAATGGCATGTATCGGGGCCCTATTGCGAAGGCGGGAACGTCTTCCACGTGACGTACGATCCACGAAACGGGGCGATACTCGCGGCCGTCAACACCACGTTCTGGGGCAGCCAGGTGTATATCAGCACCGATCTGGGCGCCACGTGGGCAACGGTCGAGGGTAGCCCGAAGATTTCGGACGGAAGCGAGTTGCCCGTAGGCGGTCTCTGGCACATCTCGCCGGGCCGGGCAGACGAACCGGGCGTACTCTACCTCGGGGCCGAGCCTGCATCGTTGTTCAGGAGCCATGATTGGGGCAACAACTGGGAGCAGTTCTCAAGCCTGACCTGACATCCCACGCGCGACCGTTGGGAAGGTGGCTTCGGCGGGTTGTGCCTGCATAGCATCGTGTTGGACCCCTCGTCAAAGCAGCGCATGTGAGTGGGGATGGCAGCCGTCGGGGTATTTCGCACAGACGACGGCGGTGAAACCTAGGAGCCCGCGAACTCAGGCGTGCGCGCAGACTTCTTGCCTGAACCGTTTCCCGAGTTCGGCCAATGCCCCATAAACTTTTGTCACACCCATCCCGTCCGGAATTGCTCTACCAGCAGAACCACTGCGGCGTCTATCGCAGCGATGACGCAGGAGACACCTGGCGCGACGTGACTGAGGGTTTGCCGTCTCGATTCGGTTTCGTGTTGGGGGTCAGCGGCCGAGACCCGAACACGATCTACGTGATGCCGGAAGACAGTGTCTCAGAAGGACAGCCCGGGGGCGCACAGCGGTACGTGACCGATGCCAAGATGCGCATCTATCGCAGCAGAAACGGCGGCGACAACTGGGAGGCGCTGTCGAACGGCCTGCCCTCGGAAAATGCCTACCTGCACACGATGCGCGAAGGGATGGCGACGGACGACCTCGACCCGGGCGGGATCTATGTCGGGACGACGTCAGGCGACGTCTTCCACAGTCGCGACGACGGGGATAGCTGGCAAACAATGGCCCGCTACCTGCCGCCGATCAATTCCGTGGAGGTCGCGACGGTCGTGTAACGGGGCCGGCGCTTGTCATCTGCGGTAAGCAAGTCTTTGCATGTGGCCGGCGCAATTCCGAATCACAGGTCGTAGGGGAGGCCCTATCCCGTAACTAGACTGGATGATTGCCATCAACGGCGGCCGAACTCGCGCTCGAGTTGCCCCGTCGTCATGTGGATCATGGTTGGACGGCCGTGAGGGCACGTGTTGGGCTGGTCGCACGCCTCCAGTCGCCGAATCAGGCCGGCCATCTCTTCGTGGACCAGCGTCTTGCCCGCCCGAATGGCGGCGTGGCACGCGATGGAGTACGCGGCACGCTCCTCCCACGACTCGAAGCCGCCGCCTTCCGCCATCAACTCCAGAATGTCGACGAAAGCCTGCGCCGGGTCGGCTGATCCGAGCAGCACGGGCACGCCTCGCACCAGGTAGGCGTCGCCGCCGAAAGGCTCCACCAAGAAGCCTAGCGCCGCGACGGCCGCGCCCTGGGTCTCTACGAGGTCTCGCAACTCCGGGTTCACGTCCACCACGACGGGTTCGAGCAATGTCTGGACGTTCGGTTCTCCGGCTACAGCCTCGGCCTTGACCTGCTCGAACATGACTCGTTCATGCGCGGCATGCTGGTCGATTAGGTACATCCCGTCCGGTCCTTCGGCGACGATATACGTGCTCTGCACCTGCCCCAGCACGCGCAAGACGGGCAGGGCATTCTTCGGGACGACGGGCGCAGGCGCAGCATCCGAGACAGCGGCATCGCTTGGTTCGGCGGCGGGCGGGTCAGGCCACCCGATGGGCGGGGACGATGGATCGATCTCAGGCGAGTCCTGCCTTGCGAATGGCGGCGCGGGCCAGAATCCGCCGGAACTGGTCGAACGCGCAGGCGGCGGCGCATGTGACGGGGTGTGTCCGACGCCCCGGACCTCAGGCACCGGGGCGTACTCGATCAACGCTCGCCTCACCGCCTGCTGCACCGCCGCAAAGATCTGGCCTTCTTGTCGGAACCGCACCTCGGTCTTCGAAGGGTGGGCGTTTACATCGACTTCGTCGGGAGGCACGGCGATGTTGATCACGGCCAGCGGGAACCTGCGCTCGGCCATGAAGCCGTGGTACGCCTGGTCGACGGCGAACCCGAGGGTGCGATTCTGTATCCAGCGCCGGTTGACGAAGAAGCTGACGTACGAACGGTTGGCCCTGGACATCGAAGGAGAGCCCGTCAAGCCCCAGGCCGTCGGTTGGCCCGCGTTTTCCTCTTCGGGCGCCATTTCGAGCATCGCCTCGGCGGTCTTGAGGCCGTAGACGGCAGCCACCGCCTCTCTGAGGTCTCCCGTGCCCGGACTGGCGAACCGCTTTCCCCTGTCGAGTTCCAGTTCGAACGCCACCTCGGGGTAGGCGAGCCCGTATCGGGTGACCACGGTCTGGATGCGCGAGGTCTCAGATCCAACCGATTTCAGGAATTTCTGTCGTGCCGGGAAGTTTCGGAACAGGCCGGATACGCTGATCGTCGTTCCGGTCGGCGTGCCAGCGGCTTCGAGGCGGGCCACGGCGCCGTCGTGAACGTCGATGCGGGCGCCAACGTCCTCGCCTCGGGCGCGGGTCGACAACGTCACGCGTGACACTGCAGCGATGCTGGGGAGCGCCTCGCCGCGGAATCCGAGGGTGGTTATCGAATCCAGGTCTTCCGCCCGAGTGACTTTGCTGGTCGCGAAGCGCTCGAAGGCCAGCTCAACCTGGTCGGCCGGTATGCCCGACCCGTTGTCGGACACGCGGATCAACTCGACTCCGCCGCCTCGAACTTCGATCGAGATGCGGGTGGCGCCGGCGTCAAGGGCGTTCTCGATCAGCTCCTTCGCGGCCGACGCGGGTCGCTCGATGACCTCGCCGGCAGCGATCTTCGACGCGACGTCCGGGCGCAGCAGTCGAATGGCGCCGGTCATGCTCAGGCTGGGCGAGTGGCGGTGGCCGCCCGGTATCCAACGCGGCCGGACTCGCCGGTTTCGACGAACTCGGTGATGATGCTGTAGATGCGGTCCATCTGATCGTCAGAGTCGGACTTGAAGAAGTATGGTTGGACCAATATACCGCCGAAGACGTCGACGATCTCCGGGTAGTCGTCGATGACGAAATCCGGCCAAAGCGGCACCTTCATCTCTTCCAATCCCGCCACGAAATCCTGAATCGGTTTCTGGTAGATGCCCGTGACCAAGCTTTCGAGGTCGTGCTTCTTGACCTCCCACTTACGGAGGCCGACGCCCGACCAGATGTAGATGCTGTGCCCGTCGTTTACAAGCAGTTCGAACGTTTCACGGGTTCGGGGTCGAAGGGTTCCGTCCACGGCCAATATCGTGTAGTCGACATCGAAAAATACGTTGAGCCCCAATATTCAGTCCTTTTCTCCGCAATCAAGAGGGCGGGGAAGTCCCGTCCTCGCCAATGATACCATTACCGTCCTTCGCCAACAGAAAGGCGCTCACACAGTGGCGGCGTGACCGTCTGAGCGAGGGTCCGAGCCAGCGGTCTTGACTCCCGATTCGAAGTCGATCTCGATCAGCTTCGCGGAGCCGCCGTGGCCGAACTCCGATTTGACGTTGACCTTGTGCCCCTTTGCCCTGAGCTTCTCGACGTCGATCACGGACATCCCCGGGTCGAGCTCGACCAGCAGCGGGTCGTCGACCGAGGCGGGGTCCGATCCGGGAGTGCTCACCCACCGGGGCGCTTCGACCGCCTGCTGGGCGTCCATGCCGTAGTCGATGACGTTGCTTATCACCTGGACGTTCCACGGGATCTGCCGGTCGCCGCCCGGCGTGCCGCCAACCAGCCACGGCTT
Source organism: uncultured Dehalococcoidia bacterium (assembly GCA_964588665.1). Classification (GTDB taxonomy): domain Bacteria; phylum Chloroflexota; class Dehalococcoidia; order Lucifugimonadales; family UBA1123; genus UBA2160. Next base: position 97,419 of record CAZPQQ010000001.1, on the reverse strand, counting down.
GTCGTCCTTGAACACCATGTACGCGTTCAACGTGTGCATCGTACGCTTGCCGCCCTCGATGACGTTGGGGTGTCCGTCCACCAGCGAGAACCCTCGACCAACTCGGTTGTTGAGCAACACGCCCGTGCCGCCCGCGACGAATCCGCAGCCGAAGCCCATCGACAGGCTGTGGATGAACGATGCTGCGTTGCCGTCCTTGTCGACGACGCAGAAGTAGCTGGTGTTGTCGTCGCCGGGGATCGGCACTGCTAGCGAGCCAGGCTCGTGGACAGTCGTCGAATTGGGGTCGATGAGCTTGCGGCGTTGCTCCGCGAACGGCTTCGAGATCAGCTCGTCCAGCGGGTTGGCGATGAAGTCCGGGTCGCCCATGTACCGATTCCGATCGGCGAACGCCAGACTCTTCGCCTCGAGCATCGCGTGAACGGACTCGGCGCTGTAGAAGCCCATTCCGGCCAGGTCGAAGTCTTCGAGAATGTTGAGCATTTGCAGAACCAGGTGCCCTTGAGACGGCGGCGCGGTCTCGTACACGGTGTGGCCGCGATAAGTCGTCGAGATCGGAGGCTCGTACCACGTGGTCTCGTGCGCGGCGAACTCCGCTTCGGTGTAGAGTCCGCCTCCCGCGCGGATCGCACGGACCATCTCTTTGGCGGTCTCGCCCCGGTAGAACTCGTCGACTCCGCCGTCGGCGACGCGCCTCAACGTGCGGCCCAGGTTCTTCTGCACAAGCACGTCACCGGCCTGGTACGGTGCGCCGTTCTTCGTGAAGATGGCCGCCGAATCCGGAAACTTGTTCAGCTTGCCTGAGAGCATCTCGAAACCCGTGGCGCTTTTCGCCGAGACGGCGTATCCGTCCTCCGCGTAGCCGATGGCCGGCAGCAGGAGCTTGCCCAGAGGCATCGTCCCGAGACGATCGAGAATCGAGACCCAGCCGTGTACCTCACCGGGGATCGCGGCCGCGATCGGTCCGTCGAGCGGCATCTGGTCGAGCCCTTGACGAACGAAGTAGTCGCGGTTCGCGGCCAACGGGACTTTGCCGCTGCCGTTCATCCCGAACACCCTGCCCGTCTTGGCCTCGTACAAAATGACGAAGGGCTCGCCGCCGAGACCGCATCCGGACGGGACCGTGACAGCCTCGGTCGCCGCGACCGCGATGGCCGCGTCGAACGCATTGCCGCCGTCCGCAAGCACGCCCAGTCCAGCCGATGCCGCGAGCGGCGAGATCGACACGACCACTCCGCCTTTGGTGTAGACCGTGCTTCTACCCGTGTTGACCTGCGACGTTGAATCCCTCACCATATTGACGCCCCCCTGGCACGTGTGTTGGCGTACATTGGTGCACATGCTAGCATCACAGTCAAGCCGAGCCGAGACAGAGGCCTTGGTAAAACCGGACAGGGGCGCGGATCGTACGAAACATCAAGGAGGCCAAACTTTGCTTGGCTGGAGACTCATAGCGATCGTGATCGCAGCTTTGGCGCTGACGGCGGCATGCACGGACCCGGATGCGGCGGCTGATGAGCACTACGATCTTGGCGTCGCTCATCAGGAAGCCGGCGAGCTCGAAGCAGCCATATCCGAGTTCTCGGAGGTCATTAGTCTGGAGCCGGATCGACACGAGGCTTACTACAATCGGGGCATCGTGAACGCCAACGCCGGCAACTTCAGAACCGCAATCGACGATTTCGACGCCGCAATTGCGCTGAAGCCGGACTACGCGGACGCGTTCCACAACAGGGGCCTCACTTGGGGGAACCTGGATCAGGGATGGCGCGCGGTTGCGGACCTCGAGAGCGCGACGACTCTGGACCCGAGCCTGGCCAAAGCACACGTGGCCAAGGGCGCGACGCTGATCAATCTTAGCCAGCTATCGCAGGCAATTGAAAGCCTCGACCGCGCCCTACTGCTGGAGCCCGACAATCCGGGCGCCTACGCCATCAGGGCCGTGGCCCACGCGATCGCCGACAATGACGAATTGTCGGACGCCGACATAGCTCGCGCAATCGAACTCGGCTACAACGCCACCTCTCTCCAACTTGACGTGGACCGCATCAGACAAGCCCGCGGCAACTAGGCGGCAGTCTATGCAGCGATGTCCAGACGCGCTTAGGTTTCGCCTTCGAATCGAAACCGGTATCCTTAGCTACACTCGCGCAGCCGCTCCCGTGACGGGCACGGCGCGGCATCGCACGGAACATCGTCGGAGGAGATCGCACCTTGATTCAAGCACCCACAATTCACGATGTCATCCAGGCCCGAAAACGCATCGCCGGCTACGTAACGCGAACCTCGCTGCATCGCTACATTGCGCTCGAAAACCTGCTGGGCGCGCAAGAGGTGTACGTCAAACACGAAAACCACCAGCGGTTGGGGGCGTTCAAGATGAGGGGCGGCATCAACCTCCTCTCTCAACTGTCCGAAGAAGAGTTGGCCCGAGGCGTGTCGACGGCGTCCAGCGGCAACCACGGGCAGTCCATCGCGTATGCAGCGTCGGTCTTCGGCGCGAAAGCGATTGTAGGAGTGCCGGAGGGAGCCAATCCAGGCAAGGTCGAATCCATGCGCAACCTAGGCGCCGAGGTCGTCCACCACGGCGCCTTCTACGACGAGACCCGTGAGTTCGTGGGCCGGCTGTCGCGGGAGGAAGGCTACAGGTATATCGACGCAGTCAACGAACCTCTGCTCATCGCCGGAGTCGGGACGTACACGCTGGAGATTATGGAAGACCTACCCGACGTCGACGTGATCGTCGTTCCCGTGGGCGGCGGGAGCGGCGCGTGCGGCGCGTGCATCGTTGCCAAGGCGGTCAATCCGGACGTCCAGGTCATCGGGGTGCAAGCCGAGCAGGCCCCGGCGGCGTTCCTGTCCTGGCAGGAGGGCAAAGTCGTGCAAGCGCCGATGCGCTCCCAGGCAGAGGGTCTCGCCACCGGCACGGGCTTCGAGCTCACGCTCGCCATCCTCCGTGAGCACCTCGACGACTTCATCTTGGTCACCGAAGAGGAGATGGACCAAGCGATCATCCACCACCTCGAGAAAACCCACAACCTCACGGAGCATGCCGGCGCCGCATCGTTGGCGGGCGCGATTAAGATCAAGGACCGGCTCGAAGGCAAGAAAGTCGCCCTCATCATGAGCGGCGGCAACATATCGATGGACCACCTGAAGTCGGCGCTGGCGAAGTACTCGTAGGAATCTGTCATCGTCCGTTCGCCCCTTCGGAAATCTCAGGGCAGGCTCTGAGCCTGTCGAAGGGCCCGGGGCGGTGGTTCGACAAGCTCACTACGAACGGTTTTGGCGACGCCAGGATAGGAGTGCACAAATGACGACCCAACCCGTCTCGGACGATGCCCCCGGCGCAGTCCTCTTCCCCGAGTACGACACGCTGTTCGAACTCATCGCCTCGGAGGTCCGGGGATTGACCGACGAGCAGCTCGACTTCACGTCCGACCAGTGGGGTTGGGCCGAGTGGAGCATCCGCATCCAGCTCAGCCATATGGCGTCTCTCACGTACCGCTGGCTCATCTCGCGCTGGGGCGACACCCTGTTCCCGAACGACGAGCACGGCATCGATGACGTCGGCGACCTCAACCACCCCGACTTCGACCGACGCATGAACGACAACAAGTACTACGAATTGCCGATCATCCTCGAAAAGCTGGAGCAGGGCATCGACCTCGCCCGCCGCGTGCTGGCCGAACGCAACGTCGCCTTCCTGCGCGCTCACTCCTACGTCCAAGACCAGGGCGGCGCCCACTGGGACCTGATGCTGCAAGCCCACCCAACCGGAATCACCCCCACCGGCGAGCCCGGCAAAGGCGCCATGCTCCTCGAAGCCACCATGCGCCACATCTACTTCGAAGAGATCACCCACCTCTTCAACATCCAACGCCTCAAACGAGCCCAGGGCCTGCCCACCTCCACCGAACTCCCCCGCGTCGGCTACTGGGCGCTGGACGGGTGGGACGTGAGCGAGGCTTAGGGGGGGTAAAACTTCCCGCCTCTCAACGCCTATCGAAGAGGGGCCGCTGTCGAGCTACCGCTAATACGAGCAAATCTGGGTCAATCAAGGAAGTCGTTCATCCGGGATCGGCGTTCTCGGTGAGTTGGGTTTGACCGACATGGAAACTCAGGACTATGATGTCGCCATCTCATCGACATCGCTTTCAGAGTCTTAGGTTGGTGCCCGTCCAAACCCCACGCCATCGCGACTATAATACAGGACAATATCGGACGATCTGACCGCGCACACGGTCGCCGAAATCTTCAGCGTAGCTGCTCAGTCATAGCGAGAACGCCGAGATCCCAATGCCCAAGATCAATCCTGACATACTTCGATGGGCTCGAGAAACGGCAGGCTTGACACGCGAGGAAGCCGTCGACAGGCTCAAGCTGCGCGACGCGCGGGGCGTTCGAGCAGTCGACCGCCTCGCGGAACTTGAGGCAGGTGAAACGTTACCGACGCGGCCCCTGTTGGTGAAGATGGTTTAAGCAATACCATCGCCCTCTTCTCACATTTTACATGTCGGCCCCACCGCGGCACGGTGACCGAGGCGAAGATTTCCGCACTCTCCCTGACAGTTACTCCGTCCAAGCTAATGCTCTGTTAGACGCCCTTACCAGAGATATCTCTGCGAGACAGAGCATGGTTCGAGCCGTACTCGAAGACGAAGATGAGGCTATACCCTTGCCATTCGTCGATTCAGCAGAGATATCCGACGGGGTCTCTGCCGTAGTTGAGTCGATGCGCCGTGTGCTCGATGTTGCGCCTTCGATGTTGCGTGGGCAATCCTCATCGGACCAAGCATTTGCTCTTCTGCGCTCGAAAGCTGAATTGGTTGGTGTCTTCGTTCTCTTGACGAGCAACCTGGGCAGCTATCATACCTCGATCGATGTTGAGGTCTTTCGCGGCTTTTCCATAGCGGATAATGTCGCGCCTTTCATCGTAATTAATGATCAAGATGCTGGCGGGGCGTGGTCATTCATTCTGCTACATGAACTGACTCACCTGTGGCTTGGACAAACAGGCGTCAGCGGCGCACGTTCGGAGATGGCGGTCGAGCGGTTTTGCAACGATGTCGCCAGCGAATATCTTCTGCCCAACGAGGAGCTTGCACAGCTCAATATCGGAGGGTCGAATTCTCTCGAAGCCATTGAAATCAAAGTCAATGATTTCGCGACCGACAAGAAGTTGAGTAATTCCATGATCGCATACGGGCTCTTTCGCAATGGTCAAATTGACTATGAAACTTGGAATCAACTCAGCACAACATTCCGAAGCCATTGGCTCCGAAACCGGGCGTCGCGCCGTCTCCATGCCCGCGACCAAGATGGTGGACCAAACTACTACGTGGTGCGTCGGCATCGGATCGGCTCCGCGTTACTCGGATTTGTACGACGTGCAATGGCTGAAGGGGCCTTGACGACTTCGAAAGCCGGAAAAGTATTGGGCATCAAAGCGACGAACGTACAAAAACTCCTCGACCTGAGTGCCGGCTGAACGCCATAAGATCGCCAATTGCTCTACCTACTTGATGCAAACGTCCTTATCGACGCAAACCGAGATTACTATCCGATCAGTCGAGTTCCTGAGTTCTGGGATTGGCTCGTTCACATAGGTGAGAATGACCTAGCCAAGATCCCTCTCGAGATCTACGAAGAGATCAAAGATGGTAAAGATGATTTCACGAATTGGGCCAGAACCAATGCGACAGAGACGGCTCTCCTATTCACGGAGGAAGTGGTCGAGTCACTAGTTGCTCGCGTGATTGATGAGGGGTACGCCGATGACCTCGCCGACGACGAAATCGAGAAGATCGGACGCGATCCATTTTTGGTTGCCTATGCCCTGGTTGCGCCCAGCGAGAGATGCGTGGTGACAACTGAGGTTTCAAAGCCACGTAGGCAACGGGCAAACCGACATCTGCCCGATGTCTGTCAGAAATTCGGGATTGAAACATACAATACGTTTGGGTTCGTTCGTAATTTGGATTTCTCAACGAGTTGGCATTCCAGCGAGTGAGTGCCGCCTTCCGGTTCGAGTCAGTCAAATTGAGCCTCAACATGTGATGATCGCCACGGGTGCGACGATCGCAAACCAATCCGCCGCCCTGATTTTGTTTTCCGCACAAATTCCACTCGCAACTAGGCTACGTTCAATCGACAGCTTGCGGCCAGTCGACCATCAAGCGCCAGCAGGTGGTTCACTGAAGAGCCCTCATCACCACCCGACTGACCCCTCTTGCCGGCGACGCACGTCCTCCGGCGTCGTGCGGATGCGTTGGCGGACGGGGGAATCGCCGATGCGGTTAACGGTTGTGGCGGCTTCGGCGAGGAGCTCGACGCCGCCGAGGAAGTCGGTGAGCGCGATGGTTTCGACGCCGACATCGCCGTCCGAGTCCGGGATCGAGGTGGTGGCGTTGTGGTGGTTGACCAGTTGGAACGCGAGACCGATCGCGCGGTACTCACTCGCGTCTGGCGTACCTCGGTCGAGTATGATAAGACCTGCATTGGCAATGTCTTTGCAAGAGAAGCCAACGCTGAGGTGAATCCATGGCAGTCGTGCGAGTCTTCGTGAGCTTCGAGTTCGAACGCGATTCTGGTTTGAAAGACAGTTTCATAGAGCAAGCAGGCCAATATGATTCGCTGTTTACGATCAAAGACACTTCACTGAAAGGTCCATATCACGAGGCAGTGTGGGTTGGGGCAGCTCAGAAAGCCATCGACCGAAGTGACGCCGTCATTGTATTGGTCGGTCCGGACACCCATAATGCCCCGGGCGTGCTCCAAGAAGTGAAGATGGCGAAGAGACTCAACAAACCGATCTTTCAAATCAGGCCGCAAGGCAAGGCGTACGGCGGCGTGAGGGGCGCCGGCGAAATCCATTCCTGGAGATGGAAACCGATTCGGAGTTTCTTAGGCAATCTGACGAACTGATCGCCCAAGCGCCGCCGATCGTTGCGTTGGCTTACTTAACTATCACAAATCGACATTGTCCGACGTTGCCGCGCAACGACCTTCTGCACCGGAGCAGATGATAGTGCGCCAGTTGTCGCGGCCGCCCATCGAGGTCAACCGTGTTGCTCACCATCCCACCGACCCCTCCAGCCGGCGGCGCACGTCGTCGGGGGTTGTGCGGATGCGTTGGCGGACGGGGGAGTCGTCGATGCGGTTGGCGGTTGTGGCGGCTTCGGCCAGGAGCTCGACGCCGCCTAGGAAGTCGGTGAAGGCGATGGTCTCGGCGCCGACGTCGCCGTCCGGGTCGGGGATCGACGTGGTCGCGTTGTGGTGGTTGACGAGGGGGAAGGCGAGGCCGGTGGCGCGATAGCCGAAGACGGCGAAGGCGGTGCCCTCACACGAGCCTCCGCTCATCAGGCGACGCTGGTGCTTGAAGTCGGGGTCGCGCTCTCGGATCGTTTCGACGGCGACGGCCAGGATCTGCTCGGCCTCGGCGTCGAAGGTGTACATGGCGTCGCCGGTGCGGATGACGGGACCGTCGCCCTGCGCGACGCCCTGGATCACGGGGCTGGACTCGATTGACACGACCAGCGTGTCGAGGGGCAGCGTTCCGGCCTCGGCCAACAGCCTCGCTCCGAACAGCCCGCCCTCCTCTGCCCTCGTGAACACCGCGTACAGGTCGGCGTCGGCTGACTCGTGGACGAGCCGTTCGAGTGCGGCAGCCGTGGCGGCGCATCCCGCGAGGTCGTCGAGGGCGCGCATTTTGATGTAGTCGCCGTCGAGTTCGAAGTCGGGCAGGTCGAAGATGACGGGCAGTCCGGGCTCGAGGGTGATGTCGCCTTCGACTTGGAGCAGCGTCAGGCGCTGGGACGGATCGTCGGACAGCGGCGCATCGGGCGGGGTTAGCTCGCCGCGTGGCCGGCTGCCGTCAGGCATCAGGATCTGCACCGGCACCCGCTTTCGGAGTGATGCCGCGGGCACGCCGCCCAGCGCTCGGACGACGACGCCGTCGTCGCGGATCTCCGCGATCTCGTAGCCGGGGTGGTCCATGTGTGCGACGTAAGCCACGGGGGGACGATCGTCGTCCGAGCCTTTCCGGTAGTGTGCGATCACGTTGCCGAACGAGTCGACCTGCACGTCGACTCCGAGGTCGCGGGCGAACGCGGCCAGGTATCGCGCGGGTCCGCCTTCGTGGAACGGCGCGGCGGGCCTGCGTCCGAGCTCCTCCAGAATCTCAAGCGCTCGTCGTCCGTGATCGTTCATGGGCGGTCTCCTTGCCGATTGACGATTTCGGGAAGCGTATCAGCGGGAGGCGAATTCGGGCAAGGTTCGAGGGCGGGGCGCATGAGGACGAGAGGTTGTGGAGCTCGTTGAGGGCGGTGACGAACGCGCGTTATGAATTGAGGAATTTGGCGCGGCAAGGTGGTTCGACAGGCTCACCACGAACGGAATAAGGCTCACCACGAACGGAGTAATTTGAACGTGTCGAGGAGAATATGGCCTAGATTGGGCTGTCGTTTGCCCCTACGGGTTCACCTTGAAGATCACTTTCGTTACTGTTCCGTTGTCTGTCACGAAGGTGATTCGGTCGTACGTGTCGGCGACGACCGAAGGGGACGGGTTCGCGATGATGACCATCTCCTCGCCGGGGTTGAATACACCGGGCTCCACGATCTCGGGAGTCGATGAAGAAGCGTTCAGGTAAAGACCCTCGATTGCCCAGGCGCCGGTGGCCGGAGGCGTCGTCGAGCTGTAGGTGAGATAGACCACGTCGATGCCTGGGGATTCTTGGACTTCGAAAATGAGATCCCAGTCGTCGAACATTGCCAGGGGCTCTTTGCCGTCGTTGATGAGTGTGACCTGCACGGTGGAACTCGCGGTGATCTCGAGTCCGAACGGGCCGGTTACGCGCGTGTCCGCCTGGTCTTCGATCCTGTCTTGCTGCCCGACCCATTCGGTCGAAACGTCGCCGAAGGTCTCGATCAGCGAATCGCCGACGGTGAGCACCACCGACAGCATGATGGCCATGCTTATCATGAACGTTACGACTACGTGCACTTAAGACCGTCCGTGTCGAAAAGTCGGTGTTCCGATCGATTCGGGACACTGTTCGCGTGAAGGCCGGGCACTGACGGGTCGGCCAGAGCGTTCGCCGAGATCGGTCGCGATTCTGGCTCGGCCCTGAAGGACCAGAGCATCCCCGGATGGGTCGTGCTCCGCTGATTCGTCGACATACGTCGAACTCGCCCTCTCTGTACTTCACGTTAGCAAAGTGTGCGGCCTCACGTGCCGTGGCTGACACTAGTCTAAAGCGCGGTCAGCACCGACTTGCTCCGCATGATGCCCGCCACGGCAAGGCGCGCCCGAATTCGGCTATGATGTGGACGGTCGATTTCGAGCGACATATTGCGCTCATCTGAACCAGAATCCGGAGGACCGATGAAGCCAGGGGACATCCTCGTCGTACAGCTCAGCGGCGGACCCGGTTTGGGCCGATGCGTCGACATGGATACGCAGCGCGTTCGGATCGCCATCGGCAGGAACCGCGAGGCGCGATTGCCGTTCGCTCGGGTTCTGTTGGAGACTGGCCTTTCCGCGAGCAGTCACGATGAGGTGGAGGCATTGGCCCTGGAGGCAGAGGGTGTCGCGGCGCGCGTGGACCTCGAGGAACTCTGGGACATCGTGTGCGACGACGAAGGGACGATGCCCTTATCCGACATTGCCGAACTCTACTGGAGCACGGCTCCGACACCGGGTCAGCTCGTCGGCCTGCTCTTGCACCTTTCCCGCGACGACCTTCGGTTTACGAAAGAGGGCGGCGAATACGCGGCCAGGTCTCGGGAAGACGTTGCCGAGATGTTGGCCCGAAGGCTCCGACGGGAGCGCAACCGAATCGAGGGCGAGGAGCTGGCGAGCAAGCTTGGGTCAGGCAAGATGCCCGAGGATCCGAGCGCTCATCAGACAAACCTGCTCGAACAGCTTCGCGGACTGGTCCTCCATGGCGACGATTACACCAGGGCCGGGGCCGCGAAAAAGTTCCTCCAGTCCTTCGCGCCCGGCGCACGCGACCCTCAGCGAGCGGCTTATTTGGCGCTGACGAAGGTCGGGTTTATCGACGAGGACGAGTGCTTGGACCTGGAGCGGGCGTCGATTCCCATCGAGTTCGACGACGCAACGACTGCCGAAGCCGATGCCTTGGTCGTGGCGCCTCCGCTCGATGCGCCCGGCCGCCGAGACCTCACGCACCTGGGGGTAGTCACCATCGACGACAAGGGCACGCGGGACCGCGACGACGGGTTGTCGATCGAGGCGGTGGAAGCTGGCGACGGGTCTGGCGCCGTGTACAAGGTCGGCATACACATCACCGACGCCGGCACAGTGGTCGCACGCGAGTCGGCCCTCGACATCGAGGCCGACAGGCGGATGTCCACCCTATATCTGCCCGAGCGCACGATCTCGATGCTGCCCCCGTCTGTCAGCGCCGACAAAGGCAGTCTGAATCCAGGGTTGCAACGCCCGGCCCTGAGCGTGTTGGCCCGCCTGGATTCGGAAGGCAAAGTGCTGGACTGGGAGGTCGCGTCCTCAGTGGTCGAAAGTCGGGCGGCGCTTCCGTACGAAGAGGTCGACGCGGCGTTGACGGACTCGGACGCTCCGATGCACGAATCGCTGACGGCGCTGGAGACTCTTTCGAGAGCATTGCGCGCTCAACGGGAAGCGGCGGGCGCGCTGAACCTCGAACGGGACGAGCTGTCTATCAAGGTAACCACGGACGGCGACGTTTCCGTCCGAGTCGTCGCGCGCTCGGCCCCGGCTCGGAACATGGTGGCCGAGTACATGATCCTGTGCAATTCGCTGCTGGCCGAGTACTGCAAACAGAACAAACTACCCGCGCCGTACCGGTCGCAGAAGGCGCCGGACGTCCGCGACGTGATCGCCCAAACCCCCGAGGGTCCTCTGCGTTGGTACTCGATCGTTCGCAAGATGGCGCCCGCGACGATCAACATCGAACCAGGCGCTCACGGCGGTCTCGGCGTGCCCGCGTACATACAGGCCTCGTCGCCGTTGCGGCGCTACCCCGACCTCGTGGTCCAACGACAGATCTCCCACTTCCTGGAAACCGGCGAGCATCTGTACGACGAAGAGGCCATCGCATCGGTGGCGCAACGGGCGGACGTTCAGATCCGCGAGCTCGGGCGGCTGGAAGAGCAACGGCGAACCTACTGGCTGCTCAAATACCTCGACCGCCAAAGGCGAGAGCTGGAGGAGATGGGCGAGGAAAGCCTGTTCGATGCCATGGTTCTGGAGAACGCCCAGAACCGCCCCGGTTCGCTGGAGCTAAACGACTACCCTTTCAGAGTCCGCGCGGCGCTGCCCAGCACGGCCGCTCCCGGAGAGACCGTGACTCTGCGACTACACGGCGTCGACCTATGGCGCCGAGTGGGGCAATTCGTGGTGGCGCAGTAGAGAGAGCTGCGCAACGCTTGGCCGTAAACGGCCAGAGCACCCGTGGTGGACACGTCGGTGGCCTGGGTTCGCCTTGGGCGAATCTGCCTGAGGCATGATCTTCAGGCCCAGCGTGGATTCACACAGCTTGGCAGTGAACGGCCAGAGCACCTGTGATGTACACGCCCGTGGCCTGGGTCTTCAGGCCCAGCCTGCTTCTCACTCTATTTCACCTCGCTCCGCGCACAACCCATCTACGCCGAAGCACTGCCACGACGACGATCGCCATGGCCAGCCAGGCGGCGGCAAGGCCGGTCGCAGACAGCGAGGGCACTGGCTGCGGCGCCGGAACGAGGCTCTGTCCGGCCAACGCTCCGTTGACGCGTCCGGCGCCGAACGTGTTGTCAGGTCCCGGGTCGCCCAGGTCGACGGCGGTGTTGACGATCGCTGCTCTGAGGGCGATTCGATCCGCGGCCGGATTGTCGTCTGGCTCTCCGGCCTGCAAACCAGGCTTGAGGTCGAGGAGCAGCGCCGCTAGCGCAGCCACGTGAGGGGCTGACGCGGATGTCCCGAAGAAGCTGGACGAGAATCCGCCCGAGCCGGTCACCGACACGCCGTCCACAGCCGATACGTCCGGCTTCAGGGCGCCATTGTTGGTCGGCCCGCGATTGGAGAACGATTCGATTGTGTCGAGTCCCGAGTCTGACGCGTTGATCGCTCCTACCGAGACCACACCTCCCCCGGCGTCGCCCTGGGCGGGCACGCTGCTGCTCAGCGTGTTGAAGTTCAGCTTCGAGCCGTCGGGACACGAGACGCCGCCAAACACGAACATCTCGATGGTTTTCGGGCTGGCCAGGTTCGCGGAGTTCTGGACGAGTATCTCGAAAGTTCGCTTGACGCCGGAGGTGTTCGTGAAAGCAACCGTTTCGAGCGGTTCCAGCGTCACGCCCGGATTGTCGGTGATCCCGGACGCGACGACGACCCCCGTCACGCCGTCGCGCACGAAGATGTCGTAATCGTTCGCCGCGGCGCCAAATGTGTCGTCCCACGAGAGAAAGACCGTCGCCGTTTGGCCGTTGAACAGGTCGACGTAATTTGAGACGCCCGGGCCGAGCGTCCTGCAATCGGTGGTGTCAGCCGTCTGCTCGAACCGGTGAAGGGCGCCGCCCAATCCCACGAGCGCCGTGCCGTCCAGGCCCGAATCGGCGAACAACTCCTGGTAGTGCCGTTGTGCGTGGTTCCCCACTGACGTGTAGTAGCCTCGAATCGGATTGGCGAGCAGGTTCAGCATCGCGGCCGTGTTGGCAGATATCGAACTCGACTGATCGTAGGCCAGGCCGAACCACGCGATGTCGTCGATCACAACGTCGCTGGTCGCGGCAAGGTAGGTGACTGCCGCGTTGAACTCGATGTCCGTGGCGAAGTTCGCGAAGCGCAGATTCGCATCCGGCGCGATGTCGTGTACGATCTCGAGCATCGCCGTGCCTTCCGCGCCTTTGCTCCCGCTGGAGAGCCCCGCCTCGAGGTCTCCATCCGCCCGAAACGACACCGCGGTTACGCCGCCCGTCGTCGAGACGAGCTTGCCGCCTCCGTCCCGGTTAAGCGCCGTTGCCGGCAAATCGCCTGACGCGAGGGCGTCGACGATGCCGAAAATGCCGTCCGATATCAAGCCGACCGTGACGCCCGCGCCTGACACACTCTGGGCGCTGCGGAGTTCATTGAAACTCAGCGCAGCGTCGCCCTCGGTGAGCTTTGAGCCTGCGTTGGTGCGCCCGTAGATCGGCAGCCGCACCGAGGCCACCGAATCGAGCCTTTCGAGGTCGCCGAGCCTGTCGACCGAGACGGTCAGTTGGACCAGCGCTCTCGATGCGTCTTCGATCTCGATCGCCGCGCCCGATGCTTCCAGGTCCACGATCGCAGACGCGCCGGGTTGAGCCAAGCGCACGTAGAGCTGCACCCGCCCGGCGGCGTCCATCCGCAGCAGGCCGCCGTCGATCATGGCCTGAACCTGTGCGTCACCCGTCGTCGGGCCGGAGAACGAGGCCGCACGCCCCCGCCGCAATCGAGAGCCGTACTCGGCCAGCAAGGCGACGTTCGACGAGAACTTCGCATGCTTGACGGACGTTGGCAACGTCGCCGAGGTTGAGGTCGCGGTCTGAGCATGGGCTGGTTTGGCGGTCAAGACCGGCGTCTCGCCAATCCAAAACGTCACTGCGCCAACCGCGGCGATGGCAATCAGCGCCAGCGCTCCACCAAACTTCTTTCAGCCAGTGTCGATCTGTATGTTCGCCCTCTCCCTGAGATGATGCGCCGCACGATTGACGCCCAGACATCGATTCTGCTCCACAAATCGGTCGTCATAAACCACGGCGCGAGGCGGGTCGCGCGTGCCGCGCGACTGAGCCTGCAGCGTGACGTCGCACGCGGCCCGATATTCGTCATCCTGTGGACATGAATCGGACCTTTGGATATAATGAAGGCGGTGCCCGAGTCTGTGAATGCAGGCGTTCCCTCAAGCGTTCACGGTCATCGTGCCGAGGTGGTGGAATTGGTAGACACGCAGCGTTGAGGGCGCTGTGGCCTAACAGGCTGTAGGAGTTCGAGTCTCCTCCTCGGCACCATCCATCGTTCGCTGTATGGGCAACAATGACGGGGCGACGTAGCCAAGCGGTCTAAGGCGGAGGTCTGCAAAACCTCTATTCGGCGGTTCGAATCCGCCCGTCGCCTCCAACAATCCAGGTGCAATTGAAAGCCCCTTGGTCCACGCCGAGGGGTTTTTGTTTTGCTGAGGCCGGCCATGCCCACGCTGCCGGCGCGACCATGACCAGCGACGCCCGACTGACGAAACTCTCAGGACTTCAGCAGGGGCGGCGCCTACGTCCATATCCAGGCGGTTCTCGTGCTAGTACGACGACGCGAAAGCTGCGCTACCGTTGCGCCTTGAGCTTGTCGAACTCTTCTTCCAACTCCACGGAGTCGAACCCGAGTTCCGTTGCGCGGGCAGAGTCTGCCTGGGCTTCAGCGTCTCGACCTAGTTGAGTAAATGCCAAGGCGCGCACGGCATAGGCGGCGGCGAATTGAGGGTCGAGTCGGATCGCCTCATCGAGGTCGTCTATTGCGCTCTGGAACTGTCCAAGCTCTCCGTGGGCGGAGGCGCGGCTCGCGTAGGCGATGGTGAACTGCGGGTCCAGGCGGATGGCCTCGTCGAAATCCTCGATCGCCCTTTTGTGTTGACCAACACCGTCGTACACGGAACCGCGGCTTGCGTAGATTCGGGTAGCCTCGGGGTCGAGCCGAATGGCTTCGTCCAGGTCCTCGATTGCAAGCTGGTAATGACGGAGATTCGCGTGCGCAACGCCCCTGTTGTGGAACGCCTCGGCATACTCCGGTTCGGCTACGATGGCCTCGGTATATTCTTCGATCGCCTGTCTGAGATGTTCTCGTCCCTGAAGCGTCACTCCGGCGTAGTAGTGCTCCTCGGCCTCGCTCAAGCCCCCGCACGCCGCGGCCAGAGATGCCACGAGAGCAATTCCGATTGTACAAAACGTGTGCCTATTCATACCCAACTCGTCAACGAACCGCCAACCAAGGAAAGCCGCTACTCCAGGGTAACGTCAATCCGGAACATGGCGCCAGCGTTGTTCCGCGAGACGGCATAGTTGGGAATCCGGGGATCTCTTGCGCTGCATCTGTTAGCCGGTCCGATTCTGTCCGTCGTGTCAGGCGACCAAGGCGGCTGGGCGAACCTGGAAATCGATCAGGCGGTATCTGGCGAAGACGGGAATCTTGAGCTTGGCGAGTCAACCACAAGTCAATGCCGATCCCCGCTCATTCGCCTGTATGCCGTTGTTTCCACATGCCACTATTCGACGAAGAAGACGTGGTTGCAGGCCTCGTCACCGTTCATCAGCACCTTCGTCCTGGTGAAACCGAGGTCGGGGTTGTGGGCTCTGACATTAGGCTCGTCGGTGGCGCAAAAGGCGAAACCCAGCTCCGGCTCGCCGAGGTCGCGGTAGATTTCGGCCCACAAGCAACCGAAGAACAGGTAACCGACGCGGTCCGGCTCGTCCGTGATTCGCTCCCACCGATGAGAACCGACGCAGTTCCGTTCCAGGGCGGAGGTGAAGTCGCGGAGGTCAGCAGCGGGATCGCCCACGACATCACGAGGTGTAGCCGACGGACTGGCCGCCATCTGGCGCATCACGTCGCGAGCCTCTGGTCCGAAGCGATCTTCCATGGCGTGCAGGAGACGCACGGCGAGATCCGCCGAGCCCGTCATCTTCCGCTTCAGCAGCTCCAGGATGATCTTCCGGCTTTCGTCGCTGATTGGCTCCGGTAGTATCTCGTTCAGGTTCCCCAGCATGATGTGCCCTCCTCATGCGCGTCGTCGCCATATTCTCTAGTAGGCGAATTCTAGTGGAAGGTCGCAAGAGATGCTAGCCGGACAGAGCGTCCAATCTCCGAAGCTCACTCGGCGATGTCGGGCGGCCCCTGCAGGATCTTACGGTCCATTGCCACCGCTTCTGCCATCTGACAGAATGCGACTTACGCAACCAACCGGAGGCATTGGATGACAAAGATCGTACGGACGGAGCTGGACAGCTACTACTACCATTACCCTGCGGGGGCGACGATTGTGACGACCCACGCCAACGGTCGAGACAACGCGATGGCCGTCGCCTGGCACACCGCTATATCTCGCGAGACGCCGATCTACCTAGTGTCGATATCGCCGAAGCGGTTCACTCACGGACTCATCGTGGATTCGGGCGAGTTCACAGTAAACTTCATGCCGATGGAGAGCGGGTCGCTGGTGGCTCAGATTGCCGGATGCAGCGGCGCGGACATCGACAAGTTCAGCGAGCTCGACATCGAGAGCCAGCCCGGAAACCAGGTGAAAGCGTCCGTTCTTTCGGACGCGCAGGCCGCTTACGAATGCAAGGTCGTCGGACAGCACACGTACGGCGACCACGACGTCTTCCTCGGAGAGATTGTGGCCGTCCAGTGGGAGCCCTCGGCGTTCGGAGCCGAAGGGCTTCTCGATCTCGACGCTGTGCAGCCGATCCTCTACCTGGGCGAAGACTACTACGCGTCGTCCAAAGGCTCTGTTGAATTCAAACGAGGCCAGCCTGCCAAGGCTGGCTGACGCGCGGGCAATCTCCTTCGGTTCGTTCCGTCTACCGGCAACGCATCGACCGACGAACGCTACAATACGTCGCTCGTCGGTCGATGCCGTTGCAGGATCGAGTTAGTCCGCCCGGTCCCCTTTGCGCCTACTTGAGCACAGTCACGTGGCCGACTGTCACGTCGCCCTGATTACCGACCGTCTTTTTCACGGCGTCGATGACTGCCCCGGCGTTCATGTTCGGGTCGGTGGGCGCGGCTCGCAATTGCATGGCGACGATTTCGGTGTCGAATCCCTTCGCGCCGGTCGACACTTTGTAGGTGATGTCGAAGAACGAGTCAACTGAGAACCCGTCGATCCCGGACGAGCCTACGCCAGCAGCCTTCTTGACGGCGTCCACCATCCCAGCCGCCGAGGTTCCTTTGCGAAGCTCTATCGTGAACTCCAGGGTGGAATCTCCCGGACCCTTTTTCTTGTTCACGGCGGAGGCGTCGCTCGCAGTCGGTTGAAACGCCGCGATGCCCGCGATCATGATAATGGCAGTTGCCACTGCAGCCAGTGCTAGATTCCTCTTCTTCACGCTGTTCTTCCTGTCGTTTGCCTGTTTTCCGCTCTTCGATCTCAGACGATCGGCCCTCGGAGTCGGTTGACACTCTCGCGACCAGACCGCCGATCGTGTTAGATAATACTTCTCGACGCTGCCTCAGCGCTTTCCACGCCCTGACTACCTGATCAGCGTCACGTGTCCGATGAACTCGTGGCCGCCCTTGTCCTTGACCGCGGCTTTCACCTCGTCGATTACCTGGCCCGCGTTCATGTTCGGGTCATTAGGCGCCGCCCGTAGCTGCATGGCGATGATCTCGATCTCGACCCTTTTTGAGTCCTTTGAAAAGTCGGTCGTAATGTCAAAGAACGAGTCGACCGCGAAGCCGTCGAGGCCGGACGAGCCGATGTTCGCGGCCTGTTTCACGGCATCCACGATCTCCGTGACAGAAGTTCCCCGAGGCAGTTGCATCGTGAAGTCCAGTGTGGCCTCCTGCGGTCCCTTCGCTTTGTTCACGGCCGCCGCGTCGCTCGCGGTCGGTTGAAACGCCGCCAAACCCGCGACCATGATGATTGCGGTCGCTGCCGCTGCAAATGCCAGATTTCGCTTCTTCACACCGTTCCTCCTAAAGACCTGCTATTCACCGCGCCAACCACGGCGCGGCACACGTATGCCGATTCCAACAAGATCATGTGGCGCACGGACCCGAACGCGACCGAGTCGAAGTCTGCCGCACTCGCAGGCGCCCCGTTCGCGCATGGCCACATCGCAGACCGTCAACTCGGGATTGGCGCCGTCGTCCATTGTTTTTGGGTTTGATCACGTTGGGGTGGCGGCCAGGGTCGTGGTTCCAATGCAACTCGGCGTCTGCAGGGTCGTCCCAATGGACGGGAAAGCCCTCAGTCTCGGCTGAAACGGTCATTGCACGTATCTCTCCGAAGCCAACTGCTTGATCGAGTTGCGCAGCGCCGAACCTGCGTCATATCGAGGTTGGGGCGAACAATATCGCCGAGCCTGCATGCCGTCAATCGCTGACGCGAACCGTTCGGGATCGCTCGTCTCTGGTCTGGCTCGAGCAGTTGGACCGACTCCAAACCCATCCACGAATACTGATCCTCCACGCCTTGTAGGCAGCTCGACACTTGACGGCAACGCCGTTTCGCAGCCGCCAGATCCCGCGAGCGCAGCGGTATCGAGCAGGCACGCAAACGATCGATTTCTGACGTTCAATTGACGGCTCCATTGACGAACCTGACAGGGGTGTCAGGGTTTTGTAAGGGTTGGATAGGCCCCTGTTCAGGTACCAAGACGGCACCGACCCTACACTTGATTTATCAGGCAAAAGCACCGGAACAGCACCAGGAGCCAACCGATGACAGACGCAGATATCAAGAGCATGGCCGACACGTTCATCGCCGACCTTTCAAAACTCAGGTCCTACGCGATCAAGGCAATCTGCGGAGACACACCGCTGACGAATTCAGAAGAGACGGACAAGTCCAGCGTCATGGCCAGGTACTGGGTGCAGGGCAGGCTGTTGGGTCTGACATGCAACGACTTGGTCAGACTCCTGTTCCAAGGCATATTCCCTCATCCGTCGCGTTGCGGTTGCTCCGCCTGCCGATCCCGACTCCAGTCCTGAAGCGCTAATCAACCGAACCTGGGTGTATACAATGCTTAGACAAGAGACATGCCCAAGACGCGAAGGCCTCGTCGTAGACGAGCCGTTCGAGGACGAACTCAAATGCATCTACTGCGGATGGCGGCCGGTCGAGATACCGGACGACGTGCAGACAGAGGTCGATTCGCACCTCGGCAGGTCGTTCATCGACCTCTCGCGCAAACGCCCGCCTCGAGGCAAACCGCCTCTCAGCGGTTGGGATCGGGAGAAGCTGAGGAGGCAGCGACAAAATGGCACGGGCTAGCAATACGGGAGTGCCGGACATCGGGGCTCCCGTTTCCTTTGCGGTCGAGGTGCGGTCGCGCGACAATCGCGGGTCCGATTACTCGCCGAGGACTCGGGAATACACTTCGAAGTCGCGCCGCGAGAAACAGACGAACGTCACCTTCGCGAGCGTGCTGTTTTCGTCGAGGAAGCGGGTGACTTCGCGGACTGCGATTTCGGTCGCGCGCTCTTTCGGGAAGCCGTACACGCCGGTGCTGATCGCCGGGAACGCTACAGTCGCGACGCCGTTGTCGCCTGCCACCGCCAGCGATCTTCGATAGCATGACGCCAGCAATTCGTCCTCACCGGACCCTCCGCCTTGCCGTATCGGACCCACGGTGTGGATGACGTGCCCCGCAGGCAGGCCGTATCCTCGTGTGATCATATTGTCGTCGGTCTGGCATCCGCCCAGCGTGCGACACTCAGCGAGGAGCTCCGGACCGGCGGCGGCGTGTATCGCGCCGTCCACGCCTCCGCCTCCCAGCAGCGTAGTGTTCGCGGCATTCACGATGGCGTCGACACGGAGCGTCGTGATGTCGCCGATGTACAGATCGACGCGTTCGTGCATCACCGTCCTCCCGTGACCTCCAAGACGGCGCCAGTCGTGTAACTAGCGTCGTCGGAGGCCAGGAACGTTACGGCTTTGGCGACGTCATCGGGTCTTCCAGGCCTGCCGAGCGGCGTCGCGCGCGTCATGCGCTCGCGGACGTCGTCGGGCAACTCTTCGAAGCGATCGTGCACCCTGGCGCCGGGCTCGGTCAGGATGAATCCGGGCTGTACGGCGTTGACGTAGATGCCGTCCGGCCCGAGGTCTCTGGCCAGTTGGAACGTGAAGCCCAGGATGCCAGACTTGGCCGCCGCGTATGGGAGTCTCACAGCGGTCGTGCCGAGCTCGCCGAAGTTACCCTTGGCGCTGAACGACGAGAGGTTGACGATGCGGCCATACCCGCGCTCCCTCATGTGGGGCACGACGGCCTTGGCGCAGAGGAACGCGCTCTTGAGGTTGACATCGACGGTCGCGTCCCATTGCTCTTCGGTCACGTCGGTAATGTCTTGGATGCCCTGGTTGCCGCTGCCGCCGGCGTCGTTGACCAGGATGTCGACGGCGCCATACAGTTCGAGCGCCCTGGCGACCATGCCGTCGACCGCTCGAGCATCTGTAACATCGACCTCGATTGCCTCCGCTCGCCCGCCGTTTTCGCCTATGAGAGCAGCGACCTCCGCGACCTTCTCGCCCTGAATGTCAGCCAGGAGCATAGCGGCGCCCTCGGACGCGAAGTCCAGCGCGATGGCCCGCCCCAAACCCTGAGCTGCACCGGTGATGATTGCGGTTTTGCCTTCCAGTCTCATGTTGACGCCTCTCGAGTCGCAGGTTTGCATCTGCCCGATATAATAGCAGCGCAAGCTGCCTTCGACATCCGTGAACGGGAGATTGGAATGACACAGGAAGCAGACATCGTGACAGCCGTAGAGTCGGCGTTGAAGACCTTGGGCGTGGTATACGAGCTATTTGACATCGACGCAGATTTCGCGGACACCGCCGCCTTCTGCGAGCGATACGACTTTCCGCTGGACTCATGCGGCAACACAATCGTGGTCGTCTCGAAACGGGGCGCCAAGAAGTACAGCGTTTGCATCGTGAAAGGGACGGACAGGCTGGACGTCAACAAGCGCGTCAAAGGCCTGATGGAAGTGTCGCGGGTGTCGTTCGCATCCGCCGACGAGACCGCCGCCCTCACCGGAATGATGATCGGAGGCGTGACGCCGTTCGCGTTGCCCGCTGACCTCCCGATCTTCGTGGATCAAAAGCTGCTCGAGCTCGACTCCGTGGTTCTGGGCTCCGGAAGCCGATCCTCGAAACTGCGCTTGGCCCCGAGCGAGATGCAGAAAGTCCCGAATCTGGAGTTCATCGAAGGGCTGTCACTCCCGCCGAGGGAGTGATGCGATGTGTTGCTCCGACGATTGGGGCAGTGTCCGAAGTTGGACCGGCAGGCAGCTCGGTGGTTTCCGTCGCCGTACCTGCAAATGCGTAATTGCCTGACGAACTTCCGCAAAGGTTTTCCGTCTGCGTTACACCTGACCGCGTCAAGCGGCCGCAGGCAGCGCCAAGCCGTTGGGAGCTCCTGGATATGGCAATGGGGGACGGACTTGGATCAGGCGGAGGCTGTTATGAGGCCGACCGTTTTGTCTGGGGAGCACAAGAAAGCGACCAGCGACGATCTTGGTCTACCGAAGGCCGTGTTTCTCAATAAGCTCACCCAGGCCTGCTTTAGTTAGGCCTGTTTGCCGAGGACTCAAGATTGCGGCAAGTGTGCCGTCGGGGAGTGGTTGGCGGCTGTCGGTCGGAACGATCGTAACCCGAGTGCGATCCGAGAATCTCTTTCTCAGGTCAATTCCGTGGCGCGCTCTTTTCTCTCTTTGCTCCCATCCATCAGCCAATAGCAGGCGGGCTAGCTGCGGGCCCGTGACGGGTGGGACGTCAGGCATCTACACGCCTGCTGTTGCAAGTTGTTCCGCTGGCTCAGCGAGCGGGAATACATAAGGCTCGAAAAGCGGACCAACCTCTTCTGTGCGACCAAGAGGCATTTTGACGATGAGATCATGGGCTTGTTCGTGCTTCCGATGGATTTCTATGCCATGTTCCTCAAAGAACCGTTCGCGCTCTCCTTCTTCCTCAAGCGCATTAAGGTGAAGCACGACCAGTTCACGCAATTTTCTTTGCGCCCGCTCGATGCTACGGGCGAAAGTGCTTGTGCCCAGCTCGACGCAGGCGCCAACCCAGTGCTTGCCTTCTCGTTCAAATTGGAGGGTCAAGACTACATGGTATTCTGCTTGTTCACTGTGTGCCATCGCCCTCTTACCTCTTCCACTCCCATGTTCATAATAGCCCGCGTACACGGAACACGCCGTTACGAAAGCCCTAGCAGATACTCAAATTGCGAAACACCTTGATCATCTTGGACAATGCGGGCAAGCCCACAGTCTCCAAAGAACCGGGACGTGCCTCCCGCCTGGTTAGGTTTGCCTGCTTCGTCCAGGATTCAGCCAAACCTAACGAATCGGCTGTTTCCCCTATTCCGACGCCTTTCAACATTTTCAGGATACCACATGCGGACTGAGCGGCTTCGCTCGAAATACGTAGACGACCGATTGACCAACCATTCATTGGGTTGCTACAGGAATCGGCTGCCTGTTGACCAGAACGTTTGTTTGTGAAACATTATCTTGACCTCACGAAACGAACGTATGAATCGTAGGCCATCCACAAGAACCCGCCACCACCAAGGAGGATGCCATGACCACCCCAGCGGTGCCTGTATGCCAGAGTTGCGCAATGCCCATGACGAAGCCCGAGGAACATGGCACCCAGACCGACGGCTCGGTGCACGACGAGTATTGCACCTACTGCTACCAGAAGGGCGCGTTCGTCACGCCGGATCAGACGATGGAGAGCATGGCGGATTTCATTTCCGGCATGATACCCGCCGAGGCGATCCCGGAAGGGTCGGACGCCGCGGCCACGGCTCGTCAGACGCTGGCCGGTCTGAAGCGCTGGCAGTAGGCGGCAGCCTGCCCGCTCACGCCCGCGATTCGAAGCTGGTGCCGGCGTTGCCCAGGTGCATGGCGTCGTTTAGGCGGACGACCGACCAGCCTCGACGGTCGAAGATGAACCTGCCGATTGACGTGTTGTCGATGGCCATCCGATAGAGGAACGCGTCGCCGAATCCAAGGATGTACTGGTACAGGCAGCGCAGCGCGTCTCCGTGACCGACGACGGCGACGGTAATCTGCGTTGGGGCAGCCGTCAGCTCGTCGTTGTAGATGAGTTCGTCTTCGAGCCAGTTCGTCACCCGACGCCGCACCTGTCTCTTGGATTCGCCTTGCGGGCCCACGAAATCCGGGCCTTTGGTCGCCATCAACGCTACGGTATCGGGCGTCATCGCTTCATCTCTGGGCACGCCTCGCCACCCTGGCGTCTGCTGTTCCATGATGGCTTCGATCTTCGGGAAGCTCCTGTCTCCTTCGCCCATCTCCGCGAGCATGGATTCGGCGGTTGAGATTGCTCGCGCCATGGTGGAGCTGTAGACTCGGTCGAACTTCACGCCTTCGTCTCGCATCCTGGCGCCAAGAAGCCGCGCCTGCGAGAATCCTCTGTCGGTGAGCGGAGCGTCCCAGTTGACGCCCGCAATGAATCTGGGGTCGGCGTTCGACGCGGATTCGCCGTGTCTGATGAAGTAGAAATCGCACCTGAAGTCTTTGTGGATCAACGTTCGCTCCTCTGGTTCCGGCTGCCGCATAACATAGCATAGCCGCTCGGACGTCGCCTCAGACGGCAAAGATCGGCAGCGCGTTCCGCCGATCTTTTCATATCGTTGCGCATGAGGTATATTGTGGCCGACGCATGAGGGGCGCCTCACGCAACTTATTTAATCAGCCGCATAGCCGCGCTGAAACAAGAATCACTGGAGGTGACGAATGGGCAACCGTCTTGATGGCAAAGTGGCGGTGGTCACGGGAGCCGGAAGAGGCGTGGGACGGGGCGTGGCCCTGCTCCTGGCTGAAGAGGGCGCAAAGGTGATCGTTAACGATCTCGGATGCGAGGTCGACGGCACTGGCGCATCCCACGATCCGGCGGACTCCGTTGTGGCCGAAATCCAAGCTCGCGGCGGCCAGGCATCCGCCAACTACGACAACGTGGCGCTCATGGACGGCGGCGAGGCCGTGATCAAGCAGGCCAACGACACGTACGGCCAACTGGACGTGCTGGTCAACAGCGCCGGAATCATGCGAGAGCGCATGATCTACCAGATGTCGCCGAGCGACTGGGACCAGGTGGTCCGCAACAACACGAAGAGCGTATTCACCACGACGAAGTTCGCCGCCATCATGTTCCGGCAGGCAAGAAGCGGACGAATCGTAAACATGACCTCCGACGCAGGCCTCGGAGACATGGGGCGCTCCGCCTATGCCGCGGCCTCCGAGGGCATCATCGGCGTCACTCGCACCGTGGGCCGAGACCTGGGCCGATACGGGGTCACCTGCAACGCGATCTCCCCGATGGTCGAGACGAGGCTTTTCCCCGGCACCGTCGAAGAGCACCGCGTGGCATCGGCTCCCGGACCCAGCCGTGACGAGCGCGCCGGCATCGGCGAGTCTCCCGCCGTTGGCGAATGGGAAGGCCCCGGCTGGCCCGACGACCCCGAGAACGTGGCGCCGCTG
The DNA here is from genome assembly GCA_964588665.1 of uncultured Dehalococcoidia bacterium. Classification (GTDB taxonomy): domain Bacteria; phylum Chloroflexota; class Dehalococcoidia; order Lucifugimonadales; family UBA1123; genus UBA2160. The sequence continues at coordinate 73,194 of CAZPQQ010000001.1, read as the reverse complement.
GCCGTTTACCTGTGCACCGACGCATCGCCGAACGTCAACTGCACGGTCTTCGGAGTGCGAGGCGGCAGCATCTTCCTGTACTCACATCCAGCCGTCGAGCGGTCAGTCCTGAAGTGGGGCAACTTCACGATGGAAGAGATGGACGTGCTGATTCCGAAAATGATCGGCGACGGCGTCTAAGCTTCATTCGAATTTATCCGCCGGGCGCCGCAACGCCGAATGCGTTGGGGCCCGCGCGCCATCAAGAGAGGTAAAAGTTCATGGGCAATAGAATGGAAGGCAGAGTCGTCATAGTGACGGGCGCCGGTCGCGGAATCGGGGCCGAGGTCTCGAAATGGATGGCTGCCGACGGGGCATCGGTCGTGGTCAACGACCTTGGCGGCGCAGTCGACGGCGAGGGCACATCTGAATCACCGGCCGAGCAGACAGCACAGGCGATCCGCGACTCAGGCGGTGCCGCCGTGGCCAACTTCGACTCGGTGGCGGAGTACGAGTCCGCCGGCAAGATCGTTCAGACGGCGATCAACAATTACGGCAGGATAGACGCCGTGTGCCACGTCGCGGGAATCCTCCGCGACCGCATGGTGTTCAACATGACCGAAGCCGAGTGGGACGCGGTGCTCCAGGTCCACCTCTACGGCGCGTTCAACATGGTCCGTCAGGCAGTCCCTCACATGATCCGACAGAAGTACGGCAGGCTCGTGCTCTTCTCGTCGGGATCGGGACTGGGCTCGTCCGGCCAGACCAACTACTCCGCGGCCAAAGAGGGCATGGTGGGCTTCGCGCGGTCGTTGGCCAAGGACTTGGCGCCTCATGGGATAACCGTGAACGCGGTGTATCCGGGCGGCGCGACTCGCATGACCGCCACCGTCCCTCAGTCGACTCGCGACCTGCGCGGAACGACGCAGGTGCCCCAGGCGCCAGTGATGCAAGCTCAAGGCCCGCCCATCCAGGGACCGGCCGAGGCCAGCGACCCGGCCAACAACGCTCCCAAGACCGTCTATCTGTGCACCGAGGCAGGCGGCAGCATCACGGGCCAGGTCATCGGCGTAAGCGGCTGGCAAGTGACTCTCTACGGAGCTAGACACGTCACGAAGAGCATCCACAAGAACGGCCGCTGGACGTTGGACGAGCTGGACCAGCTCATCCCGATCTCCCTGGCATCCGGCGTGGTCAACCCGGTTCCCCCGGCGGCGCCAAGGTAGCGGGTAAAGGCTGACATAACGGTCAACCGACGAACAGGCTCCGGTTTACGAACCGGAGCCTGTTTGCGTGTTGCGCGACGAGGCTCGGCCCGAAGGCGGCGGCCACCGGTCCGGACGACGTTATTGGGCGAGCGTGGATCGCGATTATTCGTAGGGGCGGGTATCAAACCCGCCCGTGCGATGTGACCATAAAACGCCCAATGAACGCTTGATTACCGCTCCGATGTCGTGTTTAACGATCTAATATGGCGGCGAACACTCGCGAGAGGGTTTGAAACCCTCCCCTACCGAACGTTCATTGCCGTCGGTGGGTCGTTGGGATTTACGTCTTTAGGTGGCTCCCGAGCAGATCGATCGCCGCTTCGGCCGCCTGTCGCTTGTTGCCGTCTCGGTCGTCGGCGTCGGTGTGGATGCGTTCGGCGACTTCAAGGCCGTCGGGGCCCACCAAGCCGAGGTAGAACGTCCCGATGGGCAGACCTGATCTCCCGCTGGTCGGTCCTGCGATTCCGGTGACCGATACGGCGTAGTCGGTTCCGGTCACGTTCCGGGCGCCGTCGGCCATCGCAATAGCCATCTCCGGGCTGACGCTCCCCTTCGTGTCGTACAGATCAGCCGGAACGCCCAAGACTTTCTCCTTCAGACCGCCCGTGTACGCGATGATCCCTCCGGGAAAGTATCGAGAACTTCCGGGAACCGTGCTCAGCATGTAGCCAATCAGTCCGCACGTATCGGCCTCGGCGACGGACACGGTTCTACTCTGGGCGACCAACAACTCGGCGACTTCGCTCACTCCCATAGCATGACTCCTTCCACGATTCGGTAAGGTATAGATCGCTCGACCATGACGTCTGTAGTGCACGCCAGCCTCGCCGTCGCTACCCTTCGACAAGCTTCCAAGTAACGGCTTCTTCCAATGTCATCCTGAGCGAAGCCGAAGGATCTGGCTAAACGCGATACTTGGCTCCCTGCGGGGCCTCAGATGCTTCGCCTACGGTCTCAGCATGACAGTTCGCAAACGACCGTTGCTGCCATATGCATCGCCCGCCGCGCGGTCATTACGTTGCTCAGGGCGAACGGTCTTGTCGCGCGTCAACACGAAACCGGCATTACGTCCCGATCTGCACGTGGGATGTGATGCGGCGCAGGGTCGCCAGGGCCGACAGTGCAGTCAGGATTCCCGTCTTCGGGTTCGAAGGCGACGGCACGTTTTCGATCTTGATCGTCAATCTACCGAACTCGCCTTCCGCCAGAATTTCGTGGGTGTTGCGACTCACCGTGGGGTCGGCGTAGATTCGGATGCTCGTCTCGTGTGGACCGATTCCGGCCAGGCTCAACGCGGCTGAGACGTTCACGTTGGCGGGGAACAGGCGGCACGCCTCCGTCACGGGCCCGTCGAACACCAGCGTCGGCTCAACCACCGAGTCCAGGTCCACGCCGGCCGCGTCGATGCCGGGCGCCCCGCGCAGTCCGGCGGGAGGCTTGCGACTGACCATCGTGATCGAGTCGATCCGACCCGCGGCAGAAGACGCCACGCCGTCCAATCCGGCGATGGCGCCCGACGGCACGAAGATCGTTGCGTCGTTGCGCTCGGCTAGGTCGAACAGCTCGGATCCGTCGAGGAGCGCGCCGCAACTCAACACCATCAGGTCATTGCCAGCCGACAACGTGGCCGTCGCGATCTCCGCCAGGGCGTCGGCGGGGGCCGCTTCGACGACCAGGCCCACCAACGGCATCATCTCAGCAAGTGACACCACCTGCGGCGGGGCGTCGAGCGTGGCCGCGAAGCCGCGCGCCTTGTCCAAGTCGCGAGAGGTTATGGCCGCCAGTCTCGCGCCGGGGACGGCCCCGCTGTCGAGTTCGGTCGCAACCTTGCGGCCTATCGTGCCGCAACCCGCTATGCCTATCGATCTCACGGCGTTCATGGGCACATAGTAGTGCCGCCTGTTCGCAGTGTCAAAGGCGCCCAGACGCTTCGATCGATGCATCGGATGTCTGCGGCGGGCCGCTGGAATCGAGTGCGCCCGAGTGTCTGAACTCAGTGCCGAACCCGCCTGTTGTTGCCCGCCCCGAGGGCCTTTGTTACACTTCCGCCTGACCAAGCAGTCACAGGAGACCATACATGGAGCCGATTTCCTTCGACGAAGTGCGCCACCTCAGCGCGTTGACCCGCGTGGGCATGACCGACGCCGAGATCGAGTTGATGCGCGACCAGATGTCGAACATCCTGGAGAACATCGGCATCCTCAACCAGGTGGACACCGACGGCGTCGAGCCCACGGGCCACTCCGTGGACGTCGTGTCGGTGATGCGCGACGACGAGGTCCACCCGTCATCGACCGTCGAGGAGGTCATGGCGAACGCGCCGAACCGCGAAGACGATCACATCCGGGTCCGGGCGGTGCTGGAGTAATGGCCGACCGACAACTTGCCACACTGACGGCTCACGAAGCGCGGGATTTGCTGGACAGCCGCGAGGTCTCGTCTGTCGAACTGACCGAGGCGTCGCTGGCGCGAATCGACCAGGTCGAAGACAGCGTCGGCGCCTTCGTCACCGTGACTCGCGACCTCGCCCTGGAGCAGGCGAAACAGGCCGACCAACGCATCGCACGAGGTGACGCCGCGCCGTTGACGGGAATACCGATGCAGCTCAAGGACGTGATCTGCACAGACGGCGTGCGCACGACGTGCTCTTCCCGGATGCTGGAGAACTTCGTGCCTCCCTACAACGCCACCGTGACCGAACGACTGTACCGAGAAGGGGCGGTATTGGTGGGCAAGGGGAACATGGACGAGTTCGCAATGGGATCGTCCACCGAGAACTCCGCGTTCTTCCCGACTCACAACCCATGGGACTTCGACCGCGTACCCGGCGGAAGCAGCGGCGGCCCCGCAGCCGCGGTGGCTGCGAGCGAGTGCTTCTACTCTCTCGGCTCCGACACCGGAGGCAGCATCCGGCAGCCGGGCGCACTGTGCGGCGTCGTCGGCATGAAGCCCACGTACGGCCTCGTAAGTAGATACGGACTAGTCGCGTTCGCCAGCAGCCTCGACCAGATCGGCCCGCTGACCAGGGACGTTCGTGACTGCGCGACCGTGCTCAACGCCGTGGCCGGCCACGACCTGCGCGATTCCACGTCCATCGTCTACGACCCGCCCGACTACACCAAGTCGTTGCAAACGGACCTGAAGGGCCTGCGAATCGGTGTGCCCAAAGAGTATTTCGTCGAAGGGATGGAGCCGGGCGTGGAACAGGCGACTCGGGATGCAATCAAGGTGATCGAGAGTCTGGGCGCGGAGATCGGCGAAGTGTCGTTGCCGCACACCCCGTACGCTCTGGCCGTCTACTACATCATTGCGCCGTCCGAATGTTCCGCCAACCTGGCCCGGTACGACGGCGTGAAGTACGGATTCTCGGCGCAAGAGGCCGACAGCATGTGGGACGCCCTCGAGAAGACCCGTCAGGAAGGCTTCGGTCCCGAGGTCAAGCGTCGCATCATGCTCGGGACTTACTCGCTGTCCGCCGGCTACGTCGACGCCTTCTACCTGAAAGCGCAACGGGTTCGCACTCTGATCCGCCGTGAGTTCGATGAGGTGTTCAGCGAGTTCGACGCCCTCGTCACCGCGACCAGCCCATCGGTGGCGTTCAAGCTCGGCGCCAAGACCGCCGACCCGATGCAGATGTACCTCAACGACGTGCTGACGCTTCCGGCTAACATCGCGGGCATCCCCGGGATATCAGTTCCCGCCGGAATGTCCGAGGGCTTGCCCGTCGGCTTGCAAATCCTCGGCAAGTCTCTAGGCGAAGAGGCGATGCTCCGCGTGGCCTACGCGTTCGAGCAGGCGACCAACTTCAGGAGCAAACACGGCGACCCGCCATTGTGACCACCGGCTCCGGTAGTCATTCGCCGAGAGCTTTTAACCGATCCGGACGTGCCCCTGTTCGGGCGCCGTCTGCAGACGATCCGGGTGCTGAATCCAGCGATTTCGCCGTCTCGTGATAAACTGCCGTACATCACCTTTCGGAGGCGTTGACCGTATGGAGACCAGGCAGCTCGGACGTGACGGCCCGGACGTTTCGGCGATATGTTTCGGCGCCTGGCCGATAGGCGGCGGCATGGGCACGGTCGCCGACCAGCAGGCCATCGCCACGGTGCAGACGGCCATTGACTCGGGGATGACCTTCATCGACACCGCGGAGAGTTACCGCATCAGCGAAGAGCTAATCGGCCGCGCCATCGCAGGGCGCAGAAACGAGGTCTTCCTGGCGACCAAGCTCTCCGGCGACGACCACTCCAGAGATCACACGGATCGCGCCATCGAGAACAGCCTCAAGACGATGGGCACGGATTACGTTGACCTGTACCAGCTTCACAGCCCTCAACCACAGTGGCCCATCGAAGAGACCATGTCGAGCCTGTTGCGCCTGCGGGATCAGGGCAAAATCAGGTTCATCGGCATCTCCAACTTCTCGGCGGCGCAGACGGTCGAGGCGACCCAATTTGGACCGATTCACAGCTCTCAGCCTCGGTACCACATGTTCGGCCGCGAGCCCGAGGAGTCCATTCTACCCGCCTGCCTGGAGAACGGCATCTGCGTGATCCCGCACTCGGTCCTGGCAAAAGGATTGCTCACGGGACGCTACAGTCCCGGCCATGTCTTCCCGCCCGACGACGAACGTCACACCGCGGCAGCTTTCACCGGAAGCACGGGCGAAGGGGCGCTGGAAATCGCAGAGCGCCTTCAGGGTTGGGCGCGAGACAACGGCCGAGACCTGGTCCAGCTAGCCATCGCATGGACCCTCGCCCACCCGTCGGTTTCATCTTCGATCGTCGGCGCGAAATCTCCCGAGCAGGTGCTGCACAACGCCAAGGCCGCCGACTGGCATCTCTCGGATACCGACCTCCGGGAGATCGATGAGATCCTCGGCGGCTTTTCGATCGACTAATAAAGGGCTCGACGCCAGGCTCTGAATCTGTTGACACAACCAACAAACGTCGTCCGAGGGTTGAAACGATGAGAATCCTGATCACCTCCGCTTCCAACAGACTGGCGCAACACCTGGCGTCTGACCTGTCGAGCAAACACGACGTACGACTCACGGACCGGGCGCCGGCCTCCGATGCAGCCGGGGTTACGCGATGCGACCTGGGTCACGACGAAAGCACAAACTCGCTCGTCCGAGGCATGGACGCCATCATCCACCCCGGGCACGTGGACCCGACCGACGGCGTCTCCGACCAGCTCGACGCCGCCACGCGATGCACGTACAACCTTCTGCAGGCCGCGACCGACGAGGGCGTGCCGAGGCTCGTCTTCCTGAGCTCGCTGAGCCTCATGCATGGCTACGACGAGAATTTCGCGGTCACCGAGAAGTGGCGTCCAGTTCCGACCACGGAGACGCCAATTCTTTGCTATCACCTGGGCGAGTTCGTGTGCAGGGAGTTCGCGCGAGAGCGCAGACTCGAGGTTGTGTGTCTCAGGCTAGGTGAAATGGCGTGGGACGGCGGCCCGGCATCGACCTCCACCTTATTCCCGGACGACGCGAACGATGCGGTGCACAGGGCGCTGACCGCGGACCTGCCCGAAGGTTACGCGGGGTCGGTCACCGCCTGGAACGTCTTCCACATACAGTCAGCGGTTCCCAACGCACGCTTTCTGACCGCCACGGCCAACCGGCAACTCGGATACGAGCCCGCAACGAGATAGTGAGCACACCTGATCTTTCGGCCAGCGCCAATCGGGATATCCACCAGGGGGGACGTAGACTTTAGATGAACGTACTGATTCTAGGAGCCAACGGCCAACTCGGCCCGCATGTCGTCAAAGCGCTGGAAGGCGAGCACACACTGCGTCTGACGGACATCAACGACCCGCCGGATGGACCTCACGAGTACTTCCAATTGGACGCCGCAGACCTCGACGGCGTGATCGCAGCCGCCGAGGGCATGGACGCCATCATCAACCTATCCGTGTTGCGACCCCATCGCCAGATCGCATTCGACGTGAACGCCCGGGGGACCTACGACGCCATGGCCGCAGCGGTCCACCACGGCATCCGGCGGGTAATCAACACCGGGCCTCACTGGACCATCGCGGGACCGACGTACGAGAACCACGACTTTCTGCTCAGCCCTGACATCCCGTCGCAGTCAGGGACACAGCTCTACGCCATCACCAAGTCGCTCGGCCAGGAGATCTGCCGGGTCTTCACTGAGTGCCACGACGTTCACGTACTGACCTTGCTCTTCTACAATTTCCGCTGGCCCGACGACCACTCGGCGGACGGCCAGGACATCATCCCGTTTGCGGTGACGTGGCAAGACTCGGCCCAAGCGTTCCGTCCGGCTCTGACTATCGACCTGGACACGCTGCCGTCAAAGTGCGAGATATTCAACGTCTTCGCCGACCTCCCACACAACAAGTTCGCAAACGAAAAGGCGAAGCGAATCCTCGGCTGGGAGCCCACCAACAATCTCGATCACTTCTGGAAGAAATAGGACGTAACCAAGGAGCGCGAAGCAATGACTTCATCTCAGAACGCATCGGCCATGGAACAAGGCAACGCCAGCCAACAGGCCACCGGCCGCCCGGTTGTCTTCGGCACGCAGGGGGTCATCTCCAGCGGGCACTACTTGACGTCGATGGCCGGCATGCGAATGCTATTGTCCGGAGGCAATGCCTTCGACGCCGTGGTCGCATCGTGCTTCGCCGCCGCGGTCACCGAACCCATCGCGTCGTACTCGCTGGCCGCCGAGGGCGTGTTCATGCTCTACCACGCCGAGAGCGGCGACCTACTGTCGCTGAGCGGTCAGGGCACGGCGCCGAAGAAGGCGACCGTCGACTGGTATCGGTCCCAGGGCCAGGAGGAGATACCCACCGGTCCCGGACCGCTGGCGCCGATGGCATTTACGGTTCCCGGCGTGGTCGACGCGTTGTTCTCGCTGCTGGAGAAGTACGGCACGAAGACCGCCGCCGAGGTCCTCGCGCCGTCGATTCAATACGCCGAGCGGGGCATCCCGAACTACGACTACATGATCGATCGCCTCGAATCGCCCGCGGGGAAGAGCCAGTTTCAGCGATTCCCTCCGGGCGGGACGGATGTGTTCTACGACAACGGCGAGACGCCCACGGCCGGGTCGCTGTTGGTGCAGAGCGCGCTGGGCGCCACGCTCCGAAAACTCGTTGACGCCGAAAACGCCGCTCCCGGTCATCGACTGGCGGGCATCGCGGCCGCCCGTGACGCCTTCTACGAAGGAGAGGTCGCCGAGATGATCGTCGACGGCAGCAACAGCGTCGACGGAATCCTCGACATGGAGGATCTGGCATCCTATCGCTCACAGTACGAGACCCCGGTCAAGACCAGCTTCATGGGCCACGAGGTCCACGGCCAGTCAACCTGGACCCAGGGCTCGGTGATGCTGCAGACGCTGAACATCCTCGAGCATTTCGACCTGAAATCCATGGGCCATAACTCGACGGCCTACGTCCATACCGTCGCCGAGGCGGTCAAGCTGGCGATGGCTGACCGCCAGGCGTACTACGGCGATCCTAATTTCGCCGACGTGCCGATCGACGGCCTGCTGTCGAAGGAGTACGCCGCAGAACGGGCCAAGCTTGTCGATCCAAAGAAAGCGCACCCCGAGCTGCCCCCGACCGGCGACCCGTGGCGTCATTCGACGCTCACCGGAGCGCCGCGCGCGAACGCCGAACCGGTCGCGTCAACGGGCGACGCGGGCGACGACGGCGGCACGACCCATATCTCCGTCATCGACCGTGACGGCAACATGGTCTGCGCCACACCCAGCGGCGGCTCGTTCGCCAAGTCGGTCTTCTTCCCCGAGCTCGGATGCGCCCTGAGCACCCGCATCGAGATGTTCAACTTCGAAGACGGCCATCCCAACCGGCTCGAGCCCGGCAAACGGCCAAGGACCACGCTCATCAATTACATCGTCACCAAAGACGGCGTGCCGGTGATGACGGTCGGCTGCCCAGGCGGCGACCACCAGGCCCAAGGCAACCTTCAGATTCTGTTGAACGCTCTGGTCTGGGGCATGAATCCGCAGGAGGCCGTCGAGGCGCCCAGATTCGCCAGCACGAGCGTCACGAACTCGTTCTACCCGCACACCTACTACCCAGGCCAACTGGCCTTGGAGCCGGAATTCCCGTTGCAGACCGTCGACGAACTCCGAGCGATGGGGCACCAGATCGTGACCGTCTCCGACGCCGGCATGGGCGCGACCGTGTCCGTCCGCGACCCCGAGAACGGCGTGCTAAGCTCAGGCGGCGACCCCCGCAGGGCGTGCTACGCGTTGGCCTGGTAGGCGTCAGCGAACACACGGACACAATTCGAATGACGAACGGCGCTGAGATTCATCCGTCGCCGACAGTACGCACATCTGGCGCGATTCGACCCGAGCGGAGTTTTGCGAACAGGCTCGGGGATTGGCAAGGGGCGCCGCCTCTTGCCCGGAGGCCTGGGGGCGTCCCCCAGAAAACCTTCGGGGCGGGCGGGTGGGACAGATCCGCGTCTCTCCAAGTTCACCCCACTAACACCCCCTTAACAATGAAACAGGTGACAACAATGAAAGTCGTAATTGCGTCCCTCGCGGACGATGCGTTCGTGGGCGATCTGCGGGAGAGCTTCCCTGACGTCGAGTTTATCGTCGCGACGGCGCCTGACGAACAGGCGCGTGAGATCGCCGACGCCGATGCGTTTTTCGGCATGCCGAGTCGAGAAGTGTTCGTCGCCGCCGACCGGCTCAGGTGGCTGCACTGCCCCGGCACCGGCGTCGACAAGCTGGTCGCGATCCCCGAACTCGTCGCCAGCGACGTCGTCCTGACGAACGCTCAGGGCCCGCACACCGCGCCGATGGCCGACCACGTCATGTCGATCATCCTCGGCTTCACCCATCGAATCCATGACATGATGGAAGACCAGCGCAATCGCCACTGGGAGACGCCGAAGTACGACCGCACAATCGTCCAGATCGGCGGGAGCACCATGGGGATCCTAGCGCTTGGAGGCATCGGGATGGCGGTGGCGCGCCGCGCTCACGCCTTCGGGATGGACGTCTACGCGGCGGACAAGCGCCCGTATCCGGCGCCGCCCGAGGTCAAGGACATCTGGGGCCTCGATCGGCTCGACGAGTTGCTCGCGATGTCGGACTGGTTCGTCGTGGCGGCGCCGTTCACGACCGAGTCTCGGGGCATGATCGACGCGCGTCGCCTGGCGCTGATGAAGCCCTCTGCGCATCTGATTGTCATCTCGCGCGGCGGCATCGTCGACGAGGACGCGCTGCGGGTGACGCTGCAACAGAAACGCATCGCCGGAGCGGGGATCGACGCTTTCGAGCACGAGCCTCTGCCGACCGACAGTCCGTACTGGGACCTGGACAACGTCATCATCTCGCCCCACTCCTCGGCGCTGACGCCGCAGATGTGGTCGGGTCGCCAGCAGATATTCAAAGAGAACTTGCGGCGCTGGTTGGCCAACGAACCGTTCATGTACGTGTGCGACAAAGAAGCGGGGTTCTAGGCGAAGCGCTGCCCTTCGACAGGCTCAGAGCCAGTCCTGAGCATGCCGAAGGGGCGAACGGATGTGGATTCGAACCGTGTGCGTGAGTGTCCGATAAGGAAGCGGGGTTCTAGCATCCGGGACGGTGTTGATTTGGCAGGGGTCGGCCTGAAGGCCGAGCCCGCCACTCGCGAAGGCGCCCTGGCCCTTCAGGGCCAAGCCCAACTCCACATTCTCCATGCATGCGGACTGGGCGCCAGCCCTGACTCACTCCAGCGCCTACCGCCCGACGAACTTGGGCTCGCGCCGCTCCCTGAAGGCTTGGATGCCCTCGGCACGGTCATCGGTCGTGCTCGAAACGATGCTGGTCTGGCCTTCCAGCCAGAGCTGCTCTTCCAAAGTGCGCGAACCGGATGAGTAAGCCAGCTTCTTGGTCAGCCCGTGGATCACCGACGGCCCGCTGGCCAGCTTCTGCGCCAGCTCCATCGCCATTTCCGCCAGATCGTCGTCAGGGACCACGCGGTTGACCAGGCCGATTCGGTCGGCTTCTTCGGCTCCGATGATGTCGCCCGTGTACATCAGCTCCAGCGCTCTCGGCATCCCGACGATGCTCGGCAGTGTTTGCGTGCAGCCGTAGTCCGGAGTCAGAGCGCGCTTCGCGAAGATGGCCGAGAACCTGGCGCTCTGGGCCGCGATGCGGATGTCGCACGCCAGGGCCAGCGAGAAGCCCGCTCCAACCGCCGCGCCGTTGACCGCCGCGATGGTCGGCCTTGGGAACTCCTGGAGCAGCATCGCGTGGTAGCCGAGCGGCAACCCCTTTTCACGCAACAGGTCGTTGCCGCTGGGGTGGCCTTCACCCGGAGGCGCGGCTAGGTCCGCTCCCGAGCAGAAGCCTCGACCGGCGCCGGTCAGCAGCAACGCCCGAACGCCGTCGGCACGCATCTCTCCGATCGCCGCCGCCAGTTCCTCGGTCAGGGCGAGGTTGAGAGCGTTGAGGCTGTCGGGCCGGTTAAGGGTGATCCTCCCGACGTCGCCAACGGTGTCCGCAATGATCGTTGAGTAACCCATGGAAGACTCCTGTAAAAGATGAACCGAGCGTGCCCATATAGATCGACGCCTCGAAATATACGGCTTGGACTCGTGTATGTCAAAGCGCCTGGCATTATCACCGATGAAAGTTGCGGGTGATGTCCCGACGTTGGCGACATGCGCCGTGATCCAGTTGGGCCGGCTCGGTTGACCACCCACGCATTCAGTGCTACCGTGCACCCTCTCACCGGAAACTGGAAATTGCTTTGCGTGCGGATCCCGCGTTCGGCATGCCTCGCACAAAGGACGGGCCAAATGACAGACACGGTCGTAACGAGCATCGACCAGGCGACGCCCGAATGGTTGACGGCAACGCTCTTCGCTAGCGGGGCGCTCGTCGGCGGGGCCGTCGCCGGATTCGACGTCGACATTGAAGAGCGCAGGCTCTCGACCGTCGCCAAGCTCAAGGTGCGATACTCGGCCGAGGCGCGTGGTGAACGGCCCGCCAACCTCCTCTTGAAGATGGTCAACGCCGACATGGGTGACGAAATGTTTGGCGCGTCGGAGGTCAGCTATTACGCCCGCGACTACGTTGGCCTGGACGACATCCCGCTCGTTCGCAGCTACGACGCCGCGTATTCAACCGAAGCGGACCGATATCACATTCTGATGGACGACCATTCCGACACCCACGTCACCGCGGTGGGTCGCGCGCCAACGCTCGAGTACGGCCTTGCCTTGGCCGAGGGTCTCGACAGGATGCACGCCCACTGGTGGGATGTCGAACGTCTGAACCGAGCTGGCGAACCGATCCACGACGCGGAGCACATCTTGCGATACGTCGACGTGGCCAGAGACGGTCTCGATCCGATGCTGGAGGCGTTTGGAGCTGAACTGGACGCCTCCTGGCCCGACGCCCTGGCGGATCTGTTCGACAACCACCCGAGGAAGATGGTCGAGAGGATCGACGACGGCAACGGCTTCACGTTGATTCATGGTGACGTTAACCCGACCAACGTGCTCGTGCCCAGAGACGATGAGGCGCCCGTATACATCATCGACCGACAGCCCTTCGACTGGAGCCTCACGACCTGGCTCGGTGTCAGCGACATCTCGTACATGATGGTTCACTGGTGGGAACCGACCGTACGAGCGTCGCTGGAGGTTCCGATCCTCGAAAAGTATCACTCGACTTTGCAGACGAACGGGGTGACCGGCTATCCATGGGAGCAGCTCTGGTCCGACTACCTGCTATGTGCTGTCCAGAGCATCTACGTTGCGACGGAATGGTGCGCCGGCGCGGAGTCTCGCGAAACGCACCGGTGGGTGTGGGAGCCGCAGATCCACCGTTCGATGGCCGCCTTCTTCGAGCTCGACTGCGCCCAACTTTGGAGGTAGCCGCCGGATGGCGACAGGGCGTCGTCTGTTCATCCGGCGCCTCCTGACTATTGAGCGATGCGTCTCGTTGTGCAATACTCTGGCCGAGTGGACGAGGTGTGCGTGGGAGGAGGTTCGGCATTCGCCGCCGGATGTCTCGCTCATAGGCGTCCGGGGCGATCTGTCTTGCCTGAACATCAGGTGAAGCGGAGGGACAATGGTCACCGGGTCCATGACCAGGATCGCGACATTCACCCTTGTTCTCGCTACGATTCTCGTGTTGCTGGTGCGCTTCACCCCGACGACCACCGCGGTTGGCGGAACCCTCACCGTCGAGAACGTCGGTCATTTGGGCGGTTGGGTCAACACCGCGGCCGTTCAGGGCAACTAGGCGTATTTGGGTCAGGGACAGACCGTTACGATAGTCGACGTATCCACGTCGACGCCAACGCAAGCAGCGTCGCTCGGCTTTCCCGGCGAGCCCGGAATTGTCCTCCCGAACGGGGATGTCGCCTACGTCGCGTACGCGTTCGGCGATCTAGTCAACGTGGTTGAGCAGGTCGACATCTCGAATCCGTTCAGCCCGATGCGCATGAGTTCCAGCACGATTGGCCAGACCGGCAAGACCGTCTACGGCATGTCCCTCTCCGGCGGGCACATCGTGATGGCTCAGGAAGGCGCCAACGGCTTCAAGACCGTCGACCATTCCAGCACGTCGTCGCTCTCCGTCGTTTCCACACTGAACCTCACGACCATCGACGTCTTCGCGACCGGCACGTACGCCTACGTCGTGACCGGTGAATTCTTCGGCGGCGCGAGCAACGAACTCGTCGTGGTGGACATCAGCAATCCGTCCTCACCTTCACAGGCCGGCAGCATCACCGTGGTCGGCGCCGAAGGTGTGTTCGTAACCGGGGGCTATGCGTACGTCTTCGGAGGCTCCAACAAAGGCCTGTCGATAATCGACGTCACGACGCCGGGCAACCCGACGCTGGCAGGGACGTTCGCGCCCACGACAGGCACGTACACCGAAGCGTACGTCCTCGGCGACTACGCGTATCTCGCCGACGGGGGCGCCCTCGTCATCGTCGACGTCTCGACACCAGGCTCTCCAACCCAGGCCGGTCAACTCGCACAGGCATCGGGCTACGGCGGGATCGAGTCAATCCAGGTTGTTACAGGGTCCACGATCGTATATCTGGGCAGGTCCGGCGGTGATGTCGGGTTGCAGGTCGTCAACGCCACCACGCCCGCGAGCCCTTCGGTTACGAAGACGTTCAGCACCCAACAGGACGCCAAGAACGTGTACGTCAGCGGCGGCGCCCTCTATTCGGTGGACGCGTCGAAAGTCTGGCGTTACAGCCTCGCCGACCCGACGAATCCCCAACTCGTCAACAGCTTCACCGCCAGCGGGAGCAACCGCATCGTGGTCGACGGCAGCTATGCGTACGTGGCGGACACCAGCGGCGTTCTCGATATCTACGACATCTCGGCGACGACCAGCCCGCAGCAAAAAGGGAGCTACACCGCCAGCGCCGTCATCGGGCGGGTGTCGATCAAGAACAACCGGGCCTACCTTGTGCCATACATGGACCCGAACCAGTCGACTACGTCGATGCTCGAGATCGTGAACGTCACCGATCCCAACAACCCAGTCAAGCTCGGCGAATTTGCGCTGCCCGGACTCGGCAACAACGTCTTCGTGCCAGACTCCGGGAACCTCGTCTACGTCGTCTACTACACCAACAGCAGCACACACGGCGTCCAGATCGTGGACGTGTCCAACGCGGCGGCGCCGTCCTCGGTGAACACCTTCCAGACCTCAGGCAAGCCTATCTCGATTTGGGTCGACGGCACGAAGGCGTACGTCGCTAGCTGGACGCTCGACGAAAGTGGTTGGTTCATCGAGGCGTATGACGTGTCAAATACGTCAAGCCCTTCGCTGGTCGGCACAGCCAGCGGAGCCAGCACGACGATATGGGACATCAAGGTGTCCGGCGACAACGTGATCGCGACCCTGCCGCAGGGAAGCGTCCACGTCTTCGCAAAGGCTGCGTTTGTGGGCGGCGCCACGAACATCCCCGCCGTCGGTGTCGCTTTCGCGCCGGAGTCGGGTGAGATCGCGACGTTCGTCGTCGACGCGAATACCACCTATGCTTACACGAACGGAGGCATGGGCTTCTACGGTGAAGGCGAGTTCTACGGCAGCGGAGGCAAGTACGTCACCGAATCGAGTTGATTCCCGTGGTCGAACCGGTCCTCACCGTGGCTGGCTCGTCCGGCGCACAGACTCTGTGCCCATCGAACCCATACGTCGTGAACAAGAACAAATCCGTCATCCCGATCACGCTTTGCGCGGACATCGTGGACGAATGGGTGGTGTCCTCGATCACGTTCAAGGCCTCCGGCGCGGGCAACGACAAAGACGACATCTCGCAAGTGCGCCTGTATCTTGGGAGCCTCGCCGGCGAACTGCTCGACACGGGCACTTATAGCGCCGACAACGGCAGCATCACGATGAGCACCAACGGCCAGCATATCGGGGCCGGACAGTGTCTCACGTTCTTCCTGGTGTACGACTTCGTCGACACGATGTCGCCGATCGCGATGGTCCGGGACTTCGCGGTGGACACCGACGCGGGCAGGGTGTCCGCTTCGGCGATCAACTTCCCGAGCTACAGCAAGAGTCCGCCGCCGGCACAAAAGATCGTGAGCGGCTCCATCTTTGCGGCGCCGGTGTTGAACTCCAACACCAACGAGTTGTTCGCCAGCATCCAACCCGCTATCGACGACACGGACACCGTGAACGGTCACACGATCCAGGTCTGTCCGGTCACCATGCAAGAGAACGTGAACGTCACCAAAGAGCTCAGCATCGTTTCGATGCAGGGGAGAGACAAGACCACCGTGGTCGCTCTGAGCGCATCGGACCACGTATTCGACGTGACCGCCGACAACGTGACGATAACGGGGTTTACCATTCAGGGCGCCACGTCGGCAAATGGCGTCAACGCGCCAGTCGGCAGCACGGTGGCGAGCACCACGATTTCGGCCAACCTGATAAAGAGCAACTCCACCGGAGTCTTCGTCGAGAGCGCCGCCGGAATAAAGGTTCGGGGCAACCTGGTCGAACAAAACGGGCAACATGGCGTCCATCTAAAAGCCTCGTCCAACAGCTTCGTGGGCGGAACCAGCTCCGGTCAGGCCAATACGATCTCAAACAACGGCGGCGCCGGTGTGTTTGTCGAATTGTCTGGAACCGGCAACTCCATTCTATTGAACTCGATATTCGGCAATAGGCAACTCGGCATCGACCTGGGCGTGGGCGGACAGACGCCCAACGACGTTGGCGATGCCGACGGCGGCGCCAACGGGTTGCAGAACTTCCCGATCATCACGAAGGTCGCAACTTCCAGCAGCACGACCATTGACGGCAGATTCGAAGGCGAGGCCAGCAAGGCCTTCCGCCTCGAGTTCTTCGCGAACGACGTCTGCGATGCATCGAATTACGGTGAAGGAAAGACCTACATTGGCTCGCATGACGTGACTACCGACGCCAATGGTGAGACGACGTTCTCGAAGACCTTCTCGTCGTTTACGCTCCCCGCGGGGCACGTGATTGCGGCCACGGCGACCGATCCGAACGGCAACACTTCCGAGTTCTCCATGTGCGCCCCAGTCGTCGAGTTGATCGGCCTCGAAGTCGTCCAGGTGATCCAGGACTGGAACAACAGCGTGCGGCTGATAGAGGGCAAGACAACCTTTGTTCGTGCCCACGTCCAGTCGAAAGGCGCCACTCCCGTGAGCGAGGTCAAAGCGGTGTTGCGGGGATTCCGAAGCGGCTCCGAGCTGCCAGGCTCTCCGCTGACACCGACGAACAAGCTCGGCAAGATCACCGCCAAGCCGGACATCGCTGCCCGACGCGCGGAACTCGAAGCGAGCCTCAACTTCAGGCTTCCCAGCGCCTGGTGGAGCGGGACTGTCGAGTTGCGACTTGAATCCGTGGACCACGCTATCGAATGCCTGGAGTCCGCCAGCACGCCGAGCGACTGCAAAGTCACGTCCACGTTCAGCACGTCGCCGGTCCCCGAGGTGATGTTTGTGGGGATCAAATGGAAGACCGCGGACGGCAGGTATTGGGCGCCCAGTTTTTCGGAATTGGCGGAGCAGGCTCAAAGACTGGAATCGATCTTCCCGATAAAACGCCTGGATTGGAAGCGTAGCGAGATGAACCTTGGGTCGGTCGGCGCTCCAATCGGTCTGGGCACCCTGAGCGGGATGAACTCACTGCAGGAAAAGAGGCGGGCAAAAGACGGCTGCAGCTCGGCTACAGGGTGCCAGCGGCTCTACTTCGGCGGCATCCGCGGGATAAACGACAAAGAGCTCGAGACACTCTACCCTGGTTACCCGTCCGGTCAGTTCCCGTTCGACGTCCCCTTCGCGCGCGAACAACCGCTAGGCCTCGCGATGGACGTACCGGGCAAATCCGCCGCCGGGTACATCTTTCCGCCCGATTACTTCTGGCGTGAAAGACGCATCCCCGCGCACGAGACCGGCCACCTGCTAGGCCGGGAGCACGCCGTGCACAGCTCACAGGGGGCTGGGCCGCAAAACTTCAAGAAGGGATGGTGCGGCGAGTTTGCGCTCGCCGGCACGGCGGATTTCCCGTACAGCGGCGTGGTCCAGGGATCTACCTACGCCACGATGGGTCCCATGGACCAAGGCGCCGACAACATCATCTACGGACTCGACGCCTTGTCAGGCAAGGTGGCCGACGCGAACCACAACTTCGCGCTGATGAGCTATTGCGCGCTGTTAGAGGTCGACTCCTGGACGTGGCCATCCAAGGCCAATTACGAAACGATATACCAGGCGATGACCAGCACGTTCGGCAGCGGGTCGCCTAGCACAGCAGTGACTTCGGCGGCGCCAGGTCCACCCACCGACTATCTGCTGGTGCGCGGGACCATCGACCTGTCCGGCAATACCGCCGAATTCGAGGATTTGGGCTTGCTCACGAGCACGACGATCCCTCCGGCGCCTCCAACCGGTGACTATACGCTCCAGCTACTCGATCAGGCGGACGGTGTGCTGAGCCAGGTGTCGTTCGAGCCCAACGAGGCTCACGGCTTCGCCCCGGGCGTGACTGAGCCGGCAATCGGCGCCTTCCAGATCTTCGTCTAGGCTAATGCCGCGATCGACGAGGCGAGGGTGGTATATCAAGGAAGCACCATCGGTTCGGTCTCAGCAAGCTCGAACGCGCCCACGGTCCAGGTCACGTTCCCGAACGGAGGCGAGACTATCGGCGGCACGTCGACGACGTTGACGTGGACGGCCAGCGACGCGGACGGCGACACTCTCACCTACGATGTCCAGTACAGCAGGGACGGAGGATTCAGCTGGGCGACCATCGCTGTCGATTGGCCGGACAAGAGCTACCAGATCGCGACGTACTTGTTGGGAAGCAGCACCGATGGCGTGCTGAGAGTCATGGCAACCGACGGCTTCAACGCAGTCCAGGACGACTCGGATGCACCGTTCTCCGTGGCGAATTCGCGCCCAGAGGTCGTCATTTCCGCTGGTCTCGGCGGGGTGTTCGTTGACACGCAACTGGTGTTCCTCGATGGCATGGCACTCGACCCCGAAGACGGGCGGCTCGCCAGCACCAGTCTCGCGTGGAGCTCGAATCGAGACGGTGCGTTTGGCTTCGGCGAGAACCTGGAGGTCGTGGCGAGCACATTGACGGACGGCGACCACCTCGTGACGTTGACCGCCACGGACAGCGGGTCGTTGACCGGATCGGCGACGGAGTGGATCTTCATCAACCCTACTTCGGACCTTGACGTTGACCTATCGGTGGCGTCGAATCAGTTGGCCACCAGCACTGAACTCACCTACACTCTGACAGTCACGAACAACGGGCCGAACGGCATGTCGCGCGTCATGGCGTCGAGTACGTTGCCGGTCGGCGTGACATTCGTATCAGCCGTCGCCGATCAAGGATGGTGTGCGGAAGCTGGCGGCGCCGTGAGTTGTGAGTTCGGCACGCTGCTGAACGGATCGAGCACGACCGCGACCATCGTGGTCAACACCCCGACGCCGGGCACGCTGTCCAGCACGGTCGTCATTGCCGGTGATGCGCCCGATTCAGACGAGAGCTCCAACACCGCGACAGTCCAGGTCAGCGTCGTTTCTGCCAACACAGTCCCGATTCCATCGATGTCGGCGTGGGGCTTGATCACCTTAACCGCACTGCTTGGAGCGTTGGCCGTGTGGTTGGCCAACCGCCGTCGGACGAGCCTTCGGGCGTGAGGCCGCGCCCGGCTTACTCCATCCGCGCCCAGATAGGGACAAGGTCGTGGGACGATTTAGTCGCCTTGTCCAGCGACTGGCAGTTCGGCTCCAGTTCTGAAAGCCGGCGCCAAAACGACGAGGAGTGGTCCAGGTGCAGCGTGTGACTAAGCTCGTGGACCATGACATACCGTGCCAGCGACGGATCCAAGAAGAGCAGGTTCCTGTTCAGGCTGATCGTCTTGCGTCCGGAGCAGCTCCCCCATCGAGTCTTCTGCCCTCTGACGATAACCTTAGCGTACGGCAGTTCCAACTCGTCACTGACGCTGTCTAGCCACGGGACCAGATGCTGGCGCCCTTTGCCGCTGAGCCACATCCGCAGCACCTTCGTTAGCAGCGTAGCGTTCGCGAAGTCGCCCGAGATGCGGAGTTCGTCGTCGTATTCGTGGAGCGAGCATCCGGGGTTGTCGCTCTCGGGATTGTAGGTCACTGTCCATTTCTGTCCGATCGCGTGCAAGACCACCTCGTCAGGCGCCAGATTCTGCCGCTGTTTTCGTAGCCTTGCATGGCCTCCTCGATCCATGTGCGTTTGGACAGGACGAACTTGTCGATCTCCTTCAGAGGGAAGCGTTTCGGCCTGGTGACCTCGACTCCTCGCTCGGGCGTGACGCGCAATCGAACACGTTTGCTGTTCCATTGGTCTTTGACCGAGTAGGTAATCGAGCCTACCTTGCGTACGCGCAAATCGAACCCTCCGGTTGAGCGTCAGTGAAGGCAACAGTTGTTGCGAGCCCATCGTATCAGGCGGCGGGAAAGCGTCGCGACAGTTTTCGCATCTGTTGACCGCTCGGTTCGGCGGAGTGCGGTCGATAGCGCGGACGCTTCCACCGTGCTAGTATTCCCTCAGAATCAGGCCAGTTCGCATGACGCGAGGAGGAAGAGGCACATGGCAGAGGCCCCAGCCGTTCCAAACGTGGATCTCGACACGCTGAGGGACGCGATACGTGACGAATACGCAATCGTAGCCGAGGATCCAGACAAAGGCTTCCATTTTCACACCGGGAGACGGTTGGCCCGTCTGCTGGGTTACTCAGACGATCTGATCGACGCCGTACCCGAGAGTTCGTTGAGCTCGTTTGCGGGGACCGGAAATCCGTTCGCCCTGGGTCCAATCGAGCCTGGATCGAATGTGGTCGATGTCGGATCGGGCGCCGGGTTAGACAGCCTCATCGCGGCCCACGTTGTGGGAGCGCAAGGGCAGGTCGTCGGCGTGGACATGACGCCGGAGATGCTGGACAAAGCCACCGCAGGCGCGGCCAAGTCAGGCGCCACGAACGTAGAGTTTCGCGAAGGGCTAGCCGAGAAGTTGCCCGTGGACGACGGCTGGGCCGACGTCGTCATCTCGAACGGTGTCATCAACCTCTGCCCTGACAAGATGGAGACCTTCCGCGAGATGCACCGTGTCCTCAAGCCCGGCGGCAGAATGCAGATCGGCGACATCATGGTCTCGATGGAGGTGCCGGCTGCCGCAAAGGAAGACATCGACCTGTGGACCGGTTGAATCGCCGGCGCTCTGCTGGAAGCAGAGCTAGCAGCAGTCGTGAGGCTAACTGGCTTCGAGGACTTCGAGATCACCTGGCGCGCCGACGTATTCCGCGGCGCTCCGCAAGACTCCAGCGCAGCCGAGTACGGCACCCTGGGCATCAACTTCCGCGCGGTGAAGCCTATTTCGTAATTCGGGTCCCGAACCGCGATTCGCGGCGGTGGGCTGTCTTCGGATGACCAACCGGCAGGCGTGGATGCCCGGCGCCCGTAGGGGAGGGTTTCAAACCCTCCTGCGCGGCGTCTTGGCGCGATCACCTTGCCAGAACCACCGCATGCGCCCAATCGACGCGTGTTGGTTCGTCAATACATTCATATTGCCCGTGCATCACTTCGGGAGGGTTTGAAACCCTCCCCTACGACGCTCGGTGTGAATGGCACATTGCCTATTCCGCCCGTGGTGAGCCCTGATGCCGTCGGGAGCGCCTCGCAAGGAATGATGTATCGCGTTTAACCAGATCCTTCGGCTTCGCTCAGGATGACATCGGAAGAGCCGTTGCTTCTGAGTCCCGATCAAACCTGCCGCTGCTCTCGCTCCCGTGCCGCGCGTTGGAGTCGCTCCGGCAGCGGCGCCGGCTTCGATACGAAAAACAACACCGAGCCGCAGGCCGCGACCGTCGCCAGAATGGCGAACGCCAGCGTGTAGTCGTCCGTTCGGTCGGTGACGAAGCCGGTGAACAGGGCGCCTGACATCATCCCCACCATCATGATCATCGAAGAAAAGCCCATGATGGTCGCATACGCTTTTCGCCCAAAGTAGTCGGCCCGGATCGATATGACGATCGGACCTCGAGTGCCCCACGAGACGCCGTGCAGCACGACGAAGAACGCCACCAGCCAGATGTTCGTCGCGAACGCCAGGCCGAACAGGGCGATGGAGTGCCCGATCAGGCAGACCGTCAGCGCGTAACGCTTCTCGACTTTGTCGCCCAAGGCTCCGCCGCCAAGCTGGCTGATGATCATCATCGCCGTCATCAGAGTCACTACCGTTCCCGCCGTCGCCAACGAGTACTCCAGACGGTCGACGATGAAGGGGATCAGGTGGACCATGATCGCCGACACCACCAGCAGCGCCGACGCGTGGGCGAACGACACGTACCAGAACACCCTAGTTCGCAGGGCCTCCCTGGCCGTGAAGTTCAGGTCAGGGGCGCCGCCGTCTTCGGCGCCCGCTGACTCGCCGTTGCCCGAATCGAGTTTGGCGCCGTCCGGGAGGTAGCCGTAGTCTTCCGGGTTATGGCGCATCACCTGTGCGATGGGAATCCCGACCAGGATCAGTACGATGCCCGAGGCGAAGGCTGTCGATCGCCACCCGAAGCTGTCGGTGGACCATGCCATCACCGGGACCATCAGTCCGCCGACGCTCATCCCCGCCATCACGATCCCCATCGCCCGAGACCGCTTCTTCTCGAACCAGTTCGCGACCGTCGCGAAAATCGCCATGAACCCGCCGAGGCTCGACCCGAGCGCGATCGTGGTGAACGCGGCGTAGAATTGCCAGAGATTGTTGATTCGGCTCAGCATCATCAGTCCGATGCCGGCGATGATGATCCCGATCGTCACGATCTTTCGCGGGCCAAACTTGATGATCATCCAGCCCTGGATCGGGCCGAGGATGCCGGTCTCAAGCTGCTGGATCGAAAACGCCCCCGAGATCTGGGTGCGCGTCCACCCAAACTGCTCCTGAAAATGGACGAAGTAGACGCCAAAGCTGTGGAAGATCATCCCGGCGTTGAGAAGCTGAATCACGAACCCCGCGGCAACGATCCACCAGCCGTAGAAAACACGGCTAGCCGGGGATTTACCGCCTGTCTCGATCAACAACTGCTCCTGTTCTATATAGGATCGTGGCGCACACGCGCCCCGATAACGGCACGACAATCTATGACAATATCGGTTGGGCTGACACGGGAACCCTCGATGCCCGAAACGAAGCTACGGTAGGGTAACAGAGACAGGCGGGCGGGAACGAGTTGGCGGGTGGGTGTGAGGGATGGGGTTGGCGTAGAAATGCGATCGGAGACCGCGCGGACGCCGCCTGCTGCGTCGGGGGACGGTGACCTCGGTGTCGCGGATGACGCTGGAGAGCGACCCCAGCACGAACTCCCGAGCGTCGAAGACTTCCAGCAGCACCGGTCGGCCTTCAGCCGAGAAATGGACCCCGACGGGCCCGGACTCCTCCGCATGGTCAATGGGTTCGGGTGAGAGCTCGATGAGAAGGACATCAACGTCCTTGCTGTACTTGATCTTACTCATACCGTGACCTCTTGCCAGGACAGAAAGTAACCACGACGATTTCGTCTACTGTCTCTTCGCAGACTACACGCACCACCCTCTCGTCGTCCAGTGGCCTTGTGCGACCCACCGACCGCCGTGACCAGCGAGCACTCGCTCTGGCAGGTGCACTGTCTGCTCGACCATACCTCACTCAAGTGCAACGCCATGACCACGCAACATCGAGAGCTTGGTCAGCGCGTGGAGCGTGAATCGCATTGGGCGGTCGGTCATGCCAGAGTGTTGCTTAGTATGGTCATGAGTCGTAGGTGAGGGTCAACCTCACAAAGCCAATTCCACAACCTCGGCCTCCTCATTGAGCAGAGCGTCATGGTCGGTGGGTTCCAGATAAAGCTCGATGGCTTCCCTGAAGTTGGTCAGGGCTTCCTCGCGCGTATCGCCTTCGCTGATGCAGCCGGGGAGAGAAGGCGCGTAAACCGTATATACGCCTTCATCGCTGGGTTCCAAGACTATTCTTAGTTTCATGCTGTCGCCTCCGAGCTCGTACACGGCAAGTGTATCAGGTCGGTTTACCGCTCCCTGGCCTGAGGGTCAAATAAGCCCTCTGGCGCCCGATTCGCCACATCTCCACGATGGCGCGCACGGGCGTACGCGTCCCGGCGATGATCGGCTCACCGCTCAGGATCTCCGTGTTCCTGACAACGTACAGATGCTCCGCCTTAGTGACCATATCAGGCGCCGCTCCTGTCCAAACTCAGCTGGCCGTCTGGGGAACCCGCCTGCGTCTTAACCCGTTCGTGGTGAGCAACATTATGTCCGCGGGCAGACAATGCATGAGAAAGCAACGGTGATCGTGTATGTCGCCATTCTGAGGCCACAGCCGAAGAATCTAGGGCCACGCAGACAGACATATGTATCGCGTTGGGCGAGATCCTTCGCTGCGACTCAGGATGGTGATGGGGAGCCGTTACTTGGAAGTCCGTCGAACCACAGGGCTCCCGAGCGACCCTTCGACAAGCTCAGGGCGAATGGATGAATGTCGTGGCGGGCAATGCATCATGGGTCGCCTCCGGTCGCGACACCCCGATCAGATCTGTCGCTGGTCGGACCGCAATCGCGCCATGCGTTGAAGTCGCTCGGGAAGCGGCGGCGGCTTCGCGGCCAGGAACAGCAGCGAGCCCAACGCCGACAGAGTCGCCAGGATCGCAAACGCAAGCGTGTAGTCGTTCGTCCGGTCAGTGACGAACCCCGTGAACAGCGCCCCGGTCATCATCCCCATCGTCATGATCATCGAGGAGAAGCCCATGATGGTCGCGTACGATTTCCGCCCGAAATAATCGGCCCGGATCGAGATGACAATGGGAACTCGCGCGCCCCACGAGGCGCCGTGCAGCATGGCGAAGAGCGCCACCAGCCAGATGTTCGTCGCGAAGGCCATCCCGAACAGCGCGGCCGCGTGCCCCAACAGGCAGACCATCAGCGCATAACGCTTGTTGACCCTGTCGCCCAGCGCGCCGCCGCCGACCTGGCTGACCATCATCGCCGCAGTCATCAGCGTCACGACTGTCCCCGCCGTCGCCGTCGAGTACTCAAGGCGTTCGACGACGAACGGCACCAGGTGCACCATCAGCGCCGACACGACCAACAGCGCCGACGCGTGGCCGAACGACACGTACCAGAACACCCTGGTCCGCAGCGCTTCCATGGCGGTGAAATTCAGCTCGAGGCTGGCGGGTTCGGCGGGCGCATCTTCATCGCTCGAATCCGCCGTCGCGCCGTCCGGGACCTGACTGTAGTCCTCCGGGCTCCGGCGCATCAACTGACCGAGGGGCACGCCGGCCAGTATCAGCAAGACGCCCGAGCCGAACGCGGTCGACCGCCAACCGTAAGCGTCCATCGACCACGCCATCGCGGGAACCAGCAGACCGCCAACGGCCATGCCGGACATCGCGATCCCCATCGCCCGAGAGCGTTTCTTCTCGAACCAGTTCGCGATGGTGGCGATCATCGCCATGAACCCGCCCAGGCTCACCCCGATCGCGACCGCGGTGAACGCGATGTAGAACTGCCAGAGATTCTGGATCCGGCTCAACATCATCAGACCGATCCCGGCGATGATGATCCCGACAGTCACGACCTTGCGCGGCCCGAACTTGATGAACAGCCAGCCCTGGATCGGCCCGAAGATCCCCGTCTCGAGCTGCTGGATCGAAAATGCCGCCGAGATCTGGGTCCGGCTCCACCCGAACTGCTCCTGAAAATGGACGAAGTAGACGCCGAAGCTCTGGAGGATCATGCCCGCGGTGAGAAGCTGAGTCACAAACCCCGCGGCAACAATCCACCAGCCATAGAAAATCCGCCTAGCGGGTGGCTTCTTGCCCGTCTCGACCAAAGCGACTCCCGTCTCAAAACGCCGATGCAATCAGGGTGCGCGGACCAACGCCCCCGGTCAGCGGCACACACGCCGTCCCAACCCGAAGCAACGGTAGGGTAACAGAGACTGGCGGGCGGGAACGAGTACGGCCGGAAGTTGTGGAGGGAGGATTGGGCGCGGCGAAGCGATCAGAGTTCGACGCGGGGCGGCGCCCGCTACGTCACGGGACGGTGACCTCGGTGTCGCGGATGACGCTGGACAACGATCCCAGCACGAACTCACGTGCGTCGAAGACCTCCAGCAGCACCGGTCGGCCTTCAGCCGAGAAATGGACTACGACGGGACCGGACTCCTCCGCATGGTCAATGGGTTCGGGCGAGAGCCCGATGAGAAGGACATCAACGT
The DNA here is from genome assembly GCA_964588665.1 of uncultured Dehalococcoidia bacterium. Taxonomy (GTDB): domain Bacteria; phylum Chloroflexota; class Dehalococcoidia; order Lucifugimonadales; family UBA1123; genus UBA2160. The sequence goes on along the minus strand of CAZPQQ010000001.1, from coordinate 47,165 downwards.
CCTTGCTGTACTTGATCGTGGTCATACGAGCCGCTCAGATCGGAGCTTCGTCTTCGGTCGGCGCCAGGTAGAGTTCGATAGCCTCGCGGATGTTGGCCAGCGCCTCGTCCCAAGTCTCGCCCTGGCTGATGCATCCGGGGAGAGACGGCGCGTAAACCGTGTAACCGCCCTCGTCACTGGGCTCCAAGACTATTCTCAACTTCATGCTGTCGCCTCCGAACTCGTTCACGGCAAGTGCATCAGGTCAGCTCACCGCTCTCTGGCCCGAGGATCAATCAGCTCAGCCGGAACCCGATTGCGCTCGATGTGCCGATTGATTTCATCCCGGTGATCGCAATAGTAGCTCAGAGCGCCGAATACTGCGGCTGGAGTCAGGTGAGGGAGGTGATGCGGAATCTCCTCCGGCTGGTATCCAAGCCGCCGATTCTCGACAATAGCCCGCACCGGCGTGCGCGTGCCTTTGATGATCGGTTCGCCGCTCAGGATCTCGTTGTTCCTGACGATGTACTTGTGGTCCGTCGTCGTAGTCATGTCAGGCGCTACTCCCTGCCAAGCCGTGACGCTGCACTTCATTACTCTCGTGTGGGAGTAAGTGTAGCAGACGTGGAATCCGCTCCGCGTCACTGCTACGAGACCTGCCCTTGTCACACCTGTAGACCACCGTTGCATCTTCCAAGTTCGCGATGAGCTCTGTGGGATCCGGCAGATCCACGTTCTTGCGTGCGCCTTCCAGGCTAACAAGGCCATCGGCACGCTCGAAGTCCAACTTTTCCACGAACACCTGCTGCAATTCGGCGACCCGTTCCTGTGTCGTCTTTGCGGAGAATATCTTCTTGATGTGTTCTTCGACCTCGGTGGCGTCTTCGCGGTTCAAGATGGGCATATTGCAGACTTCCCTCGTGCGGTTGCGATGCGTGCATTTGATTGTATCCCTCGGAAACCCACGAGGCAACTCTAATTGCAGCGCTTGACGGCTCTTTCACGCCTCCCCCCACTTGACACGCCACGCCCGCTTTCATAGGCTACGCCTGCCGGCCCCGTGTGATCGGGTTCGGCGGGCAGTCGCATTCTAGGAGGTTTGCCATGGCTGAGTATGAGGGCATGCTGGCGGAGACGGTGCAGTTTCAGGGGCACGACGGCGATCTGATCGCCGGGTATCTGGCGCGTCCGCTGGGCGAAGGGCCGTTTCCGGGGGTGGTCGTGATCCACGAGGTGTTCGGTCTGACGACGCATTTCAAGGAGATGACTCGCAAGTTCGCGGGGGTCGGGTTCGCGGCGATCGCTCCGGACTTGCATCATCGCGAGGGCCCGGGCGACATCGAGGAGGTTGCGGCGGCGGTTCGCGCGGGCGGCGGAGTGCCCGACGCTCGGACGATCGGCGACGTCGGCGCGGCGGCGGACCTGCTGCGCGCGCTGCCGTACGCGAACGGCAAGGTGGGCGTGATCGGCTTCTGCTCCGGCGGCCGGCAGACGTATCTCGTGGCGTGCAACATCCCGAGCCTCGATGCGGCGGTGGATTGCTACGGAGGCCGCGTGGTCGCCGGTCCCGACGGTCTGAGCGAGGGCCAGCCCAAGGCGCCGATCGACATGACGGCGGACATGACGGTCCCGCTGCTGGGCCTGTTCGGCGAGGAGGACGTGAGTCCGTCGCCGGAGCAGGTGACGATGATCGAGCAGGAGCTCCAGCGGCACGACAAGACGTTCGAGTTCCACATGTACGACAACGCGGGGCACGGCTTCTTCGCCGACTATCGTCCGAGCTACCGGCAGCACGCCGCGGTCGACGGCTGGGAGAAGGTGCTGGCGTGGTACGGGAAGTATCTGGGATAGCGGAGCGGGTGGTTCGACAGGCTCACCACAAACGGACTAAGCAGGTCCCGACAAGGCCGGGATCCCGATGTGTCGGGACTCACCACGAACGAAATCTCGCTACACTCCGTTCGCCCTTTCGACGAACTCAAGGCAGGCTCTGAGCTTGTCGAAGAGACGCACCAAACGCTGTTCGCATTTCCCATCACCCGATCCGCAGCTAATCCTTGTCGTTGCCTTACATGCGGCAAAGGACGAACACGAAGCTTGGCCCTGAAGGGCCAGAGCACCTGTCCAGGGCGGGCTCGGCCTTCAGGCCGACCCTAGCCGCCATTCCTAATGCCAGTGGCGACAATTGCGAGGAGAATTGGATTGGCTGAGGGCGACGATTCGATGTCCGGAGTGATTGCATGAAGCTGAGAGTGCTCGACCACGATATGCTGGTCGGCTTGAACGCGGGAAGCAGGCAGGCGGGTCGGCGGGAGAACATCCGGCCCGAGCGGTTCGACGTCCACCCCAGGCCGCACTACCCGATCAACGCGGAGTTGGAGCACGTGTGGAACGGCGTGCCCGACATGCGCGTGTGCGTGGTGCTGAACATCCGCGCCGGCCAGACGTTCTGGCTCGACGTGACGCCCGAGGAGTTCGCGGCCATCCCCGAGGTCGACGTGTCGGAGCTCGAGTGGGAGGCGGTGATGTGCACGGGGAACCCGCCGCGGGGGCCTTAGAGCCGACCAACGTGCGCGTGTGCGATGTGGTTCGACAGGCTCACCACGAACGGGAACATCTACACACCGTTCGCCCTGAGCAACGTTATGTCCACGGGGCGGACAATGCTTGAGAAAGTAACGGCGATTCCGCTAGCCGCCATGCTGAGCGCAGCGAAGCATCTCGGGCCAAGCAAGGCGAAAAGTGTCGCATTTGGCCAGATCCTTCGGCTTCGCTCAGGATGGGAATTTGCAGCCGTTACTTGGAAGCCCGTCGAAGGGCCGCCCCGATCCCGCCCATTGAGTTCCTGGCGTCCCTTCGGTCCCTTGCGGCGATTCTGTGAGACAATCACCGGTATCGCTCAGACCACACTACTACCGCCATCAGTCGAGAGGTGAACATGGGACCGAGACTTGTCGATCATCTGCTTTATGAGCCGGAGGACAACGGGATTCTCTGGATCAGGTTCAACCGGCCCGAGCGCATGAACGCGATCCTGGGCTCGTCAGAGGAGAATGGCACCGTGGCCAAGGTCGGCGAGTACATGCGCGCCGGCGACGACGACCCAAACGTGCGCGTGATCGTGCTGACCGGCGTCGGTCGCGGCTTCTGCGCGGGCGCCGATCTCAAGGGCGGCGTGCCCGACGATGTGAAGGGCGAGAACTTCGTCGGCAACCGCAACATCGTCGAGGGCACGGACGCCAGCCGGCAGCGGTTCTTCCACGGCTTCACCAAGCTCCACAAAGACATCTCCCATATCAGAAAGCCGACCATCGCCATGATCAACGGCCCCGCGGTTGGCTCGGGGATGGACATGGCGCTGCACTGCGACATCCGCATCGGCTGCGATCGGACTCGGTTCGTCACGTACCAGCAAGTTGGTCAGATCATCGAGAACGGCGGCAGCTACTACTTGCCCAAGATCGCGGGGCTCGGTCGGGCGCTGGAGTTCGCGTACACGGGACATCTCGACGCCCAACGCGCCTTCGAGTGGGGCGTGCTGAACCGCCTGGTTCCGTTCGACGAGCTCGAGTCGACGACGCGCAAACTGTGCGACGACATCATCAAGGCGCCGCCGCTGGTCCAGTGGGTCAGCAAGCGGATCGTGCGCTCTGCGCTCGACTCGACGCTCGAAACCACGATGGTGCTGACGTCCAACGGCTCCGACATCCTGGCCAGCTCCGAGGACGCCACGGAGGCCCGCCGAGCGTTCATCGAGAAGCGAGCCCCGGCGTTCAAGGCCCGGTAGCGATGCCGCGTGTAACCGCCCGACTTCTCCCGCGTTGACGAGCGTGGCCGCGTGGGTTATGTTTGGGGTCGCGGTGAGGAATGTGCGGCGAAGGGTGGTAAAGGGTCGGCCTGAAGGTCATGCCTGAGGCAGATTCGCCTAAGGAGAACCGAGCCCACCGAATCGGGGTGCTCTGGCCCTTCAGGGCCAAGCGTGCGGCAAATGTCGTTGGGGGAGGGCTTTAAACCCTCCCGGTGACCATGCATTGCATACCGATGCCGAATATGCGGTCTGGCAGAGGTATATTGCGCACATCGACGTATCAGCTAACGACAACGCGCGGGAGGGTTTGAAACCCTCCCCTACGCACATCGGAAGCAGCTCAAACAGAAACACGACTACCGGCTAGCCAAGCTAATCAGAGAGGATGCCCCATGGACTTCGAGAGGCGCTACACGCCGGAGCAAGAGGAATTCCGCAGCGAGGTGCGGACGTGGCTCGCCGAGAACGTCCCAGCCGACCTGAAACGGCCGCTGGAGTCCAGCCATCTCGACCCCGAAACCTGGGACAAGGTCCAGGTAGTGCGTCGCGCGATGGGCGTCAAGGGCTGGCTACACCCGACGTATCCGACCCAATACGGCGGCGGCGGCTTGTCGTCCGACCACGAGGTCATCCTCCAAGAGGAGCTCGAAAAGGTCGACATGCCCAAGGTTTACGACAACACGCTCGACCTTCCGGCGCTCATGGTTTGGGGCACCGAAGAGCAAAAGCAGGAGATACTGCGGCCCCGGCTCCTTGGCGAAACAGCGGGCTGGCAGCTCTTCACCGAGAGCAGCGCCGGCTCCGACCTGGCCAGCTTGCAGATGCAGGCGGTCCGCGACGGCGATGACTGGATACTCACCGGCCAGAAGGTGTTCGTGGGCGGCGACGCGGGCTACGCGGACGAGTCGACCAAGGTTCCGGACTCGTCCCAGATGGGCGAGCTGTTCACGCTGGCGGTGACCGACCCGGACGCTCCGCGGCATCGGAACATGGGCTATTTCATGGTCCCCGGCGGCGCCGAAGGCATCACCGTGCGCACTCAAGACCTCCTAGTCGGGCAAGGCAAGCGCCAGATTTTCATGGACGGCGTGCGGATTCCGGCAACGCGTCTGATCGGCGGCGAGACCCAGGGCTGGCAGGTCGCGCAGACTACTCTCGAGATCGAGCACGGCGGCGGCGGAGACGTGGTGCCCCGCAGCCGGACGCTCGAGAAGTTCATGAAATACGCCCGAGAGAAGGGCCTCGACAAGGACTCGCACAACCAACAAGTGATGATGCAGGCCTACATCGACAACGAGGTCTTGCGCCTGCTCGGAATGCGCAATTTCTGGATGTACAGCTCCGGTCAGGAGATGACTTGGCACGGCTCGCAGCAATCCGCGTGGCGGCGCGAGTCCGGCATTCGCATCGGCGACGTCATCAGAGAGGTCGCTGGACTCAAGGCCCTGCTCGACTTCGAGGACCCCGGCGCGCCAATCGCGGGCGAGATGGAGGTCCACCAGCGCGAGTCGCTGACCGCCGCGCATCCGGGTGGGACGATCGAGGTTCAGAAGGTAATCGTCGCCCGAAGACTCGGCATCAGCCGAACTCGTGAGCGCGCGGCGCCAACCCCTTCCACGACTAAATCGAAATAGCGATCGGAATTGCGCTGTAATCACCGACCTGCGCATGTCGTGATACGGGTCGGTCCGAAGGCCGAGCCCACCGTCACCAAGGTACTCTGGCCCTTCAGGGCCAAGCCCAGAGTCTACGTGTCAACCCGCGTGCATCGCTTGTCGAGAATGGTCACGAGGAGTTTACGATGGACCTTTCACTCACAGATGAACAGACAATGCTCAAGACGGCGGCAGGAGATTTCCTGAGCACAGAACTGCCGAAAGAGAGAGTGCGCGAACTGTTCGATTCCGAAACCGGATTCGCGCCTGACCTGTGGGAAAAGATCGGCCAGATGGGCTGGGCCAGCATGCTCATCCCAGAGGAGTACGGCGGCCAGGGTTCCGATCTGTCAACAACGGGCGTCCTGTACGAAGAGATGGGCGCCAGGCTGTGCCCGAGCCCTCACCTGTCGTCCGCCGTCCTGTCCGCGCTCACGATCCTCAACGCGGGCAGCGACGCCCAAAAGCAGTCCCTGCTGCCGCCGATCGCCAACGGCGACCAGATCGTCGCATTTGCGTTCTCCGAGGACGAAACTAAATGGGGCCCGGACTCGATCCAACTCGAAGCCAGTCGCCAGAACGGGTCATTCGTCCTGAACGGCACGAAGTCGTTCATCCCCGACGCCCACATCGCCGACAGCATCATCGTCGTCGCCAGAACCTCGTCGGGTGACAACGGCGACGGCATCACCTGCTTCATCGTCGACAAGGCCGCCGCCGGCCTCACCGTTCGCACGCAGACCGGCTGGCTGGGCGAAGTCATGAACGAGGTTACGCTCGATGGCGTCACGGTCGCGGACAGCGCGGTCATCGGCGACGTTGGCGGCGCATGGTCCGCCGTGGAGAAGGCCCTGGACGCGGCCACCGGCGTGCTCTGCGCCTACATTGTGGGCGGCTGCCGGCAGGTCCTCGAGATGACCGTCGAGTATAGCCAGTCGCGCATCCAGTTTGGCGTGCCCATCGGCAACTTCCAGCGAGTCCAAGACCACGTAATCGATGCCCTCAACATGGAGCAGGCGACCCGCTGGACCACCTACGAAGCCCTTTGGAAGCTGGACGAAGGCATGCCGGACGCGGCCGTCGCGATCTCGATGGCCAAGGCGGTCGCCAGCGACGGCTACTTCAAGGCATGCGAGGCGGCGCACCACGTCCACGCGGGAGTCGGCGTCGACATGGACTACGGCCTCGCGTTCTACACGCAAAAGGCGCGAACGCTCCAGCACTACCTCGGCGACGCCGTCCATCACCGCCGCCGCATGGCGGAGCTGATGTCGGATGACTAAACGTCATACCGTTCGGGGTGAACTTGATCGAAGCTATGGCAGCGTGGACGAATGACACGATGTTCAAGAAATGATGTCTTTGAAGCGTCAGTACATCCATTGATCCGATAGGGGAGCAGTGCTTCGGGACAGGGAGATGACACTTGAGATACACATCCACTCGGAGAATGGAACGGGAAGCGAAAAAACTTGCTAGCGAGTTAAATTCACAGGATATATTCGGAACCAAGTGCTGGTATAGTAGCGCATCTATATTTGAAGAACCTGCTACAAAAGTGTTCATCGGTACAAATCCTGGAGGTGACCGCGCCTCTCAAGAGCTTGACTTGCGTAAAGGCTATCTCGAATTGCCCTACAACAAGGCTGACTATAGCGCGTGGCTTGACGAAGGATGGCCGGACAATGGCCCAAAACATCAAGAGGCTGTCGTAAGCACATTCCGATCAATGTATGGGGGAACGTGGGAAAAGCAAATGAGGGGCACAGCATCATTCAATGTTGTGCCGTTCCGATCCCCTTCAGTTGCGAAGTTGTCCCCACAGGCTTGGCGAATGGGCACGGATTGGTCTCGAGAAGTGCTTGAACATCTCAGTCCAAGCCTTGTCATTTGCAATGGCAACTCGCGGAGCAAATCACCCTGGTCGGTTTTGCACGGGTTTTACTCTGTCGAAGACTCTCCAGATATTCCAATAGGGGCCACAGGGTCGACTGCGTCGATTAAACGAGGGGTAATTGTATCCGGGTCACTTCACGGTTGCCAAATATCGGGGCTGCCTAGTCTAAGCCGATTTGGCTGGCCGGAGTTGTATCGAAAGCTTTCGAATCTGAAGCCGTTCCCGTGAACGTCAAGAGATATAGTCACATCTGGTGCATGACTAGAGTCTGAATTTGGCGGCTCTCCTGCTAATCTGCCCGTGCTCGAAGCCCTCTTCATCAGTTGTGACGATGTCTCCATCTGATGACTTGGCTCCTCGAATCACTTGGTCTGGCCGCTTGAATCCTTTGAGTTTGATCCAGTGCTTCTCGCGAACTATCGCCGTGACGACGATCATCCCATCCCGACTCTCGATAATGGCGAGTTGTGTGTCAGGCGTGGGGGCTCAGCGCTCATGGCACGTGCGGGGCGAAGTCCATGCCGATGTGGCCGGCGCCCACGAACTCGGCGTACTCCTCGTCGGTGTACTCGAGCAGGTCTTTGTAGACGTACTCGTTGTGCTCTCCGAGCAGCGGGGCGGGTCGTCGGATGCCGAGAGGCGTCTCCGAGAACTTGAAGAACATGCCGGGGTATCGGTGCGTCCCGGTTTCGGCGTGTGTGACCTCTTCGAAGTAGCCTCGGCTCTGCAGGTGAGGGTCGTCGTAGGCGTCGGCCTCGTTCATCACCGGTCCCGACGGGACGCCGTGCTCCTGTAACCGTTGCGTGACCTCGTACGGGTCGAGCTCGCTAGTCCAGGCTTCGACGAGGCGGTCCAGCTCGTCTTGCTGCTCCAGACGGCCTGAAGCGGTTGCGAATCGCGCGTCTCTGACCCATTCCGGATCGCCGAGAGCCTCACGGAATCCGTGCCACTCGTCCTCGGTGGTCACCGCGATGTTGACCCATCGGTCGTCGCCGCCGGCGCGGTAGCACCCGTGAGGCGCGGCCTCGGGGTGTCGGTTGCCGAGGCTGCCGCCCACGCGGTCGTTCATCGAGTAGTCCAGGAACGACGGTCCCAGCAGGTGCAGGATGTTCTCCGCCAGGGCAAGGTCGATGACCTGTCCCTCCCCCGTGCGGTTGCGATGGTGTAGCGCCATGATCGTAGCGAAAGTCGCCACTGCTCCGGCAGTTGGGTCGGCGGGGTAGACCCAAGGGATCTCGGAGGGCGCAAGATCAGAGTAACCGAACAGGATCGACCGCCCCGCATGGCCTTCCGCGGTCGAGCCGAACGTTCGCCAGTACGCGTACGGCCCGTCGAGACCGAAGCCCGGCATGCGGACCATGATGATGTCCGGTTTCTGCTCGCGAAGCCAGTCGTAAGTGAACCCTCGCCGTTCGACGAAGTCGGTGGCGTGGTTCTCGATCAGAACGTCGCTCTTCTTGACCAGCCGCGCCAACACTTCCATGCCCTCGGGCTTGCGCAGGTCGACGGTCATCGACAGCTTGTTGCAAGCGTGGGAGTTGAACATCGCGGATCGGTTCCACGGGCGGAGGCCGGGGTCGCCGTCGGGAAAGGTACGGCGCTGGGCCGGGTGACCTTGGACCTGCTCGCGCGTGGTCTTGGCAATCGGCACCCTGCCGCCCGTGCCAAGTTCCTGGATGGACTCGACGCGGATAACCTCCGCGCCCATGTCGCCGAGTTTAGCCGTGGCGATCGGACCGGCAATGACGACGGTGAGGTCCAGCACTCGGATCCCGGACAGCGGTAGATCGGTGGTTTCGGCGCGGTCGGTCACTGCTCAGATCACCCCAGCTTCTTTGAGATTCGCCAAACGATCCCCGGTGTAGCCCAATTCGCCGAAGACCTCGTCGTTGTGCTGCCCGAGGAGAGGCGCCGGGCGCCGCAATTGCCAGGGCGTTTTGCCCATCACGAACGGTCGACCGATGGAGCGAACCGTGCCCATCACGGGATGGTCGACGTCAACGAAGACACCGCGTTCGTTGAAGTGCCGGTCGGCGGAGACCTCCGCCATGGTGTTGACGGCAGCGCAGATCAGACCGGCCTCTTCGGCCATGGCTACTATCTCGCTTTTGGTTCGATCCATGCTCCAAGACAGCACCGCGGTCTCGAAAGCGTCGCGCAGCCCGGGGTCGCGCATGCCCTGTGGAGTGACGAAACGCGAGTCGGTCAGTTCGGATGGGCTGCCCATCATCTCCACCAGTCGCGGGAACATGATCGGTCCGCTGGCCGCCATGACGAAGAACCCGTCCTGGCACGGGAAGTAGCCGTTGGCAAATCCGCCGGACAGCGATTCCCGGGCGCCCATCTCGCCGGAGTATTGGTACGACAGCAACTCCCTGATCCGCCGGTCCACGCTGCCCAGCAGACACTCGATGATCGACACGTCCACGTGCTGCCCGATGCCTTTGTACCGCGCCCCGAAAAACGCCCCCATCGTGCCCGCGGCGGCAACGGCGCCGGCCTGGTAGACGGCGGTCGGGACGCCGTAGCCGAGCGGTTCCCGATCCGCCAGGCCGGTGTTGTGCATCGCGCCGCCCATGCCGTACGCTACCAGCTCGTTGGCTTTGTACTCGGCGTAGGGTCCGGATTGGCCGAAGCCGCTAATCGAGGTCATCACCAGCGTCGGGTTGGCTTCTCGGAGCGCCTCGTACGACAGCCCGAGACCGGCCATGACGTGCGGCCGAAAGCTCTCGACGAGGATGTCGACGTCGCGGACCAACTCCTTGACGATCTCCCTGCCCGCCGAGGACTTCAGGTCTAGCGTCACGCCCCGTTTGTTCATGTTGAGATGGAAGAACGTGCCGCTCTTTTCTCGATGAGGATCGTCATGGAGAAACGGGCCGGAACCGCGGGTCGGGTCGCCGACCTTGGGTCGCTCTATCTTGATGACGTCGGCGCCGTAGTCGGCGAGGAGCTTCGTGCAGAACGGGCCGGCGAGATGGTGGGTCAGGTCGAGCACCCGCACGTCGGCAAGGGCCATGTCGATCAAGGATGCACCTCCGTGACGATGCGAGCAGTATATCGAGGAGAGGGCAGAGCGTCCAGAGGTTGCGAGGCAGAACGCGGGCGGCGTCGGAGTTGCCGTGGAGTGCGGGTTGGCCCTGATGGACTTTAACAGATTGATGCGCTGTTTTGGCTTGGCCCTGAAGGGCCAGAGCACTCCGCGATACAGGTGCGCTGGGCCTTTGGGCCCACGCCTGACGATGTAGGTAAACATCACCTTAGTAGTTAAAGTCCTTAAGCGACAGAGCACCACGGGCAATAGGGAACTCGGTCATCAGACCGACCCTGCATCACTCGCCCATCGCCGACAAGCCCGCATCACAACATGGTTACCTCACGCGGCGATGTTGACGGAAGCCGAATTGTGGGTGACCATGGAATTATGGGATTGAACGAGAACGACGCAAACCGCCATCGACGCGGGTCAGGGGAATCAGCAGCTATGAACTTCAGTCGAGCAGTCCGGTGGTGGGAAGCCCGCCACACCAAAGCGCGGATTGTCCGCGGCGTGCAGGCAGTCACGGTCGGCATGTTGATTTTGGCGATCTCATTCTTGGCGCGGTGCGCTGCCGGGATTCCCCAGTCCGGGGACGAAGCTCCGTCGTTCGAGCTGGACGGCGCCGATGGCCAGCCGATGACGCTGGCGCAACTACGACAGGCGAACGAAGCCGTTGTCCTGGTTTTCTACCGTGGTCTGTTTTGAGGAGTGTGCCGGCAGCAGCTCGTTGAGTTGCAGAGCGCGTATCCGCAGTTTCGAGACCGCGACGTCCAGATCGTGGCGATCAGCATGGACGCTGTGAGCGACGCCAGGGGCATGGCCGTGTTGACGGGCGGCGCCGCCTTCCCGGTGCTCGCGGGCCCCGGAGGCGCCACGACCAAGGAATACGGCGTGTACAACCTACTGGGTGACGACGTGGCCACGCCATCGGTCTTCATCGTGGGCAGCGACGGAAGCGTTCGCTGGAACCACATCGGCGACAGCGTCTCCGATCGTCCGACCGTGGAGCAGATTCTCTCGGCCCTGTGATTGCCGGGACGATCAGCGCCTGGTTCGCTGTGTCGTGGAGCCGAGGAGGGCGGATGCATCATCCAGCGCGGTTTCCATAGGAAACCAGCTAGCAGTGCACTCGAGGAGCCGCCCTCCCCTGGGGTTACCGGTCTTAGGGGTCAGAGCACCTATGTGGACTCACGTTAGATGGCCGACTCGCCCGTTTCGCCTGTTCGCACCCTGACTGCATCCGCGACCGGCGATATGAGTATCTTGCCGTCGCCAATCAGGCCGTCGGGCGGTGTTCTCGTGGCGCTGACTATTACCTCGACGATCGTGTCCTTCATCGCGTCAGGAATCACGGTCACCAGCAAAGTCTTGACCACTGCGGCCTTAGCCATGCTTCCGCCTCTGCCGGTGAATACTTCCACGCCTCTCTGTTGCCCCTGTCCCGTGACATTGTGGTAATGGAAGCCTCCGCATCCGGCCGCCACTAGCGCATCCGTCACCTGGGTGATTCGTTCCGTTCTGATAATCGCCTCGATCTTGATCATTTCTCACCTCAGATTCTGATCACGTCGTCCGAGTATTCGCTTTCGATCGTAGCCGGGAACATCGATCCGCACAAGGCAGTCCGATGATCCCGGATAATTTGCGGTCCTAGTTGGCTCCGTCTCCGACGAAAGCCCTCTCGCCGTGTGCCGACAAGTCCAGACCTTCGTCTTCTTCGCTCGCCGTGACCCGCAGACCCAGACCCGGAATGAGGTCCAGCACCTTGAGTATGATTACGGTGGCGACGAAAGAGTATGCGCCGGTTGCGACAACCGCAATGATCTGCGTGAGCATCTGTCCGCCGTTGCCTTCGATCCATCCGGCGGTTCCGCCGATGGCCGCGACCGCGAAGATCCCCGTGGCAATCGCGCCCCAGATGCCTCCGACGCCGTGGACCGCGAAGACCTCGAGTGCGTCATCGAGTCCGGTCTTCGAGCGGAGATAGACAGCGCCATAGCAGAGGGCGCCCGCGCCGAAGCCGATAGCCAGACCGCCCATCACACCAACGTACCCGGATGCGGGGGTTATTGCCACCAGGCCCGCAACCGCCCCGGAAGCCACGCCGACAGCGCTCATTCGGCCGGACTGGATCTGCGAGAGCAAGCCCCAGGTGAGGGCTGCCGTTGCCGCTGCCGTATTCGTGACCAGGAAGGCGCTGACGTCCAACGCGTTGGCGGCAAGCCCGGAACCGGCGTTGAATCCGAACCATCCGAACCAGAGCAACCCGGCGCCAAGCACAACATAAGGCACGTTGTGAGGCTCTACGCCTGGGGAGCGCCTCTTTCCGACCATGATTGCGGCGGCCACGGCGGCGAGTCCGGCGTTGATGTGGACGACTGTTCCGCCCGCAAAGTCGAGCGCTCCGTCTCCGACTTCAGAGAGCCAGCCGCCGCCCCAGACCCAGTGGGCCACGGGGGCGTACACGATGGTCACCCAGATCACCAAGAACAGGAGGTACGTCGTGAACTTGAACCGTTCGACGAATGCCCCTGTGATGAGGGCCGGGGTGATAATCGCGAACATCATCTGGAATATGACAAACAACAACGTCGGTATGCCCGTGCCAGGGAAGACCTCGTCGATGGCGATATCCTTCAATCCGACAAAGCTGAAGTCGCCAATGACTTCGCTTCCCGTGCCGAATGCGAGGCTGTAGCCCCACAGAACCCAGACGATGCTTACCACCGCCATGGAGATGAAGCTGTACATTATCGTGCTAATAACGTTTCTGGCTCGCACGAGCCCGCCATAGAAAAAGGCAAGCCCCGGAGTCATGAGCAGCACCAGTGCCGATGCTGTGAGCATCCAAGCTATGTGGCCTGAATCCATGTTTCCCTCCCAATCCCCATTTACGGGGTTTCGCAATTTCACGCGCGCCGCGTCACGTCATACCGCCCAGCGTCGTCCACCCAACACAGGCCATGGTAGCGACCGGTTGTTACAAAAGTGTTGCGCGCTTGTAAACATAGTGTTTCATTGATGGCGAGAATCGGCGCCTTGACCGCATCTACCGCGACGCAGCTCGACACACTGAACAGCTACCTACTGACATAATCGGTGCACATCCACACTGAACCGCTATCCGTTTGACACGGCCCGCCGCCGCCACTAAACTCCCCGTTGTTGAAACGAGACCGGATGGGAGGATCGACCAGATGCCTGCATCAGATAGGATCAGCTTTGCGCCCGTGGAAGGGGCGGACGAGCTGTTCACACCAGAGTTTCTTGAATACGTAGCGGACGCTTACGACAGGTTCGCGCCGGCTGTCCGCGACATTAGGGCGAAACGGGCCGCCATGCTCCAACGCGCGCTCGAAGACCGCGAGCTGCCGACGTTTCCGCCGAAGTCGGACGTGAACTCGGGCGACTGGAAGGCGCCGCCGTTGCCCGACGACCTGCTTCGGCCCGGGATTGAGATATCGGGGCCGGTGTCGATCACGAACATGGCCATCAACGCTCTCAATCCGGGCGCCGAGGGCGAGCGGGCCAAGGGCTACCTGGACAACGACGAGGACTCCGGCGGCCACAGCCTCGGGGACACCGTCCGAGCCGCGATCAATCGCCGCGACGCCACGTTGGGCACGCTGCGGCATCATAATCCAGACCGCAACCGGACGTACGAACTGGCGGCGGGGACGCTGCCGTTCTTCATGCACCGAGAGCGGGGCAATCATCTGGACGAACAGGACTTCAGAATCGACGGCCAGCCGATCCCGGCGTCGATTCTGGGCATGGCGCTGACGCTGGCGTATTGCGGCAAAGAACAGGCCGAGCGTGGACAGGGCGTCTACTTCTATCTGCCCAAGATCGAAGTCGTAGAAGAGGCTCGATTCGCCAGGGACATGTTCGACTTCAGCAAAGAACGGCCCGGCTACCCGGATGGCGCGGTCATCAAAGCGGTCGTGCTCGTCGAGTCGCTGCCAGCCGTATACATCATGGACGAGCTGCTGTGGGAGCTCGGCCCGTACGCTGGCGGCCTCAACGCCGCTCGATGGGACCTGAAGGCTTCGATCCTGGAGTACGTGATGGCCGATCCGGAGCAGGTCTGGCCCGACCGTTTCGGCGTGGACATCAAGACCACCGACTTCATGGCGAACATTTTCCGCAGGCTCGTGGCAGTCTGCCTGCGACGCGGCGCCGCGCCAATCGGCGGGATGGCCACCGCACTCCCGAGCAGGGACGATGAGGTCAACGAGGCTGCGGCCACGTCGATTCGCCAAGACAAGGAATGGGAGGCCGCGCAGGGCTTCGTCCGCGCATGGGTCGCGCATATCTTCCACATGAAGACGGCGGCGGACCCGTTCAAGGCGGTGGCGGCATCTGGCTGGACTCCGACACCGCAGATGCGCGATCCGGCGTCCTACCAGGTCGAGATCAACCCGCCTGACGGGCCGATCACGATAGCGGGCTCGCGCCGGAACGCCCGCATGCTGATCGAGTACGTCGAAGGCTGGCTCCAGGGCCGGGGCGCCAAGGGCATCGACAGCCTCGAAGGCCAACCGGGCATACACCCGGCGCTGATGGAGGACCTTGCAACCGGCCGGATCTCCGTGGCTCAAACGGCCCAACGAATCATACACTCGGCGGAGGACGTCGAGACCGGCGAATCCCACGATCACGCGTTGGTCAAGCGACTCCTCCAAGAAGAGGTCGAGGACATCATTCGAATCCGCAATTCCGAGGCGGCCGATGACGACGCATCGCAGGCTGAAGCAACGGCTCAAGCCGAGCGTTACCGCAAGGCATTCAAGATGGCTATGCGGTGGGTCAAGAACTACACCGACCTGGACTTCCGGTCGCTAGGCTCGTACACCCTGGCCGACATGGACCGCATCGCCGAGGGGCCGGACGCGTTCTAAAGAGCGCCAAGGGACCGAAGGGACGAGAGGGACGGAAGGCTTAGACGGCCGTGTCTGTACCCTTTGAGTTGTTGCGGGACTGCCAGCCGTATATTACGTTGGCGCGATCGAGGATGAACCTGGCGTCAGTTTCCTGGTCGAGCAGGTCGACCGGGACGGGCGCGGTGGCATCTGTGCCGTCCTTGGACGTTCGCACGCTCACCAGAGTTCCGGCGTCGAATTCGTAGACGAAGCCGTCGTCGGGGCTGCCTTCGATTGACATCGGGCCGGTCCTGAACTCGTCGATGAATCGCTGGCGTGAGCAGAACCTCTGGCAGAACTCCAGCGTGTTCTTGAGTGCGGCGGCCTTCTCGTAAGCGTGTTCTTCCGCAAACTCGGCCATCTCGCGCTGCAGCTTGGTTTCGATCCAGTCAACGTCGCCGCGCGGGAAGTCCACGACCCGAGCCACGATCTCAGCGTACGCGCTCGACGAGATTTGCCCTCGGCATGGGCCGGTGCAGTAGCCGAGTTCGAAGTTCAGGCTCTTCCGATGCGGCTTGGCGTCCGTGCACCAGCGCAAATGGAAATGGCGGTTGATGACGCTGAGCACGTCGGCGACGAGATACTGGTCTCCCAACGGACCGAAGACGGTCCCGTTTCCGACTTCCGGATCGTCCACGATCTTGCAAGTGGGGTACTCGTCGTCGGTCAGCAGCAGGTAGAGGTAGCGCTCGTATTTCTGCTGTCGCACGTTGTGCACGGGGTGCTGGCGCTTGATCAAGCTGTCTTCCAGGAGCAGGGCCAGCAACTCGGAGGGGGTCTCGCGGTACTCGAATCGGTCGATGCCCGGCGCCATTCTCTGAGCCCGGTAGTCGAGCGAAGCCCGGTTGGCGGAGAAGTAACTCAGCATCCGCTGCCGCAGGTTGACGGACTTGCCGATGTAGATGACCTGCCCTCGCGCGTCGAAGAACGAGTACACACCTGGACGTCTCGGCACGTCTCGCCGAATGGCCGCCGCGAGACGTTCGCGGGAATCAGTTTCGGGCATGTTATCAGCGTCCTGAGTCAGGTATCCAATCGACAATGCGGAGCGCCTTCGGCGGCCCTTCGACAAGCTCAGAGCCGGCCCTGAGCTTGTCGAAGGGGCGAACGGAGGAAGGCGTTTTTTCCGTTCGTGGTGAGCCTGTCGAACCACCCCGACGGCAGGAGCGTTCGCGGGTTTTCAAACGCCCCTGCCATTCGTGCACTGGCATCCCACTGTTTGAAGCCCGGTCAATTGGGGACAGGCGTTGACTTTAAGCGTCACGCGGTCAGTCGAGGGATGACGTCCGAGGCCAACTGTTCGAGATGCTCGGCGTGGTCGAACATCGGGTTGAGCATCAGCATGCCCGCGCCGCCCTCGACGATCTCGTTCAGGCCGTCGACGCACTGTTCGACGGAGCCGTACACCGACACCTGCGCGCCCATCTCGGCCCGGCCATACCACGCCCCGAACCATTCGGTGAGCCGTCGCTCGGCGCCATCGCGGTCGTCGTCGAAAGCGATGTAGACGCGCTTCGATATCGGGAACGCGGCCGGGTCTCTGCCGCGTTCTGCCAGCTCGTGCCGTAGCGCGACGACGTGCTCTTTGAACTGCTCCGTCGTCGTGGATCCCGCTCCCATCCAGCCGTCCGCAAGCCGGGCCGTGCGGCGCAGACCCGCGGGGTGGCGGCCGCCGAACCAGAGGGGCGGGTGCGGTTTCTGCACCGGCTTCGGGGACATCGGGATGCCGTCCAATTGCCAGAACTGACCGTCGAACGTCGCCTCTTCCTGGGTCCAAAGCGCCTTCATGACCTGTACGCTCTCGACGAAGTGTCTGGCGCGACGGTCGGACGGACCGCCAAACATCGGATACGTCGGCGGCCTGCCTCCCAGCGCCGTTCCCACGATCAGCCTGCCGTCGCTCAACACGTCCAGCGTGCTGAGTTGCTTCGCGAGCAGGATCGGGTTTCGAGTTGTCGCGATGATGACCGCGGAGCCGAGCCGGATGCGCTTGGTCACGCCTGCCAGATAGGACAGGAACGAGACGGGCTCCGGCGTGGGCGTCGTACCCAGGATCTGCTCGGCAACCCAGAGGCTGTGGTATCCCAGCTCCTCGGCGCGCAGCGCGAAAGAGCGGATGAGATCCAGGTCGACTTCCCCTTCGGCGAACGCCTGGGGGACGGCAATGCCGCAGGGCAGCGGCCAGTTTTCGGACATGGTTTGCTCGCTCTCGTGGCCAAGGCTTACTTTCGTTTGGCCGCCAGCGTTATCGTCGCCGCCAAATACCCGGCGCCGAAGCCGTTGTCGATGTTCACGACGCCGACGCCCGGGGCGCAGGAGTTTAGCATCGCAAGAAGCGCCGCGAGGCCGTCGAAGCTGGCGCCGTATCCCACGGACGTCGGCACGGCGATGATCGGAACGTCCACCAACCCGCCCACCACCGACGGCAGCGCGCCCTCCATACCGGCGACGACCACCAGGGCGCTGGACTCCCGCATCGTCGGAATGTGGACGAGCAGCCGGTGAAGGCCGGCGACTCCCACGTCGAACACGCGCTCGACCTTGCAGCCCATCAGCTCCGCGGTCACCACGGCCTCCATGGCGACGGGCAGATCGGCCGTCCCCGCGCACAGGACGGCGACGCCGGCCACGAGCTTCGGATCGGTCCTTCGGTCGACGACGATGGTTCGAGCCAGTTCGTCGTAAGTCGCGTCATCCGCGGCACCTGATTTGACCGCTTGGTACGCCTCGGAGCTGGCGCGAGTTACGAGGAGGGTGTCAGCCTTCTCGAGGTGGGCGGCGGCAATGGACGCGATCTGCGCAGGAGACTTGCCCTGGCCGAACACGACTTCAGGGAACCCCTTGCGAATCGCCCGGTGGTGATCGATTTTCGCAAAGTCCAGGTCCTCGTACGGCAGGTCGCGCAGCTTGGATACAACGTCGTCGATGCTGAGGCCGTTCTGCTTGAACTCGTCCAGCATGGCGCGGAGGTGGGCTTCGTCGATTTCAGTCCTCCCAGGGGCGGCATTCGGTCTGTCGGTCCCACCCATTTTACAGCTTTGGGAGTATATCGTCAGACGGGCAAGCACGTAAAGGCCGACGACAACAACGCGCTGCGAGCGCAGTCTTCGCTTCGGGATTGTGGCAATGCTGACGATGGTGATTGGCCGGCGACAAAGTTAGGCCCCCGACGGTCGCACACCGCCGGGGGCCTAAGGGAAATGGGGGGCAAAGATTGGGCTAGCTGGCTTCCTGCTTCTGGGCCGCGGTCTGCCCTGAATTGGCGTCGAACTCGATCAAGCTCGACAGAGAGTCACCCGCGGTGTCCTTGGACCAGCCGCACTGCAGACACCGTACGTACTCTCCGTACCAGTCCTTGGTTTTCGTGACGTCACCCCCGCACCGGATGCAACCTTTGTAGTTGATCAGCACTGTGATTCCTTTCCTGCCGCTAACCGGCCATCTCGCGCTCCGGTCCTTATGGTCGAAGCCCACACTGCTCATTCGCGCCCGAGCGGGCTGCTTATTCGATGTTGACCGACCCGTTGGATGTTTGTAGGTTCAGGTCCGCTTCGCCGTTTCCGATCGTGCCCCGCAGGCGATGACGCTCCGTGGTGGCGGCATCCAGCGGCAACCGGCTGACGATGGTTCCGTTCGACGTCCTCGCGTCTAGTTGGACGTTAGGCTCGCCCCCGAGCTTCACGCTGATAGAGCCATTGGACGTGCGGAGGTCGGAATCGCTTCCCGGCGTGAGTTCGCCCTCGAAGTCGATGCCGCCGTTGCTGGTCTCGACGCTGAAGGCGCCGT
Source organism: uncultured Dehalococcoidia bacterium (assembly GCA_964588665.1). Taxonomy (GTDB): domain Bacteria; phylum Chloroflexota; class Dehalococcoidia; order Lucifugimonadales; family UBA1123; genus UBA2160. The sequence continues at coordinate 28,078 of CAZPQQ010000001.1, read as the reverse complement.
AGACGTCCCGGACCGTAACCCTGCCGTTGCTGGTTTCGATTCGATACTCCCCGGTCACCCTGTTGAGCGTGATTGCTCCGTTGGAGGTGTCCAGAGTCCCTCCGCCGTGAATGTCGCTGGTGTTGATCTTGCCATTGCTGGTCTTGAGGCTGATCGATGTAGCCGCGGGAACCGTCACTTCGATATTGGCGCTTGTCCTGTTCGTAAACGACAGGAACCGGTTCCTTTTCTTCTTGGCTTTGATGACGATCGCGTCGCCCTCTTGGCTTGCCTCGTAGTCGATGTTCTCGGGCTTTCTCAGTGTTGCTTTCGCCGTCACTTCGCCGTCTGTTCCTGTCGTGACGGTGATGCTCCCGTTGAAGCCGTCGACCTCTAACCGTACAGAATCGCCTACGACGAAGATGTCTTCGCGGATTTCCGGCGCCTCTTCGGTGATGTCCGAACAGCCCACGACGGTCAAAACTCCGATCGCCAAGGCGCCGAGCGCGACCGCTGTCTTGCGCCACACTCTGTTTCGTCTCAGCTTTGCTGTTGATCTATTGGTGGGGTTCATCGAGTCCCTCCGGTTCCGTTATTCTTCAACTCGCATTCAGATTACATCGACACGCATCGATCTGCATCGTGATGGAGGCCGATATCGACGCCGCCAAGGTGCTGAACGGCGCATCGGTCGAAAGGATGAGTCAGGCGTCGGATCAGGCACCGAGTTGGCGGCGTTCGAGCCTTGGTGCGCGGTGGGAACGAGTCATGGGCGAGGGCTGGGCGGCAGAGCCGCGCGCGAGCTATTACGCGAGAAGCGCGTGTTAAAATGATGTGACTCATGAAAGACCGCTGCTATCGAGAGGGTCGATGAAATGCCGTTAAGACCATCCCCCGCCAACAAACATAAGAACACGCATGCGCGAGCACAATCCTTCGTCGCTTCACATTCCGGGAAAGTAATCGCTCGCGCGGAGACACTGGCTGATCTGACGGCCGACGAACGAGTCCGGATGCTCTTACCCAGCAAAGACGTGGTTATTAGCCATGACACACCTGAGGGGTTGACTGTTGCCTATCGAAGTTCCGTATCCGCATAAACACGACCCATTCGGTGGAGCGATAAAACGGCGGGAACGCCTCAGTCACATAATCGAACACGCCTTATATACCGCATTATGACTAGTTCCAACGGCGGTTCGATTGCTGGTGAATTGTGCTGAGTCCGAATGCCCTCGTCGTTGGCGGGCGGCGGCTACCCCGATAGAATTCGCCAAACTCAACTTTGGAGGCTGTCAATGTCCGAAGAGAACAAAGCATTCGCGCGTCGCTGGCTCGACAACTTCGCATCAGGAAGATTTGACGAACAACGAGACTTGTGCGGTCCAGACCACGTCTTCCACTTCCCGATGGCACCCGTGCCGTTGGACGCCGACGCACATACCGGCATCCAACAGGCGGCGGTGGCGGCGATTCCGGATCTGAGCTTCACGATCGAGCGTCAGATCGCCGAAGGAGACCTGGTGACTACGATGTTCGTGATCACGGGCACTCACCAGGCCGAGTTCCAGGGATTGCCTGCCACGGGCAACGCCATCTCAATCCGCGGCACGAACGTCATGCGCGTCGTCGACGGGAAGAACGCCGAAGAGTGGGACGCCCTGGCTTTCATGCAGCAACTCGGGGCAATTCCGGCGCAAGGGTAGCCGCCGCATAGACCAAGTTCGCCCTCAAATCCCGCCAATGGACCGGTTGGCGGGATTGTTGCGTCAGTACCCTATGGCTACCGCGGGCCGGAACGCGTCGACTCCAGCGTGGATAAGGCCCGTGTCGTAGTCGATCGTGATCGCGGACGGGCGAGAGAAGTTTCCCGTCATGCCAGGCTCTTCTTCGACGACCTTCACGAGATGTCCCAGGTCGCGCAACCCCTGAACGACGTGCTCGGGTATGCGGGCGTCTACCAGTGTCTCGCGACCGCTGGCGTCGACGGTGGGCTGGACCAGCGCCTCCTGCGGCGACATGCCGAACGCCACCACGTTCGAGACGACCTGCACCCCGCGGTTCATGATCTTGCGCGCGCCGGGCGCTCCCTGGCACAGCACCGGTCGGCCTTCTTTGAACACCATCACCGGCGCCATGTTGTTCAGCGGCCGCTTCCAGCCCGCCAGCGAATTCGCGTACCCGGCCATCGGGATGAACCACGCCATCCCGCCCGTAAGGTAAACGCCTGTGCCCGGCGGGTTCAATCCGGAGCCGAAGAAACCGGTGTGCGTGGTCGAGACCGCGTTGCGATCCTTGTCCACGACGTTGATATGGGTCGTGTCCTCGTCGTTGCCGTCCATCGCGGCCTGAGGAACCGGCGCGCCGACGTTGCCGCCCTGATGGCGCCAGGGATCATGGACAGCCCTCTCTAGGTAGTATGCCCAAGGCTCCTCGTCCGACCCGACGCCGATGTCCGCCCGGTGCGACTGTTCGATGAGCCCAGCAACCTCGCGGCCGTATTCTTCCGAAAGCATGCCCGCGAGCGGCACGTCGGCGTGCTCCCAGTCGCCCAGATACCGGAATCGGTCCGCATACGCGTGACGGGCGGCTTGGATGAACGCGTGCAGGTGTTCGATGGAGTTATGCTCCATGTTCGCGACACCCAGGTTTTCGAGTATGCGATACACCTGCATGTTCGTGACGGCGCCGCTCGGGGTGGGCACGATGTTCACCTCGTGGCCCAAGTAAGGCACCGTCAGCGGTGGCGAGACCACGGCTTCGTAGTCGTGCATGTCCTGAGCCGTCAGGAGGCCCCCGGAGTCGCGCATGTACCGGCCGATCTCGTCGGCGATTTCGCCCTCGTACATTGCGGCCACGCCGTGCTTGCCGATCTTTCGGAGCAGATCGCCGAGCTCTCGTTGCACCACCCTCTCCCCCGGTTGAGGATGGCTGCGCGGCGGCCTGCCATCAGGCAGCCACATCGAAGCGATGTACGGGTCCTTGCCGAACATATCGGGATTGTTGGCCGCGTACAGAGTGAGGTGCCAGTTCGCATGGAATCCGTCAGACGCCAGCGCGACGGCCGGCTCGACGACTTGCTCCAGGGGCAACGACCCGAACCGGCTGTGCGCCTCGCACAGTCCCGCGCACGTCGCGGGCACGGTGACCGACAGCGGTCCGTCCCGGTTGGCGCCGTCCTCGACGTCGAAGAGCTGGATGCCGCCCGCTGGGGCCGGACCGATCACCTTGTACATGTCTGGATGGGCGTTGCGAGGGGCGCGGCCGTTGAAGTCGACAGCGTAGGTCTTCCCCTCGCCAGCCATGTGCACCAACATGTACCCCATGCCCGCGATGGTGGCCATATACGGCTCCAGAACGATGTTGCAGAACGCCATGGCCACCGCCGCGTCGACGGCGTTTCCGCCTGCCTTCAGCATCGCCATCCCCGCCTCGGCCGACGGCGGCTGCATGGCGGTCACCGCTCCGTTCTCGGCGACGACTTCCAGTTTGCTCGGGTTCCAGACGCTTCTCGATGCCATGGCATAACCTCGCTGAGCTGTGTCTCGATGGTGTACAATCTTGCCGTCATCATGCAAGCTGATTCCGCAATCTCAGTTCATTTCCCCATCCCGTCGACGTGGCAGTAGAGGACGCAGGCACGGAGCCTGCATCGGACCGGTCTCAGGACGAGCCGCATCCTGCCACGCCCCTGTCTCTCCCGCCGTGGGCTGCGTTCGCGTTCAGCGACTACCGCATCTTGTGGCTCTCGTCCGTGTCGTCTCTGATCACCATGCAGCTTCGGATGTTGGTGGCCGGCGTCTGGCTCTATGACGAAACCGGCTCTGGGGTTCAACTCGGAATGCTGGGCGTGGTCCAACTGGCAGTCCAACTGCCCGGAATCCTCTACGGCGGCGCGCTGGCCGATCAGATGGACCGCAAGAAGCTCATCGCTCTGACCCAGTCCTTCAGCTTCGTGGTAATTGCTCTGCTCGCGGCGCTGATGGCCACCGGAGACCTGGCCCCGTGGCACATCTACGCGTCGACTGCTTTCTTGGGCATCACCAGCATGCTCGGCAATCCAGCCCGATCCGCCTTGACAGCGAATCTGGTGCCTCGAACGCACCTGATGCACGCGGTGACGGCCAACACCGCCACATTCCAGGTCGGAGCGATCCTCGCGCCGTTGGCGTTCGCCGGCGCCGTAACCAGATTCGGCATGACTCCGACTTTCGCGCTGGCCGCCGTGTTCGCCATCCCGGCGTTCGTGATGCCGTTGCTGATTCGCACCCAGGGCGTGCCGATGGACCGCCAAAACGAGGGTTCCATGGTGCAGCGAATCATGGAGGGTTTCCATTACGTCCGGCGGCACCCCATATTGCCTGGACTATACATCATGGACATCGGCGTGACCATAGTCAGCCACTACCGCCTGATATTGCCCATGATCGCCGACAAGATGTTCCGCGCTGGAGCGGGCGCCGTCGGCGTACTCAACGCCGCCAACTCCTTCGGCGGTGTAATAGGAACGTTCGCCGTACTGTCGCTGACGGGCTTTCGAGCCAAAGGAATGCTGGTCGTCTATGCCACGCTCGTCTACGCCGTGCTGCTGATCGCATTCGGCTTCAACACGTGGCTGTGGCTGGGAACGATAATCATCATCGGCATGGGCGCCTCCGACGCCATCGGCATGACGACCCGCCAGACGACCGTCCAACTCACAACGTCGGACAACATGAGAGGGAGAGCGGTCAGCTTCTCGTCGATGTCCGCGATGAGCGCCAACAACTTGGGCACATTCGAGGTCGGCTTCATGTCCGAGCAGATCGGCGCCGGCCCGACAATGATCCTCGGAGGCGTTGTCGGCGTCATGGTCGTGCTGGCAATGTGGGGATTGGTGCGAGGGATGCGGGAGTACCGGTACCCGTAGAGTTTGCGTTCGTTCGCCCTGACCTGCCGGCAAGTCAGTCACAGCGCCGTGGCGAATCCACCGGCGTTGCCGTGCCTGATAGAGTCGCTTAGACGCGGAAGTTCGTAGGGGAGGGTTTCAAACCCTCCCGATTCGCCGCATGGAGATTCACCACGGGTATACCGGCGACAACGTTGTACCCGCGCGGCAACCATTCATGTCCTCGAAACCAGGCGGGAGGATTTGAAACCCTCCCCTACGACCTGGTTGGCGCCGTAGTTCTTTGACAGGTCCCGACAAGGCCGGGATCCCAATCTGTCGGGACTCAGGACGGAAAAGGTCGAGCTACGATCTGGCTCGAAGTGACGTCCTCTCGCCTTAATCCGCTGCCGCGTGTGACTCCACCGGCTCTTCGAGAGCCGCCTCGATCGCGGCGACCAGTGCCCCCGCGGACTCCTCGGTTAGCTCCACGGCCACTCGGGCGTCGACACCCAACGCGGTGTTGACGAAGTCGATGTTCAGAGTGTGCTCAGCCTGAGTGTAGAAAGGGTGATCGAAGTACACCCTGGCTTCTGTGACCGGAATCCAGCCCTTGGCAGTCTTGCCGCTTCCCGTGATCTCGGCTATTTCCGTGAGTAGCATGCACATGTGTTCCTCCGGCGCCTTTGCTCGGTTTCGGATATCGATCGGACCCGTCGCATTACGGTCCGGGGCCAAGCGCTAGGCGCTCAGGTATCGCTCGTACCAGCCGAAGACTTTGCGCCAGCCATCGACTGCCTGCTCCACTCGATAAGACGCCCGGTCGACTGCGAAGAACCCGTGGCCGGCGCCCTCGTATCGGTGGAACTCGTACTTCTTGCCATACTGTTTTAGCGCCTCTTCGTACTGGTCGACCTCGGCCGGAGACGGCGACCCGTCTTCCTGTCCGAATATCCCCAGAAGCGGACACCGGAGGTTCGGCGTCATGTCGATTGGCGCCACGGGCAGGTTGTCCGAGAGTTGGTCAGGGGACATGACCACACGGCCTCCCCAGCAGTCCACGGCGGCATCGACGTCGAGCGTCGATGCGACCACCACGGTCTGCCGGCCTCCTGAGCAGAAGCCGATCACGCCAACTTTGCCGTTGTGGTACGGCAGCGAACGGAGGTGGGATATCGCGCCGTCGACGTCACCGAGGCACTGCGCGTCGGAAACACCGCCTTCGGTCCGAACCCTGGCGGCCACGTCGTCGACGCTCCCGGGGCCGGCGCGATGGTGCAAGCTGGGAGAGATGCATGCGTAGCCGTTGTAGGCGAACTTCCGGGCCATCTCCTTCGACGCCTCGTCCCATCCCGGCATGTGGTGGATCAGAACCACTCCCGGATACGGACCAGCCCCAAACGGACGAGCTAGGTAGGCATCGATGGTGTCGTCGTTGTGGCCTTGCACGCGGACGGTCTCGGCCAACATTCCCTCGTACGTCATCACATCCTCCACACAATTAGCTGATATGCCCGAACGCCAAGTGGCGCAACGTACGCGCGGGCGTCCAGGATTTTTCACCGACCGGCGCCATTATGTGATGTACAGAGATAAGTACTTGCGGTCGTGTGATGTCGAGAAGAATACTACCCAGTTAAGGTTGTGTCAACGATTGATGCGAATTCATCAATTGTTCAGCCACGAACCAAGTCCACTCCGAAGACCCGCTCGAAGTGAGGCGTCAGCGCGTCCATCGTCGCCTCCGCGGCAACCGGTCGACCGACCTCGCGGGCGACCGACGTGACTTCGGCGTCGGGCATTCCGCAGGGGATGATGCAGTCGAAGTAGGCCAAGTCCGGGTCGACGTTCAGCGCGAAGCCGTGCATCGTGACGCCCTGGCTCACTTTCACGCCGATGGCGGCGATCTTGGCGTCGTCCACCCACACCCCGGTCGGACGATCTTCGCTGGACGCCGAGACGCCGAGTTCGGCCAGTGTGTCGACGATCACTCGCTCCAGCGCGCGGACGTATTCCAGTGGACCGCTTCTACGGCCTCGAAGGTTCAGTATGGGGTAGCCGACGATCTGCCCCGGCCCGTGATAGGTTGCCTGTCCGCCCCTATCCGTGTGTCGCACCTCGGCGCCGAGCGCCAGCAGTGCGCTCTCATCCACGAGGATGTCGGAGCCAGACCCGCGGCGGCCCAAAGTGAACACGTGAGGGTGTTCCAGCAGCAGGAGGGCTTCCGGTCGACGGCCGTCCGCTACCTCTTGGTGGAGCGTGCGTTGGAGCTCCAGGGCTTCGTTGTAGGCGACCCGGCCGGGGCGAAACACGGTGCACGCTGTCGTCTTGGCGTTTGGCTGAATTCTGCCAGTCTGCATCGACTCAGTATACAGGCGTGTCCGGACCAATGGCCTCGACGCGGCGTCGAACCGCGTTGATGAACGCGCTCGCCTCGGCGCCGTCCATGATGCGGTGGTCGAACGACATGCACAGGTTCATCATCGGACGCACCGCGATGGCGTCTTCGACGACGATTGCCCGTTTGACGATCGCCTCGGTTGTCAGGATGGCCGCCTGAGGGTGGTTGACCAACGGCTGCGAGGCGATGGACCCCAGCGCTCCCGTGTTGTTCAGCGTGAACGTGCCGCCCTGGACGTCTTCCAACCGCAACTTGCCCTGGCGCGCCCGAGTCGTCAGGTCATGGACCTTGTGGGCCAGGCCGGCGATGCTCAGCGCGTCGGCGTCGTGAATCACCGGCACAACCAGGCCGTCGGGCGTGTCCGCGGCGATTCCGATGTTGATCCGCTTTTTGAGGATGACCGAGTCTCCGCCCCAGGAAGAATTGAGCAACGGGTTCTCTTTCAGCGACTCGGCCACGGCCTTGATCACGAAGGGCAGGTACGTGATGTTGATCCCCTCGCGGGCTTCGAAATCCACCTTCGCCACGGCTCGACGCGCTACAAGCCCGTTCACGTTGGCCTCGACGATGGTCCATGCCTGTGAGATCTCGGAGGCGCTTCGAATCATGTGGTCGGCGATCATGCGCCGAACGGGCGTCAGCGGAACGCGCTCCTCGTCAGCCGCCGGCGCTGCCGGGGCCGCCGTGGGGGTTGGCGCGCCGGGACCGGCGTCGATGGCGTTTTGAACGTCCTTGCGCGTGATGCGGCCGTTTATCCCGGTGCCGGTGATTCGGGCCAGGTCGACGTCATGCTCTTGCGCCAGCCGGAGCACCGCCGGCGAGTGCCTTTTTCGGCTGGAGGCGACCTCGGCTCTCGGCGGCTCTGGGATGGGAATCGACGTGCCCGAGCCGGTGGGACCGACCGGCGCAACGTTCTTGAGCAGCTCACCCGTGCGCCCGATGGCCGGCGGCTCGGCGGAAGCGGACTCTTCGCCGTCCACCTGCATCTCTGCTATAACGGCGCCCATGGGCACGGTCGCCCCTTCGTCGGCCAGGATCGCGGTGAGGACGCCGGACTCGGGTGACGGCATCTCCATGTTCACCTTGTCGGTGACGACCTCCACAAGCGGATCGTACTTGTCGACCCGGTCGCCGATTTGCTTCAGCCATTTGCCGATCACGCCCTCGGTGACCGATTCACCAACCTGGGGCAATTCGATTCTCATGGTGTACAGTCCAGTCCTGTCATGTGGCGCCGTAAGAGAGCGATCATTCGACGTTCGATCGAATCAGTATGCCGCAAGTTTGCGCATCGCGGCGGCGATTTTTCCTGTATCCAACATGAATTTGGCTTCCATGGGGGGGCTGAAAGGCATCGCCGGAACTTCGGGACCGGCCAGGCGGGTGACCGGACCGTCCAGGTGCTCGAACGCCTCCTGGGCGATGATCGAGGCCACCTCGCCGCCAATCCCACCGGCCAGGGTGTCTTCGTGGACGATCAGGGCTTTGCCGGTTTTCCGGACGGATGTCAGGATCGTCTCGGTGTCCAGCGGGCGCAGCGTGCGGAGGTCCACGACCTCGACGTCGACGCCCTCTTCGGCCAGCACGCCCGCTGCTTCGATGCAGTGGTGGACCATCAGGCCGTAGGTGATCACGCTCAGACCGTCGCCTTCGACTTTGACGTCCGCCTTGCCCAACGGGATCGTGTACTCCTCTTCGGGCGCCTCGCCTCGCACCAATCGGTAGGTGCGCTTGTGTTCGAGGAAGACCACCGGATCGTCGTCGCGGATGGCGCTCTTGAGCAGGCCTTTTGCATCGTAAGGCGTAGCGGGGGTGACCACTTTCAGTCCTGGGGTGTGGGCGAAGAAGACTTCCACGCTCTGAGAGTGGTAAAGGGCCCCGCGCACTCCGCCGCCTTGGGGCGCTCTCAGGACCATGGGCACGTTGAGCTTGCCGTTCGTGCCGTATCTGACCCGGGCGGCCTCGCCCACGATCTGGTTCATGGTCGGCCAGATGAAGTCGGCGAACTCGATCTCCGCGATCGGGCGCATGCCGTTCATGGCGGCGCCCAAGGCCACGGCGGCGATGGACGATTCCGCCAAAGGCGTGTCAATGACGCGCTCTTCGCCGAACTCGTCCTGAAACCCTTCGGTGGCCAGGAACACGCCGCCCCGAGCGCCGATGTCCTCGCCCATGACGAAGACTCGTTCGTCACGGCGCATCTCCTCGCGCATGGCGTCGCGCACGGCTTCCAAGACAGTCAGGATCGCCAAGACACACCTCTCGACCGAGGCGTCCCGCGACGAATCGCGGGCGCTCGGTGGACATTTGTTTCGCTCCAGGGACCGCGGCAGACTTGTGTCACGGCGCGTACACGTGCTCGAAGAAGTCGTCGGTCCCGGGGTACGGGGCAGCATCGACCGCTTCGGTGGCCTCGTTGACGACGTTTCGGGCGTCGTCTCTGATCTGCTGGTCTATCTCATCGGACAGAATGTCCAGAGTCCGGAGGTGATCGGAGAGGATTCTTAGCGGGTCGCGTTTTCGCGCCTCCTCAATCTCCTCTCTGGACCTGTATCGCGTGTCGTCGTCGTCGCTGGTGTGGGGCAGGTAGCGCTCGACGTGTGCCTCGATCAGCGACGGGCCGTCGCCCTGTTGCGCTCGGCGCGCCGCCTCGGTGGTCGCCTCGTACACGGCCACGATGTCGCAGCCGTCGACCTCGATGCCTGGCATGCCGTAGCCCTCGGCCCGACTGGCCACACTGTCGACAGCCATCTGCTTGGACAGCGGCACAGAAATGGCGTACTTGTTGTTCTCGCAGAAGAATATGACGGGCAGTTTGTGCACCGCCGCGAAGTTCATCGCCTCGTGGGTGTCGCCGGCTGATGCGGCGCCGTCGCCGAAGTAGGTGATGACCACCGTTTCGTCGCCTCGCATCTTCGCCGCCAGAGCCGCGCCGACCGCCTGGGGAATGTGCGTGGCCACCACGTTGGAGAGGTTGACGATTCCGTACTCCGGGTAGGCGCCGTGGGTTGGGAACTGGCGGGCGCCGCTCAACGGTTCACCTGCTTTTGCGAGGAACCCGGCCATGATCTCCTCAGGAGTCATGCCCAGCGTAAGCAGCACCGCGAGGTCTCGGTAGTAGATGTAGAACTGATCGACGCCCTTGCGCAGCGCCCAGACGCTGCCGATCTGCCCCGCCTCGTGGCCTTGGGCGGACGCAACGATAGCCGCTTTGCCCTGCCGGTTCAACATCCAGATGCGCTCGTCGAGCGTCCGGCACAAGACCATCTCGCGGTACATTTCCAACAAGCTCTCGTCGCTGAGGGCCAAGGTGTCTTGCCGCGGTTGCTGGGCCGTGATTTTGGGTCCGGATTCCGGCATGGCTTTCGCACTCCAATTGCGGATTGCAGCTCACTGTCGAGGGGCGACGACACACGCGGTTCAGCCTGTCGACAGCACAGTAATTATGTCATCAGGCAGGATTCCAGTCAAAGACAGAACCTTGCTGGGCATATGTGCGTAGTGTACTATGAGGACGGTGTTCGCCGCGCTTTTGGATTTGGCCAGCGACGGCTTTCGCCAGGAGACGTCATGAGTTCTCGCTGGATGCGCAACAGCTTCATTTACCTGCTCATTATTGTCGCGGTCATCGCGATCTTCTTTACGCTATTCTCCCAACCGCTGAGCGGTTCGCGAGACATTTCCATCAACGAGGTGATCGCGCTGACGGCGGGCGGCGACGTCGATGCGATCGAGGTCAAAGGCGACGCTCTTACGTTGAGGACGGTTAACGGAGACACGTTGACCTCGCGCAAAGAGACCGACTCCTCGATCATCGAAATCCTGGAACGTGCGGGCGTCGATCCGGTAACCAGCAAGGTGAAGATCGAGGTGCAAGGGTCCAGCGGGCTTTCGAGCCTTCTGGGGGTCTTGTTCAGCTTCCTGCCTCTGATTTTCTTCGGCGCGATCTTGTTGTTCATGATGCGCCAAGCCCAGGGAAACTCGAACCAGACGTTCAGCTTTGGCCGAAGCCGCGCACGGATGTTCGTGGGCAACAGCCCTGCGGTGACGTTCGCTGACGTCGCGGGAGTGGAAGAAGCCAAAGAGGAGCTCCAGGAAATTGTCGAGTTCCTCAAGTTCCCCGAGCGATTCCTGGCCTTGGGCGCGAAGATTCCCAAGGGCGCGCTGCTGATGGGTCCTCCCGGCACCGGCAAGACCCTGATGGCCAGGGCCGTGGCAGGCGAAGCCGGTGTGCCGTTCTTCTCGATAAGCGGCTCGGAATTCGTGGAGATGTTCGTGGGTGTGGGTGCCAGTCGCGTCCGAGACCTGTTCGAGCAGGCCAAACGCAACGCGCCGTGCATCATATTCATTGACGAAATCGATGCGGTGGGGCGGCACCGTGGCGCTGGTCTGGGAGGCGGGCACGATGAGCGTGAGCAAACGCTGAACCAGATACTCGTCGAAATGGACGGGTTCGACCCCAACGCCAACGTGATCGTGATGGCGGCCACCAACAGGCTGGACATCCTGGACCCTGCGCTGCTGAGGCCGGGCCGGTTCGATCGACGAGTGACCCTGGACAACCCTGACGTGAAGGGACGCCTCCAGATTCTCGACGTACACTCCCAGGGCAAACCGATAAGCAGCGACGTGGACATGAACGTGGTTGCCCGTCAGGCGGTTGGGTTCAGCGGAGCGGACCTGGCCAACCTGGTCAACGAGTCCGCGCTGTTGGCCGCTCGGCGGAACAAGACCGACATCGGCCCGTCGGAGTTCGCGGAGTCGATCGACCGGGTTATCGCGGGACCCGAAAGACGCAGCCGCACCGTCACCGCCCGCGAGAAAGAGATGACCGCCTATCACGAGGCTGGCCACGCGCTGGTTGCCCACGTGCTGCCGGACGCGGACAAGCCCTACAAAGTCACCATAGTCGCCCGCGGCCAAACGGGCGGACACACGCGCTACCTGCCCGAGGAAGACCGCCATATGTGGACCAAGAAGCAGTTCAAGGACATGCTTGCCGCCGCCATGGGTGGCCGAGCGGCCGAAGAGCTCGTGTTCAACGAGGTCACGACGGGCGCCGGCAACGACCTCGAGCAAGCGACGAACATCGCCCGGACGATGGTGACTCGTTACGGGATGAGCGAGAAGCTCGGACCCCGAACATTCGGCAAGCGGGAAGAGCTGGTCTTCTTGGGACGCGAAATATCGGAGCAGCGAGATTACAGCGACCGAGTCGCCCAGACCATCGACGAAGAGGTCCACGACCTCATCGAGGGCGCCCACCAGAGCGCGGCCACGGTCATCAAAGAGCACATGGCCAAGCTGACCCAGCTCTCAAAGTACCTGATCGACCACGAAACGGTCGAGGGCGATGTGCTGGACAACCTGTGGAAGGGCTCGTCACCCGAGCCCGACCCAATGCCCACCGGCTAGCAGCCCGTCACCCGCCGTCTTTGGCGGATCGCTCCCAACCCGTTCGCCCCATCGGCAAGCTCAGGGCAGGCTCTGAGCTTGTCGAAGGGCCGCCCACGGACAACTTGCGACGAACACTGGCCCTCGGCATCCAAGCCACGATGGACTTGTCAACGAATCGGAGACATCCGCGACGAGAGTGGATGCATCGGAACGAGCGCGGCAGATCGAACGGTAGTCGAACCGGAGAAGCAGACGCTGATTCCGGGAGATGGGGCGATGATGCAGATGCTCGCCCGGCGGGGTGGTTCGACAGGCTCACCACGAACGGACTATCCACTCACCAGGAACGAACAACGGACTCACCGCGAACGAACAACCGGCGCGCCTCGAACGAACGACGGGCTCACCGCCAGCCTAACAACGGGCTCGCCCCGAACGAACACAGGTGGCGTTCGAGGAGAGCCATACGCCCTAAATCCCGATCCACCGGGAATCCGACGCCGTCGGAACTTGTGCAGACGCCCGTGCTGAACTTGACCGACGACGTCGCTACCCGGTGAACCCTGCCTGCGGCAGCACGACTTTCAGCGAGTCGACGACGTCTTGAATGTCCTCAGGCGTGGTCAACCCCAGGTGCCCGATGCGGAAGATCTGGCCCGACAATGACGCTTGACCGCCTGACAGGACCACGTTGTGCTCGACGCGCATCAACGTCAACAATTTCGCCGCGTCAACGCCCTCGGGGACGGCGACCGCGGTGATGGTGTTGGACGCCGTGCTCTCGTCTTCGGGGAACAGCGACAGTCCCAAGCCCTTGACGCCGTCGCGCGTCTGCCTGGCGATTGACGCGTGGCGCTCGAAGACGCTGCCCATGCCCTCGGCCAGGAGATTGTCCAGTGCGAGGTCCATGGCGAACATGACCGACAGTCCCGGCGTGAACGGCGGCTGGCCGATCTCATAGTAGCGTTTGTATAAGGAAGCGTCGAAGTAGAACCGCGGCATGCGCGCCTCGGCGTGCGCCTCCCATGCTTGCTCGCTCATGCTGATGAAGGCCAAACCCGGGGGCAGCATCCAGCCTTTCTGCGATGCAGTCGCGACCACGTCGCAACCCCATGCGTCGGTGGCTAGCGGCATCGAAGCCACGCTGCTGATTCCGTCGACCAGCAACAGCGCGTCGAATTCACCCTTGACGACTTTGGCCACGGCTTCCAGGTCGTTGGCGACCCCGGTGGACGTTTCGTTGTGCGTCACCAAAACGGCCTTGGTGTCCGGGTGCTGGTTCAGCGTGTCTCGCAACTGATCGAGATCGACCGTCGTGCCGAATCTGGATGCCAACGTGACGACCTCGGCGCCGTACGCCTCGGCGATTTCACCGAACCGGTTGCCGAACACGCCGATGGTGGCGTTTACGACTTTGTCGCCGGGAGACAACACGTTGACGATGCTGGCCTCCATGGCGCCTGTGCCGGACGCCGTCAGTATCCAAACGTCGCCCTGGGTCTCGAACACCTGCTTGAGTCGGTCCGTGGCGCTGTAGAGGAGTTCTTTGAACTCCGGGCCACGGTGGTTGATCATCGGCCGGGCCATCTCATCCAGGATCTCTTCAGGCACCGGGATTGGTCCTGGGATTCGCAGGTTCACGATTGTCCTCCAAGGGCGAAATAGGGGGCTCGAAAGCCAAGACGATTGTAGCAAAACCAGGAGTGGTCTGACGAGAGCCGGCGAAGAGGTGTGTATGGAGGCCGTGAAGCAGTGGTTGGAGCCAATAATTTCTCCAACGACGACTCGTAAGCTAATTTTATGCATAATATCAGCAGAACACCTTAAGATTATCAATTTCCTCCTTGACAACTGATGATCCCCTTGATAAAATAAAGTCCGTAGCAGGTATTCGGCTTTAAACTTGCATATATCGACCAATGAGATCAATTTTATTGAGAACCGCCCGGAGGCAAATTGAAATGGCCAACGACTGGCAAGAGTTGACCCGATTGACAGGCGACACGCGGATCACGGTCGAGCGCGTACGCCTGGACGAGTCCGAGATCGCGATCGAAGGCAGCTTCGAGTTGCCGCCGCTGGCCAGGCTGCCGGTCGACGACCAGGTGTTCATCATGGCGTTCGTCCGCAGTCATGGCTCGATCAAAGAGATGGAGCGGACGTTCGGCATCAGCTATCCAACCGTGAAGAACAGGCTCAACCGAATCTCCGAGAGTTTCGAGCTGGTCGAGGTCGAGTCCACCCCGACGAAAACCGGCGTGCTGACCCAGCTCGAACACGGAGAGATCACATTCGAAGAAGCGCTGGGCCGACTGTCCGAATAGAGAATCAACCCGCCGAGTGATTAACCGACGACAGAACAGGATCAAATCCGGCAATTCGGGATCCCAGGATGTGGACCCGTTGACCAACCGCCGACATGGAAACAGGAGGAATGGGGATGATTGAAGACAACAAGCGCGTACTCACCTTACTGGCGGATGGCTCCATAACCGCTGAAGAGGCTGAACGGCTATTGGCGGCCCTCGGCGAGGCGCCGGACGACAGCGGTCCTTCCGACGAGGAGTCGGATGCAGCGCCAGGCCGACCGGAACGGATCAGAGTCGACCTCGACCTGGAATCGGACGAGCAAACCGAGAAGAACCACGACGATACGTTCGCCGTGAGCGGCCCGCCGACACTGATCGTCGAAACGTTCAACGGCCGAATCGAGATCGAAGGCGACGGCCCGGCCGACTCGATTCGGGTGCGGGCTGAAATTCGAAACCCCGGGCGCGTAGACTACCGGGTCGTGCAGGACGGCGACACGGTACGAGTCGTGGCCCGAGCCAAACACAAACACTCGATTCTGCGCCACTTCAGCTTCAACCGAGGCGCCCGCATCCGAGTGACCGTTCCTCGCACCTGCACGATCCAGGCGAAATCCAGCAACGGCCGCCTGGACCTCAAGGACGTGACCGGGGACGCCAACCTTCGGTCCTCCAACGGTCGCATTTCGGTCGATGGCGTCAACGGTGTTGTCGACGCGTCGACGTCCAATAGCCGAATCAACGTCGCCAAAGTGGTCGGCGACGTTACGTTGCACACCTCCAACGGCCGTATCGAGATCGACGACGGCAAGGGCAGCATCGACGCCGAGACGTCCAACGGCGCCATTAGTTACAAAGGTGAGATGTTGTCAGGCAGTCATCGGCTGAAGACCTCCAACGGCGCGATCGCCGTTGAACTGCTTGGCGAGCCGAGCGTAAAGCTGGAGGCGTCGACGTCCAACGGGTCGGTGACTTGCGAGCGGCCTATATTGACGCAGGGCATGTCAAAGAAGAACCGTCTTGAAGGCACGATCGGCGCCGGAGAGGCCACGTTGACGCTCCAAACCTCCAACGGCTCCGTGACGGTAGCGTAGCAGGAGAAGGAAAATGACAGACAACATGAGCTCAGTGCTGGATTCGCTGTCGGAAGGGACAATCGGAGTGAGCGAGGCCGTGTGGCGCATTCGGGTCATCGGCGCCGCCCGCAGGCGAGTCGTTGAACGCAGCGAGGACTACGACCGAGAGCAGGACCGCTCCGGCGCCTTCCGACACTGCAACCTCCTGGCCGTGCGAACCGGCGTTGACCGAATCCGAAGTAATTTCAGGCTGCCAACGGCGCTGTGACGGCGCCGCGGAGAGGAACGGCACACCGTGGCTGAAGACCGAAAACGAGTCCTGGATATGCTGGCCGAAGGCAAGATTGACGTCGATGAGGCTGAGCGGCTGCTGAGGCTGCTGGCCGGTCGAGTCGAGGAACAGGCGCCGCGAGTCAGGCCCGACCCTGACACGGCGCCCGAGTCGCCGAAGTACCTCAGGGTCATCGTTCAACCGGAAGGCGACGGCGATGGCGACGAATCGGCGCACAGGGTAAACATCAGGGTGCCGATGGCAGTCCTCCGAGCAGGGGTCAAGTTGTCGGCGCTAATCCCCGACGACGCAGCGTCAGGCATCGACAGGGCGCTACGGCGCAAGGGCATCGACTTGGACATAAAGAACATGAGACGCCAAGACGTCGAACAGCTAATCGACACGCTGCGCGAACTCGAGATCGACATCCATACCGGAGACCAACACGTCACAATCTACGTCGAGTAGACCCAAAGTGCTAGCAGGCGCTCAGACAAAAATACGACCTGTCAATCGTAAGTGTCCCCGAGGCGCGCCGCCGAGCGCGTCGTTTTCCTGAGAATTGCAACGGTGTGCAATCAATACGGGGGTCCGACAATGATATCCGGAGCGATCAACGAAATGACCGACAAGATGAACAAGCCTACCGACGCCGTTGTGGACACAGAGCTGCCTCTGGTGGTCGACCGCGTCAACAAGACGTACAAGGGCGGCATCGAGGCGAACCGGGAAATCTCATTCAGCGTCCGACCAGGCGAGATTCTCGGCATCCTGGGACCTAACGGGGCCGGCAAGACCACGCTGGTCAGGCAGATCACGACTGAACTCATGCCGTCGTCTGGAAGCATTCGCGTGTTCGACGTCGATGTCGTGAGCGACCCGATCAGAGCCAAGTTCATGATGGGGATCGTGCCGCAGGAAGCCGACCTGCACGAGATGCTGACGGTTCGCCAGACGCTGCGAATCTTCGGCAAGCTGCGAGGCTTGTCCTCGCGATACGCGGCCACTCGAGCCGATGAGTTGATCGCGAGCTTGCGCCTGGAAGATCACCGCAACGTGCCGAACCTGAAGCTGTCCGGTGGCTTGAAACGACGGGTGATGGTCGGCATCGCGACATTGTCTCATCCGAAGCTAATCGTGCTCGACGAGCCGACCACCGGCCTCGATCCACAATCCAGGCGCGACCTGTGGGCGCTGCTCAGAGAGAACCGCGAACGCGGATCGGCGATCTTGCTGACCACGCACTACATGGAAGAGGCCGAAGCCCTGTGCGATCGGGTTGGCGTCATCCAGCACGGTAAGCTGCTCGCGCTGGACACCGTGCCCAATCTGCGCGCGGCTCACGGCTACGAATTCAAGGTCACGTACACGACCCACGGCACGGAAAACAAAACGCACACGGTATACGGCGTAGACGACCAGGAGCTGGTGGCGAAGGTCCGAGACAAGGGCGTCCGGCAGTACTCTGTGGCCCGCACCAGCCTGGAAGACGTCTACCTTGCGTTGACAGATGGAGAGGATTCCGATGGCTTCACAGACGATGCCTAGCGCTCAGTCGATCCAGCCCGAGTTGGTGACCGGATGGCGGAAGTTCCTGCAAGACATCGGCAGCGTCTTCGAGATCAAGTTCATCATGTTCGCCCGAGCGTGGTACTGGTACCTGGTCGGCGTGCTGGTGTTCCCTGTCGGGATGTTCTACTTCGCCCGAGCTCTGGCGCCGGACTCTCCCGACGCCGTCCGCCGAGCCATGGTTGGCACAATCGTGTTCGGCGCGACGATGATGACGACGAACATGCTGGCGCAGAGCGTCATTCAGGACCGATTCCAGGGCAGGCTGAAGCTGGTCATCACGATGCCCGTCTCCCGCATCGCCTACGCGTTCGGCGTTCTGATATTCGGGTCGATGCTGTCGATCACGACCATCGCGGTGCTGCTTGTCGTCGCGCTGATCGCCGGAGTCGATTTCTCGCTGAACTGGGCATTCGTGCCGATCGTGGTCACCGTGCTGCTGACGCTGTCCGGACTGACGCTGTTCATCATCAGCTACGCTCCAAACGCTGAGGTCGGCGGGTTGATGTCCAACCTGATGGGAATCTTGCTCGCGTTCATATCCCCGGTCTACTTCACCATGGAGCAGGCGCCAGCCGTGATGAAAGTCTTCGGTTGGATATCGCCACTGCGCTACGCGGCGGACGGCATGTCAACGTCCCTCGCCGGAGGCTCAGACGTGTTCGCCGAAGTCGCTCTCCTGGCGGTCTTTGCAGCGGCATGCATGAGCCTGGGCCTGTGGAAGCTCCGCTGGCGCGAAAACTGAGCGCTCTGGACGCCGCCTTGCGGGGTGGGCGCCCGCGCTCTCTGCTGGCCGGCTCACTTCGAGGTGCAGACGGCCGCCGCCAAGCTGAGCTCAGTCATCACTCTGCTGCGGAGGTCCATCCGGGTACAGTGGATAGACCGTATCCAGGGCCGGAACTTCCTCCGTAATGTTCTTTCCCAACCGGAAATCCTCCCACCAGCGAAAATCGAACAACGACCCGCTGCAGCCTTCGTAAGGGCAGGTCGCAAACACCCCGCCTTCCATCTCGACCCCCAGTTGCACTTCCAACTCGTAGGCGTGATCGAACGGGGATGCCCCCATCCCCTGATTCTCGTCCGCGTCCTCAATCTCAGGCTCCGTTGTGATCAGCACCGAGAAACACCGCTCACAGCGAAGGCACCATATCCAAGTCTTGACATTCATCCCACTAAACTCCTCGAGCAACAATCGGTTCAATACATTGTTGCACGAAGCTGCCAGCGACAGCGATTCTCAGTTGGATTTCATCGCTTCGATATTCGCGACATTCTGGGATACCCGAGACTATATGGCCGCCGCCTGGTGGTGGCAATTGACGGGCAGCGCGCCCACTCATAGAAACGAAGTCCGGTGAATCCTCGAGAATCGTTCCCGGGGCGAATCCTCTCGACTGTTCATCAGCCGAGAAGCCGATGTATCGTGCCTCACCACTGCCCGACCGTGCACTCAACAAGCAGAAGGCCGGTCCCCTACGTGGACCGGCCTTCATTCGCTAACCGTTATCGGGTTCGGATTGCTGCAGGTTTACCTTTTGCCGTGCCTGCCTGACTTGCCGTTCTTGCCGTTTTTGTTATTCTTGTTTTTCTTCGTGTCGTCTCTGGAACCAGAGTCCGAGCCGTGGGTCTGGCTTTCGTCGCCACCGCGGGAGCGATTGTCGGAGCCTCTCGTCCGGCTGTTCGAGCGGCTGCCCGTGTCCGACCCGGACTTGGAGCCCGTGCCGCTCTTGGTATCGCAGTCAGGATTGTTTTTGTCCTGGTCGTTGATCGACTTTGCCAGCTCCTTGGCGGCGTTGAAGTCGCCCGCTTCCATGAGACCCTCAACCTCGAGGATCATTGCATCCGAGTCGACGGCGCCCTTGGCGTAGTTGAGCCACGCGGCCAGCAGTTGCTGTTGGGTGTTTTACTCCTGCTTAGCCAGCTTTGTGCCTCCGTGAGAGCTGCCTTTAGAGCCGCCCCTGTTCCTCAATCTGCCCGTCGAAGACGAACCGCTGGCCTCGCTAGACCTTGAGCCGCTCCCGCTGTGCGAGCCGCCGCCGCCACGCCTGTTGGGCTTGGGCGGGTTGAACACGTCGTTGGCTTCGGCAATGGTCATGTCGCCGAAGACGCCTGACCCTAAGCCTACGATGCTCAGATAAGCGTTCAACGCCGAGTCGTCGATCTGCTGTTTGCCTTTACCTTTGAGCGACGTTTTGAACTGCTTCTTCCAGAACCCTACGCCTTTGGTGCAGTCGCAATCGTCGGTGACTATTACGTTGAAGCCATCGCTGCTGGAATTGCCAGCAAGGTCTGTGGCCGTACAGTCGACGGCGGTTACGCCGACAGCGAACGTGCCGCCGTCCGGCGAGGAGCAGACGAACGTGTCGATGCCCGACAGCGCGTCGCTTGCAGAGACGCCGCTGAAGGTCACACTCGCGCCGGACTCGGAAGTCGCCCGAGCCAACTGGTCTGAAACCGTAACCACCGGGTCCGTCTTGTCAACGTTGATCCCGGTGATTGACGCGCTTGCGGAGTTGCCCGCGTTGTCTACCGCGGTTCCTTCCGCGGTCTGGTTCTCGCCTTCGCCGATTACGTCGTCGGCTAGGCCACTGGCAGACGCGTCGATTCCGGACCCCGCATCCTCAGCCACGTAGCTGACCGTCACGTCGACGTTGTTCCAGCCATTCGCGTTGGCCGCAGCGGGAACTCGGCTCGCGGTAATGGTCGGCGGTGTGGCATCGACCACGTTTACAGTCCTGCTCACCTCATCGGCGTCATTGTCCGAGGAGTCGGACACGTTGTAAGTGACTATGTAAGAACCCAACGTGTTTGCGTCAACGGGATTAACTGTGACGATGTCTGCCGTGATGTCCCCGTCCACGTTGTCGGAGGCGGTGGCGCCGGCGTCGGAGTAGACGCTCCCGATCTCAACGGTCGCCGGGTCCGAGCCGATCAAAGTGATGGTCGGAGGCGTTGTGTCGCTTGCTCCGGGGGCAGGGCAGTTGAACGGGTTGTTCGTGGAGTTCTGGACCGTGGCCCCTCCCGTGTCATCTACGACATCCATCAGGACAGGGTTGCCGAAGAAGTTTACCCCGTCTATCAGCACGTTGGTGGACCCGCCAAACACGTGGATCCCGTCGAGTGTGGCTCCTCCGACGTTGCCACCGAGGACGTCAGCACCGTTTGCTCTGATGCCAATCCCTCGGCTGTTGCCACACGCCGTGACGCTATCGAGCGTCAGAGCGTTGTCAAGCGTCGGCTTGCTCAGGCTGACATTAATGCCTGTGCCGAATCCTGTGACTGTGGTGTTGCTGATGGTGATCCGCTCTGACGGGGCAGTGATAGCGTGCCCCGGGAGGACCTTGTCATTGACAGCTATGCCAACACCGCCTTCGACGGTAACGAAGCCGAAGCCAAAGCCGTCAACCGTCAGGTCCAGAGATCGTCAGCGGCGTGCCTCCAGTGTGACCCGCCCCATCGAACGTATTGGTCGTGGACAGCGTGAAGCCGCCCACGCCGCCATCGATGTTGTTCAGAATGGCGCCCCATCGGGAGCCGTCGAAGATGTTCGACTCCAACGTGAGCGTTATTCCAGGGTTCTGGACTTTACCGATTATCAGACCACCGCCGTTCGGGTTGATCAGTGTGTTGTTGCTGATGTCGTATGTGGAGGACGCAGGAACGTTGATTATTTCCAGCGCGCCGTCGGGCCACGATCCCGTGGGCGTGACCGTATTCCCGGTGATCGTTGCGGACTTGACACCGTCGAGCACGATCCCGTGCTTGGTCCCGTTGCCGAGGACGGTGACGGTGTTGTTGGTGATGAAGATGTCCTCCGATGGCACGACGGTAAAGTGTCCAAACAGCTGCCTCTGGCCCACGTAAATGGCCCGGTCCGCACCGGCGCCAACCGTGCCCAGCGTCGACCAGCCGTCAACCGTCAGGTTCATCCCGGAGAGAAACACCGGGTAGCCACCGGTCCAACCGGCGCCAACGAAGCTGTTGGTGTGCGACAGTGAGAAGCCACCCACGCCGCCATCGATGTTGTTCAGAATGGCGCCCCATCGGGAGCCGTCGAAGATGTTCGACTCCAACGTGAGCGTTATTCCAGGGTTCTGGACTTTACCTATTATCAGGCCGCCCCCGTTCAGGTTGATCAGCGTGTTGCCGGTGATGCTGTACGTTGAGCCTCCAGGAACGTTATCTATGACCAAGGCGCTCGCAGGCCAAGCTGCGGTGGGCGTGATCACATTCGCATCGATCGTCGCGTTCTTGACACCGTCAATCTTGACCTGACCGTTAGAGAAGTCATTGTTGAGCAGCGTCGCTCCGCCGACCGTCAGGTCTGGAGTCAAGAAGACCGTTGCGTGGGATTCGGATCCCGCCCCAACGATGGTCAGGTTCGTGATCGTGACGTTGTCGAAGTTGTCCGCGTATATACCCGCCCAGACCTCCGTGGCTCCGGTGTAACCAAGCGTGAAACCGGCGCCGTCGATGGTGATGCCGTCGGCCCCGATGGTGAGCACCCTCCCGAGCGATAAGGAGGCGTCGTATCCCGTGCAATCGACATCCGCGGTGAGCGTCACGTCGGCGGTGATGGTGTCACCGGAGGCGAAGGAGGTTGCGGCTTCAACCTGCTGTGGCTTCAACGGATACGGGCTGACCGCCAAGCCCACAGCAATAATTGCCAGGATCGCAAACAGCAAGATGCTGCGCACTGCTAGCTTGCTTCTGTTCATCTTGCCGAATGAGTGGCGTTCCATTGTTGGCCTCCCTGCGAGTGATCCTGGTTGATCTGCCGAGATTTCTCGGATCGTGATAAATTTAGTCAATGCAATGAGGCGATGGCATCAATATTTGATGATTATCAATCAATTTTCTAGGCAAGCCACCGAACGGTCATATCCAGGAGAAGTTCGTGCTTGCCGAGCAGATGAACGCCCGCATATGTGAACCTTTGTCAACAATTGACTCTCAGCGATGATGAGACAAAAGAGCGCGAAAAGATTCAGAGAGTTTAGACGTGGACTGAGCTCTTGAACTGAGTAGTGTACTCAAGGATAAGGCAGACGTGTCCAAATCAGATACTCACGAAGAATTGACCGCAAAAGAGCCAAGCGAAGAGGGCGCAATATGCCTACGTACTCCGCGCTTCCGGGGTATCGACGCATACCACTGACTTGTCGACCGAAACTCGATCTAGGCGCCTCCACCCACTGTACCGAACGTGGCAGCACCCACGAAGACCTGTCAGGTATTCTGGCAGGACCTTTTCGCAAGTCAATCGTCTTATCTCGAAAGTTTCCACTGGAATCGGTTATGTGTTTCTTAGTCCCAGGTGATGCGTTGCGTCGGTAATGAATCCGCCTGACAGCGCCTTCGGCGTGTCCTGAGCGCAGGCAATTGACCGGATGCCCCGGCCAGATTGACGACAATGCCCGTATCTCCATGCAAAACTTCCGTAGCTTTCGTTTCATCCCGATCCACGATCTGGGCGCGATTTCCTCTCGCTCAACGCTACGATCGCGACGACCGAGTAGGCGTCTATTCGCTGTGTTTCGGGCGCTGTCGTTGAACGCCTCGGCCATCGCTGGAAGTAACGCCGGAGGCGATCATTGTTGGGATGACGGTGGTTCCGGAGTGTGCACGTTTTGCTGCGGATAAATCAGTGCAGCAGCGGCCCGCAGAAAAGCAAAGAGGGCGGACTGGTTGGTCCGCCCTCTCGCGATAATCGTTTCGGCTGCCGCAACGGCAGTCGCCCCCTACGTCGTCAGCATAATTGGGTTGCGCAGGGGCGGTGCAATCTGGTTTTCGGCGAGTTCGTAGGCTTCTTTCTTGTAGACCTGAATCCGGTGGGAGCCGAAGTCGCAGATGAACAGCCGGAACTCGTCGTCGACGTGCAGGCCAAGCGGAGCGCGCAGACGCTTCATGCGCCCCAGTTCGGTCATGTCGCGAAGCCGCAGGACCTGGGGGTTGGCCTGAATGTATTTCAAGCCCGACTGGGACAGGTTGGCCTCGCCAAGTATCTCCTCGACGAACCGTCCCTCCGAGTTGAAAAGCTCCACGCGGTTGTTGCCCCAGTCGGAGACGTAGATGTCGCCGTGGCCGTCCACGGCGACCGCGGAGGGGTGATTGAACTCACCGGCGCCGGATCCTGACCGTCCGAAGGTGAGAACGTGTTCACCAGCGGCGGTGAACTTCTGCACCCGGTCGTTGCGCCAGTCGGCAACGTACACCGCGCCAGTTTCGTCGATGCAGATCCCCCAGGGCATGTTGAGCTGCCCGTCGTCGGTTCCATGTTCGCCGAAGCCGGAGATGTACTCTCCGTCGCGAGTGAACGTCTGGATCCGATGGTTCTGGGTGTCGGACACGACGATGGCGCCGTCGAGATCGAACGCGATGGAGGCCGGCCGGTCGAGTTGGCCGGGTTCCGAGCCATGCTCGCCCCATTCGGCCACCAGCTCACCGTCTTTGTCCAGCACGGTCACGTTGTGCTTGGCTTCGTCGGATATGTATAGGTTTTCGTCGCTGTCTACAAGCAACGAACTTGGCCACGAAAACTTCCCGTCGCCGAGAGTGCCGAGATTCTCATCATCCCAATTGATGACCCGAAGGCCGGTGCCAAGACCTCCGCGAGTGAGGACGTATATACGCCCTTCCTTGCCGAAGCCGATGTCCATCGCGTTGGTCGTGATGCGCCTCATTCCCAGCGTCATGTAAAACGGGAACCCTGACCTTAGCAGGGCAAATGGCCTTGACACGTTGTGCCTCCTGTGTGCTCGCCGCGGCTTAGACGATCAAACCAGATCCAGCACGCGGAAATATTATGCTGAATTATGGAACTACTTGAACGGGCCGATCTGCTCGTAGACGCCGCCGACGATGGGCTGCGGATCGATGTGGAGCCATTGCTCCAGCATCGTGCCGTAAATGC
Source organism: uncultured Dehalococcoidia bacterium (assembly GCA_964588665.1). Lineage (GTDB taxonomy): Bacteria > Chloroflexota > Dehalococcoidia > Lucifugimonadales > UBA1123 > UBA2160. The sequence goes on along the minus strand of CAZPQQ010000001.1, from coordinate 3,296 downwards.
CTCGGAAGTCGATGGTGTGCGGAAGGTCCTCGCCGTTGGCTAGCTGATCTTGAGCCAGCGACGGGTATTCGGCGTACAGACCGCCGTTGACGTTCTTGCCGATGATGAACGCTCCGCCGCCGGATCCGTGGTCGGTGCCGGAACCGTTGTCTCGGACCCGTCTGCCGAACTCGGTGAACACGAGCATGGCGACGTTGTCGTCGGCATCGTGCTCCCGCAGGTCAGCGAAGAAGTCGGATATCGCCGCCGAAAGGTCTCCCAACAACGTCGGTTGGGCCGGGTTCTCGTTGGCGTGAACGTCGTAGCCACCGTGGGCGGTGTAGAAGATCCGCGTGCCCAGTCCGGCGGTGTGCACTCGAGCGATGTCGCGCAGGGCCTGGGCGATTGGAGTCGCCGCATATTCGATTGTCGATTCGTATTGCTGCGGAGCGACCGCGATCATGTCCGCTCCCGCCAGCACGTCCCGGCCGGTCTGTGACAGGTATTCCATCACCGGACCCGAGCCGATGGCCGGAGCGTACATTCGCTTGAAGATGTCCAAGGCTCGGTCGCGTTGCTCCGCCGCTCCCATGCCTGTCATCAGGCCGTAGTTGTCCAGATTGCTGACCGAAGTCACGGGCACGCCGGGCATCGCCATGGCTCTGGGCAGGCCCACTCCGAAATTGATGCCCGTCAGCGGGTTCGATCCCTCCGGGTCCAGGGTGTTGAGAGCTTTGGCCACCCAGCCGACGGTGGCCACGACGTGCGGCTCGCACGTGTGCCAGATGTCCATTCCTCTGAAGTGGGAGCGATTGGAGTCCGGGTATCCGATGCCTTGTACGATCGCCACCATGCCTTGGTCGTAAAGGTCTTTGAACGGGCCCATGTTCGGGTGGAACGCCAACGTGTCGGTAAAGGGGAGAACCTTCTCGTGGGGAATGGCCACCGTGGGCCTGCTGTCGTAGTAAGTGGAGTTCGTGTAGGGAATTACCGTGTTCATGAAGTCGTTGCCGCCCGAGAGCTGCACGACCACCAACACCGGCTGGCTCCCATTCCCGTTTCCTGTCATGACGTCCTCACCTCTTCAGGATTTCAATTGGCCGACGCACGGCCTTGATGTTGTCTTATAGATTCGTTGACGGTGAATCTTTGACGCAGCTGGCTACGCGAACTGGTACTCGCGAGATGCGACGATGCACTGCAGCAAGCGGACGATGTCATCGGTGTGGTCTTCGCGCGCCTGTTCGGAGTCGCGATTGATCTCGCCGATGTCGTCGGCATAGCTCTGGAGCGCGGATCGCGTCTGATCGCCCACCTCCAGCGGCCCCAAAAGCTCAAGGCACCGGTCGACGAGATCGGATGGCGTCAGAGTGCCTTCCACCCGCGACAGGAGCTCCTGGATTCCCGGCTTGGTCGAGTCGCTGAACTGGTTGACCGCGAAGTTGACTCGCTCGTTGAGCGTGCCGCCGTCGATCCACTCGTGTCCGGTGTGCCAACCTTCGACGGTCGGTGGATTCATGATCTGCTGGCCCATGACGGCCGTCGCGCCGACCAGCGCGGGCAGCGGTTCAGTCGGATCGGGCTCTTTGTACGTTCCAACCAGCTTGATCACGCCTACCACCAGTTCGACCGGGCTCTTGACGCGGCTCTGCCTGGCGTTCTTGAAGGCTTCTGAATTGAACAGAGTCCGCAGAACCGGAACGATCTGACCGTCGTTTTCCTCGAACGCGGCCACCAGGGCATCCACCGTATCGGGATCCCGAGGCGGCTCGATGTTCCAGGCGGGCACCTGAGGCTCGTCGGCCACGAAGAAGCTGTAGAGATGTCGGGCGATGAACCTGGCCGTGGCGGGCTGATCCGCGACGATGTCGATGATGTCTTCGCCGTTGAATTGACCAGTGTGCGACAGGAACGTCTTCTCGGAGTCATCGTGGTCCTCGGCAACATACTCGAACCGAGAGCTGTGATGACCGAAGGGGTACAGGGGGATCGGTTGCGTGAAGGTCCATCCGGTGAACGCGCGAGAGGCCTCCTTGATGTCGAACTCAGTATAGTTGCCGACGCCCATGGAGAACAGTTCCAGCAACTCGCGACCCCAATTCTCGTTCGGCTGGTCGGCGTGGTTCTCGCAATTGTCCAACCAGTAGTTCATGGCCGGATCTTTGGCAAGGCCCATGAATATGGTTCGAAGATCGCTCATGCCGTCGCGCCGGAAGGTGTCGATCTGACTGATCATCGACGGCGTGTGTTCGCCCTTGTACCAGGCGGTCGCGAAGACGTGATGCCAGAAGAGGGCCATCTTCTCTTCCAGCGGCCGGCGACTGTTGATCATGCGCCAGACCCACCTGCCGGCCCAAATCGGCAGGCCGTCCGGATAGGTCAGGTCCAGGTTATATCTCCTGAGAACGTCCTCATCCAGGTCTGGCTGCGCCTCTGGGTCCAGCAAGTCTTCGACCACGTCGCTGTAATCTCTTGAGGCTTGATCCTCCAGCTCGGCCCGCGCCGCGCCGAATCCGGCTCTGCGCATGAGGTGGGCTGTCAGTCCAATGTTGTTGTCGGACATGGTGTTTCCTCTTTCTGAATGTAGGGGCGATGTGCCCAAAGTACGCCATCTGCATGCCCCAGCACCAGACCTAGCTGCGGAGTCGAGAGCCGGGTCCATGTTGCCGAAGTCAGACGATTACCCGAATCAAGAGAACTCGATGCAGGGTCATCCAATACGAGAGCCGGTCCACCCGCCAACGGGTTGCGTTCTGTCGAATGACAACCTTACTCCGTGTATGAACAGGAGTCGCCCCGAGTGTTGGTTATTCGCCGATGCTATGCGATCAAGCTGAGAAGCTTGCCTCCAAATCGGCAAGGAGCTTCTGTTCGCCTGGATCCAGTTCCCGGGCGACCCAGTCGATGACCCAACGCGGATCGTCGGCGCTCTCATCAATCAACAGGTGTCTTGCCATCGTGAGTTGCGTGGTTTCGTCGAGGTTCTCCGCTATCATTTCTACAACGAAGGCTTCCTCGTTCTCGAAGTGATCGTACTCGAGGACACGCAAAGCCATGACCCGTCGATATAGGTGACGCCTCGTGCGGGCGAGTACTCGCTCTTCGCCCATAGCCGCCACCAATGCAGCCTCTACCTCCGCGGCTTTTTCGACAAGGTCTTTGTGTTGTTGATCTTCGAGCGCCGCCATAGCTGCCGCAACGTTTTCTTCGAGTCCGGCCGCATCTCCCTTGCCAAGGAATTCGATCAGCCCACCGCCTTGTTGTCGGAGCTCGTCATGCTCGGTTTCGTTGTCTCGGGCCGGTTGGGAGTCGGTGAG